>CAYQTA010000115.1:0-17090 GCA_964420365.1 uncultured Acidobacteriota bacterium | reverse complement strand
TCCGATGCTCATGCACACGACGAACCACTCCGCAAGGAGTGCCCATGACTTCCACGTCGCCCACCACCGGGTTCCCGGCTCGATCGCAAGGTAGTGCGGCAGGATCAGCACCGATACGGGCACGCCAACAGCGAAGCAGGGAATATCGGCGACAGGCTGGTTCTTGTACCAGCCCGGTGCCCTTCCGTCGCTCGTCGATGACATTGTATTCCCCCCGATCAAGCCCGCCGCGGCGTCGGGGCCTTGCCGACATTTCGTGCCGGCCGCAACCCGGCCCATGACCCCGCTCACCGGGTCCGCTGCCCCCGGTCCCGCAACACGCAGTACTCCAGCCACAGGATCGTCAGGATCAACGCCAGCACGAAGGCATGAACCACCCCCCACCACCCCCGGTCCAGAAACAGGAGAAACCAGAAGGCGAGGACCGACAACAGGTACTCGATGGTTCCTCCGCATCCCAGCGGCTCGCCACAGTGCGGGCACCGAGCATGAAGCCGGGGCTGCCGGACGACCGCCCAGACGGATACGACCTCGCCACACTTCCGACACCTGATCCCGGCGATCATGGCTTCCTCAGAAGGCTCCGTGATGCCCATCGAATCGCTTCTCGTACGCCACGACTTCTCCATCGACGACAACTGGTGACCATATGGTCACATGGTTGCCGACGAGCCGCGCGGGAAAATCTCCGTCACTGGTCGTTTCCTACGTTTTTCCCACCTCGCCGTTGCGCCGGTCGCCCCGGGAGGTGTCCGTGGCGCCGACCAGCCGGCCGCCGAAAGACCGGGCCGACACGCGGAACCGGCGGTTTTCCAAGGACTTATGGACGCATCTTCCATGCGCGCGGCGCATCGGGGCGCCATGCGGGAAGGGGCCTCCCGGCCATGCATCCCGCGCATGGCCCCGCCATGCACGGCGCGCACGGTGCACGCGGGGCTCACGAGGCTCCGTGACGGCTCGGACGCGACCGCTTGGCGGGGCGCCCGGGGACCGGTCGGCGCGCGGGCCCGACCGGTCGGCGGGAGGGGACGGTGGACGCTCGGCATGGCCGGCGGGGCGGGGGTATCCTGCCGCCGCCGGGCCGGTTCCCGTGCCGTCCGCGCCCGCCCGGCGGCGTTCCTTCCCCCACGGCCCCCGGGGCCGCAGAGGAGTCCCGATGAAGACCGAACCGAAGCGCATCCTTCCCGTGCTCGCCGCGCTGCTTGCGGTGGTCGCCTGGGTCGTCCCCGGCGCCGCCCTCGCGGGCGAGAAGATCGCCAAGGTCCCGGTCGAGGTGTTCACCCTCGACAACGGGATGAAGTTCCTGCTCGTCCAGAAGCCGGACGTCACCACCGTGTCCGCCGGCTGGGTGGCCCACGTCGGCTCGTCCAACGAGCGCGAGGGGATCACCGGCCTCACCCACCTCCTCGAGCACATGATGTTCAAGGGCACGAAGAGGATCGGGACGAAGGACATCGAGAAGGACCTCCGGATCATCGACGAGCAGGAGAAGATCCAGGAGAAGATCCGGAAGATCTACCGGGAGCTGCGGGCGAAGTACCGCCGCGGCGAGATCGACGACCCGTACGATCCGAAGAACTTCCCGCCCGAGCTGGTCGAGCTCAAGAAGAAGTTCCAGCAGCTCGTCAACGAGCAGCGGGCCAACATGGTCAAGGACGAGTTCGACCAGGTCTACACGAAGGCCGGCGGCTCGGGGATGAACGCCTTCACCAACCAGGACATGACGGTCTACTTCATCACGCTCCCGGCGAACAAGCTGGAGCTGTGGTTCTGGATGGAGTCGGACCGGCTCTACGAGCCGGTCTTCCGCGAGTTCTACTCGGAGCGGGACGTCGTCCACGAGGAGCGGCGGCTGCGCACCGAGTCGACGCCGACCGGGAAGTTCGACGAGCTGTTCGAGGCGATGTTCTGGCAGTCCCACCCGTACCACTGGCCGGTGATCGGGTGGCCTTCCGACCTGGTCGTCATCAGCAAGAAGGATGCGGACGACTACTTCGAGACCTTCTACCGGCCGAACAACCTGACCGCCGCGATCGTCGGCAACTTCGACCCGGCCGAGGTGAAGCGGCTGGCGAAGAAGTACTTCGGACGGATCCCGCGCAGCACGAAGGAGACGCCCGACGTCGTCACCCTCGAGATGCCCCAGCTCGCCGAGAAGCGGATGGTCGCCGAGTGCGACTGCCAGCCCCAGGTGGAGGTCCGCTACCACACGGTCCCGTTCCGCCACAAGGACTCCTACGCCCTCGAGGTCCTGGCCAACCTGCTGAACGGCCGGTCGGGACGCCTGTACCGCTCCCTCGTCCTCGACCAGGGGATCGCGACCAGCGCCTACGCGATGCAGAACTCCCAGAAGTGGGCCGGCTACTTCTCCTTCGGCGCCGAGGCGAAGGGGGACGCCACGCCCGAGCAGCTCGAGCAGGCATGGTACGAGGAACTGCGGAAGATCATCGAGGAGCCGATCCCGGACGAGGAGCTCCAGAAGGTGAAGAACCAGATCACCGCCGGCGCGTACCGGCGGCTCCAGAACCCGTTCTTCCTGATGCTCCAGCTCCTCTACTACGACGGGCTCGGTGACTGGACCTACATCAACGACTGGGCGGAGAAGACCCTCGCGGTCACCGCCGACGACGTCAAGCGCGTGGCGAAGAAGTACCTGACCAAGGAGAACCGCACCGTCGGGCTCTACTACCGCAAGGCCGGCACGAAGGCCGAGGAGATCCCGCCGGAGCTGGCCGACCTGCCGCCCCAGGCGAGGCAGGCGCTCTGGAACCAGGTCAAGGAGATCCGGAAGTCCACGGACCGGGAGCGCCTCCAGCAGGCCCTCGAGCGGATGGGCCAGCAGAAGGCCCAGGTCCCGCCCCAGTTCAGGAAGGCGTTCGACCTGATGGAACGGGAGATCCGGGCGCGCCTCGACGCGCTCTCGAAGGAGGGGGCTGCCGAGAGCGGCAAGGCCGCGACCCCGGCGAAGGGAGGTGAGTGATGAAGCGCGCGCTCCTGCTGCTGACGGTGGCCCTGCTCGCGTGCGGCGCCCTGCCGGCGCTCGCCACCGGCCACGGGATTCCCGACCACCCGAGCAAGCTGAAGTTCGGCAAGCTGAAGTTCGACGTGCCGGACGGGAACCGGTACCGCCACGTCCTCTCGAACGGCGTCGTCGTCTACGTCGTCGAGGACCACACCCTGCCCCTCGTCAACGTCCAGGCGCTCGTCCGGGTCGGCGAGTTCCTCGAGCCGCCGGAGAAGGCCGGCCTCGCGGGGCTGACCGGCACGATGATGCGCGAGGGCGGCGCCGGCGATCTCGACGCCGACGCGTTCGACCAGCGCGCGGATTTCCTCGCCGCCTCGATCTCGTCCTGGATCGGCTCCACCCGGGGCGGCGCCTCGCTCAACTGCATCACGCCCGTGCTCGACCAGTCGCTCGACCTCTTCTTCGACATGATGCGGTACCCCCGTTTCCAGGAGGACCGCTTCGAGATCGAGAAGGGGAACCTCATCGAGGCGATGAAGCAGCGGAACGACGACGCCGACGACATCCTGCGGCGCGAGTTCTCCTGGCTGATCTACGGCCGGGACCACTACTCGACGCGCTACTCGACGAAGGCGACGATCGACGCGATCTCCCGTGACGACCTGGTCGATTTCCACCGGAAGTACTGGCAGCCGAAGAACATGATGCTGGCGATCTCCGGGGACGTGAAGACCGACGAGATCCTCGCGGCCCTCGAGAAGCGGTTCGCCGGCTGGGCGTCCGACGGGCCGGACGTCCCCTGGCCTCCGGCCCCCCCGAAGCACGAGCCGGTGCCGGGCCTCTACCACGTCGAGAAGGACATCCCCCAGGGGAAGGTCCGGATCGGCCACCTCGGGACGACCTGGAAGGACCCGAACCAGTTCGCCCTCCGGGTGATGAACGAGATCCTCGGCGGCGGCGGCTTCACGTCGCGGATCACGAAGCGCGTCCGATCCGACGAGGGGCTCGCCTACCACGCGGCCTCGTACTTCGGCATCGGCACCTGGTGGCCCGGAACGTTCGCCATCGTGTACCAGTCGAAGAACCCGACGGTCGCCCTCGCCGGCAAGATCGCCCTCGAGGAGGTGGAGCGGATCCGCCGCGAGAAGGTGAGCGACGAGGAGCTGACCACCGCGAAGAACTCGATGATCGAGACCTTCCCGCGCCGCTTCGAGTCGGCGGCCAGGCGCGCCTCCCTCTTCGCGGAGGACGAGTTCATCGGCCGTCCCCACGGCTACTGGAAGACGTGGCGCGAGAACGTCAAGAAGGTCGACGCGAAGAAGGTCCTCGAGGTGGCAAGGGAATACCTCCACCCGGACAAGGTCGTCTTCCTCGTCGTCGGCAAGTGGTCCGAGATCGAGAAGGGTGACCCCGAGGGACGAGCCTCGATGAAGGACTTCTTCGGCGGCAGGGTGACGCACCTCCCGCTGCGCGACCCGCTGACGCTCGAGCCGCTTCCCTCCGGGCAGCAGGAAGCCCCGGCCGCGAACTGACGAGACCACCACCGTCCCCCGACTTCTTTCCTCCTCCCCGACGACCACCGGGCCCCGCGGAACGCCGCGGGGCCCTTTTCTCCCGGGTACCTCCCCGGCTCAGGCGGAAACGGGCGCGACCGCCGCGGCCAGGGCGTCGGCCAGGCGGCGAACGATCTGCTCGTGGGCGGCGAGGGTGGCCGCGGGACCGGTCGGGGGTACCTGGTCGAGGAGCAGGGGGAGCATGCGGCCCACGGGCGCGAGGGCGGGCTCGCCCCCGAGCACCCGCTCCACGTCCCGCAGCCGCTCCCCGAGGCGGCGCAACCGCTCCGGCAGGCCCCCCGCCCGGCCGGCACGCAGGTCGAGGAGCGCCCCCCGGAGGAGCCTCTCGGCCTCCTCCGCGACGCGGGCGGCCTCGCCGAGGATCTCCTCGAGACGGGCCGCCGTCGCTGGTTCCTCGTCATGGAGGCGCCCGAGAACCCGCGCCGGGTCCCCCGGGTGCCGGGGAACCGCCGCGAAGGCGGCGAGCAGCGCCCGGGCGACGGTCGATGGCCCGACCCCCGGCCGGTCCGGCGGCCGGAACTCGCATCCCCCGACACCGTCGCCGGGGATGGCCTCCCGCGCCCGGAGGGTCAGGAACGCCTCCCGCTCGCCGGGCGCCGGCCGCCACCGGGCATCCCCGAGCAGGGCGTCGACCGCGGCCCGGACCGCCTCCACGGGGATCTCCTCCATCGGTCCCCGCGCGGCGGGCAGCGCCTGGATCACCGCGTCCCCGGTGCTCCCCGGACCCGTGTCTCCCGCGTGGGCGCCCGCGCCGAAGAGACCCACGACCGGCACGCCGAGGACCGAGGCCAGGTGGAGCGGGCCGGTGTCGGCAGCGACGAGGACCGCGCTCCCGGCAACGACGGCCGGCAGCTCCTCGAGGGAAACCTCCCCGCACAGGGACCGGACCGGGCCCCCGCCGGCGATGGTGACGATCTCCTCCGCCGCGGCCCGGTCCTCCGCGGACCCGAGCACGAGGACGCCCCGGCCCCGCCGGGCCAGGTGCGCGGCGAGGGCACCCCAGCGCTCGACCGGCCAGCGGCGGGCGGCGTCTCCCGCCCCGGGCGCCAGCGCCACCGGCCCCCCGGGGTCGCCCGCCCGGGGCAGCGGCGCGGGCGACGGGACCGGGAGTCCCGCGTGGGCCAGTGCCTCCGCGGCCAGGAGGTACCGCACCCTCGTCATCGGCACCCGTCCCCGGGGCCGGGTGTCCACGGCGGCCAGGGGCCAGGTGGCCCAGAAGCCCCGGAAGAGGATCTCCCCCCCTGGCGCGAGCACCGGGCCGACGACCCGCTCGGGGCCGGCCAGCGCACCGGCCAGGGCCGCGCCCGCGGCGTGCCAGGTCAGGTCGACGACGAGTTCCGGGCGACCGATGCCGAGGAGGCCCGCCAGTTCCTCTCCCCGTCGGCGGAGTTCCTCGCGCCCCGGGCGCCCGGCGTGCGCGGCGGCGAGAAGGGGCGCGAGGGCTTCCCGCGCGACCCCGGCGACGGCCACGCGGCTCGGCATGATCCGGCACGCGAGGGGCACGTAGCGCTCCTGCACGACGAGGACGACCCGGTCCACCTCGGCCAGGAGCCGGAGCGCGGGCAGGGACTGGGCCACGTCCCCCAGGCGCTCGAGCTGGACCGCGGCGATCATCCGGCGATCCGCTCCGCCCCGGGCACCGTCCCCGGGTAGTCCTCCGCGACGTCGACCCGGGCGTGCCAGAGGAGGCTCTCCTCCCCGAGGTGCTGCACCCGGCTGGGCACGGTCGCCGCGGGGAAGAGCCCGTGGGCGCGGAGACGCTGGCACCATCCCCAGTCCTGCAGGTGGTCCATCGGCCCGAGGGCCCGGACGTACGTCTGCCGCGGGATCACCAGGTGACACGCGCCGACCGACTCCTTGATCCGCGCGCGCACGCCATCGATCTCCACGACCCGGAGGGCCGGGTGCGCCTTCTCCGAGTGGAACCCGGTGACGAGCCCGACCCGTCCCTCCGGGAACTCGTGGCCGGCGAGGGCCCGCCAGGTCGCGAGCGAGGCGACCCAGGCGTCGGGGGCCAGGGCGACGTCCGAGTCGACGATCATCAGCCACTCGAACCCGCCGAGTCGCTCCTCCACGTAGCGGAGGATGGAGTTGGTTCCGACCGCCGGCGACCGGGAGGTGAACCCCTCGTTCCGCAGGACGTGGACCCGGTGGGGACCGGGGTCCACGCCCACCAGCAGTTCCCTCACCCGGGGATCCCGGCTGGCATCGTCGAGGCAGACGACGTCCGCGGGCGGCATCTCCAGCCGGCGGAGGTCGGCGAGGGTACGGGCCAGGAGACCGGGCCGCTCGCAGCAGAGCATCGACACGACGATGCGCGAAGCGGCGGGCGGGCCCTCCGGGGCCACGAGGACCCGCGGTCGCATCACGGTCTCGGCCAGCTCGTGCAGGGCCCGGAGCCCGGCGCCCTCCCCGAGCCCGGCCAGGGCCGAGAGGGAACGCTGGAGCGCTTCCACCAGGTCGCGGACCGTGTCCCCGGCCGGTCCCGAGGCCAGGTCGGCCGCGTCGACCCGGCCGGGGCGCAGGCCGACCCCGAGCAGGCCGGTGCGGCGCAGCACGTCGGCCAGGGCCTCGGCGGTGACCCGGTGGGCCGCCGGGGGGGGCGCCCCCTCCGCGAGGGCCCGCCCCGCCAGGCGAACCGCCCGGCCCGGGTCGCCTGCCGCGAGGGCGCGACGCGCTTCCTCGAGCAGTCGGTGCATCGCGTCTCCCTCCCCCGGGGCATTCCCGCCGCGCGGCGGTCCCCGGGCCCTGCACCCCTTCCCCCGGGCAACATAGGTCCGGGACCGGCCGGCGTCGAACCCTCCCGAACGGTGACGGACGGGCCGCTCAGGGGGACGGGTACGGGGGAAGGGCCAGGACCGGTCCGCTCTCCGCCGTCCGCACCTCGCCCCCCGAGCGGCGCGCCAGGACCCCGGCGACGGCGAGAAACCAGGCATCCGGGGGAAGGGGAACCGCGGCGAGACGGTCCACGTCGCGCGCCCCGCAGGCGACCTCCAGGTGCTCCCGTGAGACCGCGAAACGGCCCCGGCATCGGACCTCGACCGCCCCGGGAACCGCCGCGAGGACGATCGGCCCGGGCTCGCGCAGGACCGCGCGGGTTCCCCGCCACCACGCCAGGAAGAGCGGCCGGAGAACCGCTACCGGCAGCGCGACGGGAAGCAGGTCCCCCCCGGGACAGGCGACCCGCGTCCCGGCGTCCCGGTCGTCTCTCCCGCTCCCGGAAAGGGCCCGCCGCAGCACGGCGCACGCCTCCGAGGCACCCCCCGGAAGGGGCAGGGAGTGGGCGCGCGCCAGGGCGGCCAGCAGTTCGCGGTAGATCTCCGCCTTCCGGGAGGCTCTCCGGGCGAGGGCGATCACCTCCGGCGAGGGTCGCGAGTCGGCGCCGCCGAGAAGCTCGAGGGCGACCCGGACCGCGGCGAGCGAGTCGGCCAGGGCCGCCCCCAGGCGGGGCAGCGCCGGTTCTCCGGCGGAGCGGGGAGCAGGGAGGGAAGGAAACATCGTTCGGGGCCCTTGCTGTCCCGTCCCGGAACACCGCGGCCGGCGCGATCGTCCCGGAAGGAACCACTCTCCCCGGCCCCGGCCCCGGCCCCGGGGAGACGTCTCGCGAGGACTTCGAGCAAGGGGCGTGCCGCCCCCGGGTCAGGCCCCCTGGCCCCCGTGGACCTCCTCCCGCTCCTTCTCGAGGGCGTCCAGCTCCTCCTGGCCGATGTCGCCCGTCGGGTAGATCCCGGAGAAGCAGGCATGGCAGGTGTCCTCGAGGGCGAGGGGCGACTCCGCCGTGACCGCCGCGACCAGGTCCTCCAGGTCCTGGTAGATCACGGCATCGACGCCGAGCAGCTCCGCGACCTGCTCCTCCGTGCGGTCCCGGGCGATGAACTCCTTCCGGGTCGACATGTCGATCCCGTAGACGCAGGGATAGCGAAGCGGCGGCGCCGTCGATGCGAGGTAGACCTTCCGCGCGCCGGCGTCCCGGAGCATCCGGACGATCTTGCGCGACGTCGTCCCCCGCACGATCGAGTCGTCGACGAGAAGGATGTCCTTCCCCGCCACCTCGCCGGCGATCACGTTCAGCTTGTGGCGGACCGAGCGCTGGCGCGTAGCGTCCCCGGGCATGATGAACGTCCGGCCGATGTAGCGGTTCTTCACCAGGGCCTCGCGGAACGGCCAGCCGAGCCGGCGGGCCATCTCGAGGGCCGCCGCCCGGGACGACTCGGGAACCGGAACGATCGCGTCGGCCGTGATCCCCATCCGCCGGACCTTCCGCGCCAGCGCCTCGCCCATGCGCTCCCGGGCCCGGTAGACGGAGACGCCGTCGAGCGTGCTGTCCGGGCGCGCGAAGTAGACGAACTCGAAGACGCACGGCCGGCTCTTCGGCGGAACGACCTGCTCCCAGTGGACCGTCCCGTCCTCGAGGACCAGGAGCGCCTCGCCCGGGCGCGGCCGCGTCTCGACCTCGTAGCCGAGGATCTCGAGGACGACGCTCTCGGACGCGACGGCGTGCACGATCTTTCCGTCGGAGCGCACCCGCCTCCCGTAGCAGATCGGCTTGATCCCGTAGGGATCCCGGAAGGCGAAGAGGCCCTTCCCCGCGACGAAGCCGACGACGGAATAGGCCCCCTTGACCTCCGCGTAGACCTCGGCGACGGCGGCCCGGTAGAGCTCCGGCGTGAACTCGCCGCCCGCGCTCTGGCGGGCCAGGCTGTCGGCGAAGACGTTCAGGATCACCTCCACGTCGCACTTCGAGAGCAGGTGCCGCCGCGCCCGGCGCAGCAGTTGCTCCCGCAGGGCGTCGTAGTTCGCCACGTTCCCGTTGTGGGCCATCGCGATCCCGAACGGGTGCGTGACGACGAACGGCTGGGCGTCCTCGGCGCCGCCGGAGCCGATGGTCGGGTAGCGCACGTGGCCGAGGGCGACCTCTCCCCGCACGTTCGCCATCGCCTCCGGCGTGAAGACGTCGCGGACCATCCCCTCCCCCTTCCGGAGGTGGAATCGGCCGTCGTAGGCGACGATCCCGGCCGCGTCCTGGCCACGGTGCTGGATCGCGAGCAGCCCGTCGTGGACCTCCCGGACGGGAGCGTCCGTGCCGATCAACCCGATGAAGCCGCACATGGGTCGCCCCTCAGCGCCAGAGGAACTCGCCGACGCGGCCGCCGACGTCGATCACGTGCTGGAGGACGACGCCGCCGTCCTTCCCGATGGTCGCGATTCCGGCCTGCTTCCGGCGCGGGATGGAGAAGGCCAGGTACCTGCCGTCCGGACTGACCGCGATCGCCTCCGGCTCCTCGTCGAGGGGCAGCTCCCCGACCACCTTCCGCGTGTCGGCATCGTAGACCAGGATCTTCATCGGCCCCCCCGCGGCGACGAACGCGAACTTCCCGTCCGGCGAGAAGGCGATCCCGCGGGGGAAGACGGCGGCCTTCACCTGCTCCACCGTGGCGTCCAGCGCGTCCTTCCGCGGCACGAGAATCGCGAGACGACCACGGGGCGAGATCGTCGCCCAGACCTCGCCGGTGCCGGGGCGCCGGGCGACGTGCTCGGGGACGTTCGCGAGCCGGATGCTGACCGACCGCCGCTCCACGGTGTCGACCAGGCCGAGCTCGTCGCTCCCCCGGAAGCCGACGAAGAGACGGCGGCCGTCGGCGGCGAAGGCGAGGTCACACGGCCAGCCCCAGGACACGAGCACCGTGGCGGCGGGGTCGTCCCAGGGCGGTGGCAGGAAGAGCAGCGCCCTGTGCGCCTGGGCGGTCACCCAGAGGTTCCCCTCCCCGTCGAAGGCCAGGGCCCGGGGCGCGCAGTTCTCGCAGATGTAGCGCGTCTTGACCGGGACCATCCGGTCCGGGTCGATGACGGTCAGGCTCGAGGCGGGGGCACGATCGAGTCCCCGGTTGGCGACGACGAGGGAGTCCTTCCAGAGCGCCAGGGCCCGGGGCCCGACGCCGGTGGGGATCCGGGCGAGGAGCTTCCCCCCGGTGTCCCACGCCTGGACCTCGTTCTGCTCCACCACGGTGGCGAAGAGGACCGGCCCCTCGTGCGTCCCCCTTCCCTTCTCCGCCGCGAGCGAACCGGGAACCGGGAAGACCAGGAACAGGATGGCTGCGGCCGCGACGGCGACCCGGCAGATACGCTCCATCGTCGAAACCTCCATTGGCTGCAGGAACCGGCGCCGGGGGCGGGCCGCCCCGGGCGGGGAGCGGCCCTATTCTGGACCGTCGGCCCCGGGGGAGCCACCGGGCCGGGGCGGCGCGAACGGCATCGAACGTTGCACGGCGGGGGTTTCCCCGTACCTTGCCGGGCGACTCGGGATGCTGTCGATGGCCGGGGAGGCAAGCCCGAGAGCGAGCCAACCGTGATCCACCACCGGACCGCCCGTATCGGCATCCTCCTCCTGGGTCTCCTCGCGGCCGCCCCCCTCGCCGTGACCTCCGCGGCCGCGACGCCGACCGGGCACCGGTTGGCGGTGCCGGACCTCCACGCCCTCGCCCGGAAGGTGCGCGAGGCCCCCCTGGACCCGCTGGCCCTGTTCCACCTCGAGCTGGGAACCAGTCCCCGCCGGACCGCGGCGGTGGCCCGCCTGCGGGCCCCCGAGCGGCTCGCGGCCGGGGAGACCCGCTACGTCCACTACGCCCTCGCCCCGCTGCCCGGCCGGCCGGGTGCCCTTCCCGCCCCCGAGGGGATCACCGTCGTCGACGGCGACCTGTTCTACGCGGGCACGGGCCGGGACGAGGCCCGCCTGGTCGAGGCCTCGCTGGTCCTCGAGGCGCCGGCGGGACGCGAGGCGGCCCTCGATCTCCTGGTCTCCCGGCTCGGGCAACCCGAGTTCGAGGTCGTGATGCCGGGTGCGCTCCACCTGATGATCGGCTGGCGCACCCCCCGCGGTTACGTGCTCGCCACCTTCGACGACCTGCCGGTCTTCCGCGTCAGCGTCTTCGCCGACGAGGAGGAGGACCTGCTGGTCGGCTCGCAGATCGTGCTCTACGAGGGGCTCGCCGACTACGCGGAGCGCCTCGAGGCCGGCGAACCGGCCGGGGACCTGCTCCGGCGACTGGTCAACCTGGTTCTCTGGGTCGGCATGGCCCGCGACTCCCTCGAGGTCGTCCACTGACATTTCGACCGCATTTCAGGGGGGACGGGCCGTCCCGCGACCCGCGCTCCCGTTCCAGCGAAGGGCCCTCCCCCGGGAGGGCCCTTCTCCTCTGCGAGTCCCGGAGCCGCGTCAGCGAGCCGGGGGATCGAAGACGAAGACGCGGAAGCGGCGCGGCTCCCCGGGAAAGTGCTTTCCGAGGACGCGCCGGCCCAGGATCCCGTGCAGGCACCCGGCGCCCGCGTGGACGAACGGCCCTTCCGGGGGCACCTCGAACCGCGCCACCGGTCGTCCCGCCTCGTCGCGGACGAGCCGGGCGGCGTCGAGGTCGTCCACCTCGAACTCGACGAGCCCCTGGTAGGTGTCGAAGACGTTCGTCGGGGAGACGAGGAGACGCAGGGAACCGTCCTCCGGGGCGCGGAAGAAGGCAGGGGCGGTGAAGTGGGTGTAGAGGGGGCTCCAGGCCTTCGCGTCGTCCGCCACGAGGAGGGTCCCCCGGAACTCCCAGTCCTCCCCGTCGTCGCTCCGCAGCAGGATCACGTCACCCCGGCAGTCGTCGCCCGGGCAGAAGATCGCGACGAGAGCCAGGTAGAGCCGACCACCCTCCGACCACGCGGCAGGCTCGGCGTAGGCGACGTACCGGGTGTTGCCGGGAACCGGGTCCCGGGGATTCCCCTCGGCCCACCCGTCCGTGCTCCCCGCCAGGCGGTCGTTCCAGGCGAGGCCCGCGAAGAGACGCTCTTCCCGGGCGTCCAGGCTGGCGGGATCCGGCTCGACCGCGGGGCCCGGCAGGCTCGCCATCGTCTTGTGGCCGAGCCAGCCGTACTCGAACAGGCGTTCGCCGTCCGCGTTCTCCGGGTAGGTCATGAAGAAGAGGTGCCATCGCCCGTCGTCCGCGCTCCGGGTGACCGTCGGGACCTCGTGAACCCAGCGCAGCTCGCCGAGCTCCGGGTCCGAGCCGGGATGCACCTCGTTGATCCGCAGGACGTGCTCGACGCACCACGGGGCCGCCGCGTCGATGAACCCGAGCTCACCGTGCACCAGCACGAACGACTCCGCCCCCGGGTTCACCACGGAGTACGCGCCGTAGTCCCCCGGGCGCCCGCCGCGGGTCCCGCCGGGCACGCCGAGGTCGAGGTCGAAGTTGCCGTCGAGTCCCTCGCTCGCGAAGCCGAGCTGCCGGAGATCGGACGACGACTCGACGAGGTAGTACGCCACCGGGTCCGGCGAGGCGCCATCGGTCCATTCGCGCCCCTCGGTGCTGCCCAGCAGGTTCTCCGGGGCCGCGACGACCTCGGGCTGCTCGGCGCGGTACACGTCGAAGGAAGGATCTCCCCCCGTCCAGCGCAGCGTGACCTCCCCGTCCCCCGGGCCCTTCTCGAGGGACAGCGCGATTCCCCCCGGAAGGCAGTCGGCACGCGTCGACGACCCCGCCCCGGGGACGAGGGCCACGGCCAGGGCGAGGGCCGTGGCCGCGAAGGAGGAACGGCGTACCGGGCTCACCCCGGAAAGGTACGCTCCGGGCGCGCCCTCCGCTCGTCCGGCCGCGAGGCCCGCGCCGGGCCCGGACCGCGGTAGGATCGGTGCATGGCGCGCCGCCCGATGGATCCCCTCCAGCGCTTCCTCGCCGCCCCCCTGGTGGCGGCGGGGACCGTCGCCGCCTGCGGGCTCGCCGCCGCGTTCCACGGCTTTCTCCTGGCGGGGCCGGCGCCGGTGATCGGCCTCCTCGGGGGTGCCGCCCTCGCCGGGGCGTTCGCCGCGGGGCTGCTCGGACCCCGCCCGGCGCGCCCGGCGATCGGCCTGGTCGCGCTGGCCGCGGCCGTCACGGCGGGGATCCTCCTCGACGAGATCGCCGCCACCACGGGGGCGTTCGGCCGGCCCACCGCCCTCGCGGTCGCGGCCGTCGTCCTCCCGCTCGCCGCCGGGGCGGCCGCGCTCGGTCTCGCCGCCCGCCGCTTCCTCTCGGGAGGCTGACGAACCCGTACTTGCTCTCGTCTAAGCCGAGCTCTCCCCGTACCTTGCCTGGCACCACGGAGTCTCGTTCCGCGGGGAGGATCGTTTCATGTCGCTCGTGCGCACCGCCACCGCCCGCATCTTCCTCTGTGCCCTCGCCCTGGCGATCCCGTTCGCATCGGGGCTCGCCGACCCCGGGCCCGCTCCACCCGCTCCCCGGGAACGCGGGACGACCGGGGCGGCCGCGGACGTTCCCCTGCCCCTTCCGACGGTCGACGCCACGTCGCGGACCGTCGCCCGCCCGCGCACCACGGGGACCGTCGGCTCGCTCGCGCCGTACGGCCCCCGTGACGAGGACCCGGCGTGGGAGCTGGTCGACGAGCAGGAGGTCTTCGAGCGCCTCGAGCCGGGCGCCCGGGCCCGGGTCACCTTCGACCGCGCGAGCGAGTCCCTGGTCCCCGACACGCCGGCCGATCCCCTGACCTCGAGCGCTCGCCAGGCCGTCGACCGGGCCCCCGCGTGGCTCCGGAAGGAGCTCGAGGACCAGCTCGCCCGGCTCGACGCGGCGACCCAGGATCGCCTCGCCCAGCTCGTCCTCGACGCCGAGGACCCGTACGTCGACGAGACCGCGTTCCTCGTCGCCCACGTCTCGCCGACCGACCTCCAGGGGGGCGACTGGAACGACCAGTTGATCGAGGACAGCGCGACCTACCCCTACGAGGTCGACCCGTACCTTCCCTACGTCGAGGTCGTCGACCACGGCTCGGCGGCCGAGGGAGGCGACTACTGGACGACCGTCCGCTACGACGTCGAGCGGGACGGCACGGTCTACGAGGACGTGGAGTACCCGCGGGAGTACTACTACTGGTACATCCTGCACCCCCGCGGGTCCGACGAGTTCCCGACGTACATCGATCCGACCGAGTGCTCCTCGGGCGGCACGCCCGCGGACCCGCCCACCGGGAAGTTCTGGCGCCGGTGGTTCTTCTACGGGGCGGACAACAGGTACGGGGGCAAGTGCGACGTCGACTGGGACGGGACCCGCGACGAGGACTGCCCCGTCCTCAAGGACATGCTCGCCGAGGCGACGGTGATGTGGGCCCACCTCAAGGACACGACCGGGCCCGAGAACGGCGCCCTCGGCCTCGTCTCCGACTGGGTGCGCCAGTCGATCGGCCCGTTCGGCGACAAGGACGGGTGCCGGCCGGTGCAGCCGGTGACGATCTACTACCACGCCGACGGGAACTGCGGGGAGTGGGGCGACCTGACGATGGCCGCCTCCCGGGCCGCGCTCCTCCCGATGGTCAACACGGAGACGCACGCCAACGACCACGTCTGGAACTCGTTCTGGGACGAGCTCGAGCACCGCTGGGTCAACTTCGAGCCGGTCGGCCCGCGGATCGACTACAGCTACGAGAACTGGTGGGGCGGCAGGCTGGCCGCGACCCACAGCTGGCGAGGCGACGGCTGGGGGACGACCGAGCTCACCGCCCTCAACGGCCCGACGGCCACCCTCGTCGTCACCGTCTACGACGCGAACCATCACCCGGTCGACGGCGCCGAGGTCAAGCTGGGCTCCGAGTGGGACGCCTTCCCGATCGTGATGGAGATCTCCCGCGACCACACCGACAAGGACGGCCGGGTGGTCTTCACCGTCGGCGACCAGCGGAACTTCTACGTGATCGTCACGACGCCCGGCGGCAACCGCTGGCCGGAGAGCGGCTGGGGCCAGGTGATCGAGAACTCCCAGCCGGACACCGAGTACGACTTCTCGCCGCCGGACTTCCCGGACGTCGTCCCCCGGCTCGACGCCACCGGCGAGTCGTCGTCCGGGGACTGGGACGACTTCAAGCTGGTCGCCGAGTTCGACGTGACCGAGGGCATCGTCCACGGGAACGGCTACTCCACCGGGATCCGCTACGCGAAGGAGCACGCCGGGGGCCTCGAGAGCTTCGTGGTCGACGACGACGGGTGGGACGACTTCGTCGCCGGCAGTCACTTCACCGCGTACGACCTGGTCCTCGACGATCCCGGGCGGACGATCGACTTCGTCCCGCCGGCGGAGGGGAACTGGCACGTCTGCTGGTCGAACACGTCGAGCCTCGACATGGTCCACGTCGTGCGGGGGACGGTCCGCCTCTACCGGAACACCGGGGCCGTACCGCCGGTGGAACACCTCCTCGTCGACAAGGACGGCGCCGACGCCTCCCTTCTCGACTGGGAGGACGTCTCCGGGTACAACGTCGACGGCTACAACGTCTACCGCTCGACCTCGGCCGCGGACGTCGGCCGGGACCGTACCCAGGCGGAGCTCGATCCCTACCTGCTGGCGACGACGGACGTCTCCGAGTACACCGACACGGAACCCGTTTCCGCGGGCCGGTGCTTCTTCTACTCGGTCCGCACCCGCAGCCGGAAGGGCGGGATCTCCCCCTGACGGGACGGCCGGAGGACGCGCGGGAGGGCGCCGGGGAACCGGCGCCCTTTCCGTGGCACAATCCCCGCCGGCGGAGGCCCGCCGCGGAGGGAGGATGATCGATCCGGACCGACTGCTCGCCGCCCTGAACCCGCCCCAGCGGGAGGCCGTCACCCACGGCGAGGGCCCCCTGCTGATCCTCGCCGGCGCGGGATCGGGGAAGACCCGGGTGATCACCCACCGGATCGCCTGGCTCGTCGGCGTCCTCGGGGTCGATCCGCGGGAGATCGTCGCCGTCACCTTCACCAACAAGGCGGCCGGCGAGATGAAGGAGCGGGCCGAGCGCCTGCTCGGGTTCGACATCGCCGGGGCATACCTCGGCACGTTCCACGCCCTGGGGCTCCGGGTCCTCCGGGCGAACGCGGCGGCCGCCGGGCTGCCGCCGACCTTCGTCGTCTACGACACGGCGGACCAGCAGGCGATCGCGCGGGCCGTTCTCAAGGAAGACCTCGGGTTCACCTCCGACCCGCCGTTCACGCCCCGCGACCTGCTCGCCCGGATCTCCCGGGCGAAGATCTCCCTGCTCGAGCCGGCCGACCTCCACGAGCGGGCGCGGCTGCCCCACGAGCGCTGGCTCGCCCGGGCCTGGGAGGCCTACGAGGACCGGCTGCGACGGGCCGGGGCGGTCGATTTCGACGACCTCCTCGTCCGGGTGATCCGGCTCTTCCGGGCCGAGCCGGCCATCGCCGAGCGGTACGCGAACCGCACCCGCTTCCTGCTGGTCGACGAGTACCAGGACATCAACCACGTCCAGTACCTGCTCATCCGGGCGCTCGCCGCGGTGCACCGCAACCCCTGCTGCGTCGGGGACGAGGACCAGTCGATCTACGCCTTCCGGGGCGCCGACATCCGGAACATCCTCGAGTTCGAGCGCGACTATCCGGACGCGAAGGTCGTCAAGCTCGAGCAGAACTACCGCTCCACGGCGAACATCCTCGAGGCGGCGACCGGGATCATCTCCCGCAACACGGAGCGGCACGCGAAGAGGCTCTGGACCGAGGCGCCCGGGGGCGAGAAGGTCCGCGTCCACGAGGCGGCGGA
>CAYQTA010000114.1:0-280580 GCA_964420365.1 uncultured Acidobacteriota bacterium | reverse complement strand
GGGGTCCTCGTGGCAGTCGGTGACGGAGTCGTCGGGGTTGCCGTAGCCGTCGCCGTCGGCGTCCCGCCAGTGGGTGTGCTGCGGGAGTCCCTCGTCCACCGAGCCGTCGCAGTCGTCGTCGATCCCGTTGCACGCCTCGTCGGCGCCGGGATGCACGCCGCCGTCCGCGTCGTTGCAGTCACCGCCGCCCTGGATCGACGGGTCATCCCCTTCCCAGGGGTCGCACTCCACGTACCCGTCGTGGTCGTCGTCCACCTCGCCGGCCGGGACGTCCGGCCAGGACGAGTCGTTGCAGTCGTCGTTCTTGCCGTCGCAGAGCTGCGGGGCACCCGGGTAGACGTCCTCGTCCCGGTCGTCACAGTCCTCGCACGCGTCGAAGCCGTCACCGTCCCCGTCGGTTCCGCTGCCCGGCTTCCATGTGGACCCGGAGGCGAGCGTGCTGCCCCCCTGTCCTCCCCATACGAGCATCCGGCTACCATCCCAGGCCGACCGGTGAAGGTACCGGGCGGAGGGGGCTTCCGTTCTCGTGATCGGTGTCCAGGTATCGGTTTCCGGGTCGTACCGCGCGCCCGTGTCGGTGGGCCCGTTGCCGAGGCCTCCCCAGACGAGCATCCGGCTCCCGTTCCACGCGGCCGTGTGGTGGTAGCGCGGGGTGGGGGCGGCGGAGCCGGAGACCGGCGTCCACGAGTCGGTTTCCGGGTCGTAGCGCGCCCCGTCCCCGAACTGCTGGTCGCCGTAACCGCCCCAGACGATCATCTCGGAACCCGTCCAGACCGCGGTGTGGTGGAAGCGCGGGGCGGGCGCGCCGTCGCTGGACATGGCGGTCCAGGCGTCCGCCTCCGGGTCGTAGCGCTTGCCGTCGCCGCGCCAGACGTTTGCCTCGCCGCCCCAGACGATCATCTCGGAGCCGGTCCAGACCGCGGTGTGGAAGCGACGGAAGCTCGGTGCCCAGGACTCGGTCGTCGGGGTCCAGGAGTCGGTGGCGGGGTCGTACCGGCCGCCCGTGTTCGTCGGGATGCTCGTGTCCCGGCCACCCCAGACGATGACGACGGACCCGGTCCACACGGCCGTGTGGCCCCAGCGCGGCGTGGGAGCGCCCTCCTGGGCCACGGGGGACCAGGTGTCCGAGGCCGGGTCGTAGAGGGCACCGTCGCCCAGCTTGTCGTCCTCGCCGGTACGCCCGCCCCAGACGAACAGCCTGCTCCCGGTCCACGTGGCCGTCGCGTCCTTGCGGGGAGAGGGAGCGCCCGTCGCCGACAGGGTGCGCCAGGTGTCGGTCGACGGGTCCCAGGCCGCCCCGTCGCCGAGATCGGTCTCGTCCTCGCCACCCCAGACGATCCACTCCGAGCCGGTCCAGGTCCCGGTGTGGCGGGTGCGCCGCGCCGGGCCCTGCCCCAGCGAGGTGCCGGTCCAGGCATCCGCGTCCGGGTCGTAGCGGCCGCCGGTCTGCTCGAGCCGGCCGTCGTCGGACTGCCCCCCCCAGACGAACAGTTCGTCCCCGGTCCACGCGTACGCATGGAACTTCCGGGCCGTCGGGGCGCCGTCCGAGGAGATCCCCCGCCAGCGATTCCCGGCGGGGTCGTAGGCCGCGCCGTTCCCGAGCAGGCCTCCGCTCGAACCCTCGCCTCCCCAGACGATCATCTCGGACCCGGACCAGGCCGCGGCGTGGAAGCGCCGCGCCCAGGGGGCCCCGCTGGTCGTGACCGGGTTCCAGGCATCCGCTTCCGGGTCGTACCGACCGCCGGTGCGCAGGTAGCTCTCGCCGTCGTGCCCGCCCCAGACGATCATCTCGGAGCCGGACCACACGGCGGTGTGGTCCTGGCGCGGGCCCGGCGCCCCCTCCGTGGAGACGGGGGACCAGGTGCCGTTCGCGGGGTCGAAGGCACCGCCGGTGGCGAGACGGGTCCCGAGGTGGACACCGCCCCAGATCACCATCTTCGAGCCGGTCCAGACCGCGGTGTGCGCCTTCCGCGCCGACGGCGCGCCGGCCGTCGGCAGGGGGGCCCAGGTGCCGGCGGCGGGGTCGTACCGGCCGCCGGTGTTGACGTCCTCGAACGAATCGTCCTCGCCTCCCCAGACGATCATCTCGGACCCGGTCCAGACCGCCGTGTGTCGCCACCGGGGCGAGGGCGCACCGGCGGTCGGAAGGGGAGACCAGGAGTCCGTGGAGGGGTCGTAGGCCGCGCCGTCCCCCAGCGGGTCGCCGTCGAGCCCCCCCCACACGATCATCCTGGATCCCGTCCAGACCGCCGTGTGCCAGGACCGGGGCGAGGGCGCCCCGGCCTCCGGCAGGGAACGCCAGGTGTCGGTCGCCGGGTCGTACCGGCTCCCGGTTCCCAGGGCATCGCCGGCACGGCCGCCCCAGACGATCACCTCGGATCCCGTCCAGACCGCGGTGGCTCCTTCCCGGGGATCGGGCAGGTCGTCGAGGGACCCGGCGTCCCACGCCTCCTCGCAGTCCCCGTAGCCCGCCGAGGCGTCCGCACGGGACCCCGCGGACGGGAGTGGAAGATCGTCGCCCGGGCCGACGAGGGCGTCGGCGGGCGCCGGCTCGGTGCGTGGCGAGCGTTCCTCCCACCACCTGGCGAACGTCGGGCGGGGCACCGCGTAGTGGGCCACCGTCACCACGCCGGTCCCCGGGTCTTCCGCGAGGACGACCTCGGTCACCCAGGCGTCCGGGGTGCGCACGAGCGGTCCCGGCCGACCCGCATCGGCCCACCGTTCGCGCAGGCGCTTCCAGGTCGCCTCGTCCTCCACCCGGTGGTCCCGGGGGTCCGCGTCCGGGCGGACGCCCGCGCCGGGCGGCAGGTAGCGCCGGACGGTGCGGCGCGGGTGCTCGGCCTCCGGGTCGAGCGTCCCGTCGAGCAGTGCCCGGCGGATTTCCTCGGCCTCCCCTCGGGCGGGCGTGTCCCGCTCGAGGCGGGCGCGCCACGCCGAGCGCAGCAGCCGCTCGGCGACGGCCGGCCGGGCCAGGGTCTCGGCAGCGGCGATGGGGTCGTTGCCGAGAGCCGCGACCAGGGCGGCGAGGCGAGCGGGTGCGCGCGTGGAGGCGACGATGCGTCGCCACTCCGCGGCGACCTCCTCGCCGGCCAGGGGACGGCCACGAAGGTCCGCGAGGGCGGTCTCGCGCCGCAGGTCCTCGAGGACGCGCGCGCGGAGGAACTCGTCGCCGGGAACCGCGGACGGGGTGCCGCGCCAGCGGGCGCGGACCTGCTCGACGCGGCGGAGGTTCTCGAGGCGCCGGGCGAGGGGATCGGTGTCCGTCGTCCCCGGCGGGATCGCGCGGGCCGGCGTGCCGGTGATCAGGACGAAGAGCGCCGCGACCAGGGAGACGAGGCCTCCCCGCCGCGGTCGGCGGTAACCGAGTTCGGACATCGTGACGCGATCCTCCCGCGAGGCGTCCCCGGCGGCGCGTGGCGTCGCCCCGGCTTGCCCGATGCCGTGACCTCCCCGCCCGAAGATACGGTGACCGGGAGCGGGTTCAACGTGTTTCGGGCAGGGACCGCGCGGAGCGCGGGCGCGAGCGGACCGCGCCGGACGCCCGCGGAGCGCGGGCGCCCCCCGGGTCCCCAACGGCGGCGCCGTTCGGGTAAGATCGCCGCCACCCACGGGAGCCGCCATGGAGCCGATCGCCGCCACCATCCTGGTCACCAACGACGACGGGATCCGTGCCCCGGGCCTCGCGGTCCTGGCCGAGGCGATGGGGACGATCGCCGGGCGGGTGATCGTCGCGGCACCGGACCGGGAGCAGTCCGGGATCGCGCACGCGCTGACGATCCGCCGGCCGCTCCGCCTCGAGGAGGTGGCGCCGGACCGGTTCGCCGTGGACGGTTCTCCGGCCGACTGCGTCGACCTGGTCGTCCTCGGGCTCCTCGACGAGCCGCCCGACCTGGTCGTCTCGGGGATCAATCCCGGCTTCAACCTGGGGGACGACGTGGTCTACTCGGGCACGGTCGCCGGCGCGCGGGAGGGCCACATGCTGGGCATTCCGTCCCTCGCGGTGTCGACCGCGTTCGAGGCGGACGAGCGGGCGTACCGGGAGGCGGCCGCCTGGGCGGTGCGGTTCGCCCGCGTGCTCCTCGAGGGACGCCTTCCCGTCCGGACGTTCCTCAACGTGAACGTCCCCCCCGGTGCCGAGCGCTGCCGCGTGACCCGCCAGGGACGCCGGGCGTCGCGCCCGGCGCTGCTCCGGCGCACCGACCCCAAGGGGAAGGAGTACTGGTGGATCGGTCTCGCCGGGAGCCGATGGGAGCCGGACGGGGACGCGGACCACGCCGCCGTCGCGGAGGGGATCGTCTCCGTGACTCCCCTCCAGCTCGACGCGACCTGCCGGGAGGCGTTCGCGCGCCTCGGGGCGCTGGCGACGTGTCCCACGCCGGTGGGGGAGGACCGGTGACCACTCCCCGCACCGCCCGCGACCGGATGGTGGCCGATCTCCGGGCGGCGGGGATCCGGGACGAGCGCGTGCTCCTGGCGATGGCACGCGTTCCGCGGGAACGGTTCGTGCCGGAATCGTTCCGGGGACGGGCGTACCGGGCCCAGCGGATCCCCCTCGGCCTGGGCCAGACGATGTCGATGCCCTGGACCGTCGCCCGGCTCGCCGAACTGCTCGAGGCGCCGCCGGGGAGCCGGGTCCTCGAGATCGGCACCGGGTCCGGGTACCAGGCGGCGGTCCTCGCGGAGATGGGGCTCCGGGTCTTCAGCCTCGAGCGCCACGCCCGGCTCGCCCGGGAGGCGGCCCGCCGGCTGCGGGAGCTCGGGTACCTCGGGGTGACGGTCAAGCACTTCGACGGGACCTTCGGCTGGGCCGCGGAGGCGCCCTGGGCGGGGATCGTCTCGACGGCCGCGGGTCCCCGGATCCCCCGGACCCTGGTCGATCAGCTTGCTCCCGGGGGGCGTCTC
The DNA here is from genome assembly GCA_964420365.1 of uncultured Acidobacteriota bacterium. Lineage (GTDB taxonomy): Bacteria > Acidobacteriota > Polarisedimenticolia > J045 > J045 > JAMOQA01. The sequence continues at coordinate 275,678 of CAYQTA010000114.1, read as the reverse complement.
GTCCTCCCGGTGGAACTCGCGGAGGGTGGGCAGCGCCTTCGCGTCGTCACCCGCCTCCCGGGGGGCGGGACGCGGGAGGAGGACGCGGGCCCGGCCAGCTTCGTGCCGCTGGTCGGAAGGTACGGGTGGCAGCGCGGGCCCGGGGGGTGGGGGAGGGAGGCGTGAAGAAGCTCCTCGGCTGGTGGCGCGGGCTCTACGAGGCACTCCTCGAGTGGGCGGCCTCGCCCGGAGGCATCCTCGCCATCGCGCTGGTCGCCTTCGCCGAGGCGAGCTTCTTCCCGGTGCCGCCGGACGTGCTGATCATCGCCGCCGTCCTGGCCCGGCCGCGGACCTGGGTTCGGGCGGCGCTGGCCGCGTCGGTCGCCTCGGTCCTCGGCGGGGTCCTCGGCTACGGGATCGGGTGGGGGGCGTGGGAGGCCCTCGACGACTTCTTCTACGCCTGGATCCCGGGTTTCGACCCCGACGTCTACGCCCGGGTCGCCGGCCTCTACGAGCGCTGGAACTTCTGGGTGGTCTTCGCCGCCGGCTTCACGCCGATCCCCTACAAGGTCTTCACGATCGCCGCGGGGGTCGCCCGGATCAACTTCCCGGTCTTCGTCCTGGCGTCGGCCCTCTCGCGCAGCGCCCGTTTCTTCCTGGTCGCCGGTCTCCTCCGGGTCTTCGGACCGCGGATCCGGCCGTTCATCGACCGCTGGCTCGGGTGGCTGACGCTGCTCTTCGTCGCCCTGCTGGTCGGCGGTTTCCTGGCGGTCGGCTGGCTCTCGGCGAGCGGCGGTCCCTGAAGGCGACGCGGACGGGAACGCCCCGCAACGGGCCGCCGGGGGTGCGAAACGAAGGAGCGGCCTCCCGGAGGAGGCCGCAATCTCCTGGACGACAAGATGTCGGCTGGTCGGGGCGCCCGGATTTGAACCGGGGACCCCTTGCTCCCGAAGCAAGTGCGCTACCAGGCTGCGCTACGCCCCGACCCGTCTCGAACCGGTCCCGCGCGCTCGATGCCGCACGGGATCCGCGGAAAGGTAGCCGACGATCGCCCCGCTGTCAACGCGCGGCCGGGCGGCCGCGGGGGTGGGGCGCTCAGTCGTCCCCGAGCCCGAGGAGGCCCTCCTTCAGGTCTTCGTTCGGCGGGTTCGGTCCGAGCCAGATCGACCAGAGCGCGCGGGCGAAGGCGCGGCCGGGGATGATGCCCTTCACCCTGCCCTTGACCGAGACCTCGACCCCCTTGCCGGGGATCTCGGTCAGGACGATCTCGTCTCCCTCGGAGACGTCTTCCATGTACGAGCAGAGCTGCTTCTCGCCGGCCCGGATCTCTGCCTCGTCCCTTGCCGCGACCTTCTCGAATCCCTCGTGCCAGGCATGGACCAGCTTCTTCGCGCCGACGCCCCGGACGAAGTGCATGACCAGGCGTTTCGGCCCCTCGTCGGCGAGGATCGCCGCCGCGTCCCGGGTCGGCCGCGCGAGGTAGAGGCCCGCCACGTAGACGTCGATCTTCAGGAACGTCGCTTCCCGGAGTCCCATCCCGTTCAGGTGGAGGGTCTGCCCGGCCACCTCGACGGTGTCCGGCATCGTCACCCCCGCGAGGGTTGCGGCCCGGGCGGGAGGGGCGGCCGGCAGGGTGAGCAGGGCGAGCAGGGCGAGCAGCACGGGGATGCGACGGGCGAGCACGGACATCGGCAGACCTCCTTTCGTGGACGGCGGGCATTCTACCCCGGGGTGCTACCCCCGGGCGGGGGGAGCGGCGATAATGGCCACGCCGGCAGGAAGCACGGAGGGAAGCACCGTGAAGGAGGCGCGCCGCTACCGGGTCCACGGAAGGGTCCAGGGGGTCGGCTACCGGGTCTTCGCGGCCACGTGTGCCCGGGCGCTCGGCCTTGCCGGCTGGGTCGCCAACCGCCCGGACGGGACGGTGGAGGCGTACGCGGAGGGGCCGGCGGACAGGCTGGCGGAGTTCGAGTTCGACCTCTCGCGGGGCCCGCGGTTCGCCCGGGTCGAGCGGGTGGAGAGCACGCCGGTCGCAGCCGAGGGGATGGAGACGTTCGAGATCCGCCGCTAGGGGCGGGTCGCCACCGCGCAGAGGAGACGACCGACGTGGGTGCCGTGGACCTCAAGCAGTACATCGCCGACGTGCCCGACTTTCCGCAGCCGGGGATCCTCTTCCGGGACATCACCCCGCTCCTCGGGAGCCCGGAGGCCCTGGGGGCGGCCCTCCGGGAACTGGAGGACCGGGCCCGGGAGACCCGCCCGGACGTGATCGCCGGGATCGAGTCCCGGGGGTTCCTGTTCGGGATGCCTCTCGCCGAGCGGCTCGGGACCGGGTTCGTTCCGATTCGCAAGCCGGGGAAGCTGCCCCGGGAGACCCTGCGGGAGTCGTACAGCCTGGAGTACGGAGAGAACACGATCGAGATGCACAGGGACGCCGTCCGGCCCGGGCAACGGGTGCTCGTCGTCGACGACCTGCTCGCCACCGGGGGGACGGCGGCCGCGGCGGCCAACCTGGTCCGGCGGGCCGGCGGCGAGGTCGCCGGGTGGCTCTTCCTCGTCGAACTGGCGGCCCTCGGGGGACGCGAGAGGCTCGCCGGGGCGCCGGTCCTCTCCGTGGTCGTCTACTGAGCGCCGGAACCACCCGGGGCCGTCCCGGGCGGCGCGGGGCGGGTGCGCGCCGGGCCCGGATTCGCGCTAGACTCTGGCACCGCCGCCCGTTGCGGGCGGACAGGTGGGCCTGTAGCTCAGTCGGATAGAGCAGCGGTTTCCTAAACCGAAGGTCGCAGGTTCGAGTCCTGCCAGGCCTACCAGCACGACGCCGGCCACGGGCCGGGAGGGACTGCCGATGGATCGCCTGGACCGGAAGAAGATCAAGCAGGACGAGTTCGTCGACTGGACGATGCGCCTCTTCCAGCACATGGAGGAGAACCCGCGGCCGTACGTCCTGGGCGCGATCGCGGTGATCGTCGCGATCGTCGGGGGCTTCGGGCTTCACGCCTGGAGCCGTCACCGGGCCGAGGAAGCGGCGGACCTCTTCGCCCGGGCCCAGGCGGCCCTCGAGGCCCCGCTGGCCCGGGACGAGGCGCCGCGGCCCGACGATCCGTACCGCCCGACCTTCGCTTCGCCGGAGGAGCGGTTGACCGAGGCCCTGGCGCGGCTGGAGAAGGCGGAGGCCGCCCCCGCGCCGCTCGGTGACCTGGCCCTCTGGCTCCACGGGCAGGCGCTCCTCGAGCAGGGGAAGACCGAGGACGCGGTGGCGGAGTTGCGCCGGGCTGTCGACCGCCTGGGTGATGACCCGACGATGGGCGGACCGGTGAAGGCGTCCCTGGCCAAGGCCCTCGCGGCGGCGAAGCAGTACGAGGACTCGGCGGCCCTCTGGGAGAAACTCACCGACGCCGAGTCCGGTTACCCGGGCGATCTCGCCTGGGAGGGCCTGGCGAAGGTGCGGGAGGCCAGCGGTGACACGGAGGGGGCGAGGGAGGCCTGGCAACAGGTCCTCGACCTCTACCCCGAATCGCCGGTGGCTGCGGCGGCCCGCCTGGCCCTGGGGCGGTAGGCCGCGGGGCGGTTTCCCGTCAGTCCAGGAGCGGGCCGGACTCGCTGACCGGCAGCAGGTGGACCACCTGCAGGCGACAGTTGTTCAGGCGCCGCTGGTAGAGCTTCGCGATCCGCTCCATGAACAGGAACCCGAACCGGGGATGCTCCTCCAGGTACTCGAGGAGCCGGTCCGCGTCGATCGCGATCAGCTCCGTTCGCTCCGAGGCGACCGACTTGATGTTGTGGGCCCGCGGCGGGATGAGGGCGGGCAGCCCGAACAGGCCTCCCGGCTCGATGGTCTGGAACCAGACCTCCCTTCCCGGCCCCACCTCGAAGCCCTGGCGCACCCGCCCCTTGACCACGAGGTAGACGAACCGGGCCTCCGCGTCCCGCTCGAAGATCGTCTCTCCCCGCTCGCACGTGCGCCGCTCGGCGAACCTCGCGATGTCGGCGAGCGCCGTCTCGTCGAACCCCTGGAAGAACTCCGCGCGCTGCAGGTCCTCGATCATCGCTTCACCTCGTCTTCCTCTCGGAGAAGGGCCCAGGTCGCCTGCCGGGCCATCTCGACCAGTCTCGGCACCGCGGCCAGCAGCTCCCGGGAAAGCCCGCGACCGGGCTCGACGCTCGCCGGCTCGATCCCGAGGACCAGGGCGTTCCGAAGGGGAACCCCGAGCTCCCTTCCCAGGCGGGCGGCGGTCTCGAGGTCGATGCCGTGGAGGGAGAGGGGCGCCTCCCGCTCCGTCCAGTCCGGGTCGTCGAGCCGGAAGAGGACGGCCTCCCCCGGCATCCCACCGTGACGGCAGGCGTCGATCACCAGCACCCGGGCCCCCTCGCCGAGCCAGCCGAGGACGACGAGGGGGTCGGTGCCCGGGTACCGGACCTCGACGCCCGGAGGCAGGAGATCCGCGGCCAGGGTCCGGGCGACCACCTCGCCGATGCCGTCGTCCCCGGCGAGGGGATTCCCGATCCCCGCGACGAGGACCCGCTGGCGCCGGGCGCTCATCCGCCTCCCGCCTCGTCGCCGCTCGCGTCCTGCCGTCCACCCCGGACGAAGCGGACGTCCAGGAGGTGGACCGAGCAGGAGATGCAGGGGTCGTAGGCCCTCACCAGCATCTCGAGGTGATGGGCGATCTCGTCCTCGGAGCGGTCGAGAAGGGCCGGGACGAAGGCCCGCATGTCGTCCTCGATGGCGGCCAGGTTCTGGCCGGTCGGGATGATGCAGTTCGCCTGGTCGATCCTGCCGTCGGGGCCGATCACGTAGTGGTGGTAGAGGGTGCCCCGCGGCACCTCCGCCACGCCGAACCCCTCGCCGCCGCGGGCGCGGGTTACCGGGGCGCGTTCCTCCGGGGACGGGTCCTCGAGGAGCTCCTCGACGAGGGAGATCGCTTCCTCGTGGGCCTGCACGGTCTCGACCACCTGGGCCGGGTTGTAGTGGAACGGGTTCGTCGTCTCGGGATCGAGGCCGAGGGCGTCCGCCGCCCGCTGGGCGCGCCAGCCGAGAAGCTCGTGGGCGAGGCGGTAGCGGGCGAGGGCGCCGACCCGGATCGATCCCTCCCGGCCCCGCGCGTGCTTGGCCGCCGAGTGGTCGACCAGGTATTCCTCGACGGCCTCCCGGTAGCGGTGGGTCGGCCAGGTCCGGCCGAGGCTCGAGTGGATCGGGCCGCCCATCATCGGGTAGGCGCCATCCTCGTCGAGGGCCGCCAGGCACTCGCACTCCCGGCGAAGCTCCGGCCACTCGATGCCGGCGAACAGGTCGACCAGGGCGTCCACGTCCGCCCGGGCCTCGACGAGGAGCCGGTGCAGGCGCTCGAGCTCCCCGCCCGTGGGCCAGCGTCCCGTTCCGCCCGGCAGGTAGGAGATCGGCATCACGTGGCGGCCGGATACCGTGTAGCAGATCTCGTTGGCGAGACCCTTGAGGCGGAGGGCGAGGCGGACGACCTCGGGATGGCTCCGGGCGAGCGGGATCACGGAAGGCGCCCCGAAGGCGTCCGGCGCGACGAGGAAGGCCACGTGGAGAACGTGGGACTGGAACCACTCCCCGCACATGTTCAGGCGGCGGAGCTTCCTCGTGCGCGGCCCCGGCCGGATCCCGAGGGCGTCCTCCACCGCCTGGATGGAGGCCGTGGCATGGCCCACCGAGCAGATGCCACAGATGCGGCACGTGATCCGGGGCGCCTCCTCGGCGGGCCGGCCGCGCAGGAGCGCCTCGAAGAAGCGGGGAGCCTCGACGATCTCGAGGTCACAGCGGGTGAGCTCGCCGTCGACCAGGTCGACGACGATGTTCCCGTGCCCCTCGACGCGGGTCACGTGGTGGACGTTGATGGAAGCGCTCTTTCCCATCGTTCGCGGAACTCCTTCCAGTTGTTGAAGAGCTCCAGCTTCTCCGCGGCGAGGGAGCGGGGAAGGCCCGCCCGGTAGAACGCCTCGCCGAGGCCCTCGAAGTTCGGGTCGTCGTGGAAGCCGCGGCACGCCTCGCAGGGCGCCCCCCAGGCGGGGCAGACCGCCCCGCAACCGGCGCGGGCGACGCTGCCCAGGCAGGGAGTCCCCCGCTCGAGGAGGCAGCCGGTCTCGCGCAGGGTGCACTCCACGCAGACCGCGTGGGGTGGCAGGGAAGGAATCGTCCCCGCCAGGAGGGAGCGGACCGTTTCGAGGAACTCCTCGCGGTCGATCGGGCACCCGGGGACCCGGTAGTCGACGGTGACCAGGGCGTGCAGCGGCGTGGCCTCGGGCAGGGCGGCGAAGACGCCGTCGCGACGGCCCCCGTAGACCAGGTCCGCCACGCCCGCCAGCGGGAGCCGGTTGCGGAGCGCGTTGACGCCGCCCTGGCAGGCGCAGGCGCCGAGGGCGACCAGGATGCGGGCCCGTTCCCGGATCGCGAGCAGTTCCTCCACGTCGCCGGGCCTGACGATCGATCCCTCGACGAAGGCGATCTCGTAGTCCTCGCGCCGGTCATCGATCGCCTCGCGGAAGTTGACGATCTCGACCTGGTCCAGCAGGTCGAGGAGGCGGTCCTCGATGGAGAGGACCTGGAGCTGGCAACCCTCGCAGGAGGCGAACGAGAAGAACGCCACCCGCGGCCGGGATCCCCGTCGCGTCGCCGTGGCCATCGTCAGATCGCCTCCCTCAGGTGGCGGACCTCCCGGTAGTTGAAGAGCGGTCCCTCCTGGCAGACGTACAGCCCGCTCATCTGGCAGTTGCCGCACAGGCCGATGCCGCACTTCATCCGGCGCTCGAGGGTCATCCAGAGGTGGCTCTCGTAAAGCCCGTAGGCGAGCAGCCGCCGGACCACGTGGCGGTACATGACGGGTGGACCGCAGATGAAGGCGGAGGTGCGCTCGGTGTCGAGGTCCAGGTCATCGAGGAGGGTCGTGATCACGCCGACGCGGCCGCTCCAGCCGCTGGTCGCCACGTCGACCGTCACCTCGACCCGGACCTCGTCCTGCCGCGAGCGCCAGCGCTCGATGTCGTCCTGGAAGAGCAGCTCGGACGGTTGCCGCGCCCCGATCAGCACCACGATCCGGCGGAACCGATCGCGCCACAGGAGCGCCCGCTGGATGAAGGCCCGCAGGGGAGCGAGGCCGAGGCCTCCCGCGAGAAAGAGGAGATCGTTCCCCTCGAAGGCGTCCCACTCGACGCGCCGGCCGTAGGGGCCCCGGACGTAGATCGTGTCTCCCGTGGCCAGCCGGGTGAGGACGTTCGTCAGGCGGCCCGTCCGGCGGATGCAGAGCTCGAAGCTTCCCTCGGGAGCGCCTTCCCCCGGGAGGGCGGCGAGGGAGATCGGCGCTTCCCCGATCCCGGGCAGGGAAACCATGACGAACTGTCCCGGCAGGGCGTCGAACCCGGGCCCGGGCGTCTTGACGACGAAGTGAACCTCCCGCCCGGTCAGGTTTCGGGCGGCGAGGATCGGGCAGGGCTCGGGGACCATCGAGCAGCGGGCCATCAGGCACCTCCCCCGACCTGGCGGAAGATTTCCCGGATCGAGATGCCGACGGGACAGTGCTCGACGCACCGCCCGCAGCCGGTGCAGCCGACGAGACCGTACCGCTCCGGCATGTACTTTCCCTTGCGGAACACCCGGTAGCGGAGCTGCTGCGCCCGGGTCGGGCGGAAGTCGTGGCCGCCGGCGACCCGGGAGAAGCCGACCGCCTGGCACCCGGTCCAGGTGCGAGCCCGTTCCCCCTCGTGGCCGTCCAGCGAGGCACAGTCGCGGACATCGAAGCAGGTGCAGGTCGGACAGACCAGGTTGCAGCGGCCGCACGAGAGGCAGCGGTCCGCGTTCGCCTCCCAGAGGAGATCGTCCTCGGCCGCCTCGAGGGACCTGCCGAGCCGCTCGAGGGGGAACCCGAGGTGCAGGGGAAAGGCGTCGAGCCGGGCGCGGATCCGTCGCCGGAGGAGGACCATTTCCTCCGGGCTTGCGCCCTCGAGTCCGCCCAGCTCGCCGACGACGTTCCGGCCCCTCCTCGTCAGCACTTCGACCAGGTACGTTTCCCCGAGGTCCCAGGCGTACAGGTCGGCCATCGCCCGGTTCTCGAGGGCGCCGGTGTCCCGGCAGAAGCAGGAGGGGCCGCAGGGGGCGAAGCAGCCGACGGCGATCACCAGCGCCCGGTCGAGGCGCTCCAGCACCGGCTGCTCGATGCACGTCGTCTCGTGGAAGGAGCGGTGGACCCGCAACCCGAGCAGGTCGCAGCCATGCACGCCGACGAGCGCGAGGGGCATCCCGGCCCCCGGCTCCTCGAACGAGAAGGATCCGTCCGCCTCCCGCCGGAACCGGAACAGGACGTCCCTGGGCGGGACGACGAGGCGCCGGAGCGGGAGGAGGGTGGTCCGGTACGACAGGTCTGGCAGCTCTCCCGGATCGAGGACCCGGAACGTCCACCGCTCCTCGCCGGGGACCCGCACGGGGCCGGCCACCCGGTAGGTGCGGCGGAGGAGGTCGACGAGCTCCCCGACGCGGTCCCGGGGGAGGCGGACGATCTCTCGGCCGTGGTTCACGGTGGCCCTCCGCGGGCCCGCGAAGCCGGTTTTCCCGGGGGGGCGGGCCCTGATACCCTCCGGGAGGGCAATCCCCGTGCCACCGGTCGACGCGACGGGGAACACGTTGATGGAGAAAGAGATGGCTCGTGATATCCCGGAAGGTGGAAGCGCGGCGGGTGGGGGAAATCCCCCGCCCGCGGGGGATTTCCCCCACCAGGAGGACGGTGGCGAGGTCTGTTTCCGTGCACTCTTCGACGACACGCCGGAGGCGATGCTCCTGGTCGACGGACGGGGGACGATCCTCGCCGCGAACCGGGCGGTGGGTCGGCTGGGCCTGTCCCCGGGGCCGCGTCCCGGGAACGCCTTCCTGGCCTGCTGGCCGCAGCGGCTCCGGCCGGCGATCGCTCGCTGGCTCGACGCGGCGGGCGTCGAGGGGAGGCTCGTGCCCCTCGAGGTGGAGCTTCCCGGGGACCGGACGATCTCCCTCCTGGGGTGGCGCGTCCGGGGAGCGGGGCCGGTCCTGCGCCAGCTCCTGCTGCGGGACGTCACGGAGACCCGGCGTCTCGAGGCCCGGGCGCTCCACGCGGAGCGTCTCGCCGCCCTCGGGCGGCTCGCCGCCGGGCTCGCCCACGAGCTGCGGAACACCCTGGCCGGCGTGGACGCGGGCCTGCAGGTCCTGGAACGCGGCGAACTGCCGCCCCCGGGCGAGCGCCGGGAGGTCACCCGGGAGATGCGCGCGAGGATCGAGCGCGCCCGGAGGGTTCTCGACGACGTCCTCGCCTGGGCGCGCCCGCCGCGCCTGGACCGCTTCTGCTGGCCCGTGCCGGACCTCCTCGAGAGCTTCCGCGACGCGGCGACGGGGGTTCCCGGCACGGAGGGGCTGACGGTCGAGATTGCCGACCCCGGGCCGGTGGAGGAGGAGCTCGTTCTCGTCGACCCGCTGCGGATCTCCCAGGTCGCCGTCAACCTGCTGCAGAACGCGGCCCGGGCGATGGGGGGACAGGGGAGGGTCCTGCTCTCGGCGGCCCGGGAGGGACGCTTCGTCTCGATCCGGTTCCGGGACCACGGGCCCGGGATTGCGCCGGGCATCCGCGACCGGGTCTTCGAGCCGTTCTTCACGACCTCCGCCGAGGGAACCGGGCTCGGCCTGCCGATTGCCCGGAGCCTCGCCGAGGCGCACGGCGGACGCCTGGTGCTCGAGGAGACGGGACGCGGGGGAACGACGTTCCGCCTGGACCTGCCCGCCTGTGGCGCGGCCCGCGAGGAGGACTGACGCATGGCCGGGGAACGCGTGCTCGTGGTCGACGACGACCGGCTGCTCCGGTGGTCGCTCGCACGGCGCCTGGCCGAGGAGGGTTTCGAGGTCGGGGAGGCGGCGACCCTGGCGGACGCCGAGGCGGCCCTGCAGGCGGAGGCGCCGGACCTGGTGCTCCTCGACCACCGGCTTCCGGACGGGTCCGGGCTCGAGGCGATTCCCCGCTGGCGGGCCGATCACCCGGAGACGACGGTCGTGATGCTGACCGGGCACGCGTCGGTCGACCGGGCGGTTCGCGCGATCAAGGCGGGGGCGTTCGATTACCTGGCGAAGCCGGTCGAGATCGAGGCCCTGCTCGCCGTGGTGCGCCGGGCCCTCGAGACGACCCGCCTGCGGCGGGAGTTGCAGCGGTTCCGGGAGGAGGCCCTGCGGCGGCACGGCCCGGAGACCCTGGTCGGCCGTTCCCCGGCGATGCGGCACGTCCTGGCCCTCGTCGAGCGGGTCGCCGCCTCTCCGGGGACGACCGTGCTGCTCCTCGGGGAGTCGGGAACGGGGAAGGACCTGGTGGCCCGGGCGATCCACCTGGCGTCCCCCCGCGCGGAAGGGCCGTTCCTGGCCCTCGACTGCACCGCCTTCCCGGAGACGCTGCTCGAGAGCGAGCTGTTCGGGCACGAGAAGGGTGCCTACACGGGGGCCCACGCGCGGCGACGCGGACTCCTCGAGCTGGCCGACGGGGGGACGGTCTTCCTCGACGAGGTGGGGGACATGGGGACGGGGTCCCAGGCGAAGCTGCTCCGTTTCCTCGAGGAACGGACCGTCCGCCGGCTGGGCGGGAGCCGTGACATCCCGGTCGACGTCCGGGTGATCGCGGCCACCAACCGCGACCTGGAGGAGGACGTGCGCGCGGGGCGCTTCCGGGAGGACCTGTTCTTCCGGCTCCAGGTCGTGCCGATCCGCCTGCCGCCCCTGCGGGAACGCCGGGGGGACGTGACGCTCCTCGCGGCCCATTTCCTCGAACGGTCGGCGCGGGAGCAGCGGAAGCGGATCGAGGGATTCGAACCGGCGGCCCTCGCGGCCCTGGAGCGGTACTCGTGGCCGGGAAACGTCCGGGAGCTGCGCAACCTGGTCGAGCGCCTCGTGATCCTCTGCGACGGGCCCCGCATCCGGCTCGCCGACCTGCCCAGGCACGTGCGGGGCGAGGGGGAGGTGCGGTCGGGAGACGGGGGGGTGCGACTTCCCGCGGGCGGCGTGCGCCTCGCGGACGTGGAGCGGTCCCTCGTGGAGCAGGCCCTCGACCGGACGGGGGGGAACGTGACCCGGACCGCCCGGCTCCTCGGGATCAGCCGGGACGCCCTCCGGTACCGGTTGAAGAAGCTGGGGATCGGCGGGTCGACCCGGAGGAGGGGGTGACCTATCCTTTCCCCCGTCATGAAGAGAACCCGTGGACCCGTCATCGCCGCCCTGGCCCTTGCCGCCCTCGCTCCCCTCGCCCTCGTGCTGGCGGCGGAGTTCCGGCCGGACACCACGTACCGCTACCTCAACGTGTTCCAGGAGGTCTGGTCGCTCACCCGGGCCAACTACGTGGAACCGGTGGACGAGGCCAGGCTCCTCCGCGGCGCGTGGGAAGGGATGGCGCGCTCTCTCGACGCGGTCAGCGCCTGGCTCCCTCCGGGGGAGGAGAAGGTCCTTTCCGCGCCCCTGGGCCCGGCGGGGCCGGGCCTCGAGCTCCTGCCCGCCGGTGGCGTCGCGGTGGTCGTCCGGGTGGAGCCCGGCGGGCCGGCGGAACGGGAGGGGATCCACGAGGGGGACCAGGTGTGGCGGGTGAACGGTCGGCCGGCCCGGCGCCTGTCGTGGCCCCAGCTCCGGCACCTGCTGCACGGCGAGCCCGGCGAGACGCGCGAGATCGTCCTCCTCGATGCGTCGACCTACAAGCTGCGGCACGTGAAGCTGTCCCTGGCCCTTCCCGCCGACCCGGGCTACCGGCTGGCCGTGCGCGGGGAGGGAAAGCTCCTTCACCTGCGGCTCGGGGACCTCTCGCGGATCGATCCGGTCGGCCTGCGGGCCGAGCTGGCCGGGGCGGTGGCGGCGCATCCCGGGGCGGACCTGCTGATCGACCTGCGGGGCGTCGTCGGGGCCCGGCCGTCCGAGGTGGCCCGGCTCGCGGGCGTCCTGGTTCCCGGCGGAGATCTCCTCGTCCTCGTCGATGCCCGCGGCGGGGAGACTCCGCTGAAGGCCCCGGTTGCCGCCGGGGATCTCCCCGTGGCGGGGAAGACATGGGTCCTGGTGGACGGGTCGACCGCGGGGACCGGCGAAGCCCTGGCGGCACTGCTGCGGCGTGCCGGCGCGACCCTCCTCGGGCGGAAGACCTTCGGACTGGCGGGCGTGCCCGAGGTCATCCCCCTGCGGGGCGAGGGCTCGCTCCTCCTGGCGACCCGGGAGATGAGGCTGGCCGACGGGACCGCCTGGGCGGACGAGGGGCTCGAGCCGGCCCACGTGGTGGTCGTTCCTCCCGCGGCGACCTGGAAGGAGGGCCAGGACCGGTTCCTCGACGAGGCGATCCGCTGGATCCTCGAGGAGGGCCGGAAGCCGGCCGGCACCGCGGCGCGTCCCGCCGCCTGATTCCTCGGCGTTCGCCGGGTCTCCCCGGCGAGATTCCTCCTGCCGGACGACACGGCATCCCGCGACGCACGCGGGATCCGGGTGGATCCGCCACCTCCCGGTGGAGCGGGGGCGCGCGGCGGCCGCGGGGTGTCCGAGCGCCGGGCGGGCCCCATATTCCCCCGGAGGGGAAGGGGGCCAGATGGCGTCGTTCGAGGAACGGTACGAGCTGCTCGAGGTCTGGGGCCGGGGAGCACACGGCACCGTCTGGAAGGCGCGTGCCCGCGCGACCGGACGGATCGTGGCGGTCAAGCGCGTTCGCCGGGACCCCCGCGAGCGGGCGGAGGCCTGGGAGGAGCGACTGCGCCGGGAGGCGGAGCTCCTGGGTCGCGTGCGCCACCCGGGGATCGTCGAGGTGGTCGAGGTCGGCTTCAGCCTGGACGAGGCCTGGCTGGTGACGGAGTTCGTCGAGGGCGGATCCCTCGAGGACCTGCTGCGGGCGCGGGGGCGGCTCGCGCCCCTCGAGGCCGCCTCCCTGGTGGCACAGGCGGCCCGCGCCCTGGACGCGGCCCACCGGGCGGGCGTCGTCCACCGGGACGTGAAGCCGGGCAACCTGCTGCTGGCCGCGGACGGGTCGGTGAAGATCACCGATTTCGGGGTCGCCGGCCACCCGGGTGAGCGCGCCGGTGCAGGGGAGGATCCGGGCGTCTTCGTCGGAACCCCCGCCTACACCGCCCCGGAACAGCTGCGTGGCGAGCCGGTCGATGCCCGGGCGGACACCTGGTCCCTCGGGGTCGTGCTCTGGCGATGCCTCGCCGGGGCACCCCCTTTCCGGGGTCTCAGCGTGGCGGAGATCGCCCACCGCGTCCTCCACGACCCCGTTCCGGACCCCGACCGTGCGCTGCCCGGCGTGCCCGCGCCCCTGAGGTCCGTCCTGCGCGACGTCCTGCGCAAGGATCCCGCCGAGCGACCGGCCCGGGCCGTCGACATGGCCCGGGCACTCGAGGCGGCGGTCGTGGCCAGCGGCGAAGAAGGGACCCCCGCAGGGATTCCGGGAGAAGCCGCTCCGGTGCCGGGCGCCGCCCGGGAGCAGACGGTCCTCCCGGCCCGACGGTCGCGGGGCGAGTCCCGTGGGTGGCGGACCGCCGTGACGGCGCTGGCAGCCGCCTCCCTCGTGGCGGCGCTCGTCCTGGTCTCCGGGGGAACGGTGGACAGCGGTGGGAAGCATGGACCGGGAATCGTCTCCCGCCCGGTGACGGGAAGCGCGGCGCGCCGGGCGCTCGTCGAGGCCTGCGAACGACGCAAGGGGCAGGCGTGCGCCGCCGCCCTGGGTGCCGCCCTGGCCGAGGCGCCGGGGGACGACCGGGTATTCGCCGCCCTGGGTGCCGTCCTGCGCCCGTCCGGGGAGCGTAAAGCGGGAAACGGCCCCGGGAACGGGGCGGCAGGCAGGCGCCGCGTCGCGCGGGTTCGGGCGAAAAAGCGAAAGCACAAGCGAACATCCTCCGCACCCGTCACCCGTCCCCGTGTCTCCCACCGACCCGGTCCCCGGCCTGCCGCTCTCGAGCGCCCGAGTGCTCGACGCGAGGAAGAGGAAGGCGAGACGCGCCGGGATCCCCGGGGGGACGCGGGCCTGGCCGGGCCCGTCGAGCCGCCGGGCACCGTCCCGTCCCCGGGAGCCCACGAGGCCGTGCCCGGGCGAGGTGTCGTCGAACTGCTGCATCCTCTCTCGGAAGGGCTCGTCGAACTGCTCGTCGACGGGAGGCGAGCCGGCCTCGTGCGCGTGGGCCCCGGCACCGCGTTCCCCCCGGGAAGGCCGGTGACCATGGCGTTCTCGGTGTCGCCGGGGGAACACCGGCTGCTCCTGCGGGTTCTCTCGGCGACCGCCCGGATCGAGCTGGAGCGGGAATGGACCGACTCGTGGCCCCCGGACGGGTTCCGGGCGCGTCGCTGGGAGGTAGCGGGACGGCCGGGCCGCTGGACGCTGGTCCCCGCACCCTGACGGCGGGCAGGATGAGGCCCCCTCCCCGTCCGCCCCTTCGGCCCGGGCGGAAAGGGGGAGCGATTCCCCCGGCAGAAACCGCGCGGAGCCCGGTCCCTCCTCGGCGGGGGGCCTCCTGGAAGCTCGGCGCCACCCCGGGGGGTCTGGCACCGGCAGGGGGGGCGGTCCAGACTGGTGGCATGCGCGTACTGCGACTCGTCGCCGTCCTCCTCGCCTGCCTCCCGGCCGGCCTCCCCGGGGGCCGCGCCGCGGCCCCCCGGCCGGGAGCGGACGAGGACGTTACCGCCCGGCGGTCCCGGGCGTTCCTTCTCTACGTCCGCGCGCGGGAGGCGGCGGCCGAGGGGCGGCAGGATGAGGCCCGCAGGCTCCTGGAGCGGGTCCTCGAGCTGGACCCGGAGGCGGCGCCCGTGCATGCCACCCTCGCCCGTATCTGCCTGCAGGCCGGGGACCTGGCCTGCGCCGAGGACGAGGCCGGGCGCGCGGTCGAGCGGAACCCGGCGTCCGCCGACGCGCACAAGGTGCTGGCGGAGATCGAGCTGGGACGCTGGCAGCGCACCCGGGACCGGGCGGCCCTCGACCGCGCTCTCGAGCACCTGGCACGGGCCACCGAGGCGCGGCCGCTGGACACGGCGGCCTGGGTCGCACGGATCCGGATCCTGGCGGCCGATGGCCGCATGGACGAGGCGGAGCGGGTCGCCCGGGAGGCCTCGTCGATCCCGGGACTGGATGCCGCGGCCCCCTGGATGGCACTGGCGCGCACGCTGCTGGCCCGGGGGCGGATCGACGAGGCGATCGAACTGCTCGAGCGCTCCGGCTTGACGGGCAGGGCGGCCATCCCCGTCCTCGAAACGCTGGCCGATCTCAAGGGCAACCGGGGAGACCTGGCGGGCCAGGAGGAGGTCCTGCTGCGCCTGCGGGACCTGCGGCCGGAAGACCCCGAGCTGCTCCACCGGATCGGTCTCGTGCGACTGGAGCGGGGCGACGACACCGGAGCGGTGGAGCCCCTGCGGAAGGCTCACGAGCTCCGACCGGGGGACCCGATGATTCGCCGGGATCTCGCCCGCGCCCTGGTTCGCCTGGGCCGCGGGAAGGAGGCGCTGGCGCTCCTGGAGGGTCTGCCCGCCGCGTACCGCTCGCGGCGCACCCTGCTCACCTGGGCGTTCGCGGCCGAGCAGGCGGGGCGCTACGGCCTGGCCGCCGAACGGCTCCGGGAACTGGAGGAGAAGCTGGACGACGACGAGCAGGCGTCGTTCGGGCAGGCGCTCGCGCTCCAGCGGGCGCGGGATCTTCTCGAGGCGGGCCGGCCGGAAGAGGCCGCCAGGGCGATCCGCGACCTGCCGGACGACCCCGCGGTCGTCCGCCTGAGGGTCCGGGTCCTGGATGCCCTCGGCCGGGAAGACGAGGCGGTACGGCTCGTCGCCCGGCTCCGGGAGAAGGACCCGCGCAACCCGGCCTGGATCGCCCTCGAAGCCCTCCTGGCGGTCGCCCGCGAGGGGAACGGGGAAGACCGGGCGGTGGCCGGGGCGCTCGCCACCGTCCGGGCGGCGGGAGACGAGGCTCCGACCCTGGGCAGCCAGGTCGCGATGTGGCTCCTCGCCTGGAACCACGGGCCCCTCGCGGCTCGCTTCCTCGATGCCCTGGGACTGCCCGCCGATCCCCCGGTGGAGCTGCTCCGGGCCCGGGCCGCGGTCCTGATGAGCGTCGGCCGGACGGGAGAGGCGGAGGCGGCCTACCGCATGCTTCTCGAGCGCAGCCCGGACGACGACGCGGTGCTCAACGACCTGGGTTACCTCCTGGCCGACGAGGGACGGGATCTCGACGAGGCGCTCGCGATGATCCGGCGCGCCGTGGACTCGAAGCCGGAGAACCCGAACTACCTGGACTCCCTCGCGTGGGTGCTCCACCGGCTCGGACGGTCGGGGGAGGCCCTGCCGCTGCTGCTCCGGGCGATCCGGAGCGGAGACGGAAGCCCGGACGCCACGCTCCACGAGCATCTCGGGGACGTGTACCTGGCCCTCGGCGACGTCGACCGGGCGCTGGCCGAGTGGCGGGCCGCCCTGGCGCTGGGAAGCGAGCGGCGGAAGGAACTCGAGGAGAAGATCCGGAAATGGGGGGAGCGGGATGAGCGGCCCGCGCCCGCCCGGTGACCCGATGGTGGAGCTCGGCTCTCGGCAACCCCGTCGGGTGACGGCCGAAGGGCCTCCCGGCCGGGTGCCGCGAAGGCAGGCGGACGGTTCCGGCTGGTGGTGGGCACGGATTTCTGCCTGGTTTTCGCGTGCTGAAGGCTTCGTTGCGGCGCGGACCGGCATCCTCCCGGTCCTGCTGGTCCTGGCCGGTTGCGCTCCCGGTCCCGCCCCCCGGGGTACCCCCGTCTCCCCTTCGGCCGAGCCTGCCTGCTGGGACCTTCGCTACCGGGTTCGCTTCGGGGACGGGGAGCAGCGGGGCTCGGGGCGCCTGGTGGCCCGGGCGTGCCGGGACGGCCGGCTGCTCGCCGAGGTGCGCGGCCGGGTCGGGGCGCCCGTCCTGGTCGCCGCGGTGCGCGGCGGCCGCGTGCGGCTTCTCCTGCCCCGTCGCCGGGAGGCGGTGGACGGGCCCGACGTGGCAGCGACCTGGGAACGCTGGACCGGGATCCCGCTGCCCGGGGCGATGCTCCTCGAACGGCGGTCGAGGAGGGAAGGAGGGCGGAGATCGTTCCGGGTCGGGGCATGGTCGGGGAACGTGGCCTGGGCTCCCGCGGGGGAGGATGCCTGTCCATACCCGGTCCGCCTCGCCGCGCGGGACGAGGGGGGCGGCTTCCTCGTCGCGGAGCGGATCCGGGCGCGTCCCGCGCGGGCGGCACCGGCATGGCCCCCGGTTCCCCCGGGGTTCGTGCATCGCCGGGAGGAGGGGGCCGTCGCCGCGGAACCTTCCCGGGAGGCGGGGCGATGAGGGCCCCGCCGGCCGGCCCCGCGGTCATCCTCCGGGCGGGAGACGAGGGCCGGAGCGCCGGGACCCTGGCCCCGGCGAAGGTCAACCTGGTTCTCGACCTGCTCGGGCCGCGGCCCGACGGGTACACCGAGATCGCCACGGTCTTCCAGGCGGTCGCCCTGGGCGATCGGGTCGAGGTGACGGCCCGGGAGGGGGGGGCGGGGCGGGTCGAGCTCGAGGTGCGACCGGCAGCGCCGTGCCCGGCGGAGCGGAACCTCGCAACCCGGGCCGCGCGGGCGTTCCTCGCTGCCACGGGGCTGGCCGTGGACGTCCGGATCGTGCTGGAGAAGGATATCCCGGCCGGGGCCGGTCTCGGCGGCGGTTCGTCCGACGGGGCGGCGGTCCTCCGGTGTCTCGCCGCCCTCTTCCCGGGCGCCCTTCCCGGCGAGCGGTTGCCGGTGCTCGCCGCGCGCCTCGGGGCCGACGTCCCGTACTTTCTCCACGGGGGGCTCGCCGCCGGCCGCGGGCGGGGGGACGAGATCGAGCCGCTCCCGGACCTGCCGTCCATCCCCGTCGTGATCGCGCGCCCGGGACGCTCCCTCGCCACGGCCGACGTGTACCGGGAGGCCCGCAAAGGATTGACGAAGCGGCGGGATGCCCCTAAGATGCGCGCGTTCCTGCGCCACCTGGAGCGGGGAGGAGCGGGCCTGCCGCCCGTCGGCAACGACCTCGCGCCCGCGGCGACCCGGCTCGTGCCGGAGATCGGCGACCTGCTCGCCGTCCTGCGCGACGCCGGGGGACGGGCGGCGATGACGGGCAGCGGGACCGCGGTGTTCGGGCTGTTTCCCCGGGCGGAGGACGCGGAGGCGGCGGCACGCCGCCTCGAGCGCGTTCCGGCCGCGGACTGGGTCCGCGTCACGCGGACGCTGCCGAGGGAACGGCCCCCGGAGGACGTGAGGGAGGGGTAGCGAGCATGGAGATCACCGACATCCGCGTGTTCCCGGTGGACGAGGAGAAGCTCAAGGCCTACGTGACGATCGTCTTCGACGATTGCTTCGTCGTCTCGGACATCAAGGTGATCCACGGCACGAGTGGCCTGTTCATCTCGATGCCCTCGAAGCGGCGCAAGAACGGGACCTTCCGCGACATCGCGCACCCGCTGAACAGCGAGACGCGGCGGATGATCGAGGAGAAGGTCCTGGCGAAGTACGAGGAGGCCCTCGCGGCCGGCCTGCCTGCCCGCGGGCGGCGGCGGCCCCGGGAGGCCGCCGAGGAACAGCAGGACCGGGCGTTCCGGCCCGCCGCCGGGGAGGCAGCGCCTCCCGCGGATGGCCTGCCTCCCGCCGGGCCGCGGCCCGGCGTCCCCGGCGCCTGAAGGGGCCCGGGCCGACCCGCGACGATCCTGGAGGGAGCCCCGCGATGACGTCTTCCGACATGAAGGTCTTCGGCGGTGGTGCGCACCCGGCGCTCGTCCGGGAGATCTGCGAGTACCTCGGGGTGCCGCCGGGAGACGTGCTCCTCGAGCGGTTCTCCGACGGGGAGGTCTACTGCCAGATCCGGGAGAACGTTCGCGGGGCGGACGTGTTCGTCATCCAGCCGACCAACCCGCCGGCCGAGAACCTCCTCGAGCTGCTCCTCCTGCTCGACGCGTTCAAGCGGTCGTCCGCCGCGCGGATCACGGCGGTGATCCCGTACTACAGCTATGCCCGGCAGGAGCGGAAGGATCGGCCGCGGGTGCCGATCTCCGCGAAGCTCATCGCCGACCTGATCGAGGCGGCGGGGGCGGACCGGGTCCTCACGATGGACCTGCACGCGCCGGCGATCCAGGGCTTCTTCAGCATTCCCGTCGACCACCTCTACGCGGCGCCGGTCGTGATCGAGCACCTGCAGCAGCGGATCGACCCGCGCAGGACCGTGATCGTCTCCCCCGACGCGGGAGGCACCGAGCGGGCGAGGTTCTATGCCAAGCGCCTCGGTGCGGCGGGCCTGGCGATCATCGACAAGCGGCGCAAGGCGCACAACGTGGCGGAGACGATCCACCTGATCGGCGACGTCGAGGGCTACCACTGCGTGATCGTGGACGACATCATCGACACGGCGGGGACCCTCGAGGGAGCGACGAACGCCCTGCGGAAGCACGGTGCCCTCTCGGTGACCGGCTGCTTCACGCACCCGGTCCTGTCCGGCAAGGCGATGGAACGGCTCGAGCGGATGCCGGTCGAGTCGATCACCGTGACGAACACGATCCCGCTCGACGAGGTCCGGGCCGCCTCCCCCAAGATCGAGGTGCTCTCGGTGGCGTCCCTCCTCGGCGAGGCGATCAAGCGAACCCACACGAATTCCTCCATCAGCACGCTGTTCCTCTGAGCGAGACAACCCGGGGCCGGCGCGCCCCTCCGAGGAAGAACCATGAGCCAGCCGATCGTCATCGAGGTCGAACCGCGCGAGAACCTCGGGAAGAACGCCTCGCGGCGCCTCCGGCGCGCGGGCCTGATCCCGGCCGTCGTCTACGGCGGGGGCCGTGAACCGGTCGGGGTCCAGGTGGATCCGCGTCCCGTCGAGGCGGCGCTCCATTCCCCGATGGGCCTGAACACCCTGATCCAGCTCAAGCTGGCGGGCCGGGACCTCCGCCGCATGGTCCTGATCCGCGAGATCCAGCGGCACCCGGTCACCGAGCAGCTTCTCCACGTCGACTTCGTCCGCGTGGAGATGGACCAGAAGATCGAGGTCTCGGTGCCCGTCGAGCTGGTCGGCACGCCGGTCGGGGTCAAGAGCGAGGGCGGCATCGTCGACTTCGTTCACCGGCAGGTGGTGATCAAGTGCCTGCCGGGGAACATCCCGGGCAAGCTCGTGGCGGACATCTCCGGGCTCCACGTGGGCCAGCACTTCGAGGCGGGCCAGCTCGAGCTGCCGGAGGGGTCCGAGCTGGTGACGCCGCCGACCGAGACGATCTGCACGGTTGCCGGAAAGAAGGCCGGGGCCGAGGAAGCCGAGGCAGAGGCCGCCGAGGCGGCGGAGGCGGAGGCCGGCGAGGCGCCCGCCGCGGGCGACGAGGCGGGCGAGAGCGGCGACTGAGTCGGGCCCCGGGATCCCCTGATGTGGCTCGTGCTCGGGCTCGGGAACCCCGGGCGGGAGTACCGGGGGACCCGGCACAACGCGGGGTTCGCGGTGATCGAGCACCTGGCGGGACGCCACGGCATCCCGCTGGACCGTGCCCGTCACCGCGCCCTCTGGGGCCGCGGACGGATCGGCGGCGAGGACGTGATCCTCGCGATGCCGACCACGTTCATGAACCTCTCCGGCGAAGCCGCCCGGCCGCTGCTGGACTACCACGGGCTGGGTGCGGAGGACCTGCTGGTCGTTCACGACGAGGCGGACCTGCCGCCGGGAACCGTGCGGATCAAGCTGGGCGGGGGCCTGGCGGGGCACAAGGGACTGGTCTCGATCGCCGACCACCTGGGGACCCGGGAGTTCGCCCGGGTCCGGGTCGGCATCGGCCGGCCTCCCGGGGGCGAGGACCTGGTCCGGTGGGTGCTGGGACGGCCGGGGCCGGTGGAGCGGGAGGATTTCGAGATCGGCGTGCGGCTCGGAGCCGACGCCGTGGAGTCGATCCTGGCGGACGGGATCGAGGGAGCGATGAGGACCTTCAACCGGCGGTCGCCCGGGACGTGACGACCGCCGCGGAAGGAGCGCTGGAATGGACAACCTGCTGCTGCTGGTGCCGGTGATCGGGGTGGCCGCGCTGGTCTTCGCATGGGCGCGCGCGGTCAGCGTCGGCAGGCGCGATCCCGGTGGCGACCGGATGAAGGAGATCGCCCAGGCGATTCGCGAGGGGGCGATGGCCTTCCTCGCCAGGGAGTACAAGGTCCTCGCGGTCTTCGTGCTGGCGGTCGCCGCGCTGCTCGTCGTCGCCAACCTCGGCGGTTCGTCGGCGGGCAGCTTCAAGCACCCGCTGATCGCACTGTCGTTCGTCGTCGGGGCGCTCTGCTCGGCCCTTGCGGGCTTCTTCGGCATGCGGGTGGCGACGGCGGCGAACGTGCGGACGACCCAGGCCGCCCGGACCGACCTCAACGCCGCGCTGCAGGTCGCCTTCGCCGGCGGCTCGGTGATGGGCATGGCGGTCGTCGGGCTCGGGGTCCTCGGGCTGGGGCTGCTGTTCCTGCTGTACTGGAAGACCGGCATCCTCGGCGTGCGCCCGGACCAGGCGGACAGCCTGCAGGACGTGGTGACGATCCTCTCCGGGTTCTCCCTCGGCGCGTCGTCGATCGCGCTCTTCGCGCGCGTCGGCGGCGGGATCTACACGAAGGCCGCCGACGTCGGTGCCGACCTGGTCGGGAAGGTGGAGGCGGGGATTCCCGAGGATGACCCCCGGAACCCGGCGGTGATCGCCGACAACGTGGGCGACAACGTCGGCGACGTGGCGGGAATGGGTGCCGACCTGTTCGAGTCGTACGTCGGCGCGATCGTCGGGTCGATGGTCATCGGGGCCGCGGCGGTCTCGGGTGCGCGGGCGGCGACGATCCTCCCGCTGCTCGTCGCCGGGGTCGGGATCCTCGCGTCGATCATCGGGACGTTCTTCGTCCGCGTGCGCGAGGGCGGAAACCCCCAGGCGGCGCTGAACACCGGTTCGTTCGTCGCCGGCATCCTGATGATCGCCGGCACGGGGGCCCTCGCCTGGCGGATCGTCCCGGCGGACGGGATTCACCTCGCGGGCATGGAGGGGGCCCTCGGGTGGGGACCGCTGTTCTGGGCGATCGTCGCCGGGCTGGTGGCCGGGATCCTCGTCGGCGTCACGACCGAGTACTACACGTCGAAGGACCGTGCGCCGGCACAGCGGATCGCCCGGGACTCCCAGACCGGCCCCGCGACCAACATCATCGCGGGTCTCTCGGTGGGGATGGTCTCCACCGCGCTGCCGGTGCTCTGGATCGCCGCCGCGATCATCGTCTCGTACAAGCTGGCCGGCCTGTACGGCATCGCCCTGGCCGCCCTCGGCATGCTCTCGACGACCGGCATCCAGCTCGCGGTCGATGCCTACGGCCCGATCGCGGACAACGCGGGCGGGATCGCCGAGATGAGCGGGCTTCCCCCGGAGGTCCGCGAGCGGACGGACAAGCTCGACGCGGTGGGGAACACGACGGCCGCGATCGGGAAGGGGTTCGCGATCGGGTCGGCGGCCCTGACCGCGCTCGCCCTCTTCTCCGCGTTCCAGACGCAGGTCAGCCGGGGCGGGGAGGCCCTGGTGATGGACCTGAGCTCGCCCCAGATCATCGCGGGCCTGCTGGTCGGCGCGATGCTGCCGTTCCTGTTCTCGTCGATGGCGATGCGGGCCGTCGGAGAGGCGGCCTTCGAGATGATCGAGGAGGTGCGCCGCCAGTTCCGCTCGATCCCGGGCCTGATGGAAGGGAAGGCGCGGGCGGACTACGCGCGCTGCGTCGACATCTCCACCGCCGCGGCGATCAAGCGGATGGTCGTCCCCGGGCTGCTGGCGGTCGTCACCCCGGTGGTCGTCGGCTTTGGCGCGAAGGCGCTGTTCGGGTCGCCCGCCGCCCTTGGCGGACTGCTCGCCGGCGTGACCGCGTCCGGCGTTCTCCTCGCCATCTTCATGGCCAACGCGGGCGGAGCCTGGGACAACGCGAAGAAGTACATCGAGGAGGGGCACATG
This sequence comes from uncultured Acidobacteriota bacterium, assembly GCA_964420365.1. Taxonomy (GTDB): domain Bacteria; phylum Acidobacteriota; class Polarisedimenticolia; order J045; family J045; genus JAMOQA01. Next base: position 252,764 of record CAYQTA010000114.1, on the reverse strand, counting down.
GGGGGCAAGGGATCGGATGCCCACAAGGCGGCCGTGATCGGCGACACCGTGGGCGACCCCTTCAAGGACACCGCCGGGCCCTCGCTGAACATCCTGATCAAGCTGATGAGCGTGGTCGCCCTGGTGATCGCGCCCCTGCTGTGAGGACGGCCTCCGGGGAAGGGGCCGGATTGGCGTCTTCCCCGGGCCGGTGCTAGGATCTTCCGGCTTTCCATCCCCCCGGGGCCCGTGCGCGCCCCGGGCCCTCGCTCCGGGCGGCAGCGCCCGGGGCCGCGAAGACCAGGAGGGAACACCAGATGCGTCGCTACGAGATGGCTCTCGTGGCGGCCCCCACGCTCTCGGAAGAGGAGCACGACCGCCTGATCACCCAGTTCGAGGAGATGATCTCCGAGATGGGCGGGGTCGTGCACAAGGTCGAGCGCTGGGGCCGCCGGAAACTGGCCTACCCGATCAGGAAGTTCACCGAGGGGAACTACACCATCCTCCTCTACGATGCCGAGCCGGAGGTGGAGCAGGAGTTCCTCCGCCGGCTGCGCCTGTCGGACGGTTTCATCCGCTGGCTGTCGGTGCGGGCCGATCACCAGAAACCGCCGACGCCGGAGGAGAAGGCAGCCCTCGAGGAGGCCCGCCGGGAGTACCTGCGCCGCGCCGCGGAGCGGGCCACCCGGGGCGAGGACGGCGAGGGAGACGCGGAGCCCGCCACGGAAGGCGTCCCTGCCGACGCCGCCCGGGATGCCGCACCCGACGCGGGAGAGGCTCCCGCCGAGGCGGCGCCGGAGGCGTCGGCCGCCGGGGAAGCCGCCGCGGATGAGACGCCCGCCGCCGAGGAGGACAAGGAATGAGCGCCGCCAGCCGTCGCCGGGGCCGAAAGGGTCTCTTCCGCCGCCGCAAGTACTGCAAGTTCTGCGAGGCAAAGGTCGACATGATCGACTACAAGGACATCCGGACCCTCCAGAACTACATCCCCGAGCGGGCGAAGATCCTGCCGCGCCGGGTTTCCGGCACGTGCGCCAAGCACCAGCGGCAGCTCGGGACCGCGATCAAGCGTGCCCGGATCCTCGCCCTCCTGCCGTTCACGGCGGAGTGAGGAGGACGCCACGATGCAGATCATCCTGCGCGAGGACGTGCCCCATCTCGGCCGCCGGGGGGACGTGGTCACCGTCAAGGACGGCTATGCCCGCAACTACCTGATTCCCAAGGGGTACGCCTATCGGCTGACCGAGGGGATCCGGCGCCAGGTCGAGATCGAGTCCCGGGCCAAGGCCGCCCGCGAGGAGCGGGAGCGGATGGCCGCGGAGAAGGTCGCGGAGAAGTTGCGCGAACTGGGACCGGTCCGCTTCACCCGCAAGGCGGGGGAGACCGGCCACCTGTTCGGCTCGGTGACCAACATCGACATCGCCCGGGAACTCGAGGCCCGCGGCATCGAGGTCGACCGGCACCGCATCCGGCTGGAAGAGCCGATCAAGGCGATCGGCACCCACCGGGTGAAGGTCCACGTCCACCGGGACATCGACGACGTGGAGCTGGTCATCGAGGTGGAGCCGGAGGAGGACGGCGCCTCCGCGTGAGGCGCCCCTCCCGGGTGACATGGGCCAGGCCCGCGGACCGCGAGAACGAGCGGCCGGGACACCGGGGAGTCGCCCCCTCGACCCCGCGCGCGGGGTGCTGGCCGGGTTTCTCGCCTGGCTCTTTCCCGGGGCGGGTCACTTCTTCCTCGGGGCTCGCCGGGAGGCCGTCGTCTACCTGGTCCTCGTCCTCGGGTCCCTGGGGCTCGGCCTCGCCCTCGGCGGCAACCTGGCGATGGTCGACCCGAGACTCCCGGTCCTCTCCGGGATGCACGTCTTCTCCAACCTGGGCCTCGGGCCGATGGAGCCGCTGATCCGGACGGCGCTGTACGGCTCCCCCGCGTACGTGCGCCACGGGGAGGCTCCGCCCGCGCTGGGGCCACCCCCGGTCACCCGCCGCTGGAAGCGGTCGTTCTCCACCTGGAGCGGTTACGGGAACGGCTACCTGACGCTTGCCGGCCTGATGAACCTGCTCGTCATCCTCGACGCGTGGGACATCGGCAGCGGTCGGAAGCGACATCCCCGGGAGGACGGGACGTGAGGCACATGGTCCACATGCTCCTGTTCGCCACGATGCTCGCGGTCTTCTTCGCCACCATGTACCGCCCGCGGGGACGGCGCTTCCGGTTCGGGCTCGCGATCTGGGGGGCGCTCGCCGGGAGTGCGCTCGGGCTGGCCCTCCTGATGTACCCGTTCACCTGAGGGGACGGTGCGGACGCTCCTGCGCCTGGCCCCGCCCCTGCTGCTGATGGCGGCGATCGCCTGGCTCTCCCACCGGCCCCTCCCCGTGGGCCTCGCCCACGGTTCCGACAAGGTCGTGCACTTCCTCGTCTACGGGATCCTCGCGGCGCTCTGGGTCCGGGCGCTGCTGCCCGGGGAACGGGTGGACGCCCGGCGAGAGGTTCGGCAGGCGCTTCTCCTTGCCGTTCTCGTGACGGGGGCGTGGGGTGTCCTCGACGAGGTTCACCAGTCCTTCGTGCCCGGGAGGGACGCTTCCCCCGGGGACGCGCTTGCGGATACGCTGGGAGGGCTGGCCGGGGCGGTCCTCGCCGCCCGGACGGTGCGGTCCCGGGGAGAAACGGAGGAAGGCCATGCCTGAGCGTCGCCTGACGGCCCGGACGGTGATCGCCTGCCAGAGCCGGTCCCACGCGGGGCTGCTCCTCCAGGTGCTCGCCCTCCCACCGGGGGACGTCCTGTTCGTGGTCGAGTCCCGCGAGCTCGAGCGGTGGCTGAAGCGCCGCGGCCTGCGGGTCCACCGGGCATCCTTCCGCGACCGGGCGGCCTGGCGGGAGGTCCTCCCGGCCGGGCAACTGGTCATCGCCCTCAAGGATCCCCGGCGGTTGCGGTCGACCCTCGAGGCCGTGCGCCGGGAGCGGGGCGATACGCCGGTTCTCGTGCTGTCCCTCCATCCCCCGGAGGAGCTTCCCGTCGATCCCGCCACGTGGCCCTGGGCCTACGTGTCGTTTGCCGGCGAGCGGTTCCAGCCGGCGTTCCGCACGGACGCCCGCCTCGCCCGGGCGAAGATCCTCGTGCGCCGGCTCCGGGAGATCCTCGACGACGCGAAGAGCATCCTCGTCCTGCTGCAGGACGACCCCGACCCGGACGGGCTCGCCTGTGGCCTCGCGCTCCGGATGCTCCTCGGGCGCACGAAGGTCTCGATGCCCCTCGGCTCCTTCGGGCAGGTCACCCGGCCCGAGAACCGGGCAATGACCGAGATCCTCGACCTGGACGTGCTCCAGGTGGGCATGGACGACCTCGAGAAGTTCGACCGCATCGTGATGGTCGACACCCAGCCCCCGCACCTCCGCCAGCAACTGCCGCGGGTCGACGTGGTGATCGATCACCACCCGGTCCAGACGTCCTACGAGGCCCGGTTCAAGGACGTGCGGAACAGCTACGGGGCGACCGCGACGATCCTCCTGGAGTACCTCCGCGCGGAGCGGGTGAAGGTGAGCGAGCGACTCGCCACCGGCCTGCTGTACGCGATCCGGACCGACACCCTCCTGCTGGACCGGCCGGTGACCGAGGCGGACGTCGAGGCATTCACCTGGTTGTTCCCCCGGGCGAACACGAACTGGATCCGCCGGATCGAGCGCCCGAGCCTTCCCCGGGAGACCCTGGACGCGTTCGCCGACGGCCTCCGGGGCGCGCGGATCGAGGACGAGGTGATCTTCAGCCACCTGGGTGATGTCGCCCGGGAAGACGTCATCCCGCAGCTTGCCGACTTCTGCCTCCAGGTCGAGGGCGTGGACTGGTCGGTTGTCTCGGGGGTCTTCGGCGGGGAGCTGATCGTCTCGATCCGGAACGTGGGGTTCGTACAGGCCGCGGGGACGGTCGTCAAGGCGGCCTGGGCATCCATGGGGCCGTGCGGCGGACATCGCTCGATGGCCAAGGCGATCCTGCCCCTCGAGAACCTCCCCCACGTCAGGAAGGGACGCCCCACCGAGAAGACCTACCGGGCCCTCGAGGAGCTGTTCCTCGCCGCGCTCCGTCGCGACCGGGAGTGAAAAAAGGTGGCCCGCCGGGGGGGGCCGGCGGGCCTGGGGGGTGCAAAGGGAGGAGGTCGGTCAGGAGGGGGGGAGGTGCTCCTCCCGGTGGGAGCCGGTGGGGCCGGCTCCCGGGGCACTGGAGGTCATGGGGCAGAGAACTGGAGCTGGCGGCGCAAGGAGCCCAAACGCTCGCGCAGCTTCATTTTTGCTTCCTTTTCGAGCTGACGCACCCGCTCGCGGCTGAGGCCGAGGATCTTGCCGATCTCCTCGAGGGTCATCTCATCGTTGCCCATCACCCCGAACCGCTTGAGAAGGATCAGCCGCTCCCGCTCGGGCAGCTCCTCGAGGGCCTGCCGCGTGAGCTGGATCAGTTCCTTCTTGTAGACGTTCTCCTCGGGGCGCGCCGTCCCCGGGTCCTCCATGAGCTGGGAGAGACGGGTCTCGCCATCGTGATCGACGAAGTCGTCGAGGGACTTTTCCTTCAGGAGCCAGGGAATCCACATGGGTCACCTCTCGCCCCCCTTTAGAGCAATCCGCGTGCCAGCCTGGAGGGCCGGAACAAGGCACTTTCGGGGGGTGGTGCTGCGTCAAACTGGCATGCCGTGCCAGCCTGGCGCTTCTTGTTCGGTCCTGTTCGCGGGTGGCGGGTCGGGGTCGCCCGCCGCGAGGGGGGTATGTACCAAGAAACGGGGCTCGGGGCAACAGGTCATCAAGCAGTTTTTTCTCGCGGCCGAATGATCCTCCATGGGGTGGGCGGGCCGGCGAACCTCGTTCCGCGGACCTCCCGGTCCGGAAAGTCCCGCCCCGTACCGGTTCCCGCCGGGACACGTTGTCGCGGGAGGAGGGCGGGGGTAGTCTCGCGTCCATGGGCCGCGTCCATGTCCTTCCCCCCGAGATCGCCGACCGGATCGCCGCCGGCGAGGTGGTCGAACGACCGGCATCGGTCGTCCGGGAACTCCTCGACAATGCCCTCGACGCCGGGTCGGGTCGGGTCGAGGTGGACCTGGCGGGGGGGGGGCGTGAGCTCGTCCGGGTCGCCGACGATGGCGAGGGGCTTTCGCGGGACGACGCGGTCCTCGCCTTCGAGCGCCACGCCACGAGCAAGGTGGCCAGGAACGAGGATCTCGACCGGATCGTGACCCTCGGCTTCCGGGGGGAGGCGCTGGCGGCGATCGCCGCCGTCTCCCGGGTCGAGATGGTGACCCGGGAACGAGGGGCGGACGAGGGCACCCGGGTGGTCCTCGAGAAGGGACGGCTCCTGCGCGTGGAACCGGCGCCCAGGGCCCCGGGGACCACCGTCGAGGTCCGCGCCCTTTTTGCCGGGATCCCCGCCCGCCGGAAGTTCCTGAAGTCCGAGTCTACCGAGCTCGATCACTGCCTCCGGGCCGTGGTCCGGGCGGCCCTCGCCAGGCCCGAGGTCGGGTTCCGGGTCCGGCACGGGAACCGCCGGCTGCTCTCCGTTCCGCCCGGGCAGGAGCCCGGGGCCCGGGTCGTGGAACTGCTCGGCCGGCGGTTCGGCCGGCAGTGGCTGTCCGCCGAGGGGAGCGCGGGGTCCCTCCGGGTGCTGGCGTACCTGGCGCTGCCGGAGGCGTCCCGGCCGGGGAGGGATGGCATCCACGTCTTCGTGAACCGGAGACCGGTTCGGGACCCCTTCCTCCTCCGGGCCGTCCTCGACGCCTGGCGGGGGCTGCTCCCGGAGGGCCGGTACCCCGCGGCGGTGGTCTTCCTGGAGCTTCCCCCGGAGGAGGTCGACGTCAACGTCCATCCGGCGAAGACCGAGGTGCGGTTCCGGCGGCCGCGGGACGTACGGGCCCTCCTGGTCGGCGTCATCGGGGATGCCCTCGGGACCCCCCGGGCGATGGGAACGCTTCCCGGGCCCTGGGGCAGGGACGCCGCCCGGGCCCCGGCCGGGGAGCGGTCCGGGGAGGGCCAGGGGGGATGGGCCGGATGGCCGGGAATTCCCCCGGCACGGGTCGCCGGGATCTCCCGGCCGGGGGTCCGGGAGGGGGCGCGCGGCGAGACGGAGGGGCTGCTCGTCGGCCCGGCGGAGGGGACGGGTTCCGCGCGGACCACGGTGCTCCCGGAGGCGGGGAGGCCCGCCGGGGAGGCGCCTCCCCGGGTGCTGGGCCAGTTGCGGAACTGCTACATCGTGGCCGAGGACGACCGGGGTCTCGTCCTGGTGGACCAGCATGTCGCCCACGAACGGGTCCTCTACGAGCGGTTGCTCGACGAGCTCGACAGGGGGCCGTTGCCTCGCCAGGCGCTCCTGTTCGCCGAGCCCCTCGAGGTCGGCGCCGGGCGGGTCGCCGTCGCCCGGGAACGGTCCGACGACCTGGGGCGGCTCGGGTTCGAGGTGGAGCCGTTCGGCGAGGAGGCGGTGATCGTCCGGGAGGTCCCGGCGATCTTCGGGCGATCCGCCCGGGCGGACGTGGTGATCGACGTGCTGGACCGCTTGGGCGAGGGGGATCGCCCCGGGGCCGAACCCGCGTTCCACCGGGTTCTTTCCACCGTCGCCTGCCACGCGGCGGTGCGGGCCGGGATGGTCCTGGACCGGGCGCGGATGGAGTGGATCCTCCGGGGCCTGTGGGCCTGTCGGCGGCCGACCCACTGTCCCCACGGGCGGCCGGTGCTCCTCCGGGTCGACTTCCCGGCCATCGACCGGGCGTTCGAGCGTTCCTGAGGGGAACGCCCGAAACCCCTTGGCACGGGGTGCGAAGGAGCGTATTTAAGAAGAAGGCCGGGGCGAGAGTTCGGACGTGTCCATGATCGATCGCGAGCGTTCCACCAGGCGGATGGCGACCCGGGGAGGCCGGTTCCTGTTTCCCGTGGCGCTTGCCGCCATCGTCCTCGCCGGCCTGCCGGTCCGGGCGGACCGGGTCGTCTTCCGCGACTTCCGCGTTCTCGAGGTCAGCCGCGTGGAGGCCCGGGGAGAGCAGGTGATCCTGTGGTTCTCCGGTTCCAACCGGCTGGTGGTCCCCGCCTCCCAGGTGCGGGAGATCCGCCGCAGCGGCCCGGCGACCCCGGCGCGGCGAACGCGGGTGACCCCGCGCGAGGACTGGCGGGCCCGGGCCGGTCGCTACGCTCGCTGGATCGAGAGCGCGGCGCGGCGCTACCGCCTGGACCCCGAGCTGGTCGCGGCGGTCGCCCTGGTGGAATCGTCGTTCCAGGCCGCGGCCCGGAGCCCCAGGGGAGCCCTCGGCATCATGCAGTTGATGCCGGAGACCGCCCGGGAGCTGGCGCTCCGCGACCCCCTCGATCCCCGGGAGAACATCGACGGCGGTGCCCGCTGGCTGCGACGGCTGCTCGACCGGTTCGGGGGGGACCTGGAACTGGCCCTGGCCGCCTACAACGCCGGGGAAGGGGCCGTCCGGGAGCACGGCGGGATTCCCCCCTACCCGGAGACCCGCTCGTACGTGCGGCGGGTGCGCTCCGCGCTGGAGATGTTCCGGGGGAGCTGACCCGGGGTCGAGAGCCGGGGAGCCCGCCCGTCGGCCCGGGAAACCCCGGGCCGCTCGTCGTTTTGGCGCCGGATGGGGCGCTGCTATAATCCGCGCGCCCGTGCCCCGGGAGGGGCGGGCAAGGTGGTTTCGTGCTCTTCGACATCGGTGACCTGGACGCGCGGGGCGTGGCCCTCGACCACGTTGTACCGATTCCCTCCTTTCCCTGGGAAGGAGGGGAGACGGTCGCGTGCGAGCCAGCGACGTTCCGCGGACGGATCCGGAAGACCCGCCGGGGCGTGGAGCTCGTCGCCACCTTCGAGACGGTGGCCCACCTGCATTGCAGCCGCTGCCTCGCGCCGTTCGACCTCCGGCTCGAGCGACGGTTCCGGCTGTTCCTCCTGCCGGACCTGGGAGAGGCGACCGCCTCGGCCTGGGAGGGCGGGAGAGACGACCCGGACGCCCTGGACCTCTACCCCCTCGAGGGGGAGACGGTCGATTTCGGGGCCGTGTTGCAGGAGCAGGTGGACCTGGCGTTGCCCTACCGGCCGCTGTGTCGGCCCGAGTGCCGGGGGCTGTGCCCCGGCTGCGGGGCCGACCTCAACCGGGAACCCTGCCGTTGCGAGGTTCCCGTGGACGAGCGCTTCCGGGCGCTCGCCGACCTGAAACTCGTGCTCGAGCGGAGGAGCCGGGGCTCCTCCGGGAGGAAGTGAGCGATGCCCAATCCCAAGAGGCGCCACTCCAAGGCGCGCCGCGACAAGCGGCGGGCCCACGATGCCCTCCGGACCCGGTCCCTGTCCCGGTGCCCGAACTGCCAGGAGCTGAAGCTCCCGCACCGGGTCTGCCCGTCGTGCGGCTGGTACAAGGGCCGCGAGATCGTCGAGACCGAGGAAGTCTGATCCTCCCGGGAACGGACCCCTGGCCTTGACCGAGCGACCGGGAATCGCCCTCGACGCGATGGGCGGAGACCACGCCCCGGGCGAGATCGTCCGGGGAGCGGTGGAGTATGCCCGGCTGAGCGGGCGGAAGGTCCTGCTCGTCGGCCAGCCGGACCCTATCGAGCGCGTCCTCGCCGGCCTGGACACGTCGGGCCTCGCCCTCGAGATCGTCCCGGCGAGCCAGGTGATCGGTTTCGGGGAGAAGATCACGTCGGTCCGGAGCAAGCGGGACTCCTCGATCCACGTCGGGGCCCGGCTCGTCCGGGACGGGAAGGCGACGGCGTTCGTCTCCGCCGGGCACACCGGCGCGGTGATGGCCGTCTCGAAGGTGATCTACGGACTCATCCCGGGGGTCGACCGGCCCGCGTTGCCCGCGCCGCTGCCGCGCCGGACGGGCGGGTACACGATCCTCCTCGACGCCGGGGCCAACGTGGACTGCCGCACGGAGCACCTGCGGCAGTTCGCGGTGATGGGCTCCCACTACGCCCGGCGCATCTTCGGCGTCGAGAACCCGCGCGTGGCCCTCCTCAGCATCGGCGAGGAGGATACGAAGGGGAACGATACGCTGCGCGAGGTCGCACGGATCCTCCGCGAGACGTCGATCAACTTCGTCGGCAACGTCGAGGGCACCCACCTGTTCGGCGACCGGGCGGACGTTGTCGTCTGCGACGGTTTCGTCGGCAACATCGCGCTCAAGGTCGGGGAAGGAATCGCGGAGGCGATCGTCGGGATGATCCGGGACGAGGTCACGAAGACCTTCTTCCGCAAGGTCGGGGCGTTCTTCCTGCGCAAGGCGTTCGGCGAGCTCAGGCGCCGGACCGACTACGCGGAGTACGGGGGCGTGCCGCTGCTCGGTCTCAAGAAGGTCTCGGTCGTGGCCCACGGACGTTCCCGGGCCAAGGCGATCCGCAACGCGCTGCGGGTCGGCGACGCGGCCGCGAGGGAGCGGATCGCGGAGCGGATCGGGGCGGACATCGAGGAACTCCACCGGGCCGAGGAGCGCCTGGTGCACTGAACACCGCCCGCAAGGGGGAGAGAGGACTCGGATGGCAACCGGAACCGGCTGGATCGCGCTGTTCCCGGGCCAGGGGAGCCAGGCGGTCGGCATGGGGAAGGCCCTCGCCGACCGCTGGCCGGAGGCCCGGGAGGTCTTCGCGGAGGCGGACGACGTCCTGGGGGAATCCATCTCGGGACTCTGCTGGGAGGGACCCGAGGAGGAACTCCGGCTGACGCGGAACACGCAGCCGGCCCTGCTGACGGTATCGACCGCCGCGTTCCGGGTTCTCGAGCGGCGGGTCCCGCTGCCGGCGGCGGCAGCCGGACACTCCCTCGGCGAGTACTCGGCCCTGGTCGCCAGTGGCACCCTGGCCTTCGCGGACGCCCTGCGGGCGGTGCGACTGCGTGGCGAAGCGATGCAGGAGGCGGTCCCCGTAGGGGTCGGGGCGATGGCGGCGGTGATCGGGCTCGACGGTGCCGCGGTCGAGGAGCTCTGCGCGGCCAGCCGTGAGGGCGACGAGGTTCTCGTCCCGGCGAACTTCAACGCACCGGACCAGGTGGTCGTCGCCGGCCACGCGAGCGCGGTCGAGCGCCTCGTCGGCCGGGCCCGGGATGCCGGTGCCAGGCGGGCGATTCCCCTCAAGGTGAGCGCGCCGTTCCACTCCCCCCTGATGGAGCCCGCCGCCGAGCGGCTGGCGGCGTTTCTCGCGGAGGTCCCGTTCGCGGACGGGCGTTTTCCCGTCGTGGCGAACGTGGATGCGCGTCCCGGGAGCTCGGGGGAGGAGGCGCGGCGCAAGCTGGTGGCGCAGGTCGCTTCGCCGGTGCGGTGGGTCGACACGATGCGGCTCCTGGAGGCGGAGTGGCCGGGCTCCACGGCGGCGGAGATCGGGCCGGGGAAGGTGCTCGCCGGGCTCGCCCGGCGCTCCGTGGAGACGATCCGGGTGATGCCCTGCGGAACCCCCGAGGAACTCGAGGCGGTGCTGGCCGCCCTGGGAGGCACGGCATGAGCGGGACGAGCTGGCCGGGGATCGACGGGAAGCGGGCGCTGGTCACCGGGGGAACCCGGGGGATCGGCCGGGCGATCGCGGAGACCCTTGCCGCGGCGGGAGCCGAGGTGATCCTGACCGGGCGGGACCTCGGCCGCGCGGAGGCGGTGGCGGAGGAGATCCGGCAGCGGGGCGGATCGGCCCGGGGCTTCGCTCTCGACCTGGATCGGCCGGAGGAGGCCCTGGAAGCGCTGTCCGCCCTGGCGAAGGAGACGCGGGGCGACGGCGGGATCCCGCTGCTCGTCCTGAACGCCGGGATGACCCGGGACGGGCTCCTGATGCGGATGTCCCTCGCGGACTGGGAGGCGCCGATCCGGGCCAACCTGACCGGCGCGTTCGTGGTGACAAGGGCCCTCCTCCCGGGTATGATCCGGGCCCGTTACGGACGGATCGTGGCGATCACGAGCGTCGTCGGACGGATGGGGAACGCCGGCCAGGCCAACTACGCGGCGAGCAAGGCCGGCATCATCGGGTTCATCCGGTCCCTGGCGCGGGAGGTCGCCTCGCGAAACATCACCGCCAACGCGGTGGCGCCCGGGTTCATCGACACCGACATGACCCGGGCGTTGCCGGAGGCGGCGCGGGAGAAGCTGCTGGGGCTCGTGCCCCTGGGCAGGCTGGGAACGCCCGGGGACATCGCCGGGACCGTCGCGTTCCTCCTATCGGATGCGGCGTCGTACATCACGGGCGAGGTCCTCGACGTGAACGGAGGCATGGACATGTAAGCGGCGGGCGCCGGGCGCCCGCGAAGGAGGTTCCGATCGATGCCGAGCAGGGACGAGATCAAGCAGAAGGTGATCGAGGTCGTGGCGGAGCGCCTGAAGACCGACCCGGCGAACCTGTCCGAGGAGAAGTCGTTCGACGAGCTGGGCGCGGATTCCCTCGAGATTGTCGAGCTGGTGATGACCCTCGAGGAGGAGTTCGGCATCGAGATCCAGGAGCAGGACGCCGACAACATCCGGACGGTCGGCGACGCGATCAACTTCATCGAGAAGAGCCTCGGCTGAGGCCGCTCGCGGGGAGATCCGCATGGGAGCGACGCGCCGCGTCCTCGTGACCGGGGTCGCCGCGATCGGGCCGGTGGGCCTCGACGCGGAGAGCTGCTTCTCCGCCCTGCTCGAGGGGCGGTCCGGGATCGGGCCGATCACCCAGTTCGACGCCTCGAAGTTCTCGTCGCGCATCGCGGGAGAGGTGCGGGGGTTCGACCCGGAGACGTGGCTCGACCCGAAGGACGTACGCAAGACCGACCGGTTCATCCACTTCGCCGTCGCGGCGGCCCGGATGGCAATCGAGTCCGCCGGTCTCGACCTGGAGCGGGTCGACAGGGACCGGGCCGGCGTCGTCATCGGGTCCGGGATCGGTGGCCTGCGCCTGCTCGAGGAGCAGCACGCGGTCTTCCTCGAGCGGGGTCCCCGGCGGATCTCCCCCTTCCTGATTCCCGGCATGATCATCAACCTCGCCGGGGGCATGGTGTCCATGGCATTCGGGCTGCGCGGCCCGAACTCGGCCACCGTGACGGCCTGCGCCACCGGCAACCACGCGATCGGTGACGCCCTGCGGATCCTCCAGCACGGGGATGCCGACGTGATGATCGCCGGGGGCACCGAGGCCGTGATCTGCCCGATGGCCGTCGGCGGCTTCTGCTCGATGCGTGCCCTGTCCACCCGGAACGACGAGCCGGAGCGGGCCTCCCGCCCGTTCGACCGGGACCGGGACGGCTTCGTGATGGGGGAGGGATGCGGCCTCCTGGTGCTCGAGACGGAGGAGCACGCGCGGAAGCGGGGCGCGAAGCCGCTGGCCGAGCTGGCCGGCTTCGGGATGAGCGCCGACGCCTGGCACATGTCGGCGCCGGAACCCTCGGGGGACGGCATGAAGCGGGTGATGCGTGCCGCCCTTGCCGACGCGGGCCTGTCCGCTGCCGACGTCGACTACGTGAATGCCCATGGCACGTCGACCCCCGCGGGTGACGTCGTCGAGGCGCGGGCGATCCGCGAGGTGTTCGGGGCGGACGCCGACCGGGTGATGGTCTCGTCGACGAAGTCGATGGTCGGCCACCTGCTCGGGGCTGCCGGCGGTTTCGAGGCCGTGGTGACCGTCCTTTCCCTCGCCCGGGGCCTCGTCCATCCGACGGTCAACGTCGAGAACCAGGACCCGGAGGTCCGGTTGGACGTCGTTCGCGACGGGGCCCGCGAGGTCCCGCTGCGTGCCGCCCTCTCCAACTCGTTCGGCTTCGGTGGTACCAACGCCTGCCTGGTCTTCCGGCGCGCCTGAGGCCGGGAGACGGGGCCCCGGGGATCGGAAGAGGGGGCGCCGGCGGCGCCCCCTCGTTTCGTGCCCCCGCGGGGGGTGTCTAGACCTCGTCGAAGAACCAGGGAGACAGGCACTGGATCTTCCGCTCGTAGTTCTCCGGGTCGAGGAACCAGGACGCCGCGGCGACCGACGAGAGGAGCGCGTTTCCGTCCTGGGGGGTGAAGCAGAAGCCGACGACCTCGTAGCCGCGCGCCGTTTCGCGCACGGCAAGGGTCTCGTGGGGGACGACCGTCTGGTTGAGGATCCGGCCGTAGTGGCCGTGGTCCCGGCCGAAGGAGAAGACGAGGTTGGCCGTCTTCTTCCAGGTGAGGGCGATCCGGTCGTTGGCCCGGAAGCGGTCGACGATGTCGTCGACGGTGACCCGGTTCCGCACGACGATCGTGAACCAGATCGTGTGCATGTACTGCGTGTTGATCTTGAGGGCCGAGCTGTAGAGGTTCAGGTCGTACCCGAGGGTCTGGAACAGGTGCCACGCGTCCCGGGCGTGATGGGTGCCGAACTTCGGGTCCTTGTGCTTCCCGACCTCCGGGGAGGGAACGAACGACCCGGCCTGGCTGATGTCGTTGGCCCGGCGGATGCAGACGAAGCGTCCCTCGACCAGGTTGTCGGGACCGCCGTCCTCGAGGGCGACCGTGTTGACGAGGACCGAGAGGTTGTGGGTGTTGCAGGAAACGACCTGGATGAACCGGTCCTCGCCGGGAGCCAGGGCCCCGTCGTTGACGCCCCGCGCGTACGGCTTGCCGAAGCCGAACTCGCTGCCCTGCGCGATGAAGCCGAGGGTGTTGTGGAGGAACTTCTCGTAGTACTCCGTCTTGTTCTGCTGGCCAACCCCGGAGGGTGTGCAGTCGATGACGACGGAGGCCCGGTCGATCGCCTCGTGGGTCTCGAACTCCGGTTCCAGGCCCAGCTCCCGGAAGCCGTCGAACGCCTTGGAATCGGTCGCGAACCGGGCGCCCCGGCGGATCAGGTGAACGACCTTCGAGCGGTCGGTCGTCAGGGGGGTCCGCTTGTGGAACGTGACCTCGTCGATGCCGAGCTGGTCCCGGAAATCGCAGAGGAGCCCGATCAGGGGCTCGCCGATGGTGCCGGTGCCGACCACGTGGACGATCTTCTTCGCCATCTTCCCCTAGCTCCCTCGTGCCGCTCCGCGGGTGGCCGGAGGGCAATCGTGCGCGGCCGCGGGCCGCGAACCGCCCCGCGGGGACGTCCGCCCCGCGCAGGTCCGCTATTATGTCCGAAAGCCGGTCCGGTGGGAATCGTGCGGGGGGGCGGGCCTTCCCGGCGGCACCCGGACGGGCCGGCCTGCCAAGGCGTTGACCTGGAAGAGGATGCCCGCCAAGGGCGGAGGGAGGTGGCCCGTGGACGCCCGCGCGGTGGAGGCCGGTCCGCTGACCGTCGCCGAGCTGCTCTCCGCGCTGCGGGAGCGGCTGGGCCTGGTCGTCCTCGAGGGGACGGACCGCCTGGAACGCGAGGTCGCCTCTCCGACCATCCAGAAGCCCGGCCTGGTGCTCGCCGGCTTCGAGGAGTACTTCCACCCGGAACGGATCCAGGTCCTCGGCCGCAGCGAGATCCGGTGGCTCGGTGAGAGCGACCTCGACACGCGGGGCGTGATCGCGCGCCTCTGCTCGACTCGGGTGCCGGCCTTTCTCGTCACCCGGGGGCTGGAACCGCCGGCCTGGTTCCGGGAATGCTGCCGGGAACAGGGGCTCGTCCTGCTGGTCTCCCCGCTGCCCACCGCCGAGGTGATCGACGTCCTCCTGCACTACCTGTCGGTCCGCCTGGCGCCATCGGTCCGGCTGCACGGCGTGCTCGTCGACCTGTTCGGGCTCGGCGTCCTGATCACCGGGGAGTCGGGGATCGGCAAGTCGGAGTGCGCCCTCGAGCTGCTCGCGCGGGGGCACCGGCTGGTGGCCGACGACTCGGTGATCGTCCGGCTCGTCGACGGCGACCTGATCGGGCATGCCCCCGAGCTCGGCCGGAACTACATCGAGGTCCGCGGCCTCGGGATCCTCAACGTGCGGGACCTGTTCGGGGTGACGGCGGTGCGGGAGCTGAAGGTGGTCGAACAGGTCGTTCACCTCTACCATCCGGGGCCGGATGACCGGATCGACCGGCTCGGCCAGGAGCGCCGGACCCGGACGCTGCTGGGGAAGACGCTGCCGCTCGTCGAGATGCCGGTCGCGCCCGGGCGAAACGTGGCGGTCCTGCTCGAGGTCGCCGCCAGGCGGCAGCTCCTGCTCGAGCGGGGAAAGGACGCGTCGCTCGAGATGCAGGCCAGCGTGCTCCGCCAGATCGAGAAGGGCCGCCGCCGGCTCGCCGACGAGGGGGAGGAGGGGCGATGAGCAGGGTCGTGGTCGTCAGCGGGCTGTCCGGTTCGGGCAAGACGCTCGCCCTGCGGAGCCTCGAGGACCTGGGGTACTTCTGCGTGGACAACCTGCCGGTGCCGCTGATCGAGCCGTTCGTCGACCTGCTGGACCGGGGAAGCGACGAGGAGCCGCGCGGCGCCTTCGTCGTCGACGCCCGGGAGAGGCAGTACCTGGCGGAGCTGCCCCACATCCTCGACCGGTTGCGGCGCCGGGACGACGTCCGGCTGACGGTGCTGTTTCTCGAGGCCGCGGAGGACACGCTGGTCCGCCGTTTTTCCGAGAGCCGGCGGCCCCACCCCCTGTCCCAGGGGACCGGGTTGCCCCTCGTGGACGCGGTGCGCCGGGAGGCGGACCTGCTGTGCGACCTGCGGGCGATCGCGGACCGGGTCGTGGCGACGGACGATCTCAGCCCCCACGAGCTGCGTCGCCTCGTGCAGGAGATCCTCCGCGGGGGTGGCGGCGGCCCGGGGGCCCAGCTCCGTTGCCGCGTCGTGTCGTTCGGCTTCAAGTACGGGCTGCCGCGGGACGCCGACCTGGTCTTCGACGCACGTTTCCTGCCCAACCCGTACTTCGACCCGGCGCTCAGGACGTGTGACGGCCGGGACCCGCGGGTCGTCGCCTTCCTCGAGCGGTCGGGGGACTGGCGCGAGTACCTGGAACGGCTGGTGGAGCTCCTCGGGTTCCTGCTGCCGCGGTTCGTCGACGAGGGGAAGAGCTACCTGAACGTGGCGGTCGGATGCACCGGCGGACGGCACCGGTCGGTGGCGATCGCCGAGCACCTGGGAGCCGTGTTGCGCGGCGAGGGATTCCCCGTCGTCGTCCAGCACCGGGACCTCGAGCGGGAAGGAGAACGGATCGGCCCATGATTGCCCTCCTCATCATCACCCACGGGAACCTGGCCCGGGAGCTGGTCGCCGCGGCACGGAAGATCGTGCCCGGGGCCGGGCCGCTCGAGGCCGTCACCATCGACTGGGAGGACGACCCGGAGGTGTGCCACGCCCGGATCGCGCGCGCGATCGAGATCGCCGACCAGGGAGACGGGGTGATCCTCGCGACCGACATGTTCGGGGGCACCCCGACGAACATCGCCCTGTCGTTTCTCGACGACGGGAGGGTCGAGGTGGTCACGGGAGTGAACCTGCCGATGGTGATCAAGTTCACGAACCTCCACCGCGAGATGAGCCTCCACGAGGCGGCCCGGACCATCGCCGAGCGGGGCCGGGGGGCGATCACGGTGGCGGGCGAGATCATCGCCCGGTCGCGGGAGGAGTGAGCGATGGCCGAGCGGAAGGTGGTGCTGAAGAACCGCCTGGGGCTCCATGCCCGGGCGGCGGCCCGCTTCGTCGACCTCGCCGGCCGGTTCCGGTCCGACGTGGAGATCCTCCGGGACGGGGAGACCGTGGACGGGAAGTCGATCCTCGGCATCCTGACGCTGGCCGCGCCCTGCGGCAGCGAGCTGACGATCGTTACCCGGGGACCCGACGAGGAAGAGGCGCTCGACGCGCTGGTCGGCCTCGTCGAGGATCGCTTCGGGGAGGAGGCCTGACGTGCCGGAGTTCCGCGGGATCGGGGTCTCCCACGGGATCGCCATCGGGCGGGCCCTGGTGCTCGGCCGCTGGGAACTCAAGGTGCCCCGCTACCGCCTCGCCGAGGACGAGGTCCGGGGCGAGCTGCGGCGCTTCTGGGCTGCGCGGAAGCGGGCCCGGCAGGAGATCCAGTCCCTCCGGGAGAAGGCGGCGTCGACCCTCGGGGAGAAGTACTCGGCGATCTTCGACGCCCACCTGATGATCCTGGACGACCGGAAACTCGGCCGCGAGACGATGCGCCGGATCCGGGACCAGCGGATGAATGCCGAGTGGGCGCTGGCCTCGGTGGTGGAGCGGCTGATGGCTGCCTTCCGGGACGTGGAGGATCCGTACCTCAGGGAGCGGAGCGGGGACATCGCGGACGTGCACGATCGCCTCCAGCGGATCCTGGCGGGGGAGGAGAACCGGCACGACCGGGTCCTGGACCTCCAGGAGGAGACGATCATCGTCGCCCGCACCCTGTCTCCCTCGGACGCGCTCTGGCTGCACCAGCCGTTGATCGTCGGGTTCGTCACCGAGGAGGGGGGACGGACGTCGCACACGGCGATCCTGGCGAACGCCCTCGAGATCCCGGCCGTGCTCGGCGTCGACGGGATCACCCGGGAGACCCGGGACGGCGACGTGGTCGTCGTCGACGGCTCGCACGGGCACGTGGCCGTGCGGCCGGACGAGGAGACGCTCGCCGCGTACCGCGAGGAGCGGGAGGAGCTGCAACGGATCGACCTGTCCCTCGAGTCCGAGCGGGGGCCGGTGACGACGCGGGACGGGGTCGAGCTGACGATCGCCGCGAACATCGAGTTCCCGGAGGAAATGGAGACGGTGCGGCGGGTCGGGGCCCAGGGCGTGGGGCTCTACCGCTCGGAGTTTCTCTTCCTCACGACCGCGCCGCGCCTGCCCACCGAGGAGGACCACCTGGCTGCCTACCGGAAGATCGCGGAGAGCGCCGGCGGCTACCCGGTGACGATCCGCACCTTCGACCTGGGCGGCGAGAAGTACTTCCACGAGGTCCTGGAGGAGCGGGAGCCGAACCCGGTGCTCGGGCTCCGCGCGGTCCGTTTCTGCCTGCGCCGCCCGGAGATCCTCCGCACCCAGTTGCGGGCCCTCCTGCGGGTGGCCGCGGAGGCCGGCAACGTCCGCGTCCTGGTGCCGATGATCACGACCCTCGACGAATGGCGACAGGTGCGGCGGATGGTCGAGGACTGCCGCCGGGAACTCGAGGGGGAGGGGATCGCCACGTCGCCTCCGCCCCTCGGGGCGATGGTCGAGGTACCCGCGGCGGCGATGGTCGCGGGTGCCCTGGCGGCGGAGTCGGACTTCCTGTCGATCGGTACCAACGACCTGATCCAGTACACGCTGGCGGTGGACCGGGGAAACCGCTCGGTGGCGCACCTCTACGATCCATGGCACCCGGCCGTGCTGGAGCTGGTCCGGCGGACGATCGAGGCGGGGCACGGCCGGGGGATCTCGGTCAGCCTGTGCGGCGAGCTGGCTTCCGACCCGCTGGGGGCGCTGACCCTGCTCGGCCTCGGGCTCGAGGAGTTCTCGTGCAACCCGGTGGTGATCCCGGAGATCCGCACGCTCCTGCGGGCCGCGGAGGCGCGCCGGGCGCGGGCGGTCGTGGAGAAGGCCCTCGACCTGCCGACCGGGGAGGAGATCCGGCGGCAGCTCTCCGCGGAGTTCGGGGAGCTGATGGAACAGGTGCTGGGCCAGGCGCTCCACCACCCCGGTCACCGTTGAGGCGGGAGGTGCCGGGAACCCGGGTAGAATGGGCGCGGCGGGAGGGACGGGACGCGCGGGGCGACGAGGGGGCCGACCGATGAGCGGGGAACCGATCGACGCGGGGAAACGCGGGCCGCTGCGGCCCGGCGAGGTCTGCTCGCTCCTGGGCATCCAGCCGTACGTGCTGAAGTTCTGGGAGGCGGAGATTCCCCTGCTCGGAGACCGGGTCGGGGGGCGTCGGCGGTACGGGCCGGAGGAACTGGAGATTGCCCGGGCGATCCGGGAATTTCTCGTGGAGAAGAGGATGACCCTCCGGGAGGCCCGCGAGGCCCTCCGGGAGCGGTTCCCCGCGGCCGAGCCGCGGGAGGAAGCGGGGGCCGGTGACGGCGACGCGGCGCCGGGGACCGGGAACGGGCGCAGGAGGGGGGCCACGGGGGATCCGGGTGACGTTCCCGCGGCCCGGGTACGGCGCCTCGAGCGGGAGCTCGGGAAGACGCGGGAGGCGCTGGACCGGGCCCGGGAGGAGATCGCCGCCCTCGAGACCCGGGTCCGCGAGGCCGAGGAGTTGGCCCGCCGGCTTTCCGCGGATCGCGAGCGGGAGCGGGACGCGGCCCGCGAGCGGGAGGGAGCCCTCGAGGAGCGGGTGGCCTCTCTCGAGAAGATCCTCGCCGCCGAGCGGGCCGCCCGCGAGAAGGCGCTCGCCCAGGCCGCCCGCGTTCCCGAGCTGCTCGGACGCATCGCCTCCCTCGAGGCGGACGTGACGCGGGTGGAGGACGAGCGGGACCGGCTGGCGGAGCAGCTTGCCACCGCCCGGGAAGAGGTGGAGCGCCTGGCGCAGGAGGTCGACGCGGTCGCGGGAGAGCGGGACCGCCTCGCCGAGGACCTGCGGCGGTTGCGGGCGGAGGCCCGGGCTCGGGAGGAAGAGAGCCGGGGAGCGGTCCGGCAGGCCCGGGAAGAGGTCGACGCCCTGCGCGCGGAAGCCGCGTCCGCCCGGGCGCGGGCGGACCGGGCGGTCGCGGAGACCACGGCCTTCCGGGAGCGGCTCCTCGACGAGCTGGCGGCGGCCCGCGAGGAACTCGGGGGGCTCCACGCCGAGCTGGACGCGTTCCTCGTCGGGCTGCCCGGGGCGCCGGCGGGCGAGGATCGGCCCGCCGGCGGAACGGGCGGGGAAGCGCCGGGAGACGCGGCGGACGAGCGGGACGCACCGGGGACGCTGTTCGATCCCTGACGCCTCCGGTCGGGCAGGTTTCCTGTAGAATGATGCACTTGCGTCCAGCCGGGCGCAGGGGAGGGTTTTCGCATGCCGCTCGACCGCCGCCAGGCCGTCTTCCTGGAGTCGCTGCGCCGTTTCCTGCGGCGGTCGGCCCTCGTAAACCTGCGCAAGCTGCTGACCAAGGTCCGCCCCCAGGACTTCCCGCCGCTCTACGAGGAGCTGACCGAGCGGGAGCAGCTTCAACTGTTCCAGTTCCTTGCCGACAAGGACCCGGAGCTGGGCGCCTCGCTGCTGGTCGAACTGCCCCAGGGGCAGGGGCCCGCGCTCCTGCGGCGACTCGGTCCCGACCGGGCGGCCCGCCTCCTCGAGCAGTGTGCCGACGACGATGCGGCGGACCTGCTCGCCGACCTCGAGGAGGAGTTCTCCGCCGAGATCCTCGAGCGGATGAAACCCGAGGAGAAGGCGGCGGTCGAGCAGTTGCTGATCTACGAGGAGGAGACCGCCGGGCGCATCATGACGCCCGACGTCCTGGCCCTCCCGGAGACGATGACGGTCGAGGAGGCGATCCGCACGATCCAGGAGCGGGGCCGGGTCGAGATGTCCTTCTACCTCTACGTCGTCGACCAGCGTCACCACCTGGTCGGGGTGCTCTCTCTCCGGGAGCTGCTGCTCCATCCCCCGACGGTCCGGCTCCACGAGATCATGAACACCGACCTGGTCACGGTGCGGACGGACACGGACCAGGAAGAGGTTGCCCGGGTGGCGGCGAAGTACGACCTGCTGGCCATCCCGGTCGTCGACGAGCAGGGACGGCTCGCCGGCGTCGTCACCATCGACGACGTCATCGACGTGCTCCGCGAGGAGGCGACGGAGGACTTCTACCGCCTCGCCGGGACCAGCGAGGAGGAGCGGATCGAGCCGTCGGTCATCAAGTCGGCGCGGATCCGGTCTCCCTGGCTGCTGGCGGTGTTCATCGGGGACCTGCTGGCCGGAGTCGTCATCGGATCGTTCAGGGGGACCCTCGAGCACATGGTGGGGCTCGCGGCGTTCGTGCCGATCGTCCTCGCGATGGGAGGGACGACCGGCAACCAGTCGGCGATCGTGATCATCCGGGGGCTCGCCACCGGCCGGGTCCGGGAGGGAGAGTACGTTCGGACCCTGCTGCGCGAGCTCGGGACGGCCGGGCTGCTCGGGTTCCTTTACGGGGTGCTGCTGTTCGGTGCCAGCGTCGGGATGCTCTGGTGGCGCGGCCTGGCCCCGGATCCGCGGACGGCCGTGCTGACCGGCGCGACCATCGGGGTGGCGCTGGCCCTGTCGATGATGTTCGCGACGGTGATGGGGGCCTCGATGCCCCTGCTGCTCCACCGGCTCGGCTTCGACCCGGCGGTGTCGACGACCCCCTTCGTGACGACGTCGACCGACGCCGTCGGCTCGCTGATCTTCTTCCTGCTGGCGACCTGGGTCCTGTTGCCGATGGTGCGATGAGGCGCGGGGAGGAGGAGGCGATCGTGCTGGACCAGCACCCGACGGGAGAGGCGGACCGCGTCGTCACCCTGCTCACCGGCGGTGGACGGCGCATGACCGCCTTCGCCCCGCGGGCGGCCCGCTCTCGGAGGCGCTTCCCGGGCGGTCACGAGCCGGGGGCCGTCCTCGCGGTGCGCTGGCGAACGCGGCGGGGCGAGACGATGCCGCTCCTCGAGGAGTCCCGGGTGATCTCGCCGCCCCCCCGGCCGGAGCCCCTGGACCGCTTCTGGGCCACGGCACACCTCCTGGACCTGGGCCTCGGGTTCGCCCGGGAGGGGGAGGACGACCCCCGTCTCTTTCGCCTGCTCCGGTCGACCCTGGGCGCCCTCGCGGGGGGGGCGGATCCCCGGACCTGCTGCCGCTACGCGGAACTGTGGATGCTGCTCCTCGCCGGGCTCTTCCCCGACCTCGACGCCTGCGGGACGTGCGGGGTCCCGCTCGCCGGCCGGGAGGTACACGTGGTCCCCGAGCAGGGTGCCTTCTGCGGGGAACACGCCCCGGCCGGGGCCGGGCGGCTGCCCGCCGACGCCGTCCGATGGCTGGTCGCCGCGCGCCACCTGCCACCGGACCGCGTGCCGGAGGCTCCCCCGGCCGTCGCGCGGGCCCTCGCCGATGTCCTGCCCCGCCTGGTGCGGGCCTTCCTCGGGCGCTCGCTCCGCGCCCTCGCTTCCTGGCCCCGGGCCCCGGAGGCCGACGAGGAGACCCAATGAAACCGAAGATGACCCTCCAGGAGATGATCGCCGCCCTCTCGGCGTTCTGGAGCGAACGGGGCTGCGTCGTCCACCAGCCGTACGACATGGAGGTCGGGGCGGGGACGATGCACCCGGAGACGTTCTTCCGCAGCCTGGGCGACGTGCCGTGGCGGGTCGCCTACTGCCAGCCGTCCCGTCGCCCGGCCGACGGGCGCTACGGCGAAAACCCGATGCGGGTCTACAAGCACTTCCAGTACCAGGTGGTCCTCAAGCCGTCTCCGGCCGACGTGCAGGACCTCTACCTCGCTTCCCTCGAGGCGATGGGGATCGATCCCCGGGTCCACGACATCCGGTTCGAGGAGGACAACTGGGAGTCCCCGACCCTGGGGGCGTCCGGCGTCGGCTGGCAGGTGACGATGGACGGGATGGAGATCAGCCAGTTCACCTACTTCCAGGTGATGGGCGGTGTCGACCTGCGGGTGATCCCGGTCGAGCTCACCTACGGGCTCGAGCGGATCTGCATGTTCATCAACGACATCCGGAACATTTTCGACATTCCCTGGGCCCGGGCCGACTGGCACGAGGGAGGCATCGTCCCCTATGGTGCGCTGCGGCTGCGGGCCGAGAGAGAGCAGTCCGCCTGGTGCTTCCGGCTCGCCGACGTCGACGAGCATCGGCGGCAGTTCGAGGTCGCCGAGCGGGAGGCGCGGCGGCTTCTCGAGGCGGAGGACGGGCCGTACCTGGTTCCCGCCTACGAGCGGGCCCTCGAGGCGAGCCATCTCTTCAACGTGCTCGATGCGCGCGGGGCGTTCTCGGTGACCGAGCGCCAGGAACTGATCGGCCGGATCCGTCGGCTCTCCGTCGCGTGCGCGAAGGCATGGCTCGCGGCGGGAGATGCGGCGGCCGAGGAGGCGGGATCGTGAACGAGCGGGCCACGCTGCTCCTGGAGCTGGGAACCGAGGAGATCCCCGCGCGGATGCTGCCGGGCGCGGCGGCCGACCTCGCCCGGATCGTGGCCGAGGTGCTCGACCGGTCGGGGATCGCCCACGGCGAGGTGGAGGCCCTGTGGACCCCGCGCCGGCTCGCCGTGCGCGTCCGGGAAACCGCTCCCGCGTCGCCGGTGCGCGAGGAGACCCTGACCGGTCCGCCGGCGCGGGCGGCCTGGGACGCGGACGGCAGGCCGACCCGGGCGGCGGAGGGGTTCGCGCGGAAGCACGGGGTCGAGGCCGCGGCCCTCGAGCGGGTGGAAACGCCCCGGGGGGAGTACGCGGCGCTCCGGGTGCGCCGGGGTGGCGAGCCGGTCGGAGAGATCCTGGGCCGGGAGCTGCCGGGGCCCGTCGCCCGGATGTCGTTCCCCAAGACGATGCGCTGGGGAGACGGGCAGTTCCGCTTCGTCCGGCCGGTGCACTGGATCGTCGCGCTCCACGGCGAGGAGGTCCTGCCCGTCGAGCTGTTCGGGGTGCGCGCGGGCCGGCGGACCCGGGGGCACCGGACGCTCGGGCCCGGACCCCACGAGGTGTCCTCGGCCGACTCCTGGGAGGACCTTCTCCGGGCGGCGGGAGTCGTGGTCGACCCGGCGCGCCGGCGGGAGCGCCTGGTTGCCGCCCTCGGCGAGGCCGCGGCCGGCGCCGGGGGGCGGATCGTGGACGACCCGGAGCTCCTGGAGGAGGTCGCCGACATGGTGGAGTACCCGGGGGCCCTCGTCGGCTCGTTCGACGAGCGGTTCCCGCGGGAGCTGCCCCCCGAGGTGTTGCGGACGTGCCTGCGGCACCACCAGAAGGCGTTCCTGGTCGCCGGCGAGGACGGACCGCTCCCGGCCTTCGGCGTGGCGGTCAACGTGCCGGGGGACCCGGAGGGGCACGTCCGGCGGGGCCACGAGTGGGTCGTCTCCGGTCGCCTCGAGGACGCCCTGTTCTTCTGGCGGGAGGACCGCAGGCGACCGCTGGCGGACCGGTTCGAGGAGCTCGGGGGGGTGGTCTTCCACCGGGACCTGGGGACCTACGCCGAGAAGGCCCGCCGCGTCGCCCGGCTCGCCGACCTGGTCGGCGGGGGCCTCGGCCTGGCGGCGGAGGAGCGGGACGCCCTCGACCGGGCGGCGCGGCTCTGCCGCTGCGACCTCGTCACCGGCCTGGTCGGGGAGTTTCCCGAGCTCCAGGGAGTCGCGGGTGGCCTCCTCGCCCGGGCGGACGGGGAGCCGGAGGCGGTGGCGACCGCCATCTATCACCTGTACGAGCCCGCGGGTGCCGAGGGAGAGCTGCCGCCGACCCGGGTGGCCCGGTTGCTCGGCCTCGCCGACCGCCTGGACACCCTGGCCGGCGGGTTCGCCGTCGGGCTGGTCCCCTCGGGGAGCCGGGACCCCTTCGCGCTGCGGCGGGCGGGCCTCGCCCTCGTGCGGCTCGCGGAGTCCGAGCCGGACCTCGACCTGGGGCCCGCGCTCCGGGAGGCGATCGCCGGGTACGCCGGGGGCGAGCTGGGGCCCGACCTCCGGGACCGGGCCGGGGAGACCGTCCCGCGCCTCGCGGAGTTCCTCCTCGACCGCTTCGGGTCGATAGCCGAGCGGCGCGGAGCCCGCTACGACGAGATCGCCGCGGTGACCGCGCTCGCGGGGGCCCGCTCTCTCCGTTTCCACGACCTGTTCCGGCGGCTCGAGGCCCTGGCGGAGATCCGGGGGAGCGAGGACTTCCTCGCCCTCGCGGCGGCGGCGAAGCGGGTGCGGAACATCCTCGCGCAGGCCCGGGAGCGGGGCGAGACCATCGACCCGGCCCTTGCGGGCACGGCCCCGGAGACGCCCGCCCCGGAGCGGGAGCTGCTCGCCGCGGTGGAGGAACTCGAGCGGGTGGCCCGCGCCGGCGACGCGGGGCCGGGCTACGCGGAGCGGTTGCGGGCGATCGCCCGGCTGCGGCCGGTGGTCGACCGGTTCTTCGACGAGATCCTGGTGTTCGATCCCGACGAGACGGCGCGGCGGGCGCGCCTCGGGCTGCTCGCCCGGTTCGCGGCCCGGGCCCACGAGGTCGCCGACCTCGCCGAGATCGTGGTGGAAGGTGATCGAGAGGAGGCGTCCCCCCGCTGAGCGGGGCCGGGACGCCGCACGCGAAGGAGACGGAACGATGGCCGAGAAGTGGGTCTACCTGTTCGGTGGCGGGACGGCCGAGGGGTCCGCGGAGATGCGGGACCTCCTCGGCGGCAAGGGCGCCAACCTGGCCGAGATGGCCCGGCTCGGGCTCCCGGTCCCGCCGGGGATGACGATCACCACCGAGGTCTGCGCGTACTTCAGCCGGACCGGCGGGAAGTATCCCGAGGGGCTCGAGGAACAGGTCGCCGCCGGCATGGCGCGGCTCGAGGAGCTGATGGGGAAGAAGTTCGGCGACCCGGAGAACCCGCTCCTCGTCTCCGTGCGTTCCGGGGCCCGGGTCTCGATGCCCGGGATGATGGACACCGTCCTGAACCTGGGGCTCAACGACGAGACCGTGGAGGGACTGGCGAAGGTTTCCGGTGACCGGCGGTTCGCCTTCGATGCCTACCGGCGGTTCGTCGCGATGTACGGGGACGTCGTTCTCGGGATGAAGCCGCTGTCGAAGACCGAGCGGGACCCCTTCGAGGTGCTCCTCGAGAAGAAGAAGGAGGAGCGCCGGGTCGCGGACGACACCGAGCTGTCCGCCGAGGACCTGGCCGACCTGGTGAAGCAGTTCAAGGCGCTGGTGCTCGAGCGCACCGGCAAGCCGTTCCCGGAGGACCCGCAGGAGCAGCTCTGGGGAGCGATCGCCGCGGTCTTCCGGTCCTGGGACAACCCGCGCGCGATCGAGTACCGGCGGATGTACCACATCCCCTCCGAGTGGGGTACGGCCGTCAACGTGCAGTGCATGGTGTTCGGCAACCTGGGCGAGGACTGCGCGACGGGCGTCGCCTTCACCCGCAACCCGGCCACGGGGGAGCCGCACATCTTCGGCGAGTACCTGGTCAACGCCCAGGGCGAGGACGTGGTCGCCGGCATCCGCACGCCGCAGCCGATCTCGGTGGCCCAGAAGGACCCGGCGAAGCCGGAGCAGAAGGCCCTCGAGGAGGTGATGCCGGAGCTCTACGGGGAGCTGCTCGACGTGGCCCACAAGCTCGAGCGGCACTACCGGGACATGCAGGACCTGGAGTTCACCATCGAGCGGAAGAAGCTCTTCCTGCTCCAGACCCGGAACGGGAAGCGGACCGGCCTCGCCGCGATCCGGATCGCCACCGACATGGTCGACGAGAAGCTCATCGACGAGAAGACGGCGATCTCCCGGATCGAGGCCGATGCGATGGAGCACCTCCTCGCCCCGATCTTCTCGCCGGAGGAGCTGCGCCGGGCGGAGTCGGAGGGCAGGCTCCTGGCGACCGGCCTGCCCGCCGGTCCCGGCGCCGCGACGGGGAAGGTCGTCTTCCACGCCGAGGACGCGAAGCGCCTCGCCGCGGAGGGGGAGGACGTGGTCCTCGTCCGCGTGGAGACCAGTCCCGAGGACGTCGGCGGCATGGAGGCGGCCCGGGGGATCGTCACCGCGCGGGGCGGCATGACCTCGCACGCGGCCCTCGTCGCGCGGCAGCGGGGGAAGCCCTGCGTGGTCGGTGCCGGTGCCCTGGCGATCGACTACGAGGCCGGCGAGATGCGGGTCGGTGAGCGGGTCGTGAAGGCCGGCGAGTGGATCAGCCTCGACGGGACGACCGGCAAGGTCTACGTCGGCCGGATGGAGCCGTA
This sequence comes from uncultured Acidobacteriota bacterium, assembly GCA_964420365.1. Lineage (GTDB taxonomy): Bacteria > Acidobacteriota > Polarisedimenticolia > J045 > J045 > JAMOQA01. The sequence goes on along the minus strand of CAYQTA010000114.1, from coordinate 226,160 downwards.
TCCCTCCGAGGTCGTCGAGGTCCTGGTCCGCGGCACGAAGAAGGCCGAGGACTCGGACATCGCGCGGCGGTACATCCGGGTGCTCGAATGGGCCGACCGGTTCCGCCGGCTGGGAGTCCGGACCAACGCCGACACGCCCGAGCAGTCGGCCGAGGCGGTGGCGCTGGGGGCCGAGGGGATCGGCCTCACCCGGACCGAGCACATGTTCTTCGGCGGCAACAGGATCACGTCCGTCCGCAAGATGATCCTCGCCGACGACGAGGCGGGCCGGAAGGAGGCCCTGGACGAGCTCCTCCCGATGCAGCGGGAGGACTTCGCCGGGATCTTCCGCGCGATGAACGGGCGCCCGGTCACGATCCGGACCCTCGACCCGCCCCTCCACGAGTTCCTGCCCCACGACGAGGAAGGGATCCGGAAGCTGGCCGGCGAGCTCGGCGTGCCGGAGGAGAAGCTGGCGGCCAAGGTCGAGCAGCTCGCGGAGGCGAACCCGATGCTCGGTCACCGCGGGTGCCGGCTCGGCCTGGTCTACCCGGAGATCACCGCGATGCAGGCGCGGGCGATCTTCGAGGCCGCGTGCGACGTCGCCGCGGAGGGGATCCCGGTGAAGCCCGAGGTGATGATTCCCCTCGTCGCCCACCGGGAGGAACTCGCCCGGCAGCGGAAGATCGTCGAGGACGTGGCCGGGCAGGTCTTCGCCGAGAAGGGCCGGAAGGTCGACTACCTGGTCGGCACCATGATCGAGTTGCCGCGGGCGGCCCTGACGGCCGACCGGATCGCCGAGGTGGCCGACTTCTTCTCCTTCGGCACCAACGACCTCACCCAGACGACCCTCGGGCTGTCGCGGGACGACGCGGGGAAGTTCCTGCCGTTCTACATCGAGAGCGGCATCCTCGACGCGGACCCGTTCCAGACCCTGGACATCGAGGGCGTGGGCCAGCTCCTGCGGATGGGGACGGAGAAGGGGCGGAAGACCCGCTCCGATCTCAAGGTCGGCATCTGCGGCGAGCACGGCGGCGACCCGCGGTCGATCGCCTTCGCCCACGAGGTCGGTCTCGACTACGTCTCCTGCTCCCCGCGCCGGGTCCCGGTGGCCCGCGTGGCGGCGGCGCAGGCGGCGCTGGCCGACGAGAAGTGAACCGCGACCCGGGGGGCCTGCGGGCCCCCCGGGTTCCCCTCCGGGGAGCCCGGCGATGAAGAAGACCTTCGTGCTCGACACCAACGTTCTCCTCCACGACCCGCGGGCCCTGTTCCGCTTCGAGGACAACGACGTCGTCGTCCCGATCGCGGTGATCGAGGAGGTGGACCGTTTCAAGAAGGAGCTGACCGAGGTCGGCCGGAACGCCCGCGAGGTGTCGCGGCAGCTCGACCGGCTGCGGCGGGAGGGCCACCTGACCGACGGAGTGCGGATGCCGGGCGGAGGGACGCTGCGGATCCACCTCGGCGTGCCGGCTCCCCGGGACTTTCCCTTCCTCGAGGATGCCCACACGGCGGACATGAAGATCCTTGCCCTCGCCTGGGAGCTGACCCGGACGAACCCGCCGGTCGTGTTCCTGACCAAGGACACGAACCTCCGGATCAAGGCCGACGCCGTCGGGATCCACGCCGAGGACTACGTGGAGAAGGACGGAGAGGTCAGCGAGACCAACCTGGCCCGCACGGAACTGCTCGTGCCGACGGAGGTGGTCGACCGCTTCTTCCAGGAAAAGGAACTTGATCTCGGTGCGGCGGGACTCGACGATCCCGGCCCGAACACGCCGGTCATCCTCGTCGACCAGGGGAACCCGAAGCACACCGCGCTCGCCCGCCGGCAGCCGTCGGAGGCGATCCTGCGGCCTCTCCGGATCCCGAGGAGCGTTTCCGGGATCCGGCCGCGCAACGTGGAGCAGAAGTTCGCCCTCGACCTGCTGCTCGATCCCGAGGTTCCCCTGGTGTGCCTGGTGGGGAAGGCGGGGACGGGAAAGACCCTGCTCGCCCTCGCCGCGGGCCTGATGCAGACGGTGGAGGAGCGGCAGTACCGGCGCCTCGTGGTGTCCCGGCCGATCTTCCCGATGGGCCGGGATCTCGGATACCTCCCGGGAGACATGGACGAGAAGCTCCGTCCCTGGATGCAGCCCATCTTCGACAACCTCGAGTACATCCTCGCGGGGGGGTTCGCCGACATGGGCCAGCGGGACGAGCGGGAAGCGGACCCGTACCCGGTGCACGACCTGCTGGACAGGGGGATGCTCGAGATCGAGGCGCTGACCTACATCAGGGGCCGGTCGCTGCCCGGCCAGTACATGATCGTCGACGAGGCCCAGAACCTGACTCCCCACGAGGTGAAGACCGTGATCACCCGGGCAGGGGAGAACACGAAGATCGTGCTGACCGGCGACCCGGACCAGATCGACAATCCGTACGTGGATGCCGCCTCGAACGGCCTGTCGTGGGCGTCGCTCAAGCTGCGGAACGAGCCGCTCGCGGGCACCGTGCGGCTGACCCGCGGGGAGCGCAGCCCGCTGGCGGAGATGGCGGCCAACCGGCTCTGACCGGTCGGGGCCCGGAACGACGCTACCGCACGTACCCGAGGGACCGTAGCTGCTCGCGCAGCTCGGGGCTCATGTCGGCCTCGCGCATGCGCTTCGGTCGCCGGTCGGCCGGCTCCCGGGCGATCCAGTCGACGAGCAGGGGTCGGAGACGTTCGACGACCTCGGGCCGCTCCCGGTAGAGATCGCGCTCCTCGGCGGGGTCGTTCTCGAGATCCCACAGGGACCACATGGCGTAGCGCCCGGGGCCGCCCCGCCGGGTCGCCCAGAGCTGGTTCACCCGGTGAACCCGCAGGTACAGGAACGGCGAGAACGGCTCCCGGTCGAGGTCGATGCCGTCGGCGTTGTAGACCAGCTTCCACCGCTCGGTGCGGATCCCCTTGCGCTGGCGACCGATCCGCGAGCCCGCCTCCATGTGGGTGACCGGCTCGCCCTCCCGCCGGTCGCCGAGCAGGAGGGGAACGAGGGACCGGCCCTCCATCGTCGGTGGCGTGGGAATCCCCAGGAGATCGAGCACCGTCGGGGCGATGTCGACCGACTCCACCTGGCCGTCGACGACCCGGCCGGCGGGGAGCCGTCCGGGCAGCCGGAACAGGAGGGGGACGTGGACGTCGGTCTCGTGGAGGGAGAGCCCGTGGCTGAAATACCAGCCGTGCTCTCCCAGGGACTCGCCGTGGTCCGCGACCAGGACCACCAGCGTGTCGTCGGCAAGGCCCAGCCGCTCGAGCTCCCTCAGGAGCTCGCCGACCTTGGCATCCACGTAGCGGATCTCGGCGTCGTAACGGGCGACGTAGAGGTCCACGTCGGTCGAGTCGTCGATCGCCAGCCAGTGCTCGATCCGCCCGACGTGGGTGTCCCCGAAAGGCACGTCGTAGCCGTCCCAGGCTCCCCAGTGCTCGTCCCGCACGAACATGTCCCGGTAGGGCTCCGGCGGATCGTACGGGGCGTGGGGGTCGACGTAGTGAACGTAGAGGAAGAAGCGATCGTCGTCCCGGTGCTCCTCGAGCCACGGGATCACGGCCGCGTTGACCCGCGCCGCGTCGTTGTCGACCCGGCGTCCGCCGACCTGGACCATCGTCTGGAAGCCCTGGTCGAAGTTGAAGATCGCGCCGACGTTCACGTTGGCGACGAAGGAGGCCGTCGTGAAACCGCGGGGCGCGAGGACTTCCGGGAGCAGGAGGACCCGGTCCGGGAGCCAGGTCCCGATCGTCGCGATGCCATGGGTGTGGGGATAGGTTCCCGAGAGGATCGTGGCGACCGACGGGCTGGTCTTGGGGTTCTGCACGATCGCTTGGGCGAACCGGGTGCCCGACGCGGCGAGGGCGTCGATCTCGGGACTCGTCGGGCGCTCGTACCCGTAGCAGGACAGGTGGTCGGCGCGCAGCGTGTCGATCAGGACGATGATGGCGTTCCGGGGCCGGGGGAACGGCAGTTCCGACGGTGGGCGCGCGGCCGCCGTCGCCCGGACCTTCCTCGGCCGGTGATCCACCGCGAGGCGGTGGACCGGCCGGCCCGCGAGGTCGAGGCCCCAGGCCGCTGCCAGGACCAGGACGACGAGGGCCGCGAGACGGGCCGGTCGCGGCGGGACGAGGCGACGGGCCGCCGTGAGCCCGACGGCCGCGCCGAGGGCGAGCAGCCCGAGGCCCGCGGCCACGGGCGGCAGCAGCGCCGCCTCGCCCTGCGCGCGGAGGAAGTAGTAGGCCATCACGCCGCCGGGCAGGGCGAGGGCGAGGCCGGGGCCGAGGGACCGGAGACCGGCGGGCAGGATCGCGGCGGGCAGGCCGCAGAGCAGGCCCGCGAGGATCCCCACGACTCCCCAGCCCACCGCGGCCGCCAGGACGATCCCCGGTACCTGGAGGGGCCCGAGGGCGCAGCCTCCGGCCACGAGAACGAGGCCGAGCACGAGGCCGGACAGGACTCCCCCGAGGAGCCCGGCAGCGAGGCCGGCGCGGACGATCGCGAACCGCCCGGGGGCGGTGGCTGGGGTCGACGTGGACATGGTGCAACTCCTGGCCGGGACGGATGGATGGCCCATTCTTGGCCGGCCCCCGGGTGGTGTCAACGATCCGGACCCGCACGGTTCCGATCGGGTGCCCTCCGGATGTTGACGCCCCGGGGGGCCGATGTTAGGTTTCGCCATCCCGGTGGGCCCGTGGCCCGGAGACCACGAGATGCGCAAGAGAGAGCTCGCGAAGTTCCGGAAGCTGCTCGAGGAGAAACGGCGCAGCCTGCTCCAGAAGACCACGCGGACCGCCGAGGAAGGGCGGGGTGCCGTGATCGAGGGGGGGGAGGACTACGTCGACGACGCCGTCACCCACTACACCCGGGAGTTCCTCCTGTCGCTGTCGGACCTGGACCGGCGCCAGCTGATGCTCGTCGAGGAGGCCCTCGTCCGGATCCGGGAGGGGACCTACGGCGAGTGCCAGATGTGCGGCGAAGACATCGGGATGAAACGGCTCCAGGCCGTCCCCTGGGCCCGGTACTGCGTCCACTGCCAGGAGCTCGCCGAGCGCGAGGAACTCGCCCAGTCGTTCCCGGTGCGGGACATCGCCGACGAGGTCGAGGAAGAGTAGCCCGGAGAGGAGGCGTGAACCGGGTCGGGCGGGTCGTCGTCACCGGGCGGGGGGCCCGGCGGGCCCGGCGGGGACACCCCTGGATCTTCGCGGACGACGTGCTGGCCGCGGACGAGGACCTCCGCGCCGGGGACGTCTGCCGGGTCGAGGACCGGTCGGGTTCCTTCTGCTGCTGGGCATCCTTCTCCCCCGCGTCGCGGATCGTTCTCCGGCGCCTGTCCCGGGAGGAAGATCCACCGGGTCCCGCCACCTGGCTGGAGCGCTTCCGGGCGGCCGTGGACCGGAGACGGGACTACCGGGTCGACGACCCGCCGTGCCTCCGTCTCCTGCACGCCGAGGCCGACGGGTTTCCCGGGCTCGTCGCCGATCGCTACGGGGACGTCCTGGTACTGCAACCCACGACGGCCTGGGCGGAGCGGGTCGCGCGGGAGCACGCGCGGGCGTTCGCCGAGGCGTCCGGTGCCGGGGCCGTGCTCGGCAGGATGGACGCGCCGGCGCGACGTCACGAGGGACTGGGCCGCGGGGTGGAGCCCCTGTGGGGGCACGTTCCCCGCGAGGTGCCCGTGATCGAGGCCGGCGTGCCCCGCACCGTCGACCCGTGGACCGGGCACAAGACCGGGCTCTACCTGGACCAGCAGGAGAACCACCGCCGGGCGCCCTCGTGGTTCGCAGGCGGGGGCGAGATCCTCGACCTGTTCGCCGCCGAAGGGGGCTTCGCGCTGCCGCTCGCCCGGGCGGGGGCGCGGGTCGTCGCGGTCGATCGTTCCCCGGGGCTGCTCGAGCGAGGCCGGCGGGCGGCGGAGGAGGCCGGGGTCGGAAGCGGGATCGAGTGGGTCCATGGCAACGCCTTCGACCTGCTCGCCGCCTGGCAGCGGGAGGGCCGGACGTTCGACGCGATCGTCCTCGATCCGCCACCGTTCGCCCGTTCCCGGGAATCGCGACGGGGTGCGACCCGGGGATACCGGGACCTTCACCGGCGTGCCTTCCACCTGCTCCGCCGGGGAGGCCGCGTGCTCTCCTTCACCTGTTCCTTCGCCGTGGACACCGCGGCGTTCGAGGGGGCCGTCCGGGAGGGAATCGAGGAAGCGAGTGCTTCCGCGCGGGTACTGGGACGCCCGGGGGCGGCCGCCGACCACCCCGAACTGCTCGAGGTCCCGGAGAGCCGGTACCTCCGGGGCCTGCTCCTCGAGCGGGTGGACTGAGGACCGACGGGAGATGACCCGGCGCCGCCGGTTCCTGCTGGCCGCCCTCCTGGCCCCCCCGGCCGCGGGGGTCCTCGCCGTCCTGGCGCTCCTCGCCTGGCTCGCGACTCCCGCCGGTGGACGAGCGGTCGCGGGGCGGGTCGCCGCCCTGGCCGCCCGGCAGGGGATCGACCTGGAGATCGAGGGGTTGCGTCTCCGTCCCCTGGCCCTGGCCGCGGAGACGGAGCACCTGGGCCTCGGCCTCCCCGGGGCGACGAGGGTGCGGGTGGAGGCGACCGGCGCACGGCTCCGCCTCGACGGGTGGGGCCTCCTCGCCGGGCACGTGCTCCCGCGGGAGGTTCTCCTGGACACCCTGGACCTGCGGATCGATGCCGGCCCCCCGAGGAAGGAACCCCTCGCCGTCGACCTGTCGGCCCTTCGGCGACTTCGCCGGCTCCGGGTCGGGACGGGAGTCCTGCGGTGGGCCGACCGGGCGGTGCCGTTCTCGCTGGACGTCCGCGGCATCCGGGCGGAGGGAAGCCGCCCGCCCGGGGGCGCGCTCTCGGGGACCCTCGCGGCCGCGCCCTTCCGATTGCGGGTGGGGCGGGTCGGCGAGGCCCGGGACATCGTCTTCGAGGAGGTCTTCCTCGAGTGGACGCTGCGGGGTGGCCGGCTGGAAGTCCCGTCCTTCCGCGCGTCCCGGGGCGTCGGGGACGCCCGGGGGGCCCTGGTCGTCACGTTCCTCCCGGACCACCTGGAGGTCGCGGGGTCGGCCCGGGTGCGGGCCGACCTCGGGCGCCTGCTTCCCGGCGAGGCGGAGGGAGTCCTGGCGGCGGACACGCGGTTCCGTGCCCGCGTCCCCGGGGACTGGTCGGTGACCGCCAGGGTGCTGCCCGGCGAGGCCCCGGTGCGGATCGCGGGACGGGAAGTGCAGGGGCTCTCCGCGACGATCGAGGCGTCCCGCGGCCGGGCCGTCGTGCGGGACGTGCGGGGACGCGTGCCCGGGTTGGGGAAGCTCGGGGACCTGGCGATCACCTGGACCCGCGAGGGCGGGTGGGAGGGGACCGGGCGGGTCGACCTGGACCTGGCGGGCCTGGCGGAAGGGCGCGTACCGGCCGGGATCCCGGTGTCCGGGCGGGTCCGGGCGCGGGTGACGCTCTCGGGTCTCCCGGGACGGCCGCCGCGCGTCGCGTGGACCGGCCGGCTTTCGGGGGCCCGCGCGCTGCTTGCCCTCTCGGGGGAGGTGCGCGGTGACCTGGGCGACGAAGGCGGGGTGGTCTCCCTGGCCGGGGCGTGGGGGGGCGGCCCGATCGCCCTCGAGGTGGTGCTCGAGGGCGCGCCCGGGCCGGGTGTCCCGTGGCGGGTCCGCGTCCGGAGGCTCGAGGTTTCGCGGGACGGGATCGAGGACCTCCTGGACCTCGCCGTCGCCCGCGGGCTGCTTCCGGCGGAGCTGAGGGCACGACTCGGGGCGGCGCGGCTCTCCCTGGACGGGTCGGTGCGGGGTCGAGGAGGGCGTCCACTGGAGGTGGCCGCGAGGCTGGTGGTCTCCCGCCCCAGGATCGGGCGCAGCCGGTGGCACCTCCTCGAGGGAGCGGTGGACTGGCGCGGGGCGGGGCGCTGGACGGCGAGCGGCCGGCTGGCGGATGCCTGGGGGGACGGTATCGTCGCCCGGGCGCGCCGGGTCCCCGGACGCCCGGTTCGACTGCGGCTCGATGGCCGGCAGGTTCCTTCGTCCCTGTTGGCCGCGTTTGCCGCGCCGGTCCGCGTGGCTGAAGAGACGATCGGCCCCTGCCTGGTGGACGCTTCCCTGGACCTGTTGCTCGACCCGTACCTGCCCCGCGGGACGGCCGTCGTGCGGGCGCGCGGCCTCGGGAGGAACCCGCCCCGCGCCTTTGCGGCCGGCCGCCGGGGACCGGGGGGGCACGGGGGTTTCCTGCTGACGGGCGGCGTCCCGGGGCTCGGGGTGCGGGTGCTCGGCCTCCTCGGCGGCAACGGAAGCCCGGCTCCCGATCCACGGGACCTCCTGGTGGGCGTTCCGCGCCTCCTCGTCGAGGCGGACGCCGGGGCGTTCACCCTGCTTCCCCTGCCGGTGGACCTCCGGGGCCGGGGACTCCTCGAGCTGGAGGCCCTGCGGGACGCGGGCGGGGCGTGGACGGCGGGCGGCGGCGTCTCGTGGCGGGACCTGGCCGTCCGCGGGCGGCGTCTCCCCGACGGGGAGGCGGAGATCGCGGGAATCCCCGGGGGCTTCGCGGCTGAGACGGGCACGGAGCATCTGCGGGCCCGGCTCGAGGTCGTGGGCCTGCCGGAGGCCCCCCGGGGAGGGCTCCGGATCGTCGCCCACCGGCTGCCGCTCCTCGAGCGGATCGCGGAGCTGCGGGGAACGGCTCCTCCCGCGGGCCTGGCAGGCACGGTGGACGGGGACCTGGAACTCTCGGGCCCGCTCCTGGAACCCGCCTCCTGGGAGGGCCGGGCCACCGGGCTGCGCCTGGAGGTGCTGGGCCCCGGCTTCACGCTGGAGACCCCGGAACCCGGGACGATCACGGTGGAAGGGGGCCGGGCGGCCTTCGATCGTCCCTGGCGCCTCGAGGAGCCGGGGGGTGGATCGTTCGCGCTCTCCGGCGGCGTTCGCCTCGCCCCGGACGGCCCGGAGATCGACCTGGCCCTGGCGGGTTCGGTCCCCCTCGGCCTCCTCGAGTCCCTGGACCCGGACCTGGTCGCATCGGGCCTGGCGACCCTCGACGTGCGGGCCCGCGGCCCGCTGCTGCGTCCCCGGCTGACCGGCCGGATCGGTCTCGACGGGGGGCGCATCCGGCACCTGCCGACGGGAATCGCGGTCGACCAGGTCGAGCTCGACGTGGCCCTCGAGGACGGGCTCGCCCGGGTGCGCCGGGGCACGGCCTCCCTCGGGGGAGGGGACGTGACCGTCGCGGGGACGATCGAGCTGGACGGTTGGCGCCCGGGGGCGATCGACCTCGCGGTCCGCGCCAGGGACGTGGCCCTTGCCGTGCCCCAGGACTTCCTCGGGCGCTACGACGCGGATCTCCGGGTCGGTGGAGCACTGCTGTCCCCGGAGGTGCGGGGTCGCATCGAGCTGCTGGCGGGGCGGTACACGGGACCGCTCGCGTTTCTCTCGAGCGGCCGGCGCCGGCGCTGGCAGGCGCCCGCGTTGCGAAGCGAGGGACCGCTCGCGCGGGTCGCCCTGGACGTGGAGTTCATCGCCGACGACTCGCTCGTGGTCCGCAACGACGTCGCGGAACTGGTCGCGGCCACGCGAATCCGCGCGACGGGGACCCTGGCCAGCCCGGAGTTCGCCGGGACGATCACGTTGCTCGAGGGGGGCCGGTTCAGCCTGCGGGGCCTCGACTACCGGATTCTCTCGGGCCAGGTGGTCCTCGACGACCCGCGGGGTCAGCCCGTTCACCTGGTGGCGCGGGGCGAGACCCGCATCCAGGGCTACAGGATCCTCTTCGACCTCGATGCCTCGGAGACGTCCCTCGACTACCACCTGTCGTCGATCCCGGCGCTCTCCCAGCAGGACATCCTGCTCCTGCTCGTCACCGGCCGCACCAGCGCGGAACTCGGGTCCTCCGGCGCGGACCAGGTGGGGGAGGCGGCGGGCACCTACTTCGGTTCCCAGCTCGGCGAGCTGCTGATCGCGGGCCCGGCGCGGCGCTACCTCGGGATCACCCAGTTCCAGGTCGCGCCGTCCAGGGTCGGTCCCGAGGCGCGGCCGAGCGCCCGGGTCACCCTCGGCAAGCGCATCGACGAGCGAACGATGGTGATCTACTCCCGGGACCTGAGTGCCGAGGGCAACGATCTCTACCGGGTCGAACGGGATCTCTCGCGTTCCTTCCAGGTGTCGGTCGGCAAGGATCCCCTCGGCGGAGTCGCCGTCGACCTGCGCTGGCTCCGGAGGCTCGGTGCGGGACGGGAGGAGGACACGGGGCGGGGTCGCCGCCTGAAACGGGCACGGTTCCCGGGCTGGCCCCGGGATCTCCGGCGGCCTCGCCTGCGCCGCCTCGGGATCCTCCGGGACGTCCCGGACGGCCGCGCCCTCCGGCTCCAGTTCCGGGACGCGGTCCGGAGGGAGCTGATCCTCGGGGGATACCTGGAACCGCGGGTCCGGGTCCGGAGCGAGGAACGGGGCCGCACCGGGTTCACCCTGGTTGCGGAGGTCGAACCCGGTCCCCGTTACCGGGTCGAGGTCGTGGCCCCGCGCCGGGTTGCGCGGATCGTCCGGCAGCAACTGGCCGACCTCTGGGGGACGACGCGGTTCCGCCCCGCCCTCCTCCGGGAGGCCGAGCGGGTCGTCCTCCGGGGACTGGCCCGGCGCGGCTACGGGGCCGCCGTCGCGGAGATCCGGTACGTTCCCGGGGATCGTCCCGGCCTGCTCGTCCACGTGGATCCCGGTCCTCTCGTGCGAATCGGTGCCGTGCGCTACGAGGGTGTGCGACACGTGCCGGTGCGGGACGTGGAACAGCAGGTGCTCTCGCGTCCGGGGGGGCTGGTCGCGCGCCGCCCGGTCCTGGATCCGGCGCTCCTCGACGAGGACGCCCGGGCCATCGAGACGCTCTACGCCAACCGCGGTTACCTGGCGGCGCGGGTCGAGCCCCGGGTCCGGCTCTCCGTGGACGGGAGCGCGGCGACGATCGTCTTCCGGGTCGAGGAGGGGCCGCTGGCACGGATCGGCGCCGTCCGGGTCGCCGGAGACTGGCCGACCGACGTGCTGGGCCCGGCGACGTCGCACCTCGGCCTGGCCAGTGGCGATCCCTTCGAGCAGGAGCGCGTGATCCGGGCGCGCCGCAGGCTCCTGCGCCTGCTGGACGACAACGGCTGGTACGCCGCCCGGGTCGACGTGCACTCGACGGTGCGGGACGACGTCGTCGACGTGGAGTTCCGGGTCCAGCCGGGGGAACGGGCGACCGTGGCGGCGGTCACCATCGAGGGGATCCGGCACACGCGAAGAAAGCTGGTCGAGCGGAACGTGCCGTTCCGGCCGGGAAAACCGCTGCGCAGCGTCGATCTCCACGAGGCGGAACGCAACCTGTTCCGGCTCGGCCTGTTCCGGGAGGTGGAGATCGTCCCGGAGCCGGTCCCGGGGAAACCCGGCGAGCGGAACGTCGTGATCCGCCTCACCGAGAGCCCGCCGAAGACGGTCTTCCTCCAGGCAGGTTATGACACCGAGGAGAAGGCCCGCGGCGCCATCGGGTTCTCGGCGGAGAACGTGGGCGGCATGGGCCGGATCGCGAGCTTCTGGCTCTTCCGTTCCTCCCTGCGCAGCGTCGGCCGGATCACGTTCGAGGACCGCCACCTGCGCGGCGGAAACCTCGAGGGGCTCGTCTCCCTCGACCGGACCCGGGAGGAGCGGGACGGGTTCACCCTCGACGGCTGGAGCGCGACGTTGCAGGTCGGGACGCATCCCGTCGAGCGGAAGCGCTGGCAGGTGCGTTACGTGCTCGAGCGGAGCCGGTTCACCGACGTCACCCTGGACGACCAGGCGCTCGGCGATCTCCTCTGGGACGAGGGCCGGCGAATCGACCAGGTGCGGCTCGGCGGGCTGGTGCTCGACGTCGCCCTCGACCACCGGGACGATCCGTTCCTGCCGGGCAGGGGACACCTCTGGCGGGGGGAGGTCGGGCTCTGGTCCGGGATCCTGGGCTCGGAGGCGGACTTCGCCCGGGGGAAGCTGCAGTGGGTCGGCTACCGGGGGTGGGGCCGCTTCACCGCCGTGCTCTCCGTCCGGCTCGGCGTGGCCGTTCCGTTCGGGGGGACGTCGCGGGTCCCTCTCTCCCGGCGGTTCTTCGCGGGCGGCGCCGACACCATCCGCGGGTTCGCCAGGGACGGCGTCGGCCCGCGGGATCGGCCGGGAGGGCACCCGGTCGGGGGCGAGTCCCTGGGCATCGTCAACCTCGAGGGCCGCTGGCGCCTCTCGGAGCACGTGGAGCTGGTGGCCTTCCACGACGCCGGGAACACGTGGCTCGAGGCCGGGGACGTGGCTTCCTCGTGGCGAAAGACCGCCGGCATCGGGATCCGCTTCCGGACGCCGATCGGGCCGGTCCGCCTGGAGTACGGCCACGTTCTCGACCGCCGGGAAGGGGAGTCTCCCGGGCGGTTCTACTTCTCCATCGGGGAGCCGTTCTGACGGGGCGGGGCCACGGGCTACAATCCGCCCATGGGAAGGATCCTCGGGATCGACGTCGGCACGAAGACCCTCGGCCTCGCGATCAGCGACGAGACCGGGACGGTCGCGCTTCCGCTCGAGGTGATCCGCCGGGCCGGGATGCGGCGCGACATCGAGCGGCTCGCGGCGATCGTGGCCGAGCGCGGGGTGACCGCGGCGGTCATCGGGCTGCCCCTCGAGATGAGCGGGGAGCGCGGGGCGATGGCCGACGAGGCGGAGGCGGTCGCCGACGCCCTCGCGGCCCGCTGCGGCATCCCGGTTCATCGGTGGGACGAGCGCCTGACGACGGTGGCGGCGGAGCGGATGCTGATCCGGGCCGACGTGTCCCGGAAGCGCAGGAAGCAGGTGGTCGACAAGATCGCCGCCACCCTGATCCTCCAGGGCTGGCTCGACCGGAGGAACCTGCCCGGCGGCGGTTCGCTCCCGCCGATCCCGCCGGCGCCGGGAGGACGGGGATGAGGGGGGCCCGGTTCGCCCTCCTCGGGCTCGTTGTCGCCCTCGCCCTGTCGCTGGCGCTGTTGTTCGCCTGGATCGACTGGGCGCGATCGCCCCGGGGCCACCGGGGGGACCCGCCGGTCGTCGTCCGGGTGGAACCCGGCAGTTCCGCCCGCGAGGTCGCCCGGCTCCTCGAGGAAAAGGATCTCGTTCGGCCCGCCTGGGTCCTCACCTGGTGGCTTCGCCTCGGCGGGGTCGCGGGACGGATCCAGGCGGGAGAGTACCGGTTCGAGCCGCCGGTCACTCCCGTCGAGGTCGTCCGGCGCCTCGTGGAGGGGCGGACCCGGCTGGTCCGGGTGACCATTCCCGAGGGGCTGACCCTCTGGGAGACCGCCGACGTGCTCGCCGGCGCGGGGATCGCATCCCGGGACGACCTCCTCGCGGCCTTCCGGGACCCGGCCCCGGTCCGGCGTCTCGACCCGCGGGCCACCGATCTCGAGGGATACCTCTTTCCGGAGACCTACCACTTCGAGCCCGGCTGGCCGGCCGGCCGCGTGGCGGCGGAGCTGGTCGCGACGTTCCGGCGGCGGTTCTACGACCCGCACCGCGGGGAGATCGAGGCGAGCGGGATGCCGCTCCGGGAAATCGTCACCGTCGCCTCCCTCGTCGAGAAGGAGACGGCCCGGGACGACGAGCGCCCCCTGGTCGCCGCCGTCTACCTGCGGCGTCTTGCCCGGGGAATGCGGCTCCAGTGCGATCCGACCGTCGTCTACGCGAAGAAGCTCGAGGGGAGGTGGGACGGGCGAATCCACCGGAAGGACCTCCGCTGGGACCACCCGTACAACACCTACGTCCACGCGGGCCTGCCTCCGGGCCCGATCGCCTCCCCCGGGCTCGCCTCCCTCCTCGCCGTCCTCCATCCGCGGGACGAGGGGTACCTCTACTTCGTCGCCCGGGGCGACGGCACCCACGCCTTCTCCCGGACGTTCCGCGAGCACCTCGCCGCGGTGCGTCGGTACCAGAAACCCCGCCGCCGCCGCTGAGGGGTTGAAGGAGAGCCGGCGTGGTGCTGGAATGATGGCGGTTCCGTTGGGGGTGCCCCGCCCGCGGGGGTGGGGCTGAGAGAGACCCCTTGAACCTGATCTGGTTCGTACCAGCGTAGGGAAACGGAAACCGGTCCTGGCAGCCCTCGCGGGCAACCATCCGGAACGGCCCCGTTTCCCGCTGGGTGGCGGGGCTCAGGAACCGGTCCCGTCGCCGCGGGAGGCCAAGCCATGCGTCGTCACGTGTTCACGGGCGGGCCGCGGCGTCCGCGATCCGCCGTCATCCCCGGGTTCCTGGTCCTCGGCATCCTCGCCCTCCTGCTCGGCGGTGCCCCGCCCGCCCGGGCCGGGGACGGGCCCCCGGCGGGGGACGGAAACCGGGAGGAAGAGGCGCGGAAGGTCGAGCGGGAGAAGGGAGAAGCCGTGCCCGGTCGCTCGGCCCTGGTCGAGGAGGTGGTCGTCACCGCGACGCGCGCCGACGAGACGCGGCCGGCGACCTGGTCGAACCTGTCGCGGGAGCGGATCGAGGACCGCCACGAGGTCGAGGACGTCCCGGTGATGCTGCGCGAGCTCCCGTCGATCTACGCGTGGTCCGATGCCGGGAACGGGGTGGGGTACTCGTATCTCTCGCTCCGCGGCTTCGACCAGCGACGGGTGACGGTCACGCTGAACGGGATCCCGCTGAACGACATCGAGAGCCACCAGGTCTGGTGGATCGACCTGCCGGACCTGGCGGCGTCCCTCGAGGACGTCCAGGTGCAGCGGGGCGCGGGAACGTCGATCGGCGTGCCGGCACCGATCGGTGGCGCGATCGACCTGGAGACGGCCCACCTACGGCCGGGGGAGGGGATCGTTGCCGCGGCCGGGTACGGGAGCCACGGCACGAGCCGCGTGACCGCGGCCTGGACCTCGGACCTCCTGCCGGGGGACTGGGTGGTCGGCGCCCGCGTGTCCCGGGTCGCGACGGACGGGTACCGGAAGCACGCCTGGTCGCGGATGGGCATGGGCTTCCTGACGATCCAGCGGCTCCGGCGGAACAGCCTGCTGCGGATCAACGTCTACGGGGGGCACGAGGAGAGCCATCTCGCCTACGACGGCGTCCCGCGGGACGTGCTGCGGCGGGACCGGCGGGCGAACCCCCTGGCCTGGCCCGGTGAGAAGGACCACTTCTCCCAGCCCCACTACGAGCTGCTCCACGAGTGGAAGCCGCGGGAGGACCTGGAGATCGCGAACACGGTCTTCTACTTCGCGGGCAGCGGCTACTACCGGCAGTTCCGGGAGCGGAAGTATTTCTACGAGGTCCGGCTGCCGGACTGGGACTGGGACGGAGACGGCACGGTCGACTCGAAGGGACCGATCTACCGGCGGCGCCGGGTCGACGAGTGGGACGCGGGCTGGATCCCGCGGGTCACCTGGAGGCGGGCGACGCATCGCCTGACGATCGGCGCGACCCTGCGCCGGCATCGCGGACGGCACGTCGGCACGGCCCGGGGGGCGGTCCCGCCGGGCGTGAGCGAACCGTACCGGTACTACGACTACCGGGTGCCGAAGACGCGCTGGGTGGGGTACGTGCAGGACGAGTGGACGCCGGCGCCGGACTTCCACCTCGTGCTGGGGCTCCAGCGGGTCTCGGCCTCGTGGAAGCTCGAGGAGGACCGGGTCACCGGCTACCGGTACGACGTGGACTACGACTGGTGGGCGCCCCGCGTGGCCGCGAGCTGGCGGGCGTGGGAAGGTACGACCCTGTTCGCGTCGATCTCGCGCTCGGGCCGCGAGCCGGCGGTGAAGGACCTGTACGATCCGCAGGACGTCTACTCGACGCCCGCGTTCCGCGTGGTTCGCCCGGACGGGACGCTGGCCGATCCCGTGCCGCGGCACGAGCGGCTGACCGACTACGAGCTGGGCGTCGAGTGGAAGGGCGCGCGGCACCTGCTGCGCCTCACCCTGTACGACATGGAGTTCCGCGACGAGATCGTGTACCTCGGGCAGTTCAACGACCTGGGGGCGCCGATCACGGGGAACGCCGATCGGTCGCGGCACCGGGGGATCGAGCTCGAGGGGGCCGCGTTCCTCTCGCCGGACGTGGAACTCCGGGGGAACGTTTCCGTGACCGACGACGAGCTCGTCCGGTTCCGGGCCCTCGCGTGGGACGACGCGGCCGGGGACTTCGTGACCGTCGACTACTCGGGGAACCGGCCGGCCTTCTTCCCGGAGTGGCTGGGGAACCTCTCGGTCGCCTGGACCCCGGCGTGGGGGCGGGTCGAGCTCGGCGCTTTCCACGCGGGGCGGATCTACCTGGACAACTCGGAGAGCCGGGCGCGGTCCATCGATCCGTGGACGGTGGTCCACCTCGCGGCCCGCTGGGAGGTCGCCCGCACCCGTGACCGGGTCCTGTCGCTGCGGGTGCGGATCGACAACCTGCTCGACGCGGAGTACGAGACCTTCGGGTACGTGGACTGGGACGGCACCCCGCTCTACCTGCCGGGGGCGGACCGGACCTGGTTCGTTTCCCTCGGGTGGACGCCCGTGGGCGTCGGCCGGTGAGCGGGCCCGGCGGGGGGGCGTCTCTGTCGGCGGCGGACCTGGTGGTCCTCGCCGGGTGCGCCCTCCTGCTGGGGTTCCTCGCGCACGCGCGCCGCCGCGGGGCGGGACGGGACTACCTGCTCGCGGGCCGGACCCTGACCCTGCCCGCGTTCGTCGCGACGCTGGTCGCCACGTGGTACGGCGGGGTACTCGGCGTCGGGGAGTACAGCTACCTGCACGGCCTCTCCAACTGGGTGGCGCTCGGGGGGCCGTACTACCTCGCGGGCCTCCTGTTCGCGTTCCTCCTGGCGCGGCGGGCCCGGGAGGCGAACCTGGTGACGGTCCCGGAGCGGCTGCTCCGGGACCACGGCCCGGGCGTGGCGGCGGCGGGGAGCCTTCTCGTCCTCGTCAACATGCTGCCCGGCGCGTACCTGCTGATGCTCGGGGTCCTCGCCGCCCGTGCCCTCGGGATTTCCCTTGTCGCCGGGATCCTCCTGGCGGCGACGGTTTCCTTCGCCGTCGTGGCGGGAGGCGGCTTCGCCTCCGTGGTCCGGACGAACGC
This sequence comes from uncultured Acidobacteriota bacterium, assembly GCA_964420365.1. Taxonomy (GTDB): domain Bacteria; phylum Acidobacteriota; class Polarisedimenticolia; order J045; family J045; genus JAMOQA01. The sequence goes on along the minus strand of CAYQTA010000114.1, from coordinate 209,137 downwards.
CTTCCAGTTCGTGCTGATGTACGGCGGGTTCGCGGTGATTCTCCCGTTCGCCTGGCGCGCGGCGGGGGGGCTCGAGGGCCTCCGGAGCCTGCCCCCGGCGATGCTCACCTGGGACGGGGGACTCGGGGTACAGGCGATCCTCGTGTGGTACGTGATCGCCCTCCAGACCCTGGTCGAGCCGACGTTCTACCAGCGCTGCTTCGCCGCCCGGGATCCGCGCACGGCGCGCCGCGGCATCCTCTGGGCGGTGGCGTTCTGGGTCCTGTTCGACGGGATGACGACCCTCGCGGGGATGCTCGCCCGGGTCGTGCTTCCGTCCCTGCCGCGGGCGGTGGAGGCATACCCGGCCCTCGCCGAGGCGGTCCTGCCGCCGGTACTGCTCGGGGTCTTCTACGCGGGAATGCTGGCGACCGTGATGTCCACGGTCGAGTCGTACCTCTTCGTGGCCGCCACGACGCTGGGGTACGACCTGCCGCGCGTCTGGCGCGCCCTCCGTGGCGCGCCGGTTCCTCCCCCCGACGACCGGGTCGACCGGCCGGCAACGCGGCGCGGCCTCCTGGCGGTGACCGCGCTCGCGACGGCCCTGGCGTTCTCCACCGACTCGGTCGTGGCCCTCTGGAAGACGATCGGGTCCGTGATCACGCCGGCGCTCCTCCTGCCCCTCCTCGGCGGGTTCCATTCCCGGTGGCGCGCCGGCCGGGTGGCGACACTGGTCTCGATCGTCGGGTCCGCGCTGCTGGCCCTGGGGTGGGCGGGGGCGGGTGCATGGAGGGGAGACGGCCCGTTCCTCGGGATCGAGCCGATCTTCCCGGCGCTCGGCTTCTCGGTGGCCTGCCACCTCCCGGCGTGGCTGGGGTGTCAGCGAAGCAGCGCCCAGAAGACGCCCGCCGCGAGGAGCAGGCGGTAGACGCCGAACGGGACGAGGCCGTGCCGGCCGAGCCAGGCGACGAAACCGCGCACGGCGAGGGCGGCGGAGACGAAGGCGACGGCGAGGCCGACCAGGAAGGGGCCCGGGCCGATCCCGGCGAAGAGCGTGGCCCCGTCACGGACGAGGTCGAGGAAGGTCGCCCCGCCCAGGGTCGGGAGGGCGAGGAGGAAGGAGAACTCCGCCGCCGCCGCGGGGGTCAGGCCGACCGCGAGGCCCGCGAGAATCGTGACCAGGGACCGGGACGTTCCGGGCCACATCGCGAGGCACTGCGCGAGGCCGATCAGCAGGGCACCCCTCCAGGTGAGTCCCTCGAGCCCGCTGCCGTCGGCGAGGCGGCGGGCACGCATCCCGTCGAGGGCGATCATGGCGATCCCGCCGACGGCCAGGGCGCCGGCCACCGGGCCGGGGCCGAAGAGCCAGGTCTTGATCGCGCGGTGGAGCAGGAGGCCCAGGATGCCGGCGGGGACGAAGCCCACGACGAGGTTGACCAGGAGGCGCCGACCGCCGGGATCGCGGCCGAGGAGCCCGCGGAGCATCGCGAGGACCCGTTCCCGGTAGAGCCCGAGGACGGCGAGGATGGCCCCGGCCTGGATCACGATCTCGAAGCTCTTGACCGCCGGGTCCTCGGCGCGGCCGAGGAGCGTCGAGGCGAGGATCAGGTGGCCGGTGGACGAAACCGGCAGGTACTCGGTGAGTCCCTCGACGAGGCCGAGGAAGGCGGCCTCGAGGGGGCCGAGGGGGGCGGGAGCGGTCACGGGCGGTCCTCCGGGCCGCAGGCGGCGTCGAGGACGACGACCACCCGGGGCCGACGCTGGCGGCCGCGGCGCAGGGCGGCGGCGACCTCGCGGGCGATCTCCTCCTCGAGGACACGGGGCGGGAAACCGTTCCGGGCGGCGAGGCGCAGGAGGGCGGCGACCCGGTCCCGGACCAGTTCCTCGCGATCGCCGAGGGGCGGCCCCGGGATGCCGACGGCCTCCACCCGCAGGTCCTCGAGCATGCCCTCGCCGGAGGCGCGGATGCGCACGAACGCGGCGCCCGCCTCGGACAGGTGGCGCCGTTCCCGGACGACCTCGAAGTCGACGGCCCCCAGGTCGTCGTGGTGCCACGGGAGAAGCTCGAAGGTCTCTCCCGGCCGGACGCCGTCGGGGCCGAGGACGACGGTTTCTCCCCGCTCGGCGACGACGACCTCGCGGGGGGCGGGATCCGCGGCGGCGGCCAGCTCCGCGGCGGCCTCCAGGTGAACCCGGTCACCGTGGACCGGCAGGACGACCTCGGGACGCAACCAGTCGAGCAGCTCCAGGATCTCCTCCCGGCTGCCATGGCCGGAGGCATGCAGTCCCGGCTCGGTCCCGACGTGGAGGACGCGGGCGCCGAGCCGCAGGAACCGGTCCAGCATCCGGGAAACCTGGACCTCGCTGCCCGGGATCACGCTGGCGGACACGATCACCGTGTCGCCCGCGCCGACGGAGGCCCGGGAGTCGCTGTCCCACGAGAGCCGGGAGAGGCTGGACTGGGATTCTCCCTGGCAGCCACCGGCCAGCCACAGGCGCCGCGCCGGCGGCAGCTCGGCGAGCTCGTCCGGCGGGAGCAGCAGGCCGGCCGGCAGGCGCAGCAGGCGAAGGTCGACCGCGAGGCGGACCATCCGCTGCATCCGCATGCCGAGGAGCGCGGCCCGACGGCCCGCGGCCCGGGCGGCGCGGAGCGCCTGGTCGATCCGGTGGACCTGGCTGGAGAAGGTCGAGACGACGACCTGGCCCTCCGCCTCCGCGATGGCCCGGGAGAGGACCGGCCAGACCGACCGCTCGGTCTCGGCGCGGGCCTCCCGGAGGGCGCCGGTGCTGTCGAGGAGGAGGGCCCGGACCCCGCGGCGCCCGAGCTCCCGGAGGGAGGCCTCGTCGGTGAGGGCGCCGTCCCAGGGGTCCCGGTCGAGCTTGAAGTCCCCGGTGTGAACGATCGTCCCGGCCGGGGTGTCGACCACGATCATCGCGGACTGCGGCACCGAGTGCGTCACGCGGACGGCCCGCACCCGGAACGGGCCCAGGTCGACCGGGCGGTTCCACTCGAGGGGACGGAAGCGACCGGCCGGTGCCGGCACGCCGTCGAACCGGTCGCGGGCGGCGGCGAGGGGGAAGGGGAGGGCAAAGATCGGGGCCTCGCGCCAGGGGCCGGGCAGCCACGGGAGGGCGGCCACGTGGTCGTCGTGGGCGTGGGTGAGGACGATGCCGTGGAGGTTGGGGCAGATCTCCGCGAGGGGATCCGCGTTGGGCACGAGACGGCTGATGCCCGCGGGGACGCCCGCCGGGAACCCGATCCCGAAGTCGACGAGAACGCCCTCTCCCCCGGCGTGCAGCAGGGAGGCGTTCATCCCGAAGCCTCCCGACCCGCCGAGGGAGACGATGTGCAGTTCCCGGCCCATGGCGCGGGGGATTATAGGTCCGTGTCCCCGGCCGGGCCCGGCGGCCGGCCGAGAAGGCGGGCGAGGGCCAGCCAGTCGGCGGGTGGCACGGCCTCGGCGCGGGCGTCGGCGGGCAGCCCGCGCGCCGCGAGCCAGGACCGGACCCGTTCCCGGTGGGCTCCCAGGTTGCCCGCGAGGGTCTTCCGCCGGTGTCCGAACCCGGCGTGGAGCCACCCCAGGAGCAGCGGCAGCTCGGCCGCCGGGAGGGGCGGATCGGGGAGGGACTCGAGGGCGATCGCGGCGCTGGTCACCCGGGGCGGGGGGCGGAAGGCCCCCGGGGGCAGCGTTCGCACGCGGCGCCGCCGGCAACGGAGCGCGGCGAGCACGGACAGCGGCCCGTAGGCCTTCGTGCCCGGCCCGGCGAGGAGCCGGTCCGCCACCTCCTTCTGGAGGACGAGTTGCATGTCGCGCACCGCGTCGGACGCCAGGAGCCGGCGGACGATCGCCGTCCCGACGTTGTAAGGAAGGTTGCCGATCACGCGGAACCGGCCTCCGAGCTCGTCGGCGAGGGCGTCCCAGTCCACGGCGAGGGCATCCGCGAGGCGGACCTCGGCCCGGGGAAAGGGCTCCAGCATCCGCTCGAGGGCCGGTACCAGGTCGGCGTCGACCTCGAGGGCGACGAGGCGGCCGGCGCGCTCCGCGAGGAGGCCGGTGAGGGCGCCGCCGCCGGGGCCGATCTCGACGACGGCGTCCCCGGGGGCCGGGGCGAACGCCTCGACGAGGGCCAGGGCGAGCCCCCGGTTCGCGAGGAAGTGCTGGCCGAGTCGCTTCTTGAGCGCCATGGCGGAAGGATAGCCTCCCGGCCGTCCCTCACGCCGGGATCGGCGCGCGGGTCGCGAGGCGGGCCGGTTCGAGGACGAGGGCGAGGGAACCCTCGGCGAGGAACGCGGCACCGACGAACGCCGTGACGGTGGCGAGGGGTGGACCCAGCGGGCGGACGATCACTTCCCGGCGGTCGACGACCCGGTCGACCCGGAGAACCCCGCGACGGCCGGGAAGCTCGAGGAGAAGACGGGTCGACCCTCCGGGGAGCCCGGGGAGTTCCAGCTCGGGCACGTCGTCCGGGGAGGTCTCGAGGACCGCGGCGACCGGGCCGGCGGGGACGATCAGCCGGTGCCCGTTCGTCTCGGCGAGGAACGCGTCGAGGATCGTGAGGCGCGCGGGCAGGTGCAGCTCGGCGCGGAACCCGCGCCCGGGTTCGCTCCGGAGCTCGAGGGTTCCGCCGAGGGCCTCGATGTCGGCCCGCACCGCGCCGAGCCCGACGCCTCGCCCCGCGAGGAGATCCGCCTCGTCCCGCGTGCTGAACCGGGGGTTCGAGAGGATGTCCGTGAGGGACCGGCCGGCCTCGACCTCGGCGGCGACGTCCCGCGGGACGCCCCGCCCGTCATCCTCGAGGACGATCCGCAGGCGGTCGCCCTCCCCGGTGACCTCGAGGCGAAGGGTGCCGGTCTCGGGCTTGCCGGCGGCCCGCCGTTCGGCCGGGGACTCGAGGCCGTGCACGACGGCGTTGCGGGCCAGGTGGGCGAGGGGCGAGACCAGGCGCTCGAGGACCAGGCGATCCGCCCGGACGGCGTCGCCCCGGACCTCGAGGCGGGCGACGAGGCCGCGTTCCGCCGCCCACCGCTCGAGGGACCGGGCGAGGAGCGGGACGAGCCACCGGACCGGCGCGAGGCGCATCTCCAGGACTTCCCGGCGGAACGCGCGGATTCCCTCGGCCAGGTTTCGCTCGAGGGCGAGGAGGGCCTGGTCCTCGTGCCCCGCCAGTCGATGCTCGAGCCGCTGGAACGAGGCGGAGACCGAGAGGGCGATCTCGAGGAGGCGATCGAGACGTGCCGGATCGATGCCCGCGGGCGGACGGGGTGCCACGGCCGCACGGCCGCGCAAGGCGGGTGGATCGCCCGCGATCCGCCGGAGAAGCTCCCGCAGGCCGTCGATTCCCGAGCGGAGCAGGTCCCGGGTCGCGGGGTCCTCCCGGAGCTCGCCGTCCCGGAGTGCCGCTGCCCGGTCCTCGAGGGCGTGGGCCGCCTCCGCGAGGTCACCGTGGCCGAGGGACGCGGCCATTCCCTTGATGCTGTGCAGGTGCCGGAAGAGCGCCTCGATCGCCTCCGGGCCGAGGCGTCCCCGGATCGCGAGGAGATCGGCGCAGTCCGCGAGCCGGCGAGACGCCTCCTCGACGAAGATCCTGCGGAGCTCGTCCTTCACCGGTTCCCCTCCCGGGGGGCTGCGAGGGCGGACAGGGCCGCCGCGAGACGCCTCGGGGTCAGCACGCCGGGCCGAGGCCCCGCGTCCCGCTCGACGCGGGAACCGGCAGGCACGTGGATCGCGACGTGGCGCCAGGGCTCGGTCAGGCGGAGGACACAGCGGGGCAGGCCGGGACCGGTGCGGGCGGTCGGCTCGCCGGGTTCCCAGCCGGGGAGCGCCGCCGGGTCGAGGAGGGTGAGGACCACGGAGCGGACCTCGGTGACGCCCACGATCGCCGGGGGAGCGCCGGGGACGGGGATCAGCTCGCCCGCCTCCTCGAGGCGATCGACCAGCACCGCCAGGAGGGGAAGGGTGCCCCCGGGGGCCCGGAGCAGGAAGAGGGGGGCCCCGGCCATGTCAGGGCCTCCCGGAGAGGCGGAAGACGGAGCAGAGCTCGTGGAGCCGGTCCGACGTGCGGGCGAGGCCCTCGGCCGAGCGCGCCATCGCGTCCATCGACCGGTTCTGCTCCCGCGTCGCGGCCGACGTTTCGCGGGTGCCGGCGGCTCCCTCGCTGGCGATCTGGGCGATCTCCTCGATCGCCTGGACGAGCTGCTCGGTGTCCTCGACCTGGCGCCGGGCGAGGGAGACGATCTCCTCCATCCGTTCCACCAGCGGGAGGACGCCCCCCGCGATCTCCCGCAGGGCCTCGCTGGCGCCGCCGATCACCTGCCGCCCGTGGCGTGCCGCGGCCGTCGTCTCCCGCATCGTCGCGATCACCAGGCCCGAGCCGGCGTGGATCTGCTCCACGATGCCGGAGATCTGCTCGGCGAAGCGACCGGCCCGCTCCGCGAGCTGGCGAATCTCCTCGGCGACCACCGCGAATCCCTGGCCGTGTTCTCCCGCGCGGGCCGCCTCGATGGAGGCGTTCAGGGCGACGAGGTGGGTCTGCTGGGCGATCGTCACGATCAGGTCGACCGTCTTGTCGATCGCCGCGGCCCGGTCCCGGAACCCCTCGACGGCGCTTGCCATCCGGTCGACCTGGCCCGCGATCTGCTCGAGCTCCTCGTCCGCCCGCCGGGCGAGCTCCCGCCCGCGCCGGGCGTCCTCGCCGCTGCGGCGGGCGAGGGAGAGCGCGCCCTCCGCCGAGCGCCCGATCTGCTCGGCGGAACCGGCGACCCGCCGCGTGACCTCCTGCGCCCTGGCGATCCGGTCGACGGTCCGCTCCGCCCCTTCCGCCAGGCGGAAGGCGGTCGCGGCGATCTCGTCGGTGAGGGTGGAGAGGGAGCGGGCGGCCTCGGAAAGCCCGCCGGCCGACTCGTGGACCTCGTCGGCGGTTTCCCGGAGCTCGCCGAGGACCCGGACCAGCGCGTCGCGCATCGTGGCGAAGGAACGGGTCAGGTCGTCGATCTCGTCCCCGCCCCGCCCGGCCCGCGCCGGGGGAATCTCGACCGCGAGGTCTCCCTCCGCGAGCTGGCGGGCCGCCTCGGCGAGGGTGGTCAGGCGGCGCGACAGGGTCCGCGAGAGGAGAACCGCGGCGGAGAGGCCGACGAGCATCGTCGCGAAGACGGCGAAGAAGACCGCCCCGAGGCCGAGCGTCGGCTCGAGCAGGCGGGTCCCGAGGACCGCGAGCCCGGTCAGGGCCGCGACCAGCATGAACGAGGCGGCGAGCTTTTCCTGCATCGGTCTCCGCACCGGCCCGCACCGGGCCGATCGTGTTCAACTTCAACGTAGGGCCCGGTGGCCGACCCGGGCCAGCCGCCGGGTCGCGGAAGCGGTACCTTTTCCCCGCGAGAGCGGAGGTGCGCATGAGGGTGAAGGACCGGGTGGTCCCGGCGCTGGTGCTGGCGGTGGCCTGGCTCGTCGCGGTGCCCGCGACGGCCGGGACGTGGCACGAGGAGCAGTCCCTCGAGCACGGGGGGCGGACGCGGTGGTTCCGTGTCTACGAGCCGGACGTGGCCGCTCCCCCGGGGGGTTACCCCCTCCTGTTCGTCCTGCACGGCGGGGGCGGGGGAATGCGCTCGTTCCTGGACAACGGGACCCACGCGGAGTGGCCCGAGATCGCGGACGAGGAGGGGATCCTGCTCGTGGTTCCGAACGGGGTGAACCCGGAGACCGGCGACACGGCGGGGGACGACCAGAACTGGAACGACTGCCGGGCGGACGCGCCGGCGGTGGAGACCGGGGCCGATGACGTGGGCTTCGTCTCGGCGCTGATCGACTGGGTCGCGGCCCGCTGGCCGGTCGACCTCGAGCGGGTCTACGCGACCGGGTCGAGCAACGGGGGGCTGATGTCCTACCGGCTCGCCTTCGAGCTCGGGGACCGGATCGCGGCGGTGGCGCCGTTCATCGCGAACCTGGCGGCGGTCTCCGAGTGCCGGGACGGGGGGCGCGTCGTCCCGGTCTTCATCTGCAACGGCGACGCGGAGGAGCGCTACATGCCCTGGGACGGGGGATGCATCTACGACAAGGAGGAGTGCACCCGGGGTACGGCGATCTCGGCGGAAGAGACCCGGGACTTCTTCGTCCGCCGGCTGCACGCCGACCCGGAACCGGCCGAGTCGGTCGACCACCCGGACCTGGACCCGGACGACGGGTGCACCGTCCACCACGACCTCTTCGCCGGCGGCTACGAGGGGGCGGAGGTGGCGTTCTACCGCGTCCACGGGGGGGGCCACGCGACGCCCTCGATCGACCATCGGCGGAACCCGCTGGTCCTCCAGCTCCTCGGCCTCGGGCGCCAGGACCACGACGTGGAAGGCTCCCGGGAGGCCTGGGCGTTCCTCTCCCGGCACCGGTTGCACGGGACGACGCCGCCGGGACCACCCGGGGTGGCCGGCCTGCTCCGCGTGGAGAAGGCCGGGAGCGGGTCGCTCCGCCTCCGGTGGGCGGGCGACTGCGGTGGTGGCGACCGGTACGGGGTCTACCGGGGAGACCTGCGGACCGGCTGGGCCTCCGTGACGCCGGAACCCGGTGGCTGCGGCGTCACCGCGACGTCGCTCGAGGTGCCCGCGGCTGAGGACCCGGCCGAGTTCTTCGTGGTCGTCCCGGCAACCGCGGACGGGGAGGGGTCCTTCGGCCGGACGTCGGCCGGGGAGGAGCGGTCGGCCCCGGCAACCAGGTGCGCGGCGCCGGCCCCCGCCCTCGCATCCTGCGCCCTGCGCTGAGCCGCGGGGCGTCCGGCCGTACCGCGGGAGACGACGGGGCCATGGAGGAGGCGGGCGGGATCTACGTGCACGTGCCGTTCTGCCGGGCACGCTGCGCCTACTGCGACTTCGCCGTCACCGTCGGCCGGGACGACCTGGCCGGAGAATGGCTCGACGGCGTCCTGCGGGAGCTGGCCGCGCGGAGGGAAGAGGCGGGGGGACCGGTGACCACGGTCCACCTCGGGGGCGGGACCCCGTCGCGCCTGTCGTCCCGCCTGGTCGGAGCGCTCCTCGAGGGGTTCGACCGGCTGGTCGGGATCGCGAAGGGAGCCGAGATCGCCCTCGAGGCGAACCCGGAGGACGTGACGCGGGACCGGCTCGAGGGATGGCGCGCGGCCGGGGTGACCCGCCTCGTCGTCGGCGTCCAGTCGACCTCGGAACGGGGGATCCGCGCCCTGGGACGGCGGGCCCCGGCGGACGAGGGGCCACGGGCCCTCCGCCTCGCCCGCGCCGCGGGTTTCGGGAGCCTCGGGGCCGACCTGGTGATCGGGTGGCCGGGGCAGGAGGACCGGGAGCTCGACGCGGACCTCGATGTCGTGCTGGGCGAGGGGGTGAGCCACGTCTCGTGCTACATGCTCGAGGTGGACGGGGACGCCCCCCTGGCCCGGCGCATCCGGCGCGGAACCCGGCCGGCGCCGGACCCGGACCGGGCGGCGGACCTGTACTGGCGGGCGGCGGACCGGCTGGAGGCGGCCGGGCTCCCGGCCTACGAGATCTCGAACTTCGCGCGGCCCGGGCACGAGAGCCGGCACAACCTGCGCTACTGGACGGATGCGCCCTACCTGGGCCTCGGGCCGGCGGCGGCCAGCTACGTGGCAGGACGACGCTGGACCAATCCCCGGGACCTCGACGCGTGGCTGTCGGTGGTGCGGGGCGCCGGTTCCCCGGTTCCGCGGGAGCCGTACGACGGGGACCGCCGCGCGGGGGAGGCCCTGGTCCTCGGCCTGCGGAGGATCGCCGGGGTCGACCTCGACCGTGTCGCCGCCCGGCACGGATCGAACCCGGTCGAACGCCGGCGGCCGGTTCTCGACCGGGCGGCCCGGGAGGGGCTGGTGGCGTTCTGCGGGGCCACCGTCCGGCTGACCCGCCGCGGTCGGCTCCTCGCCGACGAGGTGTTCGTCGACCTTCTCTGAGGCGCCTCCCGCCCCGGTGGTCCCGCCGGGCCCGGGGCCGTATCATCCGGGGGCTGCCGGAAGGTCCCGGGGCCGGCCCGCGGAGCCGGGCGGATCCTGTCTGCCCGGGCGCCGCAACCCCACCCGGTGCAACGAGATGAGGACGGAGGAGCCATGGATTTCGCGCTGACCGAGACCCAGGAGATGATCCGCCAGGAGGCCCGGCGGTTCGCCCAGGAGGAGATCGCTCCCCACGTCAAGGAGTGGGACGAGGCGGCCCATTTCCCCCGGGACGTCTTCCGGAAGATGGGAGAGCTGGGGTTCCTCGGCGTGCTGGTGCCCGAGGAGTACGGTGGCGCGGGGCTCGGGTACATCGAGTACATCACGATCATCGAGGAGATCTCGACGGTCGACCCGGCGATCGGCCTCGGGGTCGCCGCGCACAACTCGCTGTGCACGGGCCACATCCTGAAGTACGGCAGCGAGGAACAGAAGCGCAGGTACCTCCCGAAGCTGGCGACGGGCGAGTGGATCGGGGCGTGGGCCCTCACCGAGCCGACCGCGGGGTCCGACGCGGGGGGGACCCGGACGACGGCGGTACGGGACGGGGACCACTGGGTGCTCAACGGAACGAAGACGTTCACCACCCATGCCCGGGTCGGTGACCTGCTCGTCGTCATGGCCCGCACCGATCCCGAGTCGCTGAACTCCCCGAGGAAGCACCACGGGATCTCGGCGTTCATCGTCGAGAAGGGGACGCCGGGCTTCCGGGCCGGCAAGCACGAGAACAAGCTCGGAATGCGCGCGTCGGACACGTCGGAGACGATCCTCGAGAACTGCCGGATCCCGGCGGAGAACCTGATCGGGAAGGAGGGAGAAGGGTTCAAGCAGGCGATGGGAATCCTCGATGGCGGCCGGATCTCGATCGCCGCCCTCGGGCTCGGCACCGCCCGCGGGGCCCTCGAGGCGGCGATCGACTACGCCCGGGAACGGGAACAGTTCGGCCGCCCGATCGGCAGCTTCCAGGCGATCCAGTGGAAGATCGCCGACATCGCCACCGAGCTGGACGCGGCCCGCCTGCTGACCTACCGGGCCGGTTGGCTGATGGACCGGGGGAAGCCCTGCACGAAGGAATCGGCGATGGCGAAGCTGATGGCGGGCGAGGTATCGGTGAAGGCCGCCGTCGAGGCGGTCCAGATCTTCGGCGGCTACGGGTTCACCAAGGACTACCCGGTGGAGAAGTTCTTCCGCGACTGCAAGCTGAACACGATCGGCGAGGGGACGTCCGAGATCCAGCGCCTCGTGATCGCGCGCCAGGTCCTCGGCCGCCTCGACCGGAAGAAGAAGTGAGCGCGAGCGGCCCCGGGGAGCCACGCGGGGGACGACGAGGAGACGCGGGGTGAGCAGGATCGCGGAACTCGCGGAGAGGATCGGCGCCGGGGACGTGCGGGCCCTCGCCCGGGGGATCTCCCTCGTCGAGGAAGATCATCCGTCCGCGCCGGAGCTGTTGCGGGCGCTCTACCCGAGGACGGGGCGGGCCGTGACCCTCGGGATCACCGGTTTCCCCGGGGCGGGCAAGAGTTCCCTGGTCGACCGGCTGATCGAGGCGTACCGGGCGCGGGGGAAGACGGTGGGCGTGATCGCCGTCGACCCGTCGAGCGCCTTCTCGGGGGGAGCGATCCTCGGTGACCGGGTGCGGATGATGCGCCACAGCGGCGACCCGGGGGTCTTCATCCGCTCGATGGCGACCCGCGGATTCCTCGGGGGTCTCTCCCGGGCGACCGGTGACGTCCTCGACCTGCTGGACGCGTTCGGCCGGGACGTGATCATCGTCGAGACGGTCGGGGTCGGGCAGGACGAGATCGACGTCACCCGCCTCGCGGACTCGGTGCTCGTCGTGCTCGTGCCCGGCATGGGAGACGACATCCAGGCGATCAAGGCCGGGATCCTCGAGATCGCGGACCAGTTCGTCGTCAACAAGGCGGACCGCGACGGGGCGGACAAGCTCGTCGGGGAGCTGGAACAGATGCTGCGTCTCTCCCTGGACGACGGCAGGCCCCGCCCGCCGGTCCTGAAGACGATCGCGACCCGCGGGGAGGGGATCGACGAGCTGGTCGCGGCGATCGAGGAACACCTCTCGCGGCCGGAGAGCGCGGAGCGGCGGGCCGCCCGGCGCCGCGAGCGGGCCCGTGCGCGCCTCGAGGACATCCTGCGGGAAGCGGTGCTCCGGCAGTTGCGGGAGGGATACGGGAGCGAGGACTGGGAAGGGCTCGTCCGGGACCTGGCCGCCCGGCGGGTCGATCCGTACAGCGCCGCCGACCGTGTCCTCGCCGCGGCCGGCCACGCGGCGGGAGGGAGCCGATGACGGGGAGGATCCTCGGGATCGACCACCTCGGCGTGGCGGTGCGCGACCCGCGCCAGCGGCTGCCCCTGTGGGCGGAGCTGCTGGGCCTCGAGCTGGAACGGGCGGAGGCGGTCCCCCCGGAGGGCGTGCGGACCTGGTTCCTCGACGCGGGGAACGCCCACGTGGAGCTGCTCGAGCCCCTCGCCGCGGATTCCCCCGTGGGGAGGCACCTCGAGAAGCGGGGCGAGGGAATCCACCACCTCTGCCTGCGGGTCGACGACCTCGACGCGGTCCTGGCGCGCCTGGCGGCCCGGGGGATCGAGCCCCTCGGCGGGGGCCCGAGGGCCGGGGCGGGCGGGGCCCGCGTGGCGTTCCTTCACCCGCGGGACACGGGAGGCGTGCTCCTCGAGCTGTCGGAGCGGCCGGGAGGCGGGGAAGAGAAGAACGGGCCCCGGGGACTGCGGCCCGGAGACGTGGTCGTTCTCTACCTGCGCGACCCGAAGGTCCGCCTGGTGGGCCTGCTCGAGGCCCTGGGCCCGGAGGGGGTGACGATCCGGGGGATCGACCTCGAGGCGTTCGAGGACTGGACGAACCAGTGGGCCCGGGGCGAGGCGGGTCCGCTCGCGCCCGGCCTGCAGTTCCTTCCCGCCCACCGGGTGGAGAAGCTGCTCGCGGACCAGGCCGTCCCGGGGCTCGTGTCCCTCGGCGAACAGTTCCGGGAACGGACCGGCAGGGAACTGCGGGACGCCCTTGCCGCGCGGGACGAGGGGAAGGATCGATGACCGGTGGGACGAACCGTTGCCCCGCCTGCGGGGGGCCGGTCGACGGGCGAGGACGATGCCCGGCCTGCGGCGACGTTTCGCGCAAGACCGTGGCGATTCCCGTCCCCGGCGGGGCTCCCGGCCTCGGCGGAGCGGAGGCGGCACAGGGAGATCTCGCCCGGGTCGAACTGCCGGAAGGGTGGGAGATCTCCCTCGACGTGACCGGCGGCCCGATGGCCGGCCGGAGCTTCCGCGTGACCCGCTCGCGCGTGATCCTGGGGCGCGGGAGCGTCGACATTCCCCTCGACGAGGACCCGCGGGTCTCGCGCCGCCACGCGAGCCTCGAGGTCTACGGGGCCAACTGCGTCCTCGTGAAGGACCTCGGGTCGACGAACGGGACCTGGGTCGGTGGACGCCGAATCACGGCCTGCGAGCTCCAGGACGGTGACGAGATCCGGGTCGGGGATACGCTGCTCGTCGTCACGATCGCGACTCCTCCCTGAGCGGGGGTCGCCGGGCGACCGGAGGTTCGGGTGACCAGGATGAACCTGCTGCGACGTGGAACGTTCCTCGCGTGCCTCTTCCTGCTGCTGGCGGGGCAGGCGCCGGCGGCCGGCGCCACCGGCGGGCCGGGGAGGGCGACGGCGGCGCCGATCGCCTGGAAGGACTGGGAGCCGGGTGCCTTCCGCCGCGCGGTGATGGAGGACCGGCTCGTCCTCCTCGTGCTGGATGTCCCGTGGTCCGCCGCCTGCCGGGCCGCGGACGAGAAGATGTGGACGGACCCGGCGGTCGCGAAGGCGGTGGCGGACGGATACGTCCCCGTCCGGGTCCGCGCCGACCTGCATCCGGACCTGCTCCGGCGGTACCCCGCGGAGGGCTGGCCCGCGATCACCCTGCTGCTCCCGGACGGGAGCCCCCTCTTCTTCTCCCCCCTCGAGGGAGGGGAACCCCGGCGAATGACGGCGACGCTGATGCCGGCGGACAAGCTGGCCGACCTGCTGGTCGCGGTGCGCGCCTGGTACCGGGACCACCGCGAGGAGGCGATTCGCCTTGCACGGGACCGGGTTGCCGAGATCGCGAAGACGGCCCGCCCGGAGCGGGGACCGGTCGACCAGGCACTGACGTGGGGGATCGCCCAGAACCTGAGGGCGACCTTCGATGCCGAGCGGCGCTACTTCGGGGGCCCCCCCCGGATCCCGCGGTTCGACCTCCTGGAACTGATGCTGACGCTGGGGGGAGAGGAGGAAGATCCGTGGCGTGTCCTCGGAACCGCCGGTCTCTCGACCCTGTCCGCGAAGCTCACCGACCCGGAGGACGGCGCCCTCTGGCGCATGGCCCTGGGCCTCGACTGGGAGCGGCCGCAGCGGGAGAAGCTCCTCGACCGGAACGCCCGGTACCTGGACCTCCTGCTCCTCGCCTGGCGCGAGACCGGGCGGCGGACCTGGTCGGAACGGGCCAGGAAGGTGGCGACCTTCCTCGTCGAGAGGCTCGGTCACGAGGACGGGTCGTTCGGCGAGGCGATCGCGGACGCGTGCCCCGGCGGGCGGGACGACACGGTCATCACGGCGAGCAACGCTCTCGCGGCCGCGGCGCTGGTCCGGGCGGGAGCGGTCCTCGGGGACGCGAAGCTGCGGGAGAGGGGGCTCGCCGCCGCCCGGTTCCTGCGCGATCACCGCTGGCGGAAGGGCCGGGGGGTGGCCCGGGCCGTGATCGGGGACCGGGGAATCCTTCCCCAGCACCTCGAGGACCTGTCGGCAACCGCCCTCGCGTTCCTCGACGCGTACCAGGCGACCGGTGACGGGGAATGGCTCGCGGCCGCCGAGGACGTGGCGCGGGTCGCCCTCGGCAACCTGCTCGACCGTTCGACCGGGGCCCTCTCCGACACGATCCCGGTTCCGAGCGGGCCGGCCCTCCAGCGCGTGCGGATCTACCCTCTCCGGGACAACGCCCGGATGGTCCGGGTCCTGGTCCGGCTCTTCTACCTGACGGACGGTCGATCCTGGAAACGGGCCGCGGAGGGGATCCTCCGCGCCTTCGGCAACTCCTGGGACCGCGTTCCCCTGCTGATTCCGGCGTGGGGCCTCGCGGTCTACGAGTACCACTTTCCCCCGGTGATGGCGCTGCTGACCACCCCGCGGGTGGACGCGCCGGGTGCCGACGCGATCCGGGAGGCGGCGCTGGCGTCCCCGTTCCCCTTCACCCTGGTGCGGACCCTCGTGAACGACCGGGACCGGCAGGTGCTCCTGGCCGCGGACATGACCATCGCGCCCTCGCCCGGGATGTACGTCTTCTACGGGGGGCTCCGTTCCCTCCGGGTCCCCGACGCGGGGGGAGTGCGGGGTGCCATCGCGGACCTCGTGGAGAAGCGGCGGCGGCAGGAGGAAGCGCGGAAGCCGAAGCCGCCGGAGCGCCCGTCCCGTGTCCCGCGGGCGGGGAAGAAGCTTCCCTGACGTTCCGGCCCGCCGTGCGGGCGAGGAGGTCGACGATGAATGGCGAGACGGTGCGGGCCCGGCTCGGCGTGATCGGTGGGAGCGGTCTGTACGGGATCGAAGGCCTGGCGGACGTCCGGGAGCTGGAGATCGAGACACCGTTCGGACCCCCGAGCGACGCGCTGGTCGTCGGACGGCTCGGGGGGGTCGAGGTCGCGTTCCTCGCGCGGCACGGCCGGGGACATCGGCTGCTGCCGAGCGAGATCAACTACCGGGCGAACATCTGGGCGATGAAGTCCCTCGGCGTGGAGTTCCTGCTCTCCGCCTCCGCCGTCGGTTCCCTGCGCGAGGAAATCGCGCCCCTGGACTTCGTCATCGTCGACCAGTTCTACGACCGTACGCGGCACCGCGCGGACACCTTCTTCGGCGAGGGGATCGTGGCCCACGTCTCGCTGGCCGACCCCGTCTGCCCGCACCTCGCACCCGTCGTCGCCGCGGCCGCCCGGGAGGCGGGGGCCCGGGTCCACGAGGGCGGGACCTACGTCTGCATGGAGGGGCCGCAGTTCTCGACCCGGGCGGAGTCGGCCGTCTACCGCTCCTGGGGTGCCTCGGTGATCGGAATGACGAACTACCAGGAGGCGCGTCTCGCCCGGGAGGCGGAGATCTGTTACGTGACGATGGCGATGGTCACCGACTACGACTGCTGGAAGACCGACGAGGAGCCGGTCTCGGTGGCCACCGTGATCGAGCGCCTCGCCACCAACGCGGAACGGGCGAAGGAGGTCGTCCGGAAGGTGGCTGCTCGCCTCCCGGAGCGACGCGACTGTCCGTGCGCGACGGCCCTCGAGCACGCGATCATCACCGCGCGGGACCGGATCCCGCCGGGGACCGTCCGGCGTCTCGGCCCGGTGGTCGGCCGGGTCCTGGGCGGAGATGGCTGAGCTGCCGGCAGGCCGGGGACGGCTCGCCGCGGGCCTCGTTCTCCTGGCCTCCGCCCCGGTCACGGCGGTTCTCCCCTACGTGCTCGGTGCCGGGTGGGCCGGGCCGGTGGCCGCGGGGACCTGCGCGTTCGCCTACCTGGTCCTCGCCCGGCGGGAGCCGCGGGCCGGGGTCGTGCTCTTCCTGCTCCTGTGGGCCGCCGTGCTGTCCGGGAGCCAGGTCACGCTGGTTGCCACCTTCCCGGCGCGGGCCGCGGGGGTCGTGCCCCACGGCCCGGCCTACTGGGACGAGATGCGTCCCTACCTGCTGACCGGGGTCGGCAAGGAGTCGGATCCGTCCCGCTTCGTCCCGGAGCACCTGCTCCACCTCGGGGCCTTCATCGTCCTGGCCGCCGCCAGCGGGGGACTCCTGGCGCTGGTGCTCGGGGCGTACCTGCTGGGCTACATGTCGTACTACGTCGGGCAGGTCGTGCTCCTCTCGGACCGGCCCCTCCTCGGCGCGGTCCTGGGCTGGCACCCGTGGTCGCTCTTCCGGGTGGCCGCGTTCGTCGTGCTCGGGGTGTCGCTGGCGCGCCTGCTGCTCGATCGGCCGGGTGCCGCCCGCTGGTGGGCGGAGGAACGGGGCGCGCTGGCCGTCGGGCTGCTCCTGTGGCTGACCGACCTGGCGATGAAGATCGTCCTGTCCCCCTGGTGGGCCGGGATCCTCCGTTCCGCCGCCGGGATCCGCTGACGGCGGGCCGGTAGAGGGGGCCGGAGGCCGGTGGTAGACTCCGCCGGGCAGAGACGGCCGGTCCGGCCGCGCGGCTCACGTGTGCCGCCTGGCGGCCCTTCTCGACCGGCGGGAGAACGAGATGCGCGAGATCGCCGGCAACCTGGATGCCTCCCGGCTGCGCTTCGGGATCGTCCTGTCCCGGTGGAACAGCCGGATCACCGAGGTCCTCCTCGCCGGATGCCTGGACGGGCTGCGGCGGCACGGTGCCGCGGACGACGCGATCACGGTCGTCCGGGTCCCGGGCTCGATGGAGATTCCCCAGGGGCTGCGCGCGCTGGCCGCGGCGGACGACGCGCCGGACGCGCTGATTGCTCTCGGCGCCCTCGTGCGCGGGGAGACGCCCCACTTCGATCACCTGTCCGCGACGGTGACCCGGGCCCTCGAGCGGATCGCCGAGGCGAGCGGGATCCCGGTCGCAAACGGCGTCCTGACCTGTGACACGCTCGACCAGGCCCTCGACCGGGCGGGCGGCAAGGGAGGCAACAAGGGGTTCGAGGCGGCGATGACCGCCATCGAGATGGCGAACCTGGCCCGGGAACTCGGCGGGGCCTGAGCCGGCGGCCGGGCGATGGACGTCCAGATGCGGCACCGGGGCCGCGAGGCGGCCCTGCGGATGCTCTACCAGGCGGATCTCTCGGGGGACCCGGTCGAGGAGGTGATCGCCGCGTTCTTCGCGGGAGACCTGGCGGAGGACCTGGGGGACCTGGCCCCGGAGGCGCGGGCCTTCGCGGAACGGCTGGTGCGCGGCGCCTGGCGTCGGCGGGAGGAGATCGATGCGCTGATCGCCCGGGGTTCCGCCCACTGGCGGATCGAGCGGATGGCGGCGGTCGACCGGAACGTGCTCCGGCTCGCCCTCTACGAGCTGCTGGACGAGCCGGCGACGCCCGCGGCGGTGATCCTCGACGAGGCGGTGGAGCTGGCCAAGAAGTACGGGGGCGAGGAATCCGGGGCGTTCGTCAACGGCGTGGCCGACGGCATCCGGCGGAGACTCGCGTCCGGCGACCTGGTGCGGGGGGAGCCCGGCACCGGCGCCTGACCGGCGGAGGGAAGAGCACGATGTCCTACGACACCCGCGAGGTCGAACGGCGCTGGCAGCGCCGCTGGGAAGAGGAGCGGGTCTTCGAGACGGACCCGGAACCGGGGCGGGAGAAGTTCTACTGCCTCGAGATGCTCCCGTATCCCTCCGGTCGGATCCACATGGGCCACGTGCGGAACTACTCGATCGGGGACGCGGCGGCCTGGTTCCACCGGATGCGGGGAAGGAACGTCTTCCACGCCATCGGCTGGGACGCGATGGGGCTGCCCGCGGAAAACGCCGCGATCCGCAACGGCGTACCACCCGCGGAGTGGACATGGGCCAACATCCGGCACATGCGCGAGCAGCTCCGCCGCCTGGGGCTGTCGTACGACTGGCGCCGGGAGATCGCCACCTGCCACCCCGGGTACTACCGCTGGAACCAGTGGTTCTTCCTCCGGATGCTCGAGCGCGACATGGTTTACCGGGCGCGCCGGGCCCTGAACTGGTGTCCCCGGTGCGAGACCGTCCTGGCCAACGAGCAGGTGACCGCGGCCGGCTGCTGCTGGCGCCACGAGGACACGCCGGTCGAGACCGTCGAGCTCGAACAGTGGTTCGTCCGGATCACCCGGTACGCCGACCGCCTGCTCGCCGGGCTCGACCGACTCGAGGGGAAGTGGCCGGACCGGGTGCTGGCGATGCAGCGGCACTGGATCGGCCGCAGCGAGGGGTGTCGCTTCCGCTTCGAGGTGCCCGGGATCGGCGAGTCGCTCGAGGTCTTCACGACGCGGGTCGACACGGTCTACGGCTGCTCGGCGGTCTTCGTCGCCGCGGGACACCCGCTCGCCCGGCGCCTGGTCACGGGCACGGAGCACGAGGCGGAGGGGCTGCGTTTCATCGAGGAGGAAGCGCGGTGCCCCGCCCGTCCCGACGAGGAGAAGGAAAAGCGCGGGGTCTTCACCGGGCGGTACGCGGTGAACCCGTTCACCGGGGACCGGGTCCCGGTGTGGCTGGCGAACTTCGTGCTCGCCGAGTTCGGGACCGGGGCGGTCTTCGCCCAGCCGGCCCACGACCAGCGTGACTTCGAGTTCGCCCGGAAGTACGGCCTCGCGATCCGCCCGGTGGTCCGGCCCGTGGACGGGGAGCTGCCCGACCCGGCGACGATGAAGGAAGCGTTCACGGAGGACGGGATCCTGGAGAACTCGGGGCCCTTCAGCGGGCTGCCGTCCGCCGAGGCGCGGCGGAGGATGGCGGAGTTCGCCCGCGAGCAGGGGTTCGGCGGGCCGGACGTCCAGTACCGCCTCCGGGACTGGGGAATCTCGCGGCAGCGCTACTGGGGAACGCCGATCCCGGTGATCCACTGCGAGTCGTGCGGCGCCGTCCCGGTCCCGGAGGAGGACCTGCCGGTCGTTCTCCCCGAGATCCCGGAGTGGAAGGGCCAGACCGGGTCGCCGCTGGGCCAGGTGGAGGACTGGGTGAACGTGCCCTGCCCGCGCTGCGGAAGGCCGGCGCGGCGGGACACGGACACGATGGACACCTTCGTCGACTCGTCCTGGTACTTCCTGCGCTACCTGGACCCGCGGAACGAGGAAGCCCCCTTCGACCGGGAGATCGCCGACTACTGGATGCCGATCGACCTGTACATCGGTGGCGTCGAGCACGCGGTCGGCCACCTGATCTACTTCCGCTTCTGGACGATGTTCCTCCACGACCTCGGGCTCCTCGGGGTGGAGGAGCCGGCGGAGCGACTCTTCACCCAGGGGATGGTTCTCGGCCGCTCGTACCGGTGTGCCGTCCACGACTACCAGGACCCGGCGAAGGTCGACCCGGCGGACCCGCGCTGCCCCGAGTGCGGGGCGCCGCTGGAGAGCCGGGTCGAGAAGATGTCCAAGTCGAAGCTCAACGTCGTCGACCCGGACGAGCTGATCGAGCGGTACGGCTCGGACGCGATGCGGCTGTTCTCCCTGTTCGGCGGGCCGCCGGTGAAGGACCTCGAGTGGTCGGAGCAGGGGATCGAGGGGACGCACCGGTTCGTCCACCGGGTGGCGCGGCTCTTCGATCGGCTCGCGCCGGTGGTCGGTGGACTCCCGGTGCCGCCGGAGGATCCGGCGGCGGTGGCGGCGGATGCCGGGGCGAAGGCGCTCCGCCGCCTCGTCCACGTGACGATCGAGCGGGTGACGCGGGACATCGACCGGGAGTTCCAGCTGAACACCGCCATCGCCGCCCAGATGGAGCTCGTCAACGAGCTCTACCGGCTGACCGAGGGGCGGGAGATCGACCCGGAGACACCCCTCGCGGCGGCGCTGGCCGAGGCCCTCGACGTGCTGGTGCGGCTTCTCGCCCCGTTCGCGCCACACCTGGCCGAGGAGATGAACGCCCGGCTCGGGCGGCGGGAACTGGTCGCCCGCCGTCCCTGGCCCGTGGCGGATCCCGCCCTCCTCGTCCTCGAGGAGATCACCCTCCCGGTCCAGGTCAACGGGAAGCTCCGGGGCCAGGTGACCGTTCCCGCCGACGCGGACGAGGCCGCGATCCTCGAGCGCGTGCGTGCGGAGCCGTCGGTGGCGCGTCACGTGGAGGGGAAGGAGATCGTCCGGGTGGTCCACGTGCCGAAGCGGCTGGTCAACCTCGTCGTGAAGGGCTGACGATGCGACCGGCACGTGCGTTCGCGGCGCTCGTCCTCCTGCTCGGGACGGTCCTGCCGGGCCCGGGGTGCGGGTACCACCTGGCCGGGATGGGCGGAGGACGTTCGTTCCTCCCGGAGGGGGTCCACGCGATCGGGATCCCGACGCTGCACAACGAGACCGACAGGCCGGAGATCGAGCAGCGGATCACCGAGGCGCTGGTCGACGAGTTCGTGCACCGCGGACGCATCGAGGCGGTGGCCGGCCGCGAGGGGGCGGACGTCGTCCTCGAGGGGACGATCATGAGCTTTCGGACGGACCCGGTGACGTTCACCGCCCGGGGCCGCTACGACCGGGTGGAGGTGACGATCACCGCCCGGATGCGACTGGTCCAGGTCCACCCGGAGAAGGTTCTCTGGAGCCAGAACCACTTCGTGTTCCAGGAGCAGTACGACGTTCCCGAGACACCGCTTTCCCAGGTCGACCGGGAGATCGTGGCGATCGAGGAGATCGCGCGGGACTTCGCCCGCTCCGTGGTCACGTCGATCCTCGAGGGCTTCTGAGGCGATGGGGTGCCCGGCGGGGGGAACGACGGCTCGGTTCCGGGAGCTCCTCGCGGGGGAGCGAGTCCCGCCGGTGATCCTCCTCGCGGGGGAGGACGACGCGCGGCGGGAGGAGGCGCTGGTCGCGCTCCTCGAAGGGCTGCCCGAGGAGACCCGGGCGACCGGGGTCGACCGGTTCGACGGAGGGCCCCTGGCGCCCGTTCTCGACGCGGCCCGGACGATGCCGCTGCTCGGGGGCCGGCGGGTCGTGATCGCCCGGGATCCCGAGGGCCTCGCCGGGGGCGGCGAAGAGGGGCGGCGGATGCTGCTCGACTGGCTGGCCGGCCCCCCCGCTCACGCCGTCCTCGTCCTCGTCGCGCGCCGGGTGGACCGCCGGCTCAAGGTCGTGCGGGAGATCGAGCGGGTCGGGGCCGTGTTCCTGTTCGAGCCGCCCCGGGAGCGGGAGATGGCCGCGTGGATCCGCGATCGTGCCGCCGAGCGGGGCCTGCGGATCGCTCCGGCGGCCGCCGCGCTGCTCGCGGACGCGGTCGGTACCGACACCGGGCTGGCCGCGCGCGAGCTGGAGAAGCTGGCGCTGGTGGCGCCCGGGAAGGGGGTGGTCACCGAGGCGCTGGTCGCGGAGGTGCTCGGGCCGCACCGGGCTGCCGGGGCCTTCGCCCTCGAGGACGCCCTCCTCGAGGGTCGCCGGGCCGAGGCCCTGGCCGCCCTGGACAGGGAGCTCGGGCCCGCGCCGGGGCCGGGCACCGTCCTGCCCCTGCTGGGCCGCCTCGCCGCGATCTCGCGGAAGCTGGCCGTGGCCGCCGGCGTCCTCTCCGCGGGGGGAGGGGAAGGAGAGGTGCGGGAGGCCCTCGGGTGTCACCCGTACGTGGCGAAGAAGTACACTCGGGCCGCGCGCCGCCTGGGCGGGCGGGCGGCCGGGGCCCTTGCCGCCTGCGCCGCCGCGGACGGGCGGCTCAAGACCGGGGGAGAGCCCCGGGCGGCCCTGGCGGCCGTCGTGCTTGCCCTCGCCCCCGGCCCACGGAGACCATCGTCGTGATCCAGCACGAGACCATCGTCATCGTCGACTTCGGCAGCCAGGTGACCCGGTTGATCGCCCGGCGGATCCGCGAGGCCGGCGTCTACGCCGAGATCGTGCCGCCCGCGCGGGCGGCGGAGCGGATCCGCCGGGACGGCGTGCGCGGCGTGGTCCTCTCGGGCGGGCCCGCCTCGGTCTACGAGGAGGGAGCGCCGGACGCGGAGGACGCGGTCCTGGCGCCGGACGTGCCGGTGCTCGGCATCTGCTACGGGATGCAGCTGCTCGTCCACCGGACGGGGGGAAAGGTGGAGCGGGCGCCGGAGCGGGAGTTCGGCCGGGCCGAGCTGGAACGGGTCGGCGAGAGCCGCCTGCTCGGGGGCTGGCCGGCCCGGTCCGTCGTCTGGATGAGCCACGGGGACCGGATCGTCTCCCTGCCGCCGGGCATGCGGGTCGTCGCCCGGACGGAGAGCGCTCCCTTCGCCGCGATCGAGGACGCGGGGGGGAGGCGGTTCGGGGTGCAGTTCCACCCCGAGGTGCGGCACACCGAGCACGGGCAGGAACTGCTGCGGACGTTCGCCCGCGAGATCTGCGGCTGTCGCGGCGACTGGACGATGGAGGCCTACGAGCAGGAGGCGGTGGAGGAGATCCGCCGGAAGGTCGGGCCGGGCGAGCGGGTGGTGTGCGCCCTCTCGGGCGGCGTCGACTCGTCGGTGATGGCGCTGCTCGTCCACCGCGCGATCGGGGACCGGCTGACGGCGGTCTTCGTCGACAACGGCCTGCTGCGGAAGGGGGAAGCGGAGCAGGTCGTGGCCACGTTCCGGGACCGGTACGGGCTGGACGTCCGAGCGGTCGACGCCCGGGAGCGGTTCCTCCGGGCGCTCGCGGGGGTCGACGACCCGGAGGAGAAGCGGCGCCGGATCGGGCACACGTTCATCGAGGTCTTCGAGGAGGAAGCGCGACGAACCGGCGCGACCTGGCTCGCACAGGGAACGATCTACCCGGACCGGATCGAGTCCTCGGCGATTACCGGGCCGTCGGCGACGATCAAGACCCACCACAACGTCGGCGGGCTGCCGGAAACGATGAACCTGCGCCTTATCGAGCCGCTCGCGTGGCTGTTCAAGGACGAGGTCCGGGCCCTCGGGCGGCGCCTCGGGCTCGACGAGGCGTTCGTCGCCCGGCACCCGTTTCCCGGGCCGGGCCTCGCCGTCCGGATCCTCGGGGCGGTCACCGAGGAGCGGCTCGCCGTGCTGCGGGAGGCCGACGCGATCTTCCGCGAGGAGCTCGAGCGATCCGGCTGGATGGCGCGGACGAGCCAGGCGTTCGCGGTCCTGCTGCCCGTGCGGACCGTCGGCGTGATGGGGGACGGCCGCACGTACGAGCAGGTGATCGCCCTGCGGTCGGTCGATACCGATGACTTCATGACCGCCGACTGGTCGCGGCTGCCCCACGACCTGCTGGCCCGGGTGGCGGGCCGGATCGTCGGCGAGGTTCGCGGGGTCAACCGGGTCGTCTACGACGTGACGTCGAAGCCGCCGGCCACGATCGAGTGGGAGTGACGACGTGACGGTTCCCTTCGTCCACCTGCACAACCACACCGAGTACAGCCTGCTCGACGGGGCGCAGCCGATCGGCGCGATGGTGCGCCGCGCGAAGGAACTCGGGATGGACGCCGTGGCGATGACCGACCACGGCAACCTGTTCGGTGCCGTCAAGTTCTACCAGGCGGCGCGGCGGGAGGGGGTGCGGCCCATCCTCGGCTGCGAGGTCTACGTCGCTCCGGGCAGCCGCTTCGACCGGAGCGGTGCGCCCGGCGGCGGGCGGTCGAAACCGTACTGGCACCTCGTCCTGCTCGCGGAGAACGAGGCCGGGTTCCGCAACCTGGTGCGCCTCGCGTCGTACGCCTACCTGGAGGGGTTCTACTACAAGCCGCGGGTCGACAAGGAGCTGCTGCGGGAGTACCACGAGGGGCTGATCGCCCTCTCGGCCTGCCTCGCCGGCGAAGTGCCCGGCCGGATCCTCCAGGGGGACCTGGCCGGAGCACGGCAGGCGGCCCGGGAGTACCGGGAGATCTTCGGCGAGGGAAACTTCTTCCTCGAGCTGCAGGACCACGGGATCCCGGACCAGGCCCGTGCCAACGAGGGGCTCCGGGCGCTCGCGGCGGAGACGGGAATTCCCCTCGTCGTGACCAACGACTGTCACTTCCTCACCCGGGAGGACCACGTCGCCCACGACGTCCTGATCTGCATCGGGACCGGCCGGAAGCGCGACGAGCGCGGCCGGATGCACTACACGCCCGAGCACTACTTCAAGTCCGGCGAGGAGATGCTCGCGCGATTCCCGGGCCTGCGGGAGGCGATCGAGCGGACGGCGGAGATCGCCGCCCGCTGCGAGGTCGAGCTGGAGCTGGGGAAGCACCACGTTCCCGAGTTCCCGGTTCCCGCGGGGGAGACGCTGGAGAGCGTCTTCCGGAAGAAGGTTCGAGAGGGCTTCGAGGAACGGCGCACCACCTGGGAACGGATGGCGCGGGAAGGGATCCTGCGCCACTCCCTCCAGGAGTACGAGGAGCGCCTCGAGCGCGAGATCGAGACGATCGTCCAGATGGGGTTCCCGGGGTACTTCCTGATCGTGTGGGACTTCATCCGGCACGCGCGAGAGGAAGGCATCCCGGTCGGTCCGGGACGCGGCTCGGCGGCCGGGTCGCTCGTCGCCTACTGCCTGCGGATCACGGATATCGACCCCCTCCAGTACGACCTCCTCTTCGAGCGGTTCCTCAACCCGGAGCGGGTCACGATGCCGGACATCGACATCGACTTCTGCTACCGGCGCCGGGGCGAGGTGATCGAGTACGTCACGCGGAAGTACGGGCGCGAGAACGTCGCCCAGATCATCACGTTCGGGACGATGGCGGCACGGGCGGTCGTGCGGGACGCGGGCCGGGTGCTCGACTTTCCGTACGCGGAGGTCGATCGGATCGCGAAGCTCGTCCCGGGCGAACCGGGGGCGCGCCTCGAGGACGCGATCCGGGACGTTCCGCGGCTGCGGGAGATGTGGGACAAGGACCCGCGGGTGAGAGAGCTGCTCGAGATCGCCCTGCGGCTGGAGGGGCTCTCGCGGCACGCCTCGACCCACGCGGCCGGCGTCGTGATCACGCCGCGGCCGGTCATCGAGTACGCGCCGCTGTTCAAGTCGACCAAGGACGAGATCACGACCCAGTGGGCCAAGGACGAGGTCGAGGCGATCGGCCTCCTCAAGATGGACTTCCTCGGGCTCAAGACCCTGACGCTGATCGCCGACACCCTCGACTCGATCGCGCGTTCGGGCGAGGAGCCGCCGGACCTGGACCGGGTCCCCCTCGACGATGCCCCGACGTACGAGCTGTTCGCCCGGGGCGACACTTCGGGCCTGTTCCAGTTCGAGTCGTCGGGGATGCGGGAGATCCTGCGGCGCATGAAGCCGGAGCGGTTCGAGGACCTGGTCGCACTGAACGCCCTCTACCGGCCCGGTCCCCTCGGCTCGGGGATGATCGACGACTTCATCGAGCGCCGCCACGGGCGGGTCGAGGTCTCGTACCCGCACCCGACCCTGGAGCCGATCCTCCGGGAGACGTACGGGGTGATCGTCTACCAGGAGCAGGTGATGCAGATCGCCTCGACGATGGCGGGCTACAGCCTCGGCGAGGCGGACCTGCTCCGCCGGGCGATGGGCAAGAAGAAGAAGGAGGTCATGGAGGCGGAGCGCGAGCGGTTCCTCTCGCGGGCCGTCGAGCGGGGGATCACGAAGGAGGACGCGGCCCGGGTGTTCGACCTGATGGCCCACTTCGCCGGGTACGGGTTCAACAAGTCCCACTCCGCGGCCTACGCGCTGGTCGCCTACCGCACGGCCTACCTGAAGGCCCACTGGCCGCGCCACTTCATGGCGGCCCTGCTGACGTCCGAGAAGGATCACACGGACAAGCTGGTCGAGTACATCGCCGAGTGTCGTGCACGGGACATCGAGATCCTGCCTCCGGATGTCAACCGCTCGGGCCGTTTCTTCGAGGTCGAGGAGGGGGGCATCCGGTTCGGCCTGGCGGCGATCAAGGGGGTCGGGGAGGGAAGCGTCGACGCGATCCTCGAGGCCCGGGAGCGGGTCGGCCGCTTCCGCGGCCTGGACGACCTCTGCCGGGAGGTCGACCGCCGCGCGATGAACCGGAAGGTTCTCGAGGCGCTGGTGAAGTCGGGGGCGCTGGATTCCCTCGGGGACCGGGCACGCCTCTACGCGGCGATCGACGGGGCCCTCGAGCGTGGCGCCCGGCATGCCGAGGACCGGGCGGTGGGGCAGGGCGCCCTGTTCGGCGACGCGGCGGAGGCCTTCGAGCCCCCTCCCCTCCCGGAGGTACCGCCCTGGAGCGACCGGGAGCGCCTCGAGGGAGAGAAGGAGGCCCTGGGGTTCTACCTGTCCGGCCACCCCCTCGAGGAGCACGCGGATCGCCTCGCCGACGTCACGACGCACCGGGTGGCGGACCTGGCCGGTGGCGGGGAAGTGGTCGTCGGGGGGCTGGTCGGGACCGTCAAGCGAAAGCGGACCAAGGCCGGCGACCTGATGGCGGTCTTCCACCTGGAGGACACGACGGGCCAGGTGGAGTGTCTCGTCTGGCCACGGACGTTCCGGGAGTTCGATCACCTGCTGGAAGAGGGGCGGGCCCTGGTCGTGCGGGGCCGGGCCGAGGTGTCGGGGAGCGACGTGCGGCTCCTCGTCGAGGGGATCCATCCCCTGGAGGAGGCGCCGACGATCTTTGCCCGGGGCCTGACCGTGCGAATCGAGGCGGACCGGGTCGAGGCGGGACGCCTGGCCCGCCTCGCGGAGATCCTGCGGGAACATCCCGGCCCGGTCCCGGTCTACTTCGAGGTCGTCCGACCGGGGACCTTCCGCGCGATCCTCCAGGCCGACGAGGCGCGGGGCGTCCGGGCCGACCGGGAACTCGTGAGGATCCTCGAGCGTGAACTCGGGCCCGGGGCCGCCCGCCTGGGCCGTCCCGCCTGAGTTCGCCATGGTCCGGCGGTTGCCGGGCGGCGGCGGGGCGGGGTAGGCTTCCCGTCCGCCCGCGGGCCGCGGACGGTTGGCGGGCGTGCGGAGGCGCGCCCGGAAAGGGAGGAAGAACGTCGATGGAGCGCCACCTGTTCACGTCCGAGTCGGTCACCGAGGGGCACCCGGACAAGCTCGCCGACCAGATCTCCGACGCCATCCTGGACGCGGTGCTCGAGGGCGACCCGGCGGGCCGCGTCGCCTGCGAGACGCTGGTCACGACCGGGCTGTGCCTGATCTCCGGCGAGATCACGACGGAGAAGTTCGTCGACTTTCAGCGGGTCGCCCGGCGGACCATCGAGAAGGTCGGGTACGTCGATCCGCGCTACGGGTTCGACGCCAAGACCTGCGCCGTCCTCAGCACGATCGACGAGCAGTCCCCGGACATCGCGATGGGCGTGGACCGCGAGGGAGCGGGCGACCAGGGCCTGATGTTCGGCTATGCCTGCCGGGAGACCCCCGAGCTGATGCCCCTGCCGATCATGCTGGCCCACGGGCTCTGCCGCAGGCTGGCCGAGGCCCGGAAGGACGGGGAGATCGAGTACCTGCGCCCGGACGGAAAGGCGCAGGTCACCGTCGAGTACGAGGGCGACCGACCGGTCGGCGTCACGACCGTGGTCGTCTCCACCCAGCACGAGGAGGCGGTCCGCAACGAGACCCTGGAGGAGGAGATCGTCGAGCTGGTCGTCAAGAAGGTGATCCCGGCGGAGATGCTCCGGGAAGACACGCGGTACTACGTCAACCCGACCGGGCGTTTCGTCATCGGGGGACCTCACGGCGACACGGGGCTCACGGGGCGGAAGATCATCGTCGATACCTACGGCGGCATGGGGCACCACGGAGGCGGCGCCTTCTCGGGCAAGGACCCGACCAAGGTCGACCGCTCCGCCTCCTACATGGCGCGGATGATCGCGAAGAACATCGTCGCGGCCGAGCTGGCCGACCGGTGCGAGGTGCAGCTCGCGTACGCGATCGGCGTCGCGGAGCCGGTTTCCGTCCTGGTCGAGACGTTCGGTACCGGGAAGGTGCCCGAGTCGCGGCTCTCGGAGATCGTCCGCGAGGTCTTCCCGCTGACGCCGCGGGGGATCATCGAGTTCCTGGACCTGCGGCGGCCGATCTACCGGAAGACCGCTGCGTACGGGCACTTCGGACGGACCGAGCCGGAGTTCACCTGGGAGTCGACGCGGATGGTCGACGCGCTGCGCGAGAGGGCGTAGGCGCGGGGCGAGGGAGGAGCGATGAAGTACGACGTCAAGGACCTGGGCCTGGCCCGCCAGGGGAAGGAGAAGATCGAGTGGGCGGACCGGACGATGCCGGTGCTGCGCTCGATCCGGGAGGACTTCGCGAAGCGGAAGCCGCTCAAGGGCGTGCGTCTCGCGGCCTGCCTCCACGTGACGACCGAGACGGCGAACCTGATGCGCACGCTCAAGGCGGGCGGCGCCCAGGTCGTGCTGTGCGCCAGCAACCCGCTGTCGACGCAGGACGACACGGCGGCGGCCCTGGTCAAGGAGTACGGCATCCCCGTCTTCGCCGTCCACGGGGCGTCGAACAAGCTGTACTACCAGCACATCCGCGCCGCCCTGGACCTCGCGCCGCACCTGACGATGGACGACGGCGCCGACCTGGTCAGCACCCTGCACAACGAGCGCCGCGACCTCCTCGACGACGTCATCGGTGGTACCGAGGAGACGACCACCGGGGTGATCCGGTTGCGGGCCATGGCGGCGGACGGCGCACTGGCCTACCCCGTGATCGCCGTCAACGACGCGATGACGAAGCACTTCTTCGACAATCGCTACGGCACCGGGCAGAGCACCTTCGACGGGATTCTCCGGGCGACGAACGTGCTGATCGCCGGGATGACCGTCGTCGTGATCGGGTACGGCTGGTGCGGCCGGGGCGTGGCGATGCGGGCGCAGGGCCTGGGCGCGAAGGTGATCGTCTGCGAGATCGACCCGGTCCGGGCGCTCGAGGCGGCGATGGACGGCTTCCGGGTCATGCCGGCGAACCGGGCGGCGGCGGAGGGTGACCTGTTCGTCACGGTCACGGGCAACAAGCACGTCCTCCGGGAGGAACACTTCCGGAAGATGAAGAACGGCGCGATCGTCTGCAACTCTGGACACTTCAACGTCGAGATCGACATCCCGGCCCTCGCCAGGCTCGCGAAGTCGCGCAAGCGGATCCGCGAGGTGATCGACATCTACCGCTTCCCGGACGGCAAGGAGATCTTCCTCCTGGCCGAGGGGCGTCTCGTCAACCTGTCCGCCGCGGAGGGGCACCCGGCCTCCGTGATGGACATGTCGTTCGCCAACCAGGCCCTCGCCTCGGAGTACCTGGTGAAGAGGCGGGGGAAGGTCCCCCTCGGCGTGCACACGGTGCCGGAGCAGATCGATCGCAAGATCGCCGCGCTCAAGCTGCGCACGATGGGCATCCGGATCGACCGGCTGACCGCCGAGCAGAGGGAGTACCTGTCGAGCTGGCAGGAGGGGACCTGAGCCGGCGCCCGCCGGGAAGCGGGGAGGAGAGTACCGGGCCGCGCCTTCCGGCGCGGCCCGGCCTGCGTTCAGGCCCGCGGGCCCCGCGCGAGGATGCGGGCGTAGAGCGCCTCGGTATCGGCGCAGGTCCGGTCCAGGTCGAAGCGCCGGGCGCGGCGTGCGGCCGCTTCGCCGAGGCGCTCGCGGAGCGGGGCGTTCGCGAGCAGCTCGTCGAGGGCGGCGGCAAACGCCTCCGGGTCCCCCGGGGGTACGAGGCGCCCCGTGGCGGATCCTTCCATCGCCTCGCGGTTGCCCCCCACGTCGGTGACGACCTGCGGGATCCCGGCAGCGAGGGCCTCCAGGACGACGTTCGAGAACCCCTCCCGCCGGGAGGAGAGAACGGCCATGTCGGCGGCCCGGAGGAGCCGGGGAACGTCGTCCCGGGCACCGAGAAGGTGAACGCGGCTTCCCAGCCCGGCCCGGGCGACCATGGTGCGGAGCTCGTCGGCGAGGGGGCCCTCCCCGGCGAGGGCCAGGTGGGCACGGGGATGCGCCGCCGCCACCCGCGCGAAGGCCGCGAGGAGCGTCTCGTGGTCCTTGTCGGGGATCAGCCGGGCGGGACAGAGAAGGAGCAGCGCGTCCCCGGGAAGACCGAGCTCGCGGCGTACGGCCTGCCGCTGGCGGGGGATGCCGGCGATGGCCGCCACGTCGAGACCGTTGTAGAGGACGTGGACCTTCGCCGGGGAGACCCCGGTGGCCCGGGCGTAGTCCCTGCGGACCGCCTCCGAGACGCAGACGATGGCGGCCCGCAGGGGGGCGAGAAGCCGTTCCTGGAGCCGATGGCGCATCCCGGAGATCGAGCCGAGGGTGTGGACGGTGGCGATGGCGGGAAGGCCGGCTCGCCACGCCGCCACGGTGGAGGTCGTCGAGGGACCGTGGGCGTGACCCTGGACCAGGTCGGTCCCGGTGGCGCGCAACCGGTCGGCGAGCCAGCGGATGGTCGCCGGCCGGAGACGGCCGCGGAGTCGCCGGACCTCGACGGGGATGCCCGCTTCCTCGAGGGGGCCGAGGAGGGGGCCGCCTTCCCGCGTCAGGACGAGGCGTGTCCGGACGCGGCCCCGGGCCTCGAGGCGGGGCAGCACCCGGGCGAGCTGGCGCTCGGTCCCTCCGAGGCGCATCCAGAGGTAGACCCGGGTGACCCGGAGCGGTCGCTCGCCGGTCATCGCGCCCGCAGGAGGAGGACGAGACCCACCAGGCCGACGGCGAGGGGCGGGCCCCAGGCGGCCACCGCCGGGTCGAGGACACCTTCCCGGCCGAGGGACGTCGTGACCGCCCACGTGCTCCAGAAGCCGAAGACCAGCAGGAGGGAGATCCCGAAGCCGTACAGGGTTCCTCGCCGCGCCCAGCCCGAGATCACGAGGGGGATGCCGACGAGGAGGAAGAGGACCGGGAGGACGGGCGTCACCAGCTTCTCGTGCAGGCCGACGGCGAGGGCCGAGGGGTCGTAACCGGCCTGGGAGATCCTCTTGAGGTGCCGCCGGAGGTCCCGGAACGAGAGCTGGTCCGCCAGGTGCTTCCCGAAGAGGAGGCGGGACCGGGTGGCGCCGAAGAGTTCCGCTTCCTCCCGGAACGGAAGTTCCAGCTCGTCGAACGGTTCCCAGCGGACGGTGCCGTCCGGCAGGAACGTGCGGCGCCAGCCGTGGAGAAACCGCCAGTGACCGGCATCGGTTCGCACGGCACGGGCCGCTTCCACCCGCTCGACGAGGCGTGCCTCCTCGAAGTCGACGACGAGGACCGTGGCGTCCAGGAGGGCGTGTTCGCGGGGGTCCCAGTCCAGGTAGCCCCAGAGGTGGTTCGACTCGCCGAGGATCCAGCGACGACCCGTGGCCAGGTCTTCCGCCGACGTCCGGCCGCGGATGCGGTCGAGGGCGCGGCGGGACTCCCGCTCGAGGCCCGGGACCATCGTCTCCTGGATCGTTCCGTAGGCCGCACCGAGACCAACGGTGAGGAGCAGGAGGGGCGTGGCGATCCGCAGGGGGCTGATCCCGCAGGCCTTGAACGCGGTCACCTCGCCGGCCCGGGCGAGCCCCGCGAGGAAGACGGTTCCGCCGAGGAGCGTGGCGATCGGCAGGAGGAACTTGAGCTGACCGGGGATCGAAAGTAAGACGTAAGACAGGAGGTCCCGCCAGGGCAGGCCGGGCAGGGAGGGATCGACCTCTTCGAGTGCGCCGTTGAACTCGACCGCCAGGGCCAGCACCAGCAGGACGAACAGGACGGCGAGCAACATCCGCGCATAGCCGGCGGAGAGGTAACTGTCGAGACGGGTGAGGGGGATCCAGGCTGCGCCCGGCTCCCGGCGGCGCGACGGCCGCCGGGAAACCCGCCCGCGCGCGGCAGGAGCGACCTCCCGGTGGCGGAACCGGGCGATCACGGAGCGCACGATGCCGGCAAGGACGCCCGACCCGGTGGCGTCGCGGCGGGCCAGGGAAACCCAGAGGTAGAGTCCCCAGGCGGCGGCGACGAGGTCGGGCAGCCACGGGCCCAGCCAGACCGGCCACTTGCCCTGCTCGGAGAGCCCCCAGCCCATGGAGAGGAGTACCCAGAAGACGAAGATGATCATCAGGGCCTGGGTCATGCCGACGAAGCGGCCCCCGCGCTGGGTGGTGGCCGCCAGCGGAAACGCGGCGAACGCCAGGGCGATCACCGCGAGGGGGAGCGCCGTGCGGCGATGCCACTCGAGCATCGTCTTGCGCAGCCGGGTCTCGAGGTGAATGCGTCGTCCTTCCCGGGGTTCCGTGGCGATTTCGGCGCGGAGCTCGCGGGCCAGGGCGAGGAGCTCGAGTCCGACGGCGACCTGGTGATCGCGGCCGCGGTCCCTCGAGAGGGCCCGGATCGCGGGATCCGGGGGGAACGTCAGGGTCATCTGGCGGTACCGGATCCGGTCCCATGTCTCGGGATGGAGGGGCTGCCAGACGTGCCGCTCGCCGTCCTCCAGGAGCAGGCTGATGCGACCGGTATCCCGGTCGAACCAGACCTGGCCCCGGCGCGCGAGGACGAGGCCGGCGAGGTCACCGCCGGGTGCCTCCTGGGAGAGGAGCACGCCCCGGAAGACACGGCCGCCGGGAGACTCGGCGGCACCGCGCGCGTAGAGAACGGGGGCGCCGGGGAGGCGATCGTAGATCAGCCCGGGCGTGATCTCGCGGGAGAGGTCCCGCGCCCGGACGATCTCCCGGACCAGGCGGCGCTCGTGGCGCTTGCCGAGGGGCAGGAGGAAGTGGCCGAGCACCAGGCCGACCAGGGCGACGGCCAGGGCCAGGAGGAGCACCGGTCGCGCGATGCGCCAGGGGGAGGCTCCCGTGGCCCGGAGGGCGACGATCTCGTGCTGGGAGGCCATGCGGCCGATGCCGACCAGGACGGCCAGGAGGGCGGCCATCGGGAACGTGTAGAGGAGGAGCCGGGGCAGCTCCGAGAGGACGAAGCCGAAGAGGAGACCCGCGGGCACGCGCTTCTCGATCGTCTGCCGCACCAGGAGAAAGAGGACGTTGAGGAGGAGGACGGTCGTGAAGCCGCCGAGGCCGAGGAGGAACGGGCCACGGACCTCCCGCGCGATCATCCGGTCGAGTCGACCCCAGGGACGCATTCGCTCCGGTCCTCCCGCGCCGTTTCGGCGAACGGGCCCAAGCATACCCGACATCGGGGGA
Source organism: uncultured Acidobacteriota bacterium (assembly GCA_964420365.1). Lineage (GTDB taxonomy): Bacteria > Acidobacteriota > Polarisedimenticolia > J045 > J045 > JAMOQA01. The sequence goes on along the minus strand of CAYQTA010000114.1, from coordinate 175,558 downwards.
GGAGTCGCGGACATCCGGGATCGGCCAGGAGACCGGTCGGGGGGACGATTCCGGAAGGTCCGATAATGCATGTTATGTCTACTTCCGGAAATGGCCTGCCGCCTCCCGGCTTCCGGCTCGCGCCTTCCGACTCGCCGCTTGCGCGGCGGTCGGGGTGGTTCATACGGTTACGGGGGCGGTAGCCGGGTCCGGCGCGAGCTGGCCTTGCGATGCGATCATTCCGGGAGGCGCCGGCTCAGGAGGTGCCGGGGTCGTCCTCCTGGACCTGGCGACGAAGGTCCGCGACGATCTTCTCGAGAACGTCGAGGAGCTCTCGTGGCTCGACGACTTCCTTCTCGAAGCGAAGGCTCAGGGTGAAATCCTTGGAAGGCGGCCGGTACCGGAAGACGAAGGGGCGGCGCCGGGCCTTGTGGTCGGCCTGCGACCCGGCGCGGTGGTTGGTGTCCCGCTTGAGATTGCGAACGTCGTCCCGGGTGAGCTTGTGCTGGGCGATGGTCTCGACGAGGGCGAGCATGGTCTGTTCGTCGGGTTGCCGGACGATTTCCATGAGGGTGCTCTTCGTCAGGATGTCGGCGCGCCGACATTCCTCCTTGACCCGGGCGGGCATGCGATTGAGGCTGAGGATCTCGGTGATGCTGGTTCGGCTTCGGCCGAGCTTGCGGGCGATCTGTTCGTGGGTGTAGCCGAACTCCTCGACCAGGCGGGCGATCGCCTCGGCCTCCTCGAACGGGTCGAGGTCGCGTCGCTGGAGGTTCTCGATGAGGCTGATCTCGAGGGATCCCTGGTCATCGACATCGAGCTCGATGCAGGGTACGAGGGAGAGGCCGACCTCGTTGGCGGCGCGCCAGCGGCGCTCCCCGGCCACGATCTCGTAGGTGCCGTCCTCCCGGGGGCGCACGAGGATCGGCTCGAGGATTCCCTTCTCGCGGATGGATTCGGCGAGCTCGTCGATGCCGACGTGGTTTCGGCGGGGTTGGGTGGGGTTGGGGTGAATCTTGTCGATGGGGATCATCCGGCCGACGGTGGCAGGGCGGCCGGAGGTGATCTGGTCCACGAAGTGGGTGTCGGCGCGCATACGCCGGTTGGGCGGCAGTCCCCTTCCCTTAGTCGACACGTTCCAGGACCTCCTCCGAAAGGCGGTAGTACTCCTCCGCGCCCCGGGACGTGGGGGCGAAGCTGAAAATCGGCTCCTTGTAGGCGGGCGCCTCTTCGAGGCGGACGTTCTTGCTGATCCGGGTGCGGAAGACCTTGTCCTTGAAGACCTCCTCGATCTGGCGCTCGATGTCGCGGGCCAGGATGGTGCGGCGGTCATAGATCGTGACGAGGACGCCGAGGAACTGGAGGTCCGGGTTGGCGCGGACCCGGATGCGCTCGTACGTCTCGAGGAGGTCGTCGGTCCCCTCGAGGGCGTAGTAACTGGACTGGATCGGCACGAGGAGGTGGGTGGCCGCGACCATCGCGTTGACGGTGAGCATGCCGAGGGTGGGCGGCGTGTCGATGACAACGAAGTCGAACTGGTCCCGTGCCGCCTCGATCTTGTCCTTGAGCTTGAAGTGAGCGTCGAGCTGCCCCGCGAGGGCCGGCTCGACCTTGGCGAGGGCCAGGCGGGCCGGGGCGATCCGCAGGTTCGGAACCTTGCAGTCGAGGAGGACGCTCTCAAGGCTGACGTCCGGATCGACGAGGACGTCGAACATCGATTGGCCGATCTGCTCCAGGTCGACGTAGGAGAGCGTGGCGTTGGCCTGGGGGTCGAGATCGACGAGCAGGGTCCGGTGACCCTTCTGGGCCAGGGCCGCTGCGAGGTTGATCGCGGTGGTGGTCTTGCCGACTCCGCCCTTCTGGTTGGCAATGGCGATGATCATCGGTCCCCCGGGGACGGTTCGGACGGTGGATGGCGGACCGGCGCCGTCCCCGCCGGATCCGCTCGGGCTCGATCGTACGGGAAACGGTGCGAGGATTCAACGGGAAACGGGAACGGCAGGAAGGCAGTTCGAGGCAAAAGCGAAAGTGCGGCGCAGCAAAAGTGATCGTCGGGATGGGCACGCGAAGACCCGCCCCCAGCGGGGGCGGGCCGCGGCGGACCGACGAGGCGGGTCAGATCTCGTACTTGCCGAGCTCCTCTTCCCCCAGGCTCTCCAGCCACCTCCGGAACTGCTCGGTCTCCTCGTGTCCCTGCGTGAGGTCGATTTCCTGGGCAGCCTCGATGACTTCCTCGCGGGCGAAGATCGGGGCGCCGGCGCGGAGGGCGAGGGCGATCGCGTCGGAGGGACGGCAGTCGATGGACCGCAGTTCGCCGTCGGCCGTGCGGAGGTGGAGGGCCCCGTAGAAGATGTTGTCCTGGAGGTCGACGATCTCGACCTTCTCGAGGCGGGCGCCAAGCTCGGCGATCACCGCCTGGAGCAGATCGTGGGTCATCGGCCGCGGCGGGCGGCTCTTCTCGAGCTCGAGGGCGATGGCGTTCGCCTCGAAGACACCGACCCAGATCGGAAGCTTGGTGTCCGTGCGCGGGTCCCGGAGGACCACGATCGGCATGTTGGTGATCGGGTCGATCATCAGTCCCTGGATCCGCATCTCGACCGCCATGGCGATCTCCTCCGGGGGCGGCGGGCCCGCCCGTGGTGGACGATACGCACCCCCCGGGAGCCCGTCAACCTTGACGCCCGGGGGGCCGAGGACTATGCGGACGGTTCCGGAGCGAGGCGGCCGCGGAGGGAGTTCGGCCCGGCCCCGGTGATCTCGACGCGCACGAACCGGCCCGGGCGGAGGTCCGCCGGGCCGGGGAAGTTGACGACCCGGTTCGTGGTCGTGCGTCCTGCCCACTCGCCGGCGTCCCGGCGTGCCCGCCCCTCGACGAGGACCTCGAACGTGCGGCCGACCAGGGACCGGTTCCGGGCGAGCTGAAGGTGCCTCTGGCGCTCCTGGAGGCGTGCCAGCCGCTGCAGCTTGCGTTGCCGCGGTTCCGGGTCGTCGATCTCCGCCGCCGCCGTCCCGGGCCGGGGTGAGAAGACGAAGGAGAAGACCTGCTCGAAGCCGACCTCCTCGAGCAGGGTCATCGTGTCCTCGAAGTCGTCCTCGGTCTCGCCGGGGAAACCGACGATCACGTCGGTCGAAAGGGCGATCCCCGGGATCGCCTCCCGGAGCTCGGTGACCTTGCGCAGGTAGGTCTCCCGGTCGTAGCCGCGGCGCATCGCGCGCAGGACCCGGGAGGAGCCGCTCTGGACCGGCAGGTGGAGGGCGTCGCAGACCTCCGGCACCTCGGCCATTGCCCGGACGATCGCCGTCGAGAGGTGGACCGGGTGGGATGTCGCGAACCGGATCCTTCGAACGACTCCCCTGCCCTCCCGCGCGACGCGGCGGAGGAGCTCGTCGAACCCGGCCCCGCTCCCGGGGTCGCGCCAGGCGTTGACGTTCTGGCCGAGGAGCTCGATCTCCGGGAAGCCCTCCTCCGCGAGGAGGCGCACCTCGGCCAGGATGTCGTCGAGCGAACGGTACTCCTCGCGTCCCCGCGTCCGTGGGACGATGCAGTAGGCGCACGACTTGTCGCACCCCTCCATGATCGTCAGCCAGGCCTTGGGGCGTTCCGGGTCGCGCCGCGCCAGGCTGCCCGGCAGGCGCAGGTTGTCCGCGGAGAGGTCGGTGCGGACGATGGGGCCGTCGCGGCGCGCGAGTTCCGCGAGCATCGCTGGAAGGTCCGGCAGGTTTCGCGGGCCGAAGACCAGGCGTACGAAAGGCCAGCGGCGGGGGATCTCCTCCCCCCGGAGCTGGCCGACGCAGCCGCAGAAGGCGACCAGGAGGTCGGGACGGGTGGTCCGTCGCAGGTGCCCGAGGCGGTCGAGCATTCCGTGGACCTTCTCCTCCGCCTTTTCCCGGACGGCGCAGGTGTTGAGCAGGACCAGGTCCGCGCTCTCCGGGTCCGGGGCCTCGGACCAGCCGAGTCCCTCGAGCAGCCCGGCCAGCTTCTCCGAGTCGTGCTCGTTCATCTGGCAGCCCCAGGTGAGGACGTGGTAGAGGCGGCTCATCGGGAGACTCCCTCTCGCGGGACGCCGCCGGGGAGGCGGCGGTCGACTTACTTGATTCTAGCGCCGCTTACTTTCCGGCGCTCGCCGGCCAGGCGCGGGCCAGCTCTTCCCTTACCCGCCCGAGATCCTGCGACAGGACGCGAACCTCCCCCAGGGTGGTCATGAAGTTCGTGTCCCCCTGCCAGCGGGGCACGACGTGCAGATGGACGTGATCCGGGATGCCCGCGCCCGCTGCCGCCCCCTGGTTGATCCCGACGTTGAACCCGTGGGGACCGTAGAGCCCGCGCAAGAGGCGGAGCGCCGTGGCGGCCAGCTCGACGAGGAGCGCCCGGTCCCGCGGGAGGAGTTCCTCGAGGGCGCCCCGGTGGACCCGGGGTGCGACGAGGAGATGACCGCCGTTGTACGGGAAGCGGTTGAGCATCACGAGGGCCCGGTCCTCGCGGTGGACGACGAGGTTCTCCGGGTCCCGGCCTGGATCCGCGAAGACGCGGCAGAAAAGGCAGGAGGGCTCCTCCCCCGCCGGGGGAGAGCCCTCCTCGCCCTTGATCCATGCCTCCCGCCAGGGAGCGTAGAGATGCTCCATCGCCCGTCAGGGCTCTCCACCCGCGGGAGTCGCCGGCGTTTCTCCGGAGGCCTCCTCGGGGTTGAGCATCTCCTTCAGCTCCTTGCCCGGCTTGAAGTAGGGCACCGCCTTGCCGGGGACGTGGACCTTCTCCCCGGTCTTCGGGTTGCGCCCCACCCGGGGCTTGCGGATTCGCAGCCGGAACGAACCGAACCCGCGGAGCTCGACCTTGTCGCCGTGCTGCAGGGCCTCGACGATCGAGCCGAGGACGGTGTTCACCACCGCCTCGGCCTCGTTCTTCGTCAGTCCCGCAGCCTGGGCGATCTCCGCGACCAGGTCGGCCTTCGTCATGCGTCCTCCGTGCCGGGCGCGGGCTGATCGTTGCCGGTCTCGCCGGCGTCCGCCTGCGCCCCGTCCTCGGCGGCGGCTTCCTCGACGGGGACGTCCGCGTCGGCGTTCCGGCCGGCCGCCTGCTCCTCCATGCGCTTCTTGAGGGCGGACAGGTCACCGGCCATGTCCCCGACGGTGATCGAGGCCTTGGCCTTCTCCTCCTCGCGCTCCGCCTGGTAGCTGGCCAGGTCCTTGTCGCCGAGCTCGTCCAGGGCCGCGCGGATGGAAAGACCGATCTTCCGCTCCTCGGGGTCGGTCCGGAGGATCTTGACCCGGACCGACTGGCCGACCTGGAACCGATCGGAAGGCTTCTCCACCCGCTCGTGGGCCATCTCGGAGACGTGGACGAGCCCCTCGACTCCCTCGGTCAGCTCGACGAAGGCACCGAAGTCGGTCAGGCGGACGATCTTCCCCTCGAGGATGTCGCCGACATGGTACCGCTTGAAGAACTCCTCCCAGACGTCGGGCTGGAGGTCCTTGATCGACAGGGAGAGGCGCTGGTTCTCGGTGTCGATCTTGAGGATCTTGGCCTCGACCTCCTGGCCCTTCTTCAGCACCTCGCTCGGGTGCTTGATGCGGCGGTTCCAGGTGAGGTCGGAGATGTGGACGAGACCGTCGACCCCCTCCTCGACCTCGATGAAGGCGCCGAAGTCGGCGATGTTCCGCACCACCCCCTTGATCACGTCGCCGACCTGGTACTTCTCCTGGATCACCGACCAGGGGTTCGGCGTCGTCTGCTTGAGGCCGAGGGAGAGGCGCCGGTTCTCCTCGTCGACCTCGAGGACGACCGCCTCGACCTCGTCGCCGACGTTGAGCAGCTTGCTCGGGTGCTTGACCCGCTTCGTCCACGACATCTCGGAGACGTGGATCAGGCCCTCGAGACCCTCCTCCAGCTCGACGAATGCCCCGTAATCGGTAAGGCTGACGACCTTGCCGCGGATCCGGGAGAGCACCGGGTACTTCTCCGCCGCGTTCTCCCACGGGTCCGGCTGGAGCTGCTTCAGGCCGAGGCTGACGCGTTCCTTGTCGCGGTCGAACTTCAGGACCTTGACCTCGATCTCGTCGCCGATGTTGACCACCTCGGACGGGTGGTTGACCCGGCCCCAGGACATGTCGGTCACGTGGAGGAGGCCGTCGATGCCGCCGAGGTCGACGAAGGCCCCGTACTCGGTGATGTTCTTGACGACGCCCTTGACGACCGCGCCCTCCTCGAGGGTCTCGAGGGTCACCTTCTTCTTCTCGGCGTTCTCCTCCTCGAGGACGTGCTTGCGCGAGACGACGATGTTCCCGCGGCGCCGGTTCATCTTGATCACCCGGACGCGGACCTCCTGGTCCTTGAACATCTCGAGGTTGCGAACCGGCCGCACGTCCACCAGGGACCCGGGCAGGAAGGCGCGAACCCCGATGTCCACGGAGAGGCCGCCCTTGATCCGGTCCATCACCCGGCCGGTGATCACTTCGCCGGTCTTGTAGGCGCGCTCGACGCGCTCCCAGATCTTCAGGCGTTCCGCCTTCTCCTTGGAGAGGGGCAGGTAGTCCTCGTCCTCGTCGAGGGACTCGAGAACGGCCTCGACCTCGGTGCCCTCCTCGATGCCCGGGGACCCGTCCTCGGCCGGCTGGAACTCGGAGCGCGGGATCGCTCCCTCCTTCTTGTAGCCGATGTCGACGAGCACCCAGTCGTCGAGGATCTTCACCACGCGACCGCGGATCAGCTCGCCCGGCTTGATCTCCTTGCGCGGGACGTACTGTTCCAGCAGCGAGGCGAAGTCCTGCGCTCCCCCGTCCACGGCCGGCGCGGGCGCGGGAGCGCCCTCGGCGGGCGTGTCGGGATTCATCTCGGGGTTCTTGTCCTGGTGTTCCATGTCGCGTCAGCCTCCGTGCGGACGGGAACGTTGGATTTGGCGCCGAGGCGCCCGTCCCGCCCGGCCGTGTCCGCCGTGGACACGGCAATCCTTCCGTCGGCCCGGTGCTCGGTCCGGGCCTGCGAAGGCCCCATGCTAGAGACCGCGACGCGCGCGGTCAAGCCTTTTTCGCTCTTGGCTTTCGGGGACCGGGGCCGGGACGGCGGGACCGGCGGGGCGAACCCCTCCGGCCCGGGCCGGCGGAGCCGGTCTCCTCGACCGGAAGGCCGACCGCCTCGCGAAGGCGGCGAACTTCACCGGGCGAGAGCGGACGGACCTCGCCGATTCTCATCCTGCCGAGGCGCAGGGGACCCAGGGCGACACGACGAATCTTCCGCACCGGGTGCCCCACCCGGGCGAACATCCGCTTGATCTGGTTCTGGCGCCCCTCCACCAGGGTCACGCGCAGCCAGGTCGCGTTCTGCCCCGCCTTCTCGACGGTCACCTCGGCGGGCAACGTGCGAACCCGGGGCTCGATCACGACACCCCGGCGGACCCGGTCGAGCGCGCGCTCCGTGGGGTGTCCCTTGACCTTGACCAGGTAGACCTTCGGGAGGTGCGTGCGCGGGTGCATGACCCGGTGTGCCAGTTCACCGTCGTCGGTCAGCAGCAGGAGGCCGTCCGCGTCCCAGTCGAGGCGACCGACCGGGAAGACCCGTTTTCGGACGCGCGCGCGCCGCAGCAGGTCGGCGATGGTCGGCCGGCCCTCCGGGTCGTGGAGGCTCGTGATCATCTCCCGGGGCTTGAAGGCCACCAGGTAGGTCCGGGGCCCCCGGGGCGGTCGCAGGAGCTTCCCGTCGACCTTGATGTGATCCCGTTCGGGGTCGACCCTCGTTCCCGGCTCGGTCACCAGGCGGCCGTTCACCGTGATCCGGTGCTCGAGGAGCATGCGCTCGGCCTCCCGGCGGGAGGCGACTCCCCAGCGGGAGAGAACCTTCTGGATCCGTTCCTCAGCCATCCGGCGCCTCCTCCCGGGCCGGTTCCCGCGGGGGCGACGCCGTCGCCGCGGCCTCGCCCGGGCCCGCCGGCGTATCGTCGCTCGGCCCGGGATCGGTCTCCCCCTCCCCTTCCGCCGCCAGCTCGCGGCTGGTGAAGAGCCGTCCCTGGGCGGGAACGACCCGGGTCCCGTAGGCGTCCACCGGCGGCAGGTCGTCGAGGCTGTCGAGGCCGAAGTGGAGCAGGAACTCGCGGGTCGTGCCGTAGAGGATCGGCCGGCCGACGACCTTCTTCCGCCCCACCGTGCGGATCATCTTGCGCTCGAGGAGCACGCGCAGTGCATAGGACGGGTCGGTGCCCCGGATTTCCTGGATCTCGGGGGCCGTGATCGGCTGGGCGTAGGCCACGATCGCCAGCACGTCCAGGGCCGTGGGCGTCAGGCGCTTCTGGTTCCGGAACCGGAAGAGGGCCCGGAGCGGCTCCGCCAGCTCCGGCCGCGTGACCAGCCGCCACCCGCCGGCGACCTTCTCGAGGCGCAGGCCCCGGTCCGGCCGCTGGAGGGCGCGGGCGAGTTCCTCGAGGCCGTGGACGACCTGGTCGCGATCGGTCCCCGGCAGCGCCGCCTCGATCTCCTCGATCGTCAACGGCTCGGGCGACGCGAAGAGCATCGCCTCGAGGATCGCGAGGATCCCGAGGCCTTCTCCCTCCCGGGCGGTCGCGTCCCCCGGTTCGCCGATGATCCGTTCGTTCATGCCTCGATCCCGTCCTCCGGGCCGGGCGTGGTCCCCGGCGGTTCGTCCGCCGGAACGGCGAAGCCGGCCGGGCCGGGCTCCGCCGGTTCCGCGTCGAACGACGTGTCGAGCTCCCCGGGCAGGCGACCGGTCGGCTCCAGCCGGATGTCCGCGCGCAGGGCCGGCTGCCAGGCCGTGACCGCCCCGAGCCGCATCAGCTCGAGCAGCGCGAGGAAGAGGACGATCCGCTCGAGCCGGGTCCGGCACTCCTCGAGGAGCGCCCGGAACGAGAGGGAACGCCCGGGGCGCAGGCGCGCGAGGAGCCGTTCCATCATGCCACGGACCGGGTAGTCGTCCCGGCGGATCACCTCGACCCGCTCGTCCGCCTCGAGGCGCCGCAGGACCCGCTCGAATGCCCGGACCAGGTCGTCCAGGTCGGCCCGGATCGTGACCTCCCCGGCGAGCTCCGGCGGGGGCGGCCCGGGGCGGGAAAAGACGAGGTCGCGGCCGCTCTCGAGGGCGGCGAGTTCTTCCACCGCCTTGCGATACCGCTCGTACTCCAGCAGCTGGCGGGAGAGCTCGGCCCGGGGATCCTCGGCCTCCTCCCCTTCCTCCGCGGGGTCCGGCGGCAGCAGCATGCGCGACTTGATGTGCGCCAGCGTCGCGGCCATCACCAGGTACTCGGAGGCGATCTCCAGGTCCATCTCCCGCATGCGTTCCAGGTAGGCGTTGTACTGGCGCGCGATCTCCACGATCGGGAGGTCGAGGATGTCCATCTCCTGGGAGCGTACCAGGTGGAGCAGCAGGTCGAGGGGACCCTGGAAGCGGTCCAGCGCCAGGTGGAGCGCTCCCCGTCCCCCCTCCGCGCGGGCGGCGGCCGTGGGTGCTCCTCCCCGCCCCGCGGGCGGACCGGCGTCTTGCTGCTGGTGGGACATTCGGGACCCCCGGCTTCCTCGTCGGACCGGAGCGTACCATCCCGCCCGGCCCGCGGGCCACCCGGGAAAGCGGCGCGGCGGCTACCTGGCGTGGAAGACGAGACGGACCATGCCGAAAGAGACCACGTCCCCGTCGGCGAGGGCGTGTTCCGTCCCCGGCGGGATTCGTTTCCCGTTCACGAACGTGCCGTTCAGGGCGCCCTTCTCCTCCCGGAGGTACCAGGTCTGTCCCCGCCGGACCAGGCGTGCGTGGCGCCGGGAGACCGAGCGCTGCGTGTCGAGGCTACCCAGGTCCACCTCGGGCTGGATCTCGGTGACCGGGTCGTACCGGCCGACGAGCAGGTCCGTGCCCGCGAGGGGGAACTCGACGCCCCCGTCCCGGGCCACGAGGCGGGCGACGGCCGCCCGGCGCGGTTCCGGGCGGGCGAAGCGGCTCGTCGGGGCGTCCTCGGCCGGCCCGGCCCCCGCGTCGGTCCCGGCCAGGCGCTCGGCCAGGCGATCGATCCTGGCGCTGAGCTTGCGGAGGATCCGGATCGCCATCTCCGGGTTGCCGCGGACCATTCGCTCGAGGGTCGCCGGCCCCAGCTCGACGACGAGGCAGTCGGTCACCGCCTCCGCGTCGCAGCGGTAGGTCGGTTCGTCCTCGCCGAGGAGGACCTCCTCGCCGAAGACGTCTCCCTTTCCGAGGACGTCCACCTCCAGTCCCTCGTCCCCGGGACCGGCGTCCGGCCGGGGACGCGACAGGCGCACCTGCCCGTCCTGGAGGACGAACAGGCACCCTCCGCGTTCCCCCGCCGCGACGATCTTCTCGCCGGCGCGGTAGGGAACGGTCAGGGCCTTGAGGGTCTCGGTCGCCATGCTCCTTCCCCGGGGGGGCACGGGGCCCCCCGGTCAATATAGGTCCCGGGCCGGGGCTGCAAGGGCCGTCAGTCCTCGGGAGACGCGGCCGGCCGGCGGCCGCCGAGGGCCGCCCCGAGGAGGGCGCACCCGGCGGCGACGAGCATTCCCGAGAAGCGGATTACCGGGTCGGTGACCGTGCGCCAGACCGCGAGGGGGTCCGTCCAGGCGAGGGAGGGCTCGCATCCGCCGAAGAAGGCGACCAGGATCATCCCGAGGGAGACACCGATCACCGTGCCGACGAGGGCGCCCAGGAGGACACCGCCCCAGCCCGGGGAACGGACCACGGCTGCTTCCTCGCGGGAGGTTCCTTCCGCGGTGCCGGGCGTGCTCTCCCCGGTGCCTGCCGGTGCCTCGGGCGGGGAGATCGGCGCCACCGGGGGAGGTCCCGGCGTGGCGGCCCGGGCAGGGGGGTCCTCCGGTATCGACGCCGGGACTTCTTCCGCCTCGAGGACGGCCGGGACCGGCGCCGGGTACGTCCCCGCCGGCGCGGAGACGTAACGCCGCGTCCGGACGACCCCTCGGCGGGTCGACGTCTCGGTCACGGCTTCACCTCGAGACGGAGCACCAGGCGGTACCGCTGCTCGGCACTGCCCGCGCGGACCACCAGGGGCACGAGGATCTCCTGCGGGGCCCCCGGCTCCAGGATCGTGGGCTCGACGGCTTCCTCCTGGAAGAGCGGGTCGGAGGCGTCCACGGGGACCGCGGTCGCCTCGGCCTGCGCGCGGGGCGACGGCTCGGCCACCGCGGCCGCCGCCGGTGGCGCGGGCGCCTCCACGGCGGTCGGTTCCCCGGCGGTCGGCCCCGGAAACAGCTCGCCGAGCAACTCCCGGTCGATCTTCTGGGTCTTCCCGGCGGCGGGGGGAGGTGGGGGCGCCTGGGGCAGCACGCCAAGCACGTCGTCCTCCTGGGCGACGGCCGCCGGGGACGCGCTCGCCGCTTCCGCCGACACGCCCAGGACGTCGCCGGCCCCGGGCGTTCCGCCGGCCGGGGGTGACTCGGGGAGCGTCGGCGCCGGTGTCTCGGTGGCCGCCGGCATCTCGATCGTCGGCGGGGGGGCCGGGGTCCCGCTGGAAGGCGGAGGGGCGGGAGCGGCGGCGGCCGGGGCCTCGACCGCCTCGGCGGCGGCCGGCATCTCGATCGTCGGCGGAGGCGCCGGGGCCCCGGTGGCCGCGGGCGTTCCGCCGGGCGCGGCCGCGGGAGCGGGCCCGGGAACGGCAACCTGCGGGCTCGCCGGCGCCCCCTCGTGGTCGGTAGCCGGAGCCGGGACCTCTTCCCTGTCCTTCCGGGCCCCGCCGTACCTCTCGTTGAGGTGGATCAGGACCAGCTTCGTGATGTGGCGGAGCGTCTCCTGCACGCCCACGCCGGTGGTCGCGATCGCCTCGTAGAACGGTGCGTTGTACCTGTTCAGCTTCTCGTCGAGCACCTCTACGGGAAGCACGTTGGGCAGGTCCCGCTTGTTGTACTGGAGGACGTGGGGCAGCTCGCGGAGGTTCAGGCCGTGGGCCGCGAGGTTCTCCTCGAGGTTCCGGAAGGAATCGAGGTTCGCCTCCAGCATGTTCTCCTGGCTGTCGGCCACGAAGACGACGCCGTCGGCTCCCCGCAGGACCAGTCGACGGGTCTCGTTGTAGAAGACCTGGCCCGGGACCGTGTAGAGCTGGACCTTGGTCTTCATCCCGTGGATCTCCCCGATGTCCACGGGGAGGAAGTCGAAGAACAGGGTCCGGTCGCTCTTCGTCGCGAGGGAGAGCATCTTGCCCCGGACCCCCTCCTTGAGGTGATCGTAGATGTACTGGAGGTTCGTCGTCTTCCCGCACAGCCCGGGCCCGTAGTAGACGATCTTGGTGGTCAGCTCTCGCGTGGAGTAGTTGAAGACCGCCATGCTCTGCTCTCCCCTCGGGACCAGGGCGGGTCTTCCGGGACGCACGTCGAGCCCGGGACCCGCCGCCCCGGCAAACATAGGCCGCCCGGGGGCGGCGTGTCAAAGCCGCCCGGGAGCGCCCGTCGGCTTCCGCGACGTCACCCGCTTCCCCGGCGGGGCGGATCCCGGAACTCCAGCTTCACCGGGACCGGTCCGAGGTCGAACGCCTCCCGGAGCTGGCGCTCCAGGTGGCGGCGGAACGACGGATCGACCTTCCCGGCCCGCCGCGCGAAGACGAGAAACCGCGGGGGGAAGACCCCGACCTGGGTCATGTAGAAGACCTTCGGGGCCCCGGTCCCGGCATCCCGGAGCCGGGCGGTCAGGCCGGCGACGAAGCGGTTCAACTCGCCCGTCGGCACGCGCCGGGAGCCGCGACGCGCGAGCTCCCGGCAGCGGTCGAGCACGCGGAAGGCGCGCTGCCCGTGGAGCGCCGAGAGACGCACGACGGGCGGGCCCGGGAGGAACGCCAGGCGCCGTGCGACCTCCGCGTCCAGCTCCCGGGCGCGGGCGTCCGGGTCGTCGACCAGGTCCCACTTGTTGAACGCCAGGACCATCGGCCGTCCTGCCGCCTCGATCTCGCCGGCGATCGAGGCGTCCTGCGTCGTGACCCCGGCCACCGCGTCCAGCACGAGGACGGCGATGTCGCATCGCTCGAGGCGGCGCCGGGCCACCAGGATGCCCACCGACTCGTCCCGGTCCGCCACCCGGGTGCGCCGCCGGAGCCCCGCCGTGTCGACCAGGCGGTACCGGAGACCGTCCCGGGTGAGCAGCACGTCGATGGCGTCCCGGGTCGTCCCCGGCACCGGCGAGACGGTCACGCGGGGGGCGCCGGCGAGGCGGTTGACCAGGGAGGACTTCCCCACGTTGGGGCGGCCGACGATGGCGATCGACAGTTCTCCCTCCGGGTCGAACCCGGGAGGCGTCTCCTCCCCCGGTCCCCCGACGTCGGCGGAAGGAGCGGGGGGCGGCCCCGGCAGGCGGGCCGCGATCTCCCGGGCGAGCCGGTCGACCCCGAGACCGTGCTCGGCCGAGACCGGCAGCGGTTCGCCGAGACCCAGGGACCAGGCTTCCGCCGCCAGGTCCCGGACCCGGGGGACGTCGATCTTGTTCACCGCGACGATGACGTCGTCCGCCCTGCGTCGCAGGATCGCGGCAACCTCCTCGTCGAGGGGGGTGACGCCGGCCCGCCCGTCGAGGACCAGCACCAGCAGGTCGGCCTCGTCGAGGGCGGAGAGTGCCTGCCGGCTGACCACCCGCTGGAGCTCCTCCCCCGCCTCGGGGACGATGCCCCCGGTGTCCTCCAGGATGACCGGACGCCCCTCGATCTCCCCCTCCCGCTCGATCCGGTCCCGGGTCACCCCGGGACGGTCGTGGACGATCGCCTCCCTTTTCCCGAGGAGGCGGTTGAAGAGGGAGGATTTCCCGACGTTCGGGCGCCCGACCAGGGCGACCCGGGGAAGCCGGGACCGGGATCGCGTGCGGCTGCTCATGGCGGAGATTATCCGGGATCGGCTAGACTCTCCGCCATCCCGCCCCGTCCGGGGGCGCGCGGAGGAAGACCCCATGGTCAAGGCCGACATCGTCCATCGCGTCGCGGAGACCGTCCGCATCCCGAAGTCCCAGGCCATGAAGGCGGTCGACACGCTGTTCGACGCCCTCCGCCAGGCGATGGTGCGGGGAGAGCGGATCGAGTTCCGCGGCTTCGGCGTGTTCCAGGTCCGTCCGCGGAAACGGGGGGTCGGTCGCAACCCGCGTACCGGGCGCGTCGTCCAGATCCCGCCCGGCCGGACCGTCCGCTTCAAGCCCGGGAAGGATCTCAAGGACCTGCCCGTCCCGGAGGGGCTGGACCGGCAGGATGCCTGACGACGGGTCTCGATGAGCCTGCCGCCCCCGGGGGTTCCCCCTTCCCCGGTTCCGCCAGCGGCCTCCCGGCGCGGCCGCGGGGCGCCTCCGTGGATTCCTGCCCTGTTGGCGGGCATCACGTTTCTCACCTGTGCCGTCGCCGGGGGCCTCCTGTCGCGCGAGGGGGTGGTGGCGCTGGAGCGGTTGGTCACCGGTCCCCTGGTGGAAGGACCGGCCCGGTTCCTCGAGCTGGTCGGTGCAGGGCTGCCGTACGCCGTGGCGCTGATGGGCTTCTTCCTCGCCCACGAGGGAGGGCACTGGCTTGCGTGCCGGGCCTGGGGCGTGGACAGCAGCCCGCCGTGGTTCCTGCCCGCCCCGACGCTGATCGGGACCTTCGGCGCGGTGATTCGCATCCGTGGGCCGATCCCCCATCGCCGGGCTCTCTTCGACATCGGCATCGCCGGTCCGCTCGCAGGGTTCGCCGTCGCCCTCCCGGTCCTGGCCCTCGGGATCCTTCGCTCCGAGGTCGTGCCGGCGACCCCGCCGACCCCGGGAACGATCCTGTTCGGGGATTCCCTCCTCACCCGGTGGCTGGTCGCCTGGCTGCGCCCGGAGGCGTTGCGGGGCGACCTGCTCGCCGACCCCCTGTACATCGCCGGGTGGGTCGGGCTCCTCGCCACCGCGATGAACCTCGTCCCGGCGGGCCAGTTCGACGGAGGGCACGTGCTGTACGCCCTCTTTCCCCGGGCCCACCGCACGGTCTCCCTGGCGACGGCGACGTTCCTGTCGTCCCTCGTGGCGTTCCGCTGGATCCTCCACGGGCGGGTTTCGGCCTGGATCGTCTGGGCGGGCGTGACATGGGTGCTCGGCAGGAACCACCCGCCCGTGCCCTGGTGGCCGGTGCGGCTCGGCAGGGGGCGAGTGCTTCTCGCCTGGCTCGCCCTCGCGATCCTCGTGCTCTGCTTCATGCCGGACCCGGTCGACGTGCTCTAGGCCGGTCCGGGATCCTCCCCGGTTCGCGGGCCGGCAGCCCGGGCAGGACGCGGAGCCTCCCCCGCGAGACGACGATCCGCAGCGTTCCCGACCGCGCCGTCACCAGGACCCGTGCGCCCGCCGCCAGCAGCCGGCCGACCGTGGCCGGGTCGGGGTGGCCGTGGCGGTTCCTCCGTCCCGCGGAGATCGCCGCAACGAGGGGCGGGACGGTCTCGAGGAGCAGCTCGCCGGTGGCGCCGCGGGCCCCGTGGTGACCGGGCACCAGGACGTCCGCGTGCCGTCCGCGGAGACGGGAGACGAACTCCGGCTCGGCGACCCGGCCCGCGTCCCCGGGAACCAGGGCCGTGACGCCGGCGGCCCGGCCGAACACGACGAGGGACGTCTCGTTGCCATCGCTGCGCGCTCCCGGGCCGGGATGCAGCACGCGGATCTCGACGCCCCGGTAACGGGCGCGGAAGCCGCGCGCGACCGGCATCACCGGGATCCCTCGGCGGGCCGCCCCCCGGAAGAGGGACATCGCCGCGGGGGCGTCGAGCAGGCCCGGCGGGACGAGCAGCCTCGCCGTCGGCAGGGCCCGGAGGATCGTCGCGGCGCCCCCGGCGTGGTCGCGGTCTCCGTGGGACAGCACCAGCGCGTCGAGCCGGTGAACCCCGAGGACGGCGAGGACCCGGAGCAGGGCGCGGGTTCCCTCCCGGCCCCGGTCGTCCCCCGTGTCGACCAGGACGGCGCCTCCCGCGTCGGCCGCGAGGAGAACCGCCTGCCCCTGGCCCACGTCGACGACGTGCACCCCGGCCGGGACGCGGTGCGGGGGCACGACGGGGAGCCCGGCGTCCCGGGCGACGAGCACGACGAGGACCGCCGCGGCGAGGGGACGGAATCGCCGCGCCCGTTCGGGCAGCAGGAGCCACGCGGCCAGCGCCAGCCCGTGGGCGATTCCCGCCAGCGCGTGGGGGGGCGGCGCGAGCGCTCCGGACCCCGGGAGCCCCGCGAAGGCGGCCGCCACCCGGGCCAGCACCCGGGCAACGAGAATGGTCGCGCCCGCCAGGGTCGCGGCGAGCCCGGGCGGCCAGCGGGGCGCAAGAAGCGCGGCCCAGCCGCAGGCGAGGAGCGGGGGAAGCAACGGAGCCGCCGCCAGGTTGGCGAGGGGCGCCCAGGGGGAGACGCGGCCCCCCAGCCGGACGACGAGGGGCCAGGTGGCCAGGAACGGGGCGAGGGCGACGCGGAACGCTCGGCCGCGCCGGGGCCCCCGGGCGGCGGCGGCGAGGGCCCACGCGGCGGCCAGGGTGAGCTGGAAGGACGCGCGGGCCGCGAGGCGGGGATCGAGAGCGAGCAGGAGAAACCCCGCGGCGCCCACCCGGGCGAGCGGATCGCTCCCCCGCCCCAGGGCCGAGCCGGCCGCCGCGAGCACGGCCGCCAGGGCGGCCCGGAGCACCGGGGGCGCCGACGGCAGCACCAGGAGGAGCACGAGGGCGAGGAGCATCGCGGCGAGGGCGCGCCGGGGGTGGCGGGGACCGGTGCCCGGCGCCACGAGCAGCAGGCCTCCCCCGACCAGCAGCCCGAAGTGGAGACCCGAGACGACGGCCACGTGGGCGAGCCCGGCCGCACGGAGATCCTCGCGGACGGCGGGAGACAGCCGCGCGCGGTCTCCCGCGACGAGGGCGAGGGCCAGGCCGACGCCGGGATCGTGGCCGGGCGCCGCGAGGCGCCGTGCCGCGTGCCGGAGAAAGGCGGTCCGGATCTCCGCCGGAAGCGCGAGGAGATGGTCCACCTTTCCCGCCCGCTCGACGACCCGCACGGAGGCGGCACAGGCCGCGACCGGGATCCCCGGCGTCCTCGCCCGCCGGACCGGCACGGCGAGCAGGGCCCCCGGGCCGACCGCCCCGGGGAGCCGGTCGAGCCGGGGGATGCCGTGCCGCGGCACCCGGACCGACCGACCGTTCCGGAACCGCAGGAGGACGCCGTCCGGGCGCTCCACCAGGGCGGCCAGCCGGCCGCGGACGACGGTCGGTCCGCGCGCCCCGGGGGAGCCTTCCGGGAGACCCGGGGGGACGAGGGCGGCGAGGCCCCAGACGGCGGCGAGGAGGGCCGCGCCCGCCACCCGTGCCCGGGAGCGCCGGAGGCGGGCGCCGAGGATGGCGAGCAGGGTCCCGAGGAGAAGCAGGAGTGCGGCCTCCCGGGAACCGTGGCCCCGGCAGGCCAGGGCGACGGCGAACCCGGCGGGCAGCAGGGCCGGGAGGGGTGACGGGGGATGGGAGCGGGGTCCCGGGTCCATGCCCGGAGGATCCGGCGATGACGGGGCGCCGCGAGGCCGGCGGCGGGGACGTTCCCCTCCCCGGGAGGACCTGCCGGGACCCGCCCGTCAGAAGTACGGCAGGAGTCCCAGGTCCGGGAGGAGGAAGCGCTCCCGGATGCGTCGAAGGAGGGCGGCGTGGCTCGCCTGTTCCAGGACCTCCGGGGACATCTGGCTCGTCCAGGGCGAGAGTTCCTCCTCCACCGTCCGCTGGAGCAGCGCGATCTCGTCGGCCGGAAGCGTCGCGAGGCACGCCTCTGCCACGTCCTCGCCGATCTCGCCCAGGCTGGTCGGAAGGTCGACCACCTCTCCCCGCTCCAGCCGGCCCCGCAGCTCCCCCAGTCGGTCCCGCGCGAGCTCCCGGACCGTCTCCGGGGCGCGGGACTCCTCGATCGCCCGGACGGCCCTGTCGATCACGTCCACGCCACCCCCTTGCCCTTCCGCGGGGCCGGCCGCGGCCCGCCCCCCCGGCCGCCGGTCCTTCCACGCGGCGAACGCCTCGAGCACCGCGGGTTCGCAGTACGCGAGCGACCGGGGACGCACCGGCGGCTTCCGGCCGGCCGCCTGCCGGAAGACCTCCTCGAGGGTCTCGAGGACCAGCCAGAGAGGGATGCCCTGCCGGTACCACGCGCGGGCCCGTTCGAAGTCGGCCGGCGACAGCAGGAGCGGACGGCCCCGCAGCGCGCGAAACCGCTCCTCGACCGCCTGCAGCCAGGCGGTCTCCTTCTCGGGGCGGGCATGCTCGTCCATCGGGGAGAGGATATCAGTGGGGATACTTCAGGCCGATCGCCAGGTGTTCCACGGCGTCGAAGATCTGCCGCGCGACCCTCTCGTACCCCTCCCGGTGCCCCCCGGTCGGATCACCGATCTCCCGCTTGCCGTCCCCGGGGAGATGCGCACCGAGGAGCTCCGTCTTCGAGAGCGCCTCGGGAAAGTGCTCCCGGATGAACGCCCGGTGTCGCCGCTCCATCACGTAGACCTCGTCCGCGCGGTGCAGGAGCGCGGCGGTGAGGGCGCGGCTCCGGTGGCCCGAGAGGTCGAAACCGGCGCGGGCCGCGATCCGGGCCATCACCGGGTCGGGAGGGTGTCCCTCGATCCCCATCGTACCGGCGGACAGGGGCTCCAGGTGGTGCGCTCCCAGGATCCCCGCGAGGTGCCGCAGGTAGTGTTCCGCGAGGGGGGACCGCGAAATGTTGGCGCTGCAGACGAACAGGATGCGCATCAGGGCCGGTTCCTCTCGTAGAGCAGTCGCAGGCCGCTCAGGGTGAGGTCGGGATCCACCGCGTCCACCCGCGCGAGCAGGGGTGCGAGCACCCCGACCCAGCCCCCCGTCACGATCACCCTGACCGGTTCCCCGAGCTCGTGCTCGATGCGCTGCACCAGCCCGTCCACCATCGCGGCGTGCCCGTGGAGGAGCCCCGAGCGGAGCGAGTCCACGGTGTTCCGTCCGATCACCCGGGGCGGGACGACCAGGTCGACCCGCGCCAGGCGTGCCGCCCGCCGGGAGAGCGCTTCCCCGCCCACCGCCGGCCCCGGCGCGATCACTCCCCCGAGGTAGTCTCCCGCCGCCGTGACGACGTCGAGGGTGGTGGCCGTCCCGAAGTCGACCACCACCGCGGGCCCCCCGTAGCGGTGGAGCGCCGCGACCGCCCCGACGATCCGGTCGGCACCGACCTCCTGGGGGTTGTCGACCCGGATCCGGAGCCCGGTGCGAATGCCCGGCGCGACCTCGATCGGATCCTGCCCCGTCAGGCGGCGGAGCGCCCGGGAGACCTGGCGGGTCAGGGGCGGGACGACCGAGGCGAGGATGACCCCGTCGACCTCCGCCAGCCGGTCGCCGAGGAACCCCCGGAGCAGGACGTGGAGCTCGTCGGCAGTCATCTCCGGACGGGTGGCGATCCGCCAGGAGCCGGCGATCCGCTCCCCGTCGAGGAGACCGATCACCACGTGGGTGTTCCCGATGTCGACCGCGAGGATCACGCCGCCACTCCCGGTGCGGGTTCCAGCCGCGCAAACCTGCCCTGCCGGGTCGGCCGCGGCGGGCCGCACCCCCAACCCCGCGCCGATTCTACCGGACCGACGGCGTTGCCGGGAAGGGGTCCCGGCGGCGTCCCCGCCTGCCTAGATGTCGAGGCCGATATCGACGGCGCGCACCGAGTGGGTCAGCGCGCCGAGCGAGAGCCGGTCCGCGCCGGCCTCCGCCCAGGGCCGGAGGTGGCCCGGTCGGAGGCCGCCGGAGACCTCGATCCTGGCCCGGCCGCCGACCAGGCGGACCGCCTCCCGGACGTGCTCCGGGCCCATGTTGTCGAGGAGGATCCAGCCGGGACGGAACTCGAGGGCCACCTGGAGCTCCTCCAGGCTGTCCACCTCGACCTCGATCGCCGAGGGATCGTGTCCCCCGGCCAGGACCCGGGAGAGCGCTTCCCGGAGGCCTCCGGCAAGCTCCTTGTGGTTGTCCTTGAGCAGGATCATCCCGTCGAGGGTCATCCGGTGGTTCTCGCCTCCCGCCACGGCGACGGCGTACTTCTCGAGGGCCCGCAGGCCCGGTGTCGTCTTCCGGGTGTCGGCCACGCGCGCCCCGGTCCCCGCGATCTCGGCGACGCAGGCCGCCGTCAGCGTGGCGATCCCGCAGAGGCGCTGGAGAAGGTTCAGCAGCACCCGCTCCCCCGCGAGGAGGGTCCGGACGTCTCCCTCGAGGACGGCGAGGACCTCCCCGGGACCGAGGCGCTCACCGTCCCGGCGCGCCTCGAGGACCCGGACGGGATCCGCTCCGGGGAACGGTCCGGCCTCCATGACGAGGGAGGCGAGGCGGATCCCCGCGAGGACCAGTTCCTCCCGGGCGACGAGGCGTCCCCTGCCCCGCACCGGCCCGGGGAAGACCGCGCGGGTCGTGATGTCACCGTTCTGCCCCAGGTCCTCCCGGAGCGCCTCCCGGACGACCCGCAGGGCTTCCTTCTCGGGAAACGCCGGCACCGTCATCGGCCTTCCCCGAGCTGCTCGAGGAGCGAGCGGACCTCGGCAAGCCGATCGGCGAGCGCCGCCCGGCGCCCCCGTTCCTTCTCGACCACGGCCGGGGGGGCTTTCGCGAGGAACCCCTCGTTGGCCAGCTTCCGCTCCACCGCCGCGAGGTCCTTCGCCAGCTTCTTCTCGTCCCTGGCGAGGCGTGCCCGCTCGGCCTCCACGTCGATCGCGCCCGCGAGGGGCAGGATCACCTCGACCGCGTCCAGGACGCGGCGCACCTGGGGCCCCTCGGGTGGCGTCTCCACCACCTCGACCCGGTCCGCCTGGGCGAGGATCGCAACCCGGGGGGCGAGGTCCGCGAGGTGCGCGGCGATTCCCTCGCGACGGGGACGAAGGAGGACGGGAATCCGCTTCCCCGGCGGGATGCCCGCCGCCGCCCGCAGGCCCCGCGCTGCCACGACCGGCTCGACCAGGAGCGCCTCCACGCGGTCCCGGGCGACCCCGGCATCCCCGGGGGCGAGCCCCGGTTCCGGCCAGGCGGCGATGGCGAGGAACTCCGGGTCTCCGTCGTGGCGCGGCAGGTGCTGCCAGAGTTCCTCGGTGATGAACGGGGCGATCGGGTGGAGCAGGCGCAGGGCCCCGTCGAGCACGTCGAGGAGCACCGCGAGCCGGGTGCGGGCGCGGGCGGTGTTCGCCCCCTCGGCGAGGTCCGGTTTCGACCACTCGAGGGCCCAGTCGCAGAACGAGTGCCAGAGGAAGTGGTAGATCCGTTCCGCGACGTGGTCGAACCGGAACTCCTCCATCCCCTCCCGCGCCGCGCGGACCGTCTCGTCCCACTCGGCCAGCAGCCAGCGGTCGAGGTCGTCCAGGTCGTCGGGCTTCCATCGTGCGCGCGGCTCGTCCACCGCGGGGACCTTCATCAGGAGGAAGCGGGTCGCGTTCCAGAGCTTGTTCATGAAGGCCCGGTAGCCGGCGAGCCGCTCCTCGGAGAGGGCGAGGTCGGAACCGGGGCTCGCCAGCGCGGCGAGCGTGAAGCGGACCGCGTCCACGCCGTGCTCGTCCATCGCCCGGTTGGGATCGACGGCGTTGCCCCGGGACTTGGACATCTTCCGCCCCTGGGCGTCGCGCACCAGCCCGTGGAAGAGAACCGTTCGGAACGGGACGTCGCCGGTCAGGTGGAGACCCGACATGATCATCCGCGCGACCCAGAAGAAGATGATGTCGAACCCGGTGACGAGGACGCTGGTCGGGTAGTAGCGGCGCAGGTCCTCGGTGTCGTCGGGCCAGCCGAAGACACCGAACGGCCACAGGCCGGAACTGAACCACGTGTCGAGGACGTCCGGATCCTGCTCGATGCGCGCGCTCCCGCACGCGGCGCACCGGTCGGGATCCTCGCGCACGACGGTCACGTGGCCGCAGTCCGCGCAGTACCAGGCGGGAATCCTGTGGCCCCACCAGAGTTGCCGCGAGATGCACCAGTCCTGGATGTTCTCCAGCCAGTGGAAATAGGTCTTCTCCCACGACCGAGGGACGAACCGGATCCGTCCCTCCCGGACGGCGGCCAGCGCCGGCTCGGCGAGCGGCTTCGCGCGGACGAACCACTGGGTGCTGATCATCGGCTCGACGATCGTCCGGCAGCGCTGGCAGCGCCCGGGCGCGTACTGGTGTTTCCGCGAGCCCCGGGCCAGGCCCTTCTCCTCGAGGGCCCGCTTGACCGCTTCCCGCGCCTCGAACCGGTCCATGCCGGCAAACGGTCCCCCCTGCTCGTTGACGCGGCCGTGCTCGTCGAGGATCGAGATTTCCGGGAGCCCGTGGCGCCGTCCGCAGGCGAAGTCGTTCGGGTCGTGGGCGGGCGTCACCTTGACCGCACCCGTCCCGGTCTCCGGGTCGGCGAGGATGTCGTCGGCGATCACCCGGATCTCGCGTTCCGGGAAGAACGGGTGGATCACCCGTCGTCCGACCACGTCCTTCCAGCGGGGATCCTCCGGGTGGACCGCGACGGCCGTGTCCCCGAGCATCGTTTCCGGCCGGGTCGTCGCCACCACGATCTCGCCGCCCCCCTCGAGGGGATAGGCGAACGACCACATCTCCCCTTCCTCGGGGTCGTCCCGGTCGACCTCCAGGTCCGAGAGCGCGGTGAGGCACGAGGGACACCAGTTGATCAGGCGCTTGTCGCGGTAGATCAGGCCTTCCTCGTAGAGGCGCACGAAGGTCTCGCGGACGGCCCGCGAGAAGCCGGGATCGAGCGTGAACCGCTCCCGGGACCAGTCGCAGGAGCAGCCGAGGCGCCGCAGGGTCGCCATGATCCGGTCCCGGTAGACCTGCTTCCATTCCCAGACCTTCTCGAGGAACTTCTCCCGGCCCAGTTCGTGACGGCTCGTTCCCTGCTCGCGGAGGTGGCGCTCGACGACCATCTGGGTGGCGATTCCCGCGTGGTCGCTGCCGGGGACCCAGCAGGCGTCTTCGCCGCGCATCCTGTGCCACCGGACCAGGATGTCCTGGAGGGTGTAGTCGAGGGCGTGGCCGATGTGCAGGGTGCCGGTGACGTTGGGCGGGGGGATCACGAGGGAGAAGGGCGGCTTCCCGGAGGCCGGGTCGGCCCGGAAGATGCCCGCCTCGTCCCACAGCTTGCCGATCCGGGGCTCGTAGGCCTCCGGTCGAAACGCCTTCTCGAGGATCATCGGTCTTCGTCTCCGGGGGAGCGGGGAGATGGCGGCAGGGGGGCCGCCTCGCGGAGCAACCGTTCGAGCAGGTCGGGGACGACCTCCCAGGCCACCTCCCGCACGATACCGGGGGCCAGTTCGGCCACTGCGCGACGGACCTCCTCCCGGACGACGTCGGGGGGGGGCGCGGGAGCCGCGGGTGGAGCCGGAGAGGGTGCGGGAGGCAGGCCGCCGCCGAGGTCGAAGTCCGCGTCCCCCGGCAGGGGAACGCGGGCCGGCGGGCGCACGGGAGAGCGCCCGCGGGAGGGCCCCGGGACCTCGAGGGGGCCCTCGTCGCTGCCGGGAGCCGGGGGCGCCGGCACGGACGAGAGCACGTCCCCCGGCGCCGACGGGGGAGCCGTCGGCGAGGCCGGTGCCGGGGCTTCCCCCGGCGAGCCTGCGCCGAGGATCTCCCGGACCCGCTCGACCAGGAGGCGCGGCTCGAACGGCTTGGCCAGGTACCCGACGGAACCCGCCCGGCGGGCGCGTTCCTCGTCGAACGGTTCGAACGGCCCGGTGAGAAGCAGCACCGGCACGCGGTCCTCCGCGAGGGCCTCCGCGACCTCGTAGCCGGACATGCCCATCATCAGGACGTCGCAGAGGACCAGGTCGGGGCGTTCGCGCCGGGCAATCTCGAGGGCCTCCTCGCCGGAGGCCGCCTCGAGCACCTCCACGTCGGTGCCGCGGAACGCGTGGGCCACCACGTTCCGCACCGTGGAACTGTCGTCGGCGACGAGGATTCTGCGCATGGCAAGCGGGGCCCCGCGGGCGGGGCGAACGCTAGCACCGCCCCCGGGGCATGTCAACGAACGAGAAGGTCCCGAGCGCGCGGCAGAGCCGGCCGGGCTCCCGGCAGGCCCGGCCGGCACGCCACGCGTCGAGAAGCCCGGGGGGCCACGCGGCGAGCTGCCGGAGCTGGTCGACGAGGAGGCGACGGGCGGCGGTGACGGTCCGTGCCCGGCCGGAGAGGATCCCGGCGGCCTCGGCGGCGTCCGCGTCGATCTCGTCGGCGGCGAGGAAGAGGCGATGAAAGGCGGCAGGCCCCCCTCCCCCCGTTCGCCGCGGCAGGCGGGCCGTTCCGCCCCAGCCGGTCAGGAATCCCCGGCGAAGGCCCGGGTGAGCGAAGCGGGACCGGCGGGTCGCGACGGCGGCGTCGCAGGCGAGCACCAGGTCGAGCCCGCCGCCCAGCGCGTGGCCGTCGACGAGGGCCCCGGTGGGCCAGGGCCCCCGGGAGAGCCAGCGGGTGACCCGTTCCCCGAGGCGGGACAGCTCCCGCGCCGCCGCGGGGTCGAGCGACGCGATCTCGCCGAGGTGCGCGCCGGCGGCGAAGGAACCACGCCCGTTGCCCTCGAGAACGACGAAGGCGGGACGGTTTCCCGGCCGGGCGAGCTCCGCGAGGCGCAGGGCCAGGGCCTCCATCCGGGCCCTCGCGAGGACGTTGACCCGCTTCCCGTCGTCGAGGATCAGCCGGATCCCGCCACCCGGTGCCGTCGCGGTGAGAATCCCGGCGGGCACGGCGAAGCGGTCAGGCCTCGGCGTGGCGCGGGCGAATGTGTTCCCGCACCCACTGGACCAGCTCCTCGGTGCTCGTGCCGGGGCGGAAGATCTCGGCGATTCCCTCCCGCTTCAGCGGCTCGATGTCCTCCTCCGGGATGATGCCGCCGCCGAACACGACGATGTCGTCGGCGCCCCGCTCCCGCAACAGGCGCAGGACCTTGGGAAAGAGGGTCATGTGGGCGCCCGAGAGGCTGGAGAGGCCGATGCCGTCCACGTCCTCCTGGATCGCCGTCTCGACCACCTGCTCCGGCGTGCGGTGCAGCCCCGTGTAGATCACCTCGTGGCCCGCGTCACGCAGCGCCCGCGCGATGATCTTCGCGCCCCGGTCGTGTCCGTCCAGGCCGACCTTCCCGATCAGGAGCCTCAGCCTCGGTCCGTTCTCGGTCATCTCGTCCGTTCTCCCTCGTCCTCCTCACAGCACGGAGGACTCCTCCCAGGTGCCGAACACCACCTTCATCGTCTCGCTGATCTCGCCGACGGTCGCGTAGCGCCGAACCGCCTCGAGGATGTGGGGGAACGTGTTTTCCCCATCCCGGCAGGCGCGCTCGAGCCGCTCGAGGGCCTCCCGCACCGCCTTCTCGTCGCGGCGCTCCCGGACCTCGGCGAGGCGGGCCTTCTGCTTCTCTTCGACCGTGTGCGGAATGCGGAGGATCTCCACCCGGGTGTCCTCCTCGGGCGGAATCCGGTACTTGTTGACCCCGACGATCGTCTTCTCGCCGTGGTCCACCTGCTGCTGGTAGCGGAACGCGGCGTCGGCGATTTCCTTCTGGGGATAGCCCTTCTCGATGGCGGCGACGATGCCGCCCATGTCCTCGATCCGGTCGATGTACTCGAGGGCCAGGCGTTCCATCTTGTCGGTCATGTGTTCGACGAAGTAGGAGCCGCCCAGGGGATCGATGGTGTTCGTCACCCCGGACTCCTCCGCGATCACCTGCTGGGTGCGGAGGGCCACCCGGACCGCCTCCTCGGTGGGCAGGCACAGCGTCTCGTCGAAGGAGTCGGTATGGAGGGACTGCGTTCCGCCGAGGACCGCCGCCAGGGCCTGGATCGTCACGCGCACGATGTTGACGAGGGGCTGCTGGGCCGTCAGCGAGCAGCCCGCCGTCTGGGTGTGGAAGCGACACATCCACGAGCGCGGGTCCTTCGCCCCGTACTTCTCCTTCATGCGCGTCGCCCAGATCCGGCGGGCCGCACGGAACTTGGCGATCTCCTCGAAGAAGTCGTTGTGGGAGTTCCAGAAGAAGCTGAACCTGGGCGCGAAGGCGTCCACGTCGAGGCCGCGCTCGATGCAGGCCTCGACGTACCCGAAGCCATCGGCGAGGGTGAAGGCCAGCTCCTGGACCGCCGTCGATCCCGCCTCGCGGATGTGGTAACCGCTGATCGAGATCGTGTTCCACTTCGGGACGTGCTCGGTGCAGTATTCCACCAGGTCGACGATCAGGCGGATGCTCGGGCCGGGCGGGTAGATCCATTCCTTCTGGGCGATGTACTCCTTCAGGATGTCGTTCTGCACCGTGCCGCGCAGCCGGTCGAACGGGACGCCCTGCTTTTCCGCCACCGCGAGGTACATGGCGAGCAGGATCGGCGCGGTGCAGTTGATCGTCATCGAGGTGGACACCTCGCCGAGGGGGATGCCGTCGAACAGGATCTCCATGTCGGCAAGGGTGTCGATCGCGACCCCCTCCTTGCCGACCTCCCCCTCCGACATCGGGTCGTCCGAGTCCTTCCCCATCAGCGTCGGCAGGTCGAACGCCGTCGAGAGGCCCGTCTGGCCCTGCTCGAGGAGGTACTTGAAACGGCGGTTCGTGTCCTCGGCCGTACCGAAGCCGGCGAACATCCGCATCGTCCAGAGGCGGCCCCGGTACATGGTCGCGTGCAGGCCGCGGGTGTAGGGGAACTCCCCGGGATACCCGAGCTTCTCGTGGTAGTCCCAGCCCGGCCCGAGGTCCTCGGGGGTTGCCAGGCGCGGCACCTCGAGGTCCGAGACGGTCGTGAACCGGACCGGTCGCTCCGGGGCCCGTTCGAGGGCCCGGCGGAGCGTGGTCTCCTCCCATTCCCGCTTGCTCTTCGATCCCATCGTTCTCGCTCCGTGGAAGCGCGCACCGCGACCCTCGCGGTGCGTTCGGCCCGGCACGCCGGCCATCCTACACAAGGGGCCGGGTTTATGTCACGCGCCCGCCCGTCCCGCGGTTCGTGCGTGACCCGCGGCGTCCCGGCGCAACACGCGGGGCCTCCGGGACTTACCGCTCGCGCCGTGACGGGTCGAGGAAGGCTCGTGCACCCTCGCGGGCGGCGTCGCGGGTGAACGCGAGGGCGAAGAAGGCGCGCTCCAGGGCAAGGCCGGCCCGTTCCCCGAGCGCGCTCCCTCCCCGGGAAAGCGTCGCCAGCCAGGTGGCTACCGCGGGTTCCCGGGAGAGGAGCTCGCGGAGTTGCGCGGCCCGTGCCAGGGCATCGCCCGCGAGGATGTCGACCAGGCCGCGCCGCGCGGCGCGGACGGCCGTCCATGGGCGGGAAGAGGTCCAGTAGGCGAGGGCACCGCCCGCCCCGAGGCGGCGCGTGAGGCGCCAGCCGGTGTCGGCCAGGAGCGGGGGGCGGCCCGCCGGGGCCGGGAGGCGCGCGTCCCGGGCGACGACGAGTACCGTCGCCCCGAGGGCGAGCTCGAGGTGGGCGCGGGGGACGCGCCCCGCGAGGACCGCGATCCAGGGGATCCGGGAAAGGCGCCGGGAGGTGCGGTACAGGTCGGCCGGCGCGGGATCGGGCGGCGTCGCCCCGGGCAGGAGCACGACGAGCGGCGCCCCCGCCCCGGGTGGTCGGCCCGGCGGGACGGGGGCACCGGCATCGATCGAAGCGCGGTTCCGGGTCAGGATTCCTCCCCCGTCTCGGTGGCGGGGGCCGCTGCCTGCTCCCCGAGGAAGCGGATGGAGGGGGCACCTTCGCGCCGGTCGGCCAGGCGCGACGTCTTGTCCTTGCGGAGCTGCCGGGCGAGGACGTCGACCGCGCCGTTGATCGCGGCGAACAGGTCGTCCTCGGTCACCTCCCCCGTCCAGGTCCCCTTCTTCCCCCGGGCGACGATGTTGCAGGTCTGCCGGTGTTTCTCCTGGGCGAGCGTGACGTGGATATCGAGGTTCTCGACGAGCCGGCCCAGCTTGGAGATCTTCTCCTCGGCGTAGGAGCGGATGCGCGGGGTCAGCTCGATGTGTCGTCCGGTCAGCTCAATCGTCATCAGGCTCCTCCCTGGGGACGAACGTCCCCCTGATCGATACCGGCGGAAGGACACCGCGCCGGGCACGGAGCCCGGAGCGCGGGGCCTGGTGCGCGGGAACGGCGGGAAACGGCGGAACCGTGCCGCGAGGAACCCGCACCCGCCGGGCGGAGCGGGTTTCCCGGGTTCGGCGCGTCCGCGACGGGCGGGCGATCATCGGCGCTTCGAGCGTCGCCGCCGCCGCCGCTGGGTCGAGGGGGGAATCCCCAGGTCCTCGCGGTACTTGTTCACGGTCCTCCTCGCGATGCGGAGCCCCTCCTTCCGGAGGATCTCGGCGATCGCCTGGTCGCTGAGGGGCCGTTCCGGGTCTTCTTCCTCGACCAGTCGCCGGATCTTGTCCTTGACGGTCAGGGAGCTGACCGCCTCGCCCGCCGACGAGCTGAGGCCGCTGTGGAAGAAGAACCGCATCTCGAACAGGCCCCGGGGCGTGTGCATGTACTTCTGGTTGACGACGCGGGACACCGTCGACTCGTGCATCCCGATGTCGTCCGCCACGTCGCGGAGCACGAGGGGGCGCAGGTGCTCCACGCCGTGGTCGAGGAACGGGCGCTGGAACTTGACGATGCTCTGGGCGACCTTGTAGATCGTCCTCTGGCGCTCGTCGAGGCTGCGGATCAGGTGCAGGGCCGCCCGGACCTTCTCGCGGATGAACTTCTTCGCCTCGGGGTCCTTCTCGTCGCCCCGGGAGACCCGCTCGAGGAAACGGCGGTACGACGGAGAGAGGCGGAGCTTGGGCAGGCCGTCCTCGTTGAGGATGATCCGGTAGTCGTTGCCGTCCTTGATGACGAAGACGTCCGGGATGATGTAGGTGACCGGCCGCGGGTTGAACCTCGTGCCCGGGCTCGGGTCGAGGTGGCGGATCACCTCGAGGACCTCGTCCAGGTCGTCGAGCGCGACGCCGATCGCCTCGGCCAGCTCCTCGTCCCGGCCCTGCTCGACCAGGTCGAGGTGTTCGCGAACGACCCGCGCCGCCGGCGAGTCGGCGAGGCCGGCGACGTCGAGCTGGACCAGCAGGCACTCGCGCAGGTCGCGGCTCGCGACCCCCACGGGGTCGAAGCGCTGGATGACGTGCCGAACCTGCTCGATCTCCTCGGCGGACCAGGTCTCTCCCTCGGGAGCCATGGCCGCGATCTCCTCGGTCGTCGCCTGGAGGTAGCCGCGCTCGTCGAGGTTGCCGAGGATCGCCTCGCCGACGGGTTTCAGCCGGGCGGGGATCGCGCTCATCTCGAGCTGCCAGAGGAGGTGTTCGGCGAGCGACCCCTGGGTGCGCAGGACCTGCTCCATCGTCGGCAGGTCCGGGCTGGGAGCCTCGCGCTCTCCCGGGGCCCGCTGGTAGCTGTCCTCGAGGTGCTGGAAGAAGGCCTCGTAGTCGATGTCGTCCTGCTCGCGCTCCGCGTCCTCGCCCGCCGAGACCTCCTTCTCCTTCTCGTCGGACTCGGGTGTCGATCCGGATTCGAGGGTGGTGCTGGCTTCCTCGAGGGCCGGGTTCTCGACGAGCTGCTGGGCGACTTCCTGGACGAGATCGAGCTGGTTGAGCTGCAGGAGCCGAATGGCAAGCTGCAACTGGGCGGTGATGACCAGCTTCTGTTGCAGCTTGGGCTCGAGTCGCAGCTCGGGTCGGGGCATGATCCCTCGATCGTCGCGTGGGGGCGGGGTCAGTGGAGGGAGAACTCGTCACCCAGGTACACGGCCCGCACCTCCGGATCTTCCGCGAGCTCCCGCGGGGAGCCGCTGCGAAAGATCCTTCCTTCGTTGATGATAAAGGCGTGGTCCGTGATTTGCAATGTCTCCCGCACGTTGTGGTCGGTGATCAGGATGCCGATGCCCCGTCCCGCGAGCCGCCGAACGATGCGCTGGATCTCGCCGACGGCGATCGGGTCGATGCCCGCGAAGGGTTCGTCGAGGAGCATGTAGCGGGGCTCCGTGACCATGGCCCGGGCGATCTCGCAGCGGCGCCGCTCCCCCCCGGAGAGAACGTAGGCGGGCCGATCGGCGAGGTCCAGCAGGCCCAGTTCCTCGAGGGCCTCCGTCGCGGTCTCGTGGATCTCGTCCTCGTCACGGCCGAGCACCTCGAGGACGAGTTCGAGGTTGCCGCGCACCGTCTCGCGGCGGAAGACGCTCGGCTCCTGGGGCAGGTACGCGATCCCGCGCCGGGCGCGGGCATGGAGCGGGAGCGGCGTGATGTCCTCTTCTCCCAGGAAGATCGTCCCCGCGTCCGGTCGCAGCAGGCCGACGATCATCGCGAACGTCGTCGTCTTGCCCGCACCGTTCGGGCCGAGCAGCCCCACGATCTGGCCGGGGCGCACCTCGAGCTCGACGCCGTCGACGACCGCCCTCCGGTGGAACGTCTTCGTCAGGCCCCGTGCCCGGAGTGCCGCCCGTTCCCGCTCAGTCGTCGTCACCCTTCCGCTCCTCGGCGCCCGGGGCGCGCAGGCGGGTCCTGCCCCCCTCGCCGGACACGCGGATGCTCCCGTCCGCCAGATCGTACCGGATCACCGGGGCCGTGATCTTCCGCTTCGCTCCCTCGGTGCGCGCCTCGATCTCCGGCAGGCGTTCCCGGGCCCGCAGGACGATCTCGCCGCCGGCCCCCCCGGTCCACTCGAGAAGGTCCGCCGTGCCGGTCGCCTGGCGGTCGCGCAGCGTCACGTCGTTCCGGGCGACCAGGCGTTCGACCGATCCGTCCCGGTCGAGCACGAGCCGGATCGTCGCGGCGCGGATCGTGACGCCCCCCGGCTGCTGGAACTCGGCTCGCCCGGAGACCACGGCGGCCCGCTCCTCGGCCGCGTAAACGAGGTGGTCGCCCCGGAGCCACCCGGCTTCCGGCGCCCGGCCCTTCCCGGCCGGGCGGACGACGTGGACGACCACGTCGCCGTCCGCCTCGAGTCGCCGTCCTTCCGGGTCCCAGCTCATCCGGGAGGCCCGCAGGTCGCGGTCCTGCTGCCAGGCCATCAGGGGGCCCGCGAAGACCAGCGGACCACCGCGCAGCGGCACCGTGACCCGCCGGCTGCGAACCCGGACCGGCGTGCCACCACGGAACAGGCCGGTCTCGTCGCCGCCCCCCGCCCGGACGTCGGTGATCGGGGCGTCGAGCGCCTCGAGGACCTGCCGGTGCCGGTCCAGGAGGAAGCGAGGTGCCTCGATCACGTCGGGGCCGCGCGCCACCCGCGCCCGCGGGCTGCCGCCGAGACGCAGCTCGACCGGCCGGCGAGAGTCCCAGGAAGCCCGGTCGCCGGCGCCCCGGATCCCCCCGGGCCCCGCGACCCGGAGGTTGCCCCTGATCTCGACCTCCCGGTGGCCGTCCGGGGCCTCGTGCGCGACCACCTCGTCGGCATGGAGTTCCCACTCGCCCTGCTGCCGGTCCCGCCATCTTCCCGCGATCGCCCCCGTCGCCCGGACGTGCCGTCCGCCCTCCCGCGAGAAGGTCCAGCGATCGGCCGCGAGGGAGCCCCCTGTGCCCGGTGCGGTACCCGGCACGACGAGGAGACCGGGCCCGCCGGCATCGACCGGGAGTTCCCCCTCCCGGGACGTCTCGCGCGCCGTCAGGCCGGCGGCGGCGAACGTCCAGCCCACGCGCGCCACGTGGGGCGCGACCAGGACGGGGCCCCGTGCCGCCAGCTCCCATCGACCCGGAGCCTTCCTCTGGAGGATCCCGCCGGACGCGTGAAACGCCCCGCGCGGACGCCGCGCGCGGAAGGGGCTCTCGAGCGCGACGGTGCCCGTCGCGAGGCGGTAGACGAACCGGTCGGCGTCGACGCGCACGGGGCGGCGCGAGCCGACCGTCAGGTCGACCGGGCCCCGGGCGACGACCAGGCGGGCCTCGGGCCGGTATTCGAGCCCGGCCACGTGGGCGAGAAGATCGTCCCCGCGCACCGTCGCCGGGCCCGGCGAGGCAAGGGTCTCGGCAGCGGCGTTCCACTCGAGGCGGTCCGCCTCGAGCACCGTGCCCCCCGGGTCCCGGACGACGACGTCACCCTCGAGGGCGAGCTCCCACGCTTCCTTCCCGGTGCCCTCGGCCTCCTGGAGGACCCGTGCCGCCCGGGCCCCCAGCCGGACCTCGCGCCCGTCCTCCGTGTAGAGCGAGAGCCGCCGGACGCCGCGCACGAAGTGTGCCCCGCCCTCGACGCCGACGAGGCTGTCCGCCTCCAGGTGGAAGACGACCCGCCCTTCCCGGGTCCGCGTCCAGGAGAACCCCCCCTCGGTGCGGGACGTCTCGTCGTTCCGCACCGGTGGGCGGCTCGCCACGGGGGCCTCTTCCGGTGGGACGGGCCGGCGCCACTCCCGGACGACGGCCACCGCGAGGCCGGCCAGCGCCACGAGCAGGAGGATCCGAAGGCCGCGGGATGCCGGCACCTTGCGGGACGCCTCAGCGGCCCGGGAACGAGGGCCTGCGCTTCTCGAGGAAGGCCCCGGTTCCTTCCTTCATGTCCTCGGTGGCGAACGTGACGCCGAACAGGGCCGCCTCGAGCTCCAGCGCCTCTTCGAGGGGCATCGACAGGCCGGTACGGACCGCCTCGAGGCAGAAGCGGACGGCGACGGGACCCTTGTCGAGGATCTCCGCGGCGAGCGCCTTCGCCTCGTCGAGGGCGGAACGGCCCTCCGCCACCCGGTTGACCAGGCCCCAGGCGTGGGCGGTTTCCGCGTCGATCATCTTGCCGGTCAGGATCAGCTCGAGAGCCCGGCCTTCCCCGACCAGGCGTGCGAGGCGCTGGGTCCCTCCGAAACCGGGGATCAGGCCGAGACCGACCTCCGGCTGGCCGAACTTCGCCGAGGCCGATGCGACGCGGAGGTGGGCCATCATCGCCAGCTCGCACCCTCCGCCGAGCGCGTATCCCTCGATCGCCGCGATCACCGGCTTGCCGGTGGCGTCGATCACCTCTCCGAGCCCCTGGCCCATCCGGGAGAACTCCCGCGCCTCGACCGGCGTCAGGGCCGCCATCTCGCGGATGTCCGCCCCGGCGACGAACGCCTTCGTGCCGGCCCCCGTGAGGACGATCACCCCCGCCTCCGGGTCGTTCCCGGCGGCCTCGATCTCCCGGGCGAGGGCCCCGATCACCTCCCGGTTGAGGGCGTTGAGCTTGTCCGGGCGGTTGACGGTGACGACGGCGATTCGGTCCGCGGTCTCGCGGAGCACGACGGGCTGGTCGGTCATGGTCTCGCTCTCCATCGGGTGGGGGGCGCCAAGGATACCCCTCGCCGGGTCAGGTCCGGTAGGCGGCCGACTTGACGCGACGGCGGAAGTCCTCCCCCTCCATCGGGACGACCCAGCACATCTCGACGAGGCGCGAGGCGAGGCGGTCGCCGATCCGGTCCGCCAGGGTCTCCTCTCCCGGCGGCGCCTCCACCGGCAGGTTCGTCGTGATCAGGGTCAGCCGATCCTGGTCGTACCTCTCGCCGAGGATCAGGCCGAGGGTCTCGAGGACCCAGGGGGTCGTCCGAGAGGCACCCAGGTCGTCGAGGACCAGGACGTCCGCCTGGAGAACGGGATCGATCACGTCGCGGGACGGGGTCGCCGAGCCCCGGTCGTACGTATCCTGCAGCCTGCGGAGGAGTCGGCCGAACTCGGTGAAGAGCCCCCTCGCAGCGCGGGTCTCGACCAGCTCGCGGAGCACGGCCGCGGCCAGGTGGGTCTTGCCCACGCCGCAGGGACCGGTGAACAGCAGCCCGTACCGGCCGCCCGGGAACTCCCGAACGACCCTGCGGGCCAGCGCGAGGGCCCGCTCGTGGGTCCGGTTCTGGGCGAAGAACCCCTCGAGGGTGCAGTGCCGATACCGGCGGGGGATCGAGGCCACCCGGCGGCGGAGCGCGTCTCGGCGCGAACGCCGGCAGTCACAGGGCCGGGCGGCCTCGAGACCGTCCCGTGCGACGATGACGAAGCCCGTCCCGCCGCAGCGGGGGCAGGGGGAAGCCTCCCTCCCGGACGGGGATGCCGGGCCGCCGGGGCCGGGCCCATGGATGGGAACTCCGCTCATGGCGGGGCGATTGTCGCCGCCCCGCCGGGCGGGGGCAAGCGCCCCCTCCCGGGCCCGGGATCAGTTGAGGTAGGACCGGAGCTGCTGGCACTTGGAGGAGCGGTTCAGCTTCTTCAGCGCCTGGGCCTCGATCTGCCGGATCCGCTCCCGGGAGAGGTTCATCACCTCCCCGATCTCCTTGAGGGTCTTCGGTTCCTCCCCCGTCAGCCCGAAGCGGAGGAGGATGACCTTGCGCTCCTTCTCGTCGAGCTCGGAGAGGGCCTGCCGGACCTGCTTTCGCAGCGCGCCCCGGAAGAGGATGTTGTCGGCCGGGGGGATGACGTTCTGCTCCAGCTTGTCCGAGAGGTGGAACTCGTGCTCCTCGTCGATGATCGCCGAGAGGGAGATGTTCTCCTCGTTGACCTGGAGCAGGGTCTGGACGTCCGCCGGGTCGACGTCCATCGCCTCGGCGATCTCCTCGGCCGAGGGCCGGCGTTCGAGCTCGGCCATCAGCGCCGCCTGGGTCTTGCCGATGCGGTAGAGCAGGTTCGCCTGCTTCTGCGGGAGCCGGAACGGCCCGCTCTGGTCCGAGAGGGCGTGGATGATCGACTGCCGGATCCACCAGACGGCGTACGTGATGAACTTGACGTTCTTGTCCGGGTCGTAGCGCTTGGCGGCCTCGATCAGGCCGACGTTTCCCTCGTTGATCAGGTCGAGGAACGAGAGCCCGAGCCCGCGGTACCGCTTGGCGAAGCTGACGACGAAGCGCAGGTTGGCCTCGACCAGCTTCTTGAGGGCTTCCTTGTCGCCCTTCCGGATGCGACGACCGAGCTCCCGCTCCTCCTCGACGGTGATCCGCGGCAGCTTGGCGATTTCCTTCAGGTACTTCTTGAGGGCCTCGGCCGATCCCTGCCCCCGCTCGCGCCGTGCGCTGCCCTCCTCGACGAAGTGGTCCGCCATGATCCCTCCCGCGGGTCCCGCGTTCCCGGCGCCGGTGGCGCCGCCAGCGGGCCCGGGTTTCTTATCGGCCGATGGAGCCCAGATTATAAGGGGCGGGTGCAGAGTTGTAACAGGAAGGCGGCGGGCGGGGCCCCGCTCAGTGGGCGGCGTCCTGCCCACCGAGGGGGATTCGCCGGGCCCGGAGTTCCGGCCGCCGGGCGAAGCGGACCCGCAGGATCCCGTTCGCCAGGGACGCCTCGACGCTGTCCGGATCGGCCCACGCGGGGAGCTCGAAGCGGCGCTGGAAGCGTCCGAAGGGCCGCTCGAGGAGGTGCCAGGTCCGCTCGTCGGCGCCCGCGGGGCGCCGGCGTTCCCCGGAGATCACCAGCTCGTCTCCCTCGATGCTCACGTCCACCTGCTCCCGGTCCAGACCGGGGAGGTCGCACGAGATCTCGAGGCCGTCCGGCGTGGCGATCACCTCGGCGGTCGGCTGCCAGGGACCGATCCCCTCCCCCTCCGTGTCGAAGGGAACGGGGCCGGTCAGGACCGCCTCGAACAGCTTGTTCATCCGGTCCTGGATCGAGAGGAGGTCGCGGAACGGGTCCCAGCTCTTCATGCGTGCTCCCTCGGAAGGAAAAGGGGGCGGCGCCGGGCGCCGCCCCTTCCTCCCCGACGGGGTCCAGACTAAGTCCCCTGGCCCGGGTCGTCCACGACCTCCGCGTCGACGACGTCCTCGGCCTGCCCGGTCGAGGCCTCGCCGGCCGCGGCGCCGGTCTCGCCGCCGGCGGCCCCCGCCGCCCCACCGGCGGCCTTGTAGAGGGCATCGGACGCCCGGTGGGTGGCCTGGGTGAGGCGCGCCAGGGCGGCCTCCAGTTTTGCCTTGTCTTCGCTATCCAGCACTCCGCGCGCCTCGGAGATCGCGGCGGAGAGCTCGGTCTTCGCGTCGTCCG
This sequence comes from uncultured Acidobacteriota bacterium, assembly GCA_964420365.1. Classification (GTDB taxonomy): domain Bacteria; phylum Acidobacteriota; class Polarisedimenticolia; order J045; family J045; genus JAMOQA01. The sequence continues at coordinate 139,822 of CAYQTA010000114.1, read as the reverse complement.
GCAGCTTGTCGCCGTGCTCGCCCAGGGTCTTCTCGGCCTGCCACACGAGCGTGTCGAGCCGGTTGCGGGTCTCGACGACCTCCTGCCGCCGGCGGTCTTCCTCGGCGTGCTCCTGGGCCTCCTTCACCATCCGCTCGATCTCTTCCTGGTTGAGACCCGAGGACGCCTGGATGGTGATCTTCTGCTCGCGGCCCGTCGCCTTGTCCTTCGCGCTCACGTGCAGGATGCCGTTGGCGTCGATGTCGAAGGTGACCTCGATCTGCGGCACCCCGCGCGGCGCCGGCGGGATCCCGTCCAGGATGAAGCGGCCGATCGTCTTGTTGTCCTTCGCCATCGGCCGCTCGCCCTGGAGAACGTGGACCTCGACCTGGGTCTGGTTGTCGCTGGCGGTCGAGAAGACCTCGGTCTTCCGCGTCGGGATCGGCGTGTTCCGCTTGATCAGGGTCGTCATCACGCCGCCGAGGGTCTCGATGCCCAGGGAGAGCGGGGTGACGTCGAGGAGCAGGACGTCCTTCACCTCGCCCGCGAGGACCCCGGCCTGGACCGCCGCACCGATCGCCACGACCTCGTCCGGGTTGACGCCCTTGTGGGGCTCCTTCCCGAAGAACTCGGTGACCAGCTTCTGGACGAGCGGGATCCGGGTGCTGCCCCCGACCAGGACGACCTCGTCGATGTCACCGGGCGAGAGACCGGCATCCTTCAGCGCCTGCCGGCAGGGCTCGAGGGTCCGCTTGACGATGTCCTCGATCAGCTGCTCGAACTTCGCCCGCGTGATCTTCATCACGAGGTGCTTGGGCCCGGAGGCGTCGGCGGTGATGAACGGGAGGTTGATCTCCGTCTCCATCACCGAGGAGAGCTCGCACTTCGCCTTCTCCGCCGCCTCCTTGAGGCGCTGCAGGGCCATCTTGTCCTGGCCGAGGTCGATCCCCTGCTCCTTCTTGAACTCGGAGATCAGCCACTCGACGAGCCGCTGGTCGATGTCGTCCCCGCCGAGGTGCGTATCACCGTTGGTCGACTTGACCTCGACGACCCCCTCGCCCACCTCCAGGATCGAGATGTCGAAGGTGCCGCCGCCGAAGTCGAAGACCGCGATCTTCTCGTCCTTCTTCTTGTCGAGCCCGTAGGCTAGGGCCGCCGCGGTCGGCTCGTTCACCAGCCGTTCCACCTTGAGCCCGGCGATCTGGCCGGCGTCCTTCGTCGCCTGGCGCTGGGCGTCGTTGAAGTAGGCGGGGACGGTGATGACGGCCCGGTCGACCTTCTCGCCGAGGTAGGCCTCGGCGTACTCCTTGAGCTTCTGGAGGATCATCGCCGAGATCTCGGGGGGACTGTACAGCTTCCCGTCGACCTCGACGCGGGCGTCCCCGTTCGGCGCCTTGACGACCTTGTAGGGGACCCGCGCGATCTCCTCCTGCACCTCGTCGTACTTCCGCCCCATGAAGCGCTTGATCGAGAAGATCGTGCGCGTGGGGTTCGTCACCGCCTGGCGCTTCGCCTGGACGCCGACGAGGCGCTCCCCCTTGTCGGTGAACGCCACCACGGACGGCGTCGTGCGCCCGCCCTCGGCGTTCGGAATGACGACGGGCTTTCCGCCCTCCATCACCGAGACCACGGAGTTGGTGGTCCCGAGGTCGATTCCAATGATCTTGCCCATGCCAGTTCCTCCCGGCGGCCAGCTGCCGCAGCCGGTTCCTAAGATGCGGCCGGGGCAGCGTCAAGCGCCCGGGGAGGAAAAGCCGGCCGGGCCTCAGGGGGACGGGACGGTGCCTCCGTCCGGGACGACGAGGAGGGTCTCTCCGCCGCCCGCCACGACCCGCAGCGCGCCGCCGGCCCGTGCCAGCCGGTAGGGTCGGCCCCAGGGGTCCCGGGCGAACGTCGGCAGCAGGAGGTCACCCGCGACCAGCTCCTCGACGGACGCCGGCCAGCGGCGATGGGCGAGCCGGAAGACGCCGGCCGCCTCGGCGATCTTCTGCATGCGGAGACGGTCGGTCGCCCGGCGTGCCCGTTCGAGCCCGCAGGTGCGGGAGATCCAGGCGGCAGAGGCCAGCGGGCGCGGCAGCGGCGCCGCCGGCAGGGCGGGAACGAAGGCCCGGACCAGCTCCGCGCCGGCGGAGATCCCGCCGAGCAGGACGAGCAGGGCGGCGAGGACGGCAAAGACGCGGGCCATCGCCGCACTGCGAAGCCAGCCGGGGACGGCCCGCTCGCCCCCGCGGGGCAGTTCCGGGGCCCGGGCCAGCAGGCCGCGCTCCACCAGGGAGGCGAGCACCTTGAACGCCTCGAAGGTCCCGAGCTCCGAGAGTTCCGCCACCTCGGCCGCGGTCCGTTCGCCGTCGACCCAGCGGAGCACCCGCAGCTCGGCCCGCCCGACGCGCGTCCCCGGCCCGGCGTCCTCCTCGAGGAGCGGGTCCTTGATGAAGCCGAAGTCGATGTCCTGGTCGTAGACCGTCCCGCGGACTTCCCCGTCGTCCGTGGCCCCGGCCAGCAGCTCCGCGGCCGCCTCCGTGGGCAGGAGGACGATATCGGGCCGCGGGATCACCCTCTGGATCCGGGGCCACTCGTCGATCCGGCGAGCTCCCTCCATCAGCAGGGAGTCGCACGATACCGGGACGACGAGTTCCCGGTCCCACTCGAGGGTGTCGGAGGGCAGGAAGTCGTACTCGCCGTCCTCCCAGCGGAACAGGTCGTAGACCGTGTCCGTGATCTGGAGGTGGAGCTGGGCCTGGAGCGTCTCCCGGTCGATCCATCCGCGCTCGACGAGGATGTGCCCGAGGCGCTGGAGCGTCTCCTGCTGGATCTCGAGGGCCTCCTGGAGCCGCTCCTCGGTCAGCTTCCCGGTGCGGACCAGGAGCTGTCCGACGCGCTGCTCGAGGCTGCGGCCCCGCCGCTCGGCGAAGACGACCGCGCCTTCCTCGAAACCGAGGACGATTTCCTCGTCGCCACGACGCAGGACGAGAGTGCCGGTCTTTCGCTGCAGCCCGATCAGCTGCAGGATGTCGGTCAGGGCGAAGTCGCCGAGGGTTCCCTTGAGTGCCATCTCAGCGCCTCCGGGATCGCTGCGCCGGGTCCTCGGGCTGGAAGGCGCGGTGCTGGGAGACGATCCAGAACAGCACGGTCACGACGGCCCAGGGGATTCCCGGTCGCCAGGGCACGAGACAGGCGTCGAGAGGTACGAGCCGGGGGGCCAGGATGGTGCCGAGGAGAAGGACCGCCCAGGTCCACGCGAGAACCGTTCCCGGGACGGCCCGGCCCTCGAGGAGGAGGCCCGTTCCCGGCCAGAGGAGGCGGCCGAGGAGGTTGCGGCGCCGGCGCGAGCGGATCCAGGCGTCGATCCGGGCCGCCTGCTCGCGGCGGGCCTCGGGGGAGAGCCCCTCCTGCTCGCGGAACAGGCGCTGGCACGGGATACAGATCTCCTGCTCGAGGGCATCGCGCCCCGCGCAGCGTCGACAGAAGACGCGTCCGCAGCGGCGGCAGGTGCGCGCGGTGAGGTGCCGTCCGCGCAGGGCGACGATGATCGACAGCAGGAACGCCCCCAGCGCCGCGAGGGTCAGCGGGTTGTCGGGTCGGAGGACCCGTCGCAGCCCGGGAACGACCTCGTCGGCGAGCACCTGGCGCGCCACCTCGGAGACGGTGATCTCCGGGTCGGTCACCCCGTCGGGGTTTTCCTTCTCGAGACGATCGACCAGCTCGGGGTCGAGCTTCCGGGCGGCGGCCATCTCCTGCTCCGCCCGGTCGAAGTCGAAGTCCGCGAGGTAGACGCGGGCCAGGTTGACGTGGGCCAGGGCGTCGTCCGGGTCGATCTCGAGGGCCTCCCGGTAGGCGACGCCGGCCGCGTGGATCTTCCCCACGCGAAAGAGGACGTTGCCCAGGAGCACCCGGATCCGCGCGTCACCGGGAGCCAGCGCCGCCGCCTGGCGCAGGAGGCGGACCGCCTGTTCCGGGTGGCGGGGAGCCACGAGCCGTGCCAGCAGGGTCTTCCAGGTCGCGTCCCGCGGGTGGAGCTCCGCGAGGCGGGCGAGCTCGGCGATCAGGTCGGGCCGGATCGCGCGCTCCGCGGAGGCGACCGCCACGCGGGCCGCGGGAGACGCGGCGACCCCCTCGAGGAGCCAGGCGACGCCGCTCGCCGGCACGGCCAGGGCGAGCAGGAGAAGCCAGGCGGCGAGGATGCGGCGCTCGGCGCGACCGACCACGGCGGCCAGGACGACGGCCCAGGCCAGCAGCGCGAAGGCTCCCAGCACCTGGATGCCGAGCGGCGCCAGGAGAAGCGTCCACCCGATGGCGGACTTCCAGAGGGGATGCCAGCCGGCCGGCAGCCGTTCCTCGATCTCGTGGACCAGCAGCGGGCCGGCGCGCAGGAGCAGGAGGAGCACGAGCAGGACGCCGGCGACCAGCGCGCCGAGATAGACGGCGGTGCCGAGAAGGAACAGGTCGGCGTAGCGGTTCCACCAGGAGGCGAACCGCAGGCGGACGGCCCGGGCGAAGGCGCGGGCCGTGTCCGCGCGGAACTGGCGGCCCCCGAGGCGGATCTTCCCCTCCTCCCAGGGCACCGCGGCCAGCCTCGGGTCGAGGCGGGCGGCAAAGCGGAGCTGGAGAACCGCGGTGGCCGGGTCCCCGGCCGCCGTTTCCCGCGCATCGACGAGGGCCGCCTCCGCGAACGGCTGGGCCCGCGCGATGTCCTCCGCGGCCAGGAAGGAGAGCAGCGCCTCCTCGATCTCGCGGGCGCCCGTGACGTCCCCCTGGCGGAGCGCCTGGTCGCGGCGCCACCAGTCTTCCTCGATTCGCGCGAGGAGCGCGCGTACCCAGGACGTGTCCTCCCCGGGCGTCCCGGGAGAAGCGTCCGGCGGCGGGTCGGGCGGGGCCGGGTCCCCGCCGGCCGCGGGTGCCGCGAGCGCGGGGAGACTCCACGCGAGGAAGGCGATGAGCAGGACGACGACCCATCCGCGCGCGTCGCGGGAGTCCTGCCGGCCCCGGCGGGTCATTCCTCTTCCCGGCGCCCCGCCCGGTCGCGGCGCTCCGCGTACTGGAGCTTCAGCTCGTAGAGCGCCTGCTCGAGGAAGGCCGTCTCCCGGTCCGTGCGGTTGCCGTGGGTCTTGCGCCGCAGCAGCTCGAGGCACTCGATGGCCAGCCGGGCGGCCGGGAGGTCGATCTCGCTCCGGCCGCTGTCGGGATGGGGCACGATCCCGAGGGCGGCCAGTCCCATCAGCACGAAGGGACTCGCCAGGTCCTCGAACCGGGCCTCCCGGTCGCCGTCCCCGGCCTCCGCCGTCGAGCCCAGGTAGACGCCTCCTCCCGGCAGCTCGACACCACCGGGAGCGCCACGCTCACCGCGAACCCCGTCCTCCCGGCGGGGACGATCGTCACTCATCCGCCTCTCCCTCAAGCGCTTCCGCACGAACCCTCGCCGAAGGGTTCTCCTCACAATATCATCCCGCTGCCGCGGGATTCCAAGCGGCGCTCGGAGGAGCTCGGAATGAGCCACGCGGTGGATCGCCTCGTCGAGATCATGGCCCGGTTGCGGGGCCCCGGCGGCTGTCCGTGGGACCGGGAGCAGACCTTCCGCTCGCTGCGCCCGTACGTGCTCGAGGAGGCCTTCGAGGTCGCCGAGGCGATCGATCGGGAGTCCCCGGCGGCCCTCCGGGAGGAACTCGGGGACCTCCTGCTCCAGGTCGTGTTCCTCGCGCGGCTGGCGGAGGAAGCGGGCCTGTTCGACCTCGAGGATGTCGCGGAGGGGATCTCGGCGAAACTGGTCCGGCGGCATCCGCACGTTTTCGGGGATCGACCGGTCGGCTCCGTCGGGGAGGTCTGGAAGCGCTGGGAGGAGATCAAGCGGGAGGAGCGCGAGGAGCGGCGCCAGGGGGATGCTTCGCGGCTCGACGGGATCCCCCGCGCCCTTCCGGCCCTCGTTCGTGCCCGCCTGCTCGCCGACAAGGCGGCCCGGGCCGGCTACGACTGGCCGGACGCCGCCGCGATCGTCGACAAGGTCCGGGAAGAGACGGACGAACTCGCCGCCGCCCTCGGGCGCGAGGGAAAAGGGGGACCGGTCGAGGAGGAGCTGGGCGATCTCCTCTTCGCGGTGGCGAGCCTGGCGCGCCGGCTCGGCATCGACCCGGAGGGCGCCCTGGCCCGCGCCAACGCGAAGTTCGAGGAGCGGTTCCGGGCGGCGGAACGGCTCGCCCGGGAGGCCGGGAAGGAACTCGAGCAAATGGGCACGGAAGAACTCGACGCCCTGTGGCGCCGCGTGAAGGAGCGGGACTGAGGGCCTTCAGGCCACCTCGGTGAACCGTCCGATCCGCCGGAAACGCCGGTACCTGTCCTCGACGAGCTCCTCGGGACCGAGCTGCTCGAGCTCGGCGAGCTGGCGCTCGAGCACCTCCCCGACGAGCTCGATCGCCCGCGCCGGGTCGGCGTGGGCGGCCCCGGGCGGCTCGGGGATCACCTCGTCGATCACCCCGAGCTTCAGGAGGTCGGGTGCGGTGAGGCGGAGGGCCCGGGCCATCTCCGGGGCCTTCGCCGCGTCCCGCCAGAGGATGGAGGCGCAGCCCTCGGGGCTGATGACCGAGTAGATCGCGAACTCCAGCATGTTCACCCGGTTGCCCACGCCGATCGCCAGGGCTCCGCCGGACCCCCCCTCCCCCGTGACCGTCACGAGGACCGGTACCCGGAGCCGGGCCATCTCCCGCAGGTTCGTCGCGATCGCCTCGGCCTGGCCCCGCTCCTCGGCGTCGATTCCCGGGTAGGCCCCGGGGGTGTCGATGAACGTGAGCACCGGTCGGCCGAACTTCTCGGCCATCTGCATGACGCGGAGTGCCTTCCGGTAGCCCTCCGGGCGGGGCATGCCGAAGTTGCGCTCGATCTTCTCCCGCGTCTGTCGCCCCTTCTGGTGGCCGATCACCGCGACGGGGCGCCCACGGAAAACGGCGAAGCCCGCGACGATCGACCGGTCGTCGGCGAAGCGGCGGTCCCCGTGGAGCTCGACGAAGTCGGTCATCAGGCCGGCCACGTAGTCGAGGGTGTACGGGCGGCGCGGGTGGCGGGCCACCAGGGTCTTCTGCCACGGGTCCAGGCGGGCGTAGATCTCGGCGCGCAGCTCGCGGAGCTGCTCCGCCATCCGGTCGATCCGGTCCTCGAGGGCCGGGTCGCCGAGGCCCCGCAGCTCCTCGATCTTCTGTTCCAGCTCGATGATCGGGCGCTCGAAGTCCACGTCGTTCTTGCTCACCCCGTTTCCTCCCGTGGCCGCCCCGGCGGCGTGCCGGCCCACGATACCCCAGGGGCCTTCCCCCTGTCAGGCCCGCGGGTGGTGTTCGTCGTACAGGCGGCGCAGCCGCTCGCGGGCGACGTGCGTGTAGATCTCGGTGGTGGAGATGTCGCGGTGCCCGAGGAGGAGCTGCACGGTTCGCAGGTCGGCCCCGTGCTCCACCAGGTGGGTGGCGAAGGAATGGCGCAGGACGTGGGGGGATACCCGGTCGGGCGGGATCCCGGCCGCGATCGCGAGCTTTCGGACCCGCGCCCAGAGCGCCTGGCGCGTGATCGGCCCCCCGCCTCGGCCCGGGAAGACGTACTCGCTGCGGCGTCCGCCCCGGGCATCGGCGGCCTCCAGCCAGGCTCGCAGCGCCCCGAGTGCGCGCCGACCGACCGGGACGACCCGTTCCCTGTTTCCCTTCCCGACCACGCGGACCAGGCCCCGGCGGAGGTCGAGCTGGTGCCGCCTCAGCGTGGCCAGCTCCGAGACCCGGAGCCCGCTGGCATAGAGGAGCTCGAGGAACGCTCGGTCACGGAGTCCCGCGACCGTGCGCGGGTCCGGCGCCGCGAGCAGCGCCTCGACCTCGCTCGCCGAGAGCACGCGGGGCAGGGCGCGGGCGCGCCGGGGAGCGCCGAGGCGGCGGGCCGGGTCGTCGTCGCGCACCCGTTCCTCGCGGAGCCAGCGCAGAAAGGAACGGATCGCCGCGAGGCGGCGGGCGCGGGACGATGGCGCCAGGCCGCGCGCCCGCAGGGACCGCAGCCACGCGGCCAGCTCCTCCTCCCCGACCCGCTCGGGGGACGTCCCGCCGCGGCGGGCGAGCCATGCCACGAGGTCGGCGAGGTCCCGGCCGTAGGCCTCGGCCGTCCGCGGGGCGAGGCCCCGCACGGCCACCAGGTGGGCGAGGAACCGGCGGACGACGGGGGGGAGGGCTTCGCGCGTCATCGGAGGCTCCCGGGTGCGGGCCCGTCCAGCAGGAACGTCACCGGGCCGTCGTTGACCAGCTCGACGAGCATCATCGCCCGGAAGCGTCCCTCCGCCACCGGCACGCCGGTCGCCCGCAGCGCGCGGACGAAGGCGCGGTAGACGGGCATCGCCTCGTCGGGCGGTGCCGCCGGGTCGAAGGAGGGCCGCCTGCCCTTCCGCGTCCGCGCGGCAAGGGTGAACTGGGAGACGACCAGCGCCTCCCGCTCCGCCTCGCGGAGGTCCAGCCGCCAGGGGTTCCCCTCGGCGTCCGGGAACAGGCGCATCCGGGCGAGTCGCCCGGCGTACCACTCGGCCAGGCCCGCGTCGTCTCCCCGCTCGACGCCGAGGAAGACCAGCACGCCCGGGCCGATCTGCCCGACCACCTCGTCCGACACCCGGACCCGGGCCTCGGCCACGCGTTGCACCAGGACCTTCATGGAACGAGGAAACCATGGCTCGCGGGAGCGCGGCAACCTCCCGGGAACGGGAGACGGGGCCGCGGGACCCTTGCCCGCCGGGGGCCCGCGTGGCAGGCTCGCGGGCGGAAAGGAGGAGGCGATGGGTTCCCTCGCGAAGGTCATCCTGATCGGCAACCTGGGGCGGGATGCGGAACTGAAGAAGACCCCGAGCGGCACGTCGGTGCTGGAGTTCTCCATCGCGACCAACGAGCGGTGGAACGACCGGGAAGGCAACTCCCAGGAACACACGCAGTGGTTCCGGGTCTCCCTGTGGGGCCGGCGGGCCGATGCCCTTGCCCAGTACCTGCAGAAGGGAAAGCAGGTCTACGTCGAGGGGAAGCTCCGGGCGCGCACGTACCAGGGGAACGACGGGCAGACGCGGGTCAGCCTCGACGTGCGAGCCGACGACATCCAGCTCCTCGGCAGCCGTGCCGACGCGGGCGGGTGGGGTGCCCCGGCGCAGGGGGTCGCTCCGCCGGAGGAACCCGCCGCCGGCGGCGGCGTGGGAGAGGCCGACGACGACATCCCCTTCTGACCCTCCTCGTCCCGGGGAAGGGGTGGGCTCCGCCCGCCCGTCCCCGGGGAAGTTCGTGCGTACCCGGACTCTTCCGCGCCAGGGCGGCGCGTTTGCCGGCCGTTCGCCCCGCGGGTATAACCCCCTGCAGGAGGACCCGATGGTCTCCAGCAGGACCGCCGTGCGTGTCGCGCTCTTCCTCGCCCTCTGTCTCGGTCTCGCCCCGCTTTCCGCCCGGGCGTTCGAGGGAGAGCGCCCCGGCTACCCGGTGAACGACGAGCGGGTCGGGGCCTGGTTCGAGTTCTGGATCGAGGCCGACGGACGCCCGGCGACCGAGGAGTTCTACCGGATCGAGGTCGCCCGCGACTCGGACTTCGAGCAGGTCGTCGCCGTCTTCGACCAGCGCAAGCAGAAGCAGGGCTGGCTGATCGGCGATCCGCTGGGACTCGACGACATCCCGGAGCAGTATCGGCCGCAGAACTACGAGGGGATCCACTACAAGGTGCGCGGGCGGTTGCGGGACGGCGAGTACTGGTGGCGTGCCTACAAGGCCCTCGGCGGCGGGGACTGGACCCTCCTCGACGGCGAGGGGCACTTCTTCGTCGACACCGATCCGCCTGCCCCCGTCGACAGCCTCGAGGTGACGAAGCTCGAGGACGGCAGCATCGAGCTCCGGTGGGCGCCCGTGGTGATGGAGGTCGACGAGGAGCCGGAGGACACGGCCGGTTACCGCGTCTACCGGTACACCCGCAGGCTGAAGCGTTACCCGCTGATGACCCGCTACCTGGTCGCGGAAACCGAGGATACCCGGCTCGTCCTCCCGCCGGACGAGGACGAGAACCTGAAGATCGTCTTCTACCGGGTGAACGCCGTCGACCAGGCGGGCAACGAGATGGGGCGGCGACGCCCGAAGCCGCTCGGGGCCTTCGACGTCAAGTTCCACCCCCCGGACGCCGACTCCCTGACCAACCCGGAGTACCTGCGCCGGCTCAGCCAGGAAGGCGAGTAGGGGGCCGCCGGGGGCGACGCGGCGGTCAGGACGCCGCCGCGGCCCCGGCCGCGACGGCCGCGTCGAGGCCTTCCTCGCGCCGTTTCTCGTCGTGGCGGCGCAGGGTGTCGTAGAGGTGGCGACTGAAGACCCGGCGCATCGCCGCGAGCTTCGCTTCCTTGAGGGCGTAGCGGCGCCGCACGCTGCGCGGGACGAGCCAGCGGGATTCCCAGGGCAGCAGCACCAGCGAGACGTGGATGTTCGGCGTGATGCCGATCGGCAGGCCCCGCTTCATGCACAGCTCGTACTGGGCGGCGAAGACCGGGATCATCTCCTCGGTGGTCGGCGGTGGGAGGTGCTCGTAGTCGGTGCCCTTGAGGGGTCGGAAGACGCAGACCGTCGGGATCGCCCCGACGGACGTGATCCAGTCGATCGCCCGGATCGACGACTCCGGGGGTTCCAGGCCGGCGATGATCTCGCCGTTGCTGACCCAGGGTTCGAACGAGAGTCCCCCGCCCTTCCCGAGCCGCGCGCAGTACTCGACCGCCTCCAGGTACCGCGGGAGCCCGTAGCGCTGGTGCTTGCCGGGACAGATCTCGCGGAAGATCCTTTCGTCGAAGATCTCGAAGCAGAAGGAGACCCGGTTGACCCCCATCTCCTTGAGCCGCTCGTAGCGCGTGAGGTCGTGGTGCGGCGGCGTCTGGATCCCGATGAGGCACCCGGTCGCCTCCTTGACCGCGCGGATGTACGGCTCGAGGATGTCGAGGTAGGTGTCCCCCTCGTAGTGGCCGGTGTTGAAATCGATGTACGTGACGTTCGACTCGTCCCGCGCGGCCGCGGCCACCTCGACCACCTCGCGGATCTTCTTCTCTTCCGCGTCATCGGCGCCCAGGTTCAGCCCCACCGAGCAGAACTTGCAGTTCGTGCGCTCGGGCTTGTCGAGCCAGTACTCGCAGACCTTCGACGGGTAGATGCCGAGGTAGGTCCCCTGGAGCGTGCCGATCATCGTCATCGGCTTGCCGGTCGACGTCTTCCGGTCGTACCACGAGGGACGCGGCGCGAGCCGGACCGGCGCGATCGGCTCCCTCCCGCGGTCGATCCAGACCGAGCCATCGGGCCGGCGGCGGACGACGTAGGGGGAATGCCTGACGAAGTGCTCGGTCACCGGCACGTTGGTCCAGATGTCGTCGGGGAGGATCAGCTCGAGCCCACTGCCGAGCCCGGCGCGGGTGCGGAGGATCGGGCGTCCTCCCTCGTCGGTCACGTGGAGGGAATCGTCGATGTGAGCGCCCCGGCAGTACAGCTCCAGCTTCAGCAGGCCGGGGTTTCGGCGCAGGTCGGTTTCCATCGCGTGCTGCCCTCGGGCCGGAAGGCGACTGCTCCCGCGCCCGGGAATCGGTCCCGGCCCGTGCCCCGGGTCACGGTACGCCGTGGTAGAGCACGAGCAGGACGGTGAGTCCGTAAAGAACGCTGTTGACGAGAAGCGGCACGTCCCGAACCAGCTCCCGGGCCGGGCGCCCGCCCTCGCCCCGCATGTGCACGAGGTAAAAGTACCGGAAGATCCCGTAGATGACGAACGGAATCGTGAGACCCAGTTTGTCGGTGCCCAGCTTCGCCGCGACCTCGGGCGAGAACGCGTAGAAGGTGTAAGCCACCACGGTCGACGCGGTCACCACCGCGATCATCTGGTCCAGGAACGGGACCGAGTAGGCCGCGAGGACCGCGCGGTGTTCCGAGGCGTCCTCGCCGAGGCTCGTCAGCTCCTGGCGGCGCTTGCAGAACCCGAGGAAGAGGGCGAGCAGGCTGGTGCACAGGAGAAGCCAGTTGGAGAACGAGACGCCGATCGCCTCGGCGCCCGCCACCGCGCGCAACGGGTAGCCGGAGGCGAGGACCATCACGTCGAGGATCACGATGCGCTTGATTCCCAGGCAGTAGGCCAGCGAGGCGCCGACGTACAGGGCCGCGACCACCAGGAAGCCCGTGGAGAGAAGGCTCGCCCCGGCCAGCCCGGCGGCGAACAGGAGCGCCGCGGTCCCGAGGGCCAGGGGGACCGGCACCAGCCCCGAGGCGATCGGACGATGGCGCTTGCGCGGATGGAGGCGGTCCTGGTGCCGGTCGATGACGTCGTTGACCAGGTAGATCCCCGAGGAGAGAAGGCAGAACAGGGCGAATCCCGCGAGGGCGTGGACCACGGCATCGTGGTCGCCCAGCCGGCGGGCGAACACCAGGGCCGCGAACAGGAGAACGTTCTTCACCCACTGGTGCGGGCGGAGGCTGCGGGCGAGGCCCCCGAGGACCGCGAGCACGGGCGCCCCCTAGTCTCCCTGCACGTCGCCGAGGGGCTGGTCGTCGTCGTCGCGGTCGTGGAGGGTGACCAGGTCGACGACCTCGAACGTCCGCTCCCCCGCCGGCGTGCGCACGACGACCTCGTCCCCGACCTCCTTGCCCACCAGGGCCCGGCCGATCGGCGAGGAGACCGAGATCTTCCCCGCGGCGGCATCCCCCTCGTCGGCGAAGACGAGTTCCCAGGTGACCTCCTCGTCGGTATCGAGGTCCCGCACGGTGACCAGGGAGCCGAAGGCGGCCCGGTCGCGGGGGATCTGGGACATCCGGATCGAGGAGAGCTGGGAAAGGCGCTGCTGGAGCTGGGCGATGCGGGCCCGCACGTAGGACTGCCGCTCGAGGGCCGCGTGGTACTCCGCGTTCTCCCGGAGGTCGCCGAGGGCGGTGGCCTTCTGGATCTCCCGGGGCAGCTCGATCCTGAGCTCGTGCTCCAGTTCCCTGAGCTCCCTCTCGAGTCGTTCGCGGATCCGACGCATGGCGCCTCCTCGCCGGTCGCGGGGCCGGCGGGGGAGAGTCTAGCCCGGAACTCCCGGCTCCCCAACGCTCCTGCCGCGCTCCTGCCGTCCGCGGAGAAAAGAGGAAGACCGGCCCGGCGGGCCGGTCTTCCCACGAGCAAGGGGGGTCATGAAGCGTCCACGGGCAAATCTAGGCCCGCGTCCCGTTCGCGCAAGGCGCGCTTCCGGACCGGTCCGCCGCCGTTCGCGGGGCCGGGCAGAACCGGCGGGTTGAGGGGCCGGGCGAACCGGAACATAATGCCGCGTAATCCCTCCCGGGGTCCGGGCGGGCCGCGGGGCGTGCCACGCCGCTTCTCCCGGCCGGAGGAAAGGCTCGCGATGTCGACCAGCCCGAAGATCCTCGTGCTCGTCCTCCTGATCGTGGGGGCGATGGTGTTCCTCGTCGCCAGGAGCACCGGTTCGTCGACCGGGAACCTCTACTACCTGGAGGTCGACGAGTTCGTCGCCCACCCGGTGGATGGTGACGTGCGGCTGGCGGGCTGGGTCCGGGAGGGTTCCATCGAGAAGACCAACACCGGGCTCGTCGTCCGCTTCCTGCTGACCGACGAGGCCCGGGACAGGGACGTGCCGGTCGTCTACGACTCCCGCAGCGGGGGGGGACGGATCCCGGACACGTTCCGGGACGGCTCCCAGGTGGTCGTCGCCGGCCGGATGGGACCGGACGGCACGTTCGTCGCGACCCGGCTCCTCGCCAAGTGTCCGTCGAAGTACGAGGTCGATCCCGCCGACCGGGCCGCCCGCGCCCCGTGAACGCGGGTACGACCCCTTCCCCTCGCTGGAGACCCCCCGATGACCGTGATCGGCCAGGCCGCTCTCCTCGTGGCGCTGCTCGCCTCCCTCTGGGCCCTGCTGGCCTCGATCCTCGCGGTGGCGACGCGACGTGAGCCGTTCCTCGCCAGCGCGGGCCGGGCCCTGGGGGCGACCTTCGTGCTCCTCGCCCTCGCCTGCCTGGGCCTCGTCCGGGCCTTCCTCGCGGACGACTTTTCCCTCGAGTACGTCGCCGACTACTCGTGTCGTTCGCAGGCCCTGGTCTACAAGCTGACGGCCATCTGGGGCGGGCAGTCCGGGTCCCTCCTCTTCTGGGCGACGCTGCTGGCGCTGTTCGCCGGCCTGACCGTGGTGACGACCCGCCGGTTGCCCCGGCAGCTCGTGGCCTGGACGTTCCTCGTCGAGGCGGCGGTCCTGGTCTTCTTCGTGCTCGTCTCGGCGGTGGTCGACAACCCGTTCCGCCGCCTGCCGGGCGGCATCGTCCCCGCCGACGGGGTCGGCCTCAATCCCCTTCTCCGGAACCCCTGGATGGTGGCCCACCCGCCGGCCCTCTACCTGGGATACGTCGGGATCACGGTGCCGTTCGCGTTCGCCCTCGCGGCCCTCGCGACCGGGCGCGTCGACGGTGCCTGGCTGCGCGCCATCCGGCGCTGGTCGATGTTCACGTTCACGTTCCTGTCGCTGGGGATCTTCCTCGGTGCGTACTGGGCCTACCTGGAACTCGGATGGGGCGGTTTCTGGGGGTGGGATCCCGTCGAGAACGCCAGCTTCATGCCATGGCTGACGATGACCGCGTTCCTCCACTCGGTGCTGGCCCACGAGCGGCGCGGCGTCCTCAAGGGGTGGGCGTTCGTCCTGGTGATCCTGTCGTTCCTGCTGGCGGTCTTCGGGACGTTCCTCACCCGCTCCGGCATCATCTCGTCGGTTCACGCCTTCGCGCGGACGTCGATCGGCTGGTGGTTCGGAGGGTTCCTGGTGCTGGCCGCGGTGCTGTCCTTCGGCCTGCTCCTCGCGCGCCTCGGCGCGCTCCGGCCGGAGAACCGGCTCGACAGCCTCCTGAGCCGGGAAGGGTTCCTCCTGCTGGGCAACGTGCTGCTGGTCGGCCTGATGCTGATCATTCTCTGGCTGACGATGCGGCCGGCCTTCGACGAGCTCCGGACCGGCGTCCAGTCGGCGGTCGAGCCGATCGTCTTCACCCGGGCGACGCGCCCGTGGTTCGTCCTCCTGCTCTTCCTGATGGGCATGGGGCCGGTGACGGGCTGGCGCCGGGTCGCACCGGCGGTGCTCCTCCGTCGCACGCTCCCGCCGGCGCTCGGGGCGCTGGCGGGCGGCGTCGTCCTGTTCCTCCTCGGGGCGCGGGAGCCGTGGTCCCTCGCGGTCTTCGTCGCCGCCCTGTTCACGGTCCTCGGCGTGTTCCAGGCGTTGCTGGCCGACTGGCGCGCCCGGCGGATGCACACCGGCGAGGGCGCACTGGTCGCCCTCGGCCGGCTCGCCCTCGCGAACCGCCGCCGCTGGGGTGCCTGGGTGAGTCACGTCGCGGTGGTCGTGATGGCGGTGGGCATCGCCGCCTCGACCGCGTACGAGAAGAAGCGGGTCTTCGAGTCGATCGCCCCGGGGACGGCCCTCGAGCTGGACGGCTACCGCCTGCGGTACGTGCAGCTCGAGGCGCGCAACCTCCCCGAGTACGACGGCCTTGCCGCCAGGATCGAGGTGCTTCGTCCCGGCGCGTCCACGCCCGACGTGGTCTGGCCCGAGCTGCGCGTCTACGGCGGGCGCGAGCGCCAGCAGACGACCGAGGTGGCGATCCTTTCCACCCTCCTGCCCCGCTCCCCGCGCGAGATGCGGCGCCTCGGGGAGGACCTGTACGTGATTCCAGCGGGCATGGATCCGGGGACCGGCCGGGTCTCGCTCGAGGTGATCGTTCACCCGGGCATCAACTGGTTGTGGATCGGGGGTATCCTGCTCCTGGTCGGGACGCATCTCGCGGCGTTCCCCGCCCCGGAGGAGGTGGCGGAGGCCCTCGCCGACGGGGTGGCGGCCCGTCCCGTTCCCGCCCGCTGAGCCGGAGGCCCGATGACGATCCTCGGATTCCTCGCCGCCCTCTTCGGGCTCGCCCTCGTCACCGCCCTGTGGGTCCTCCTGCCCCTCGTGCGCCCGGATGCGGGCGCGGAGGAACGCGGGGAGTGAGGGAGGCCGACGCTCCTCCCGCCCTCGTCCTCGAGGGGGTGAGCCGCAGGTTCGGGCCGGTGACGGCCCTGGCCGGCGTTTCCCTCGCGGTTCCCGCCGGTGGCGGGCTCCTGCTCCTCGGCGAAAACGGGGCCGGCAAGAGTACGCTCCTGCGGGTTGCCGCCGGGATCGCCCGGCCGACCCGGGGCCGCGTGCTCGTGTTCGGCGAGTCCCCCGGCCGGCCGGCCGGGCGGCGACGGCTCGGCTACCTCGGGCACCGGGGCTTCCTGCACGATCACCTGACGGCGCGGGAGAACCTGCTCCTGCAGGGGGGGCTCCACGGGCTGCCGCGGGCCGCCGCCGCCCGGCGTGCCGACGAGTTGCTCGAGCGGGTGGGCCTCGCGCGGGCCGCCCACCGGCCGGTGCGGGGGTTCTCCCGCGGGATGGTCCAGCGGCTCGCTCTCGCGCGAACCCTGCTCCACGCGCCCGACCTCCTGCTCCTGGACGAACCGTTCACCGGTCTCGATCCCCGGGGCCGGGCGCTCCTCCTCGAGTGGCTGGCGGCGGAGCGGCGGGCGGGCCGGGCCCTGGTCGTCGTCACCCACCGGCCCGACCCCGTCCTCCCGCTCGTCGACCGGGTGGTCGTCCTCCGGCGGGGGCGGATCGTGCTGGCGGGAACGGCGGAAGATGGGCCGCCCGGCGGCTGGGCGGAGGCGATCGGGGCCCCGCGGGAGGCGACGGCATGAGAGGGCAGGCGCGGGCCTTCCGGGCCGTGCTGGGCGCCGACCTGCGCCGGGAGATCCGCACCGGCGAGGCCCTCTTCCCGATGCTGATGTTCTCGCTGGTGGTGCTCCTCGTGGCGGGTTTCGCCTTCGACCTGCCCGCCCTGCCGGCCGGGGAGCGGCGGCGTCTCGCGCCGGGCATCCTCTGGGTCGCGATCGCCTTCGCGACCCTGGTCGGCCAGGCGCGCGCGCTGCTCGCCGACCGGGAGGACGACCGTTGGACGGGGCTCCTGCTCTCCCCCCTCGACCGGACCCTCCTGTTTGCCGCGAAGTGGCTGGTCGGACTCCTGCTGGCGCTCGTGCTCGAGGTCGTCCTCGTCCCGCTCGCGGTGATTCTCTTCGAGCTCCCGGTCGACATATCCTGGGGGGGACTTGCCGCCATCCTGCTGCTCGCCTCCGGTGGGCTGGCCGCCCTCGGGACCCTCGTCGGGGCGATCGTGGCCCGCCTGGGCCGGGGGGAGGCCCTGCTGGCGATCCTGGTCCTGCCGGCGGCCGCGCCCGTGCTGATCGCGGGCGTGCGCACGACCACCACGCTCCTCGCGGGTGGATCCCTCCCCGATGCCGCTCCCTGGCCGGGAGTGGCCGCCGGGACCCTGGTCCTCTACCTCGCCCTGGGCGGACTCCTCTTCGAGTCCGCGCTCCAGGAGTGACCGCCGTGGAGGGACTGCGGATGCACGACGATCGTCGCGGGTTCGACTGGTTTCCCCTCGCCACCGGGTTCCTCGTCGCGACCGGCGCGGCGCTGCTCCTGTGGGCCGCGCTCGTCTACGCACCGCGGGAGCGGACGATGGGGGACGTACAGCGCATCTTCTACTTCCACGTTCCCGCCGCCACGAACGCCCTCCTCGCCTTCCTGGGGGCCCTGGTGACGGCGGTCGGGTACCTGGCGACCCGCAAGGACGCCTGGGACCGGGTCCTGCGGGCCACGATCGAGACCGGTGTCCTGTGGGCGACCGTCGTCCTGGTCACCGGGCCGATCTGGGCCCGGGCGGCATGGGGGGCGTGGTGGACCTGGGAGCCCCGCCTGACGACCTCCCTGATCGCCTGGCTCGTCTACGTCGGCGCGCTCCTCGTTCGCCGGATCGGCCACGACCCGGAACAGGGTGCCCGGCTCTCGGCGATCCTGGCGATCGTCGGGTTTGCCGACCTTCCGATCGTCTACAAGTCGGTCGACTGGTGGCGCGGGAACCACCCCGTCGTGTTCGGGCGCTCGGGCGGTGGGCTCGCCCCGGAGATGCTGCGGGCCTTCCTGCTCGGGATGCTCGGGGTCACGCTCGTCCACGCCGGGCTCCTGCTGTTCCGCTGGCGCCTCGCCCGTGTCGAGGATGCCGTGGCCGCCGCGGAACGAGCCGCCGACATGGAGGAAGGACTGCGATGAACACGCTCTCGTGGATGTTCTGGGGATACCTCGCCGGGTTCCTCCTCGTGGCGGCCTGGGTGGCCCGCCTCGCCTTCCGTCTCCGGGCGCTCGAACGCCGCCTCGAGCGCCTGGCGCCGGGAGGGGGCCGCGCGCCCTGAACCCGCCGGGTTGCCTCGCGGCGCTCCGGTCATTACTCCTGAACCCCGGAACCATGCCCGTCGGGGGAGGGCATGCCCGGAGACGCCCATGAAGATCCGCACGAGACTCCTGCTCCTCGCCATCGCCCCGGCGATCGTCGGGGGAGGCGTCTTCCTCGCCACCTGGATCGTCACCAGCCGCCAGAAGGCCGACGGCCTCCTGATCAACCTCGCGGGTCGGCAGCGAATGCTGAGCCAGAAAATGACCAAGGAGCTGCTGATCTACTCCCGCCAGGTGGCACTCGGCCACGACGAGGAGGCGGCCAGGTGGAGGGCCGCCGCGCGCAACACGGCGGCGGTCTTCGACAAGACCCTCGCCGCCCTCGAGAACGGGGGCGAGGCTCCCCTTTCCCTCGACCTGGCCAAGACGCAGTGGAAGCAGTGCCCGCCGGCGACCGGGGAGATCCGGGCGCAGCTGGAGAAGGTGAGCACGATGTGGGCGCCCTTCCACCGCGCCCTCGAGACGGTCCTCGAGGACGCGCCGGGCGCGGACGAGGCGCTCCAGCACGTCCTCGCCAACAACGTGCCGCTTCTCAAGGAGATGAACGCCGCCGTCGGGATGATGCAGAAGGCGTCCGAGGCCCGCGTCGGCGACCTCCTGCGGATCCAGCTCGGGGGCCTGCTGATCGCGGCCATCGCCCTCGGAATGGGGATCCTGACCTCCCGGGCGGTCGGCCGGAAGCTCGCGGCGATGGAATCGCTCCTCGAGGCGTACGGGGACGGCGACCTGACGCGGCGCGCCGAGGCTCCCGCCGAGCCCCGCGACGAGCTCGACCATACGCTGGCGGCAGCCAACGGGCTCGGCGAGAAGCTCTCCCGGCTCGTGGCCGGCATCCAGGAGGTCAGTTCCTCCCTCGCCGAGACCTCCCGGTCCCTCCGCGAGTCGGCCGGCGAGCTGCGGGAACGATCCCTCGAGGCTTCCAGCAAGAGCCGCGAGGGGGCGACGCGGAGCCAGCGCGTCTCCGACGAGATCCGCACGGTCGCCCAGGGCGTCGACGAGGTCTCCACCAGCATCGACTCGATCGCCGCGAGCGCCGAGGAGCTGTCGGCCTCGGTCGCGGAGATCGCGCGGAACTGCCAGCACGAGGAGTCCATTGCGCGGCAGGCGCTGGACGCCACGAGCCAGGCCGGCAGCCTGGTCGCCGAGCTGTCGCGGGTGGCGGGCGAGGTGGCCCGGATCCTCGAGGTGATCAGCACGATCGCCGACCAGACGAACCTCCTCGCCCTGAACGCGACGATCGAGGCCGCGTCGGCCGGCGAGGCGGGCAAGGGATTCGCGGTGGTCGCCGCCGAGGTGAAGGAGCTGGCCAAGCAGACCACCGAGGCGACCGAGGGGATCACCGCGCTCCTCGAGCAGATCAACCAGCGCGTGCACGACGCCTCGGGGGCGGTCGAGCAGGTCGGCTCGATCATCGACGAGCTCCAGAAGACCAGCTCCGAGATCGCCTCGGCCGTGTCCCAGCAGTCGCTGGCGGTGGGCGAGATCGCCTCGAACATGGCCCGGGCCCGGGATGTCTCGCGCCAGGTTTCCGGCGCCGTGCAGGGCGTCGCGGAAGGGAGCTGCGAGACGGCCAGGATCCTCGAGGAGGTCGCGGGTTCCGTCGAGAACCAGCAACAGGTGGCCGAGGCGACCAACGAGGAGGCCGGCAACCTGGCCGAGCTGGCCGGGCTGCTCCGGTCCGAGGCCGAGCGCTTCCGGATCAGTCCCGGCGCCTGAGGGCCGGGAGACGGGCGGGCGCGCGGCGCCCGCCCGTTTCGCATCAGGGGCGGCGCGTACCGTCCAGGGGTGCGCGTACCGTGGAAGAAAGTGGAACCCCCGGCGCCCGTCGCCGGGGGTTCCTGACCCAGGGTGCGGAGGTCCCGAGAGGAGAGGTCCGGTCCGGAGCCCCTGCTGCCGTCCCGTGTGCCCGTCTCGAAGGGGGCTTCCGGACGCTTCCTGCTATTGCAACCGGCATGCCAGCCCGGGAATCATGGCCCCGGGGGGCGGAATCCCCCGCCGCGCGAGGGCTTCCCGGGGCCGGTCGCCGACCCGGGCCGGATTGCGCGGCGCGGGTCGGTGTACGAAATCCGCCACCCCCTTCCCCAACTGCCCGGGAGCGGCGGACTTGCCTCGACGGCAGGATCCGCCATCCCCGACCTAGCGCGAGCCCCGGCTCCCGGCGGGGGGATCGATCCAGTCGCCGCGGGATCGGATCAGCTCGACCAGCCGGTCCGGGGCCTCCTCGGCGGGGATGTCCCGGGCGACGAGTTCCCTCCCGGCGAAGAGTGCGACCCTCCCCGGGCCCCAGCCGACGTAGCCGTAGTCGGCATCGGCCATCTCTCCCGGACCGTTGACGATGCATCCCATCACGGCGATCCGGAGCCGGAGGTGGGCCGTTCGCGCGCGGACCCGGGCCACGGTCTCCTCGAGGTCGAAGAGGGTCCTCCCGCAGGAGGGGCAGGCGATGAACTCCGCCCGTTCGAACCGGCGGCGCGCGCCCTGGAGCACCCGGTGGACCCGGTCGACGACCGTGGCGGGGTCCTGCCCCCCCGGGAGCCGGACGGCGTCGCCGAGCCCGTCGAGAAGGAGCGAGCCGAGGACGCCCGCGTCCCGGAGGCGGGGATCCTGTCCCGGGCCGGGAGCGGGGAGGGAGAGAACGAGGGGGACCCGGGCGCCCGCCCGGTCCAGGGCGGCCGCGAGGAGCCGGGTCGCCGGGATCGGGTCGACCGGGGATGCCGGGAGGAGCCCCGCCAGCAGCCGGGGAGCCCGGCCGGCCAGCGCGCGGGCGAAGGCGAGGATCGCCTCGGCCCCGGCAGCGAGGGGCCTGCTCACCTCGAGGAGCACGAGGAGGGGCAGGCGCGGCGCGTGCGCGAGGAAGTCCGCCGGGTCTTCTCCCGGGGAGAAGACGATGCCGACCCGGTCCACGGTGGCCTCGAGGCGGGCACGAAAGGCCGCCTCCGTCGCCAGCGCACGCGCCCCTCCCCGGAGCGTGATGCACCGGGCACCCCCCCCCTCCCGCCCGGTGGCAAGGACGGCGAGGGCCGTCTCCGCGTCGTCGCGGCGGGAGACCTCCAGGTCGACGGCCTCGCAGGGCGGGACCAGCCCGTGCAGCCTCGCGAGGTGCTTCGCGGCGCCGGAGGTGGACAGCACCACCTCGACCCGGGGGGGCGCCGTTCCCCCGACCGCGAGGTCTCCGACGAGGACCTCCGCCGCCGGGCGCCGCCGGGGATCCAGGGGGTCGCGGAGCTCGATCACGTCGGCCCGGGGCGGCCGCTCCCCCTCCCGCGGCACCGGGCGAGCGAACCACCGGACCAGGTCCCGGGCGACCGGGATCTCCTCCTCCGGGTCCCCCGTCAGGGACACCCGGAGCGTCTCGCCGATCCCGTCGGCGAGGAGGGTCGCGATCCCGATCGCCGACTTGATCCTCCCGTCGTCGCCGCCACCCGCCTCGGTGACCCCCAGGTGGAACGGCCACGCCCGGTCCGGCCCGAGGCGCGCCGCGAGCAGGCGGTAGGCCCGGACCATCACCAGCGTGTTCGAGGACTTCAGGGACACGACCAGGTCGCGGTGCCCCAGGTCCTCGCACATCTCGAGAAACTCCAGGGCCGAGGCGACCATCCCTTCCGGCGTGTCCCCGTAGCGCCAGGTGATCCGGTCGGAAAGGGATCCGTGGTTCACCCCGATCCGGAGCGCGACCCCCAGCTCCCGGGCCCGGCGCACCAGCGGGACGAGCTTCTCGCGGGCGCGCTCGAGGTCCTCGTCCCAGGCGGCGCCGTCGTAGCCTCCTTCCCGGCGTTTCCGCTCGGCGTAGTTCCCCGGGTTGATCCGGACCTTGTCGACGTGCTCGACCGCGGCGAGGGCGAGCCGGGGACTGAAGTGCACGTCGGCGACCAGGGCGACGCGGACGCCTTCCCGGCGCAGGATCCGGCGGATCTCCGGGAGGGCGTCGACGTCCTCCCGTGCCGGGACCGTGACGCGCACGATCGGGCACCCCGCGCGCGCCAGGCGGGCGACCTGCGCCGCCGTCGCCACGGCATCGGCCGTCCGCGTGTTCGTCATGGACTGGATCGCGATCGGGTGACGTCCCCCGATCGTGACGTCCCCGATGCGGACCTCCCGTGCCCGGCGGCGGAACGGGGCGAGGACGAGTCCCGTGTCAGAATCCGTACGCATCGACGCCCCGCTCGAGCATCCGGATCTGCCGCTCCCACTGGTAGCGGAGGATCACCATGATGCGGAACGTCACGTCGGCGATGCGCCGCGTCGGGCTCTTCCAGTCCTTCTCCAGCCGCATCCAGGCCGAGTAGAGGGGCTTGCCGCCGAAGTACTTCGCCGGGAGATCCCATCGCCCGTCGCGCTCCTGCTGCTCCAGCAGCCAGTCGACGAGCGCCATCAGCTTCGGGTAGCGGTTGATCAGGCCGAGGCGCGCGAACTGCTCCAGCAGGTAGAGCAGCTCGTCGAGGCAGCCCTTCTCGAGGTAGTGCTCGATCGGGTGGACCTCGATCTTGAACCCGCGGGGGATCGGCCCGCGAATGGTGCGCACCGCCCCGATCTCCGGGGGCAGCTCCTCCTGGTAGCCCGGCGACATCACGTAGTCGAAGACCTTCTTGAGGCCCGCCCGGGCCCGGGAGGATTCGAGGAGCTGGGGCGCGTGGGCGAAGACCCGGAGGATGTACATGTCGGGTACGAAGCAGTAGCCGTCGCGGAACGCCTCCCGCTTGATCTGGGGCAGCCCGACCCCGAGATGCTCGACCGGGTTGCGGGAGACCGGGTTCGAGACGTAGGAGAGGACGTTCTCGAAGAGGGCCTCGAGGGTCTGGACGACCCGGTGGTCGGTCTCCCACCCGCCGCGGAGCAGCAGGCCGAGGGCCACGGTGCGGAGGAACCAGCGGGCGTGGCGCTCGCGAACCGGGTCCTGCTTGACCTGGGCCTGGAACTCGAAGAGCGGGACCTCCTTCTTCACGTAGAGGAAGGTCTTGAGCAGCTTCGCCGCCGCGCGAATCTCCTTGAAACGGTGCCGGTCCCAGGTCAGCTCGTAGAAGCTCCAGAGGATCTTCTCCGTGCTCCGCTCCGCCTTCTTCGGGTCGCCGGCGTGGATGCGGCCGCCCCACGACCCGTCCTTGCGCTGGTTGCGCAGCTCGCGCTTCGCGGGCGGCCAGGCCCAGCACTCCTCCTGGAGCCGCGCCACGTGCGGGTCCTCCGTGGTCAGCGAGTGCAGCTCCGTCAGGAGGCGGAACTTGATCGGCGCCGACGCGTTGAGGACGAGCCACTCGCTCGGGTCGGCGCGCATCGGCGATTTCCAGTCAGCCATCCGTCTCTCCTGCCTCCCTGGTGGGCCCCGCTCAGGAGGCCGAGCGGAAGCGCGCGTTCCGGGGTCGGGGGTGCACCTCCGCGATCATGTCGACGAACCGGTCGAAGAGCTCCCAGGTATCGTGCGGACCGGGGGCCGCTTCCGGGTGGAACTGCACGGTGAACAGGGGCCACTCGCGGTGCGCGAGTCCTTCCACGGTGCCGTCGTACAGGCTGACGTGGGTGACCTCGAGCTCCGGTGGCAGGGTATCCGCGTCGACCGCGTAACCGTGGTTCTGGCTGGTGATCGCCACCCGCCCGGTCCGCAGCTCCTTCACGGGGTGGTTCGTTCCGCGGTGACCGAACCTGAGCTTGTACGTCCGCGCCCCCAGCGCCCGGGCCACGAGCTGGTGTCCGAGGCAGATCCCGAACACCGGGACCCGGCCGAGGAGCGCGCGGATCGTGGCGACGATCCCGTCGAGGATCGCGGGGTCTCCCGGGCCGTTCGAGAGGAACACGCCCTCCGGGCGCATCGCCAGGATGTCGGCCGCGGAAGTCGATGCCGGGACCACGGTGACCTCGACGCCGGAGTGGACGAGGAGCCGCAGGATGTTCCGCTTCACGCCGCAGTCCAGGGCGACGACCTTCCAGCCGGAAGGTTCTCGCCGCGGCGCCGGCCCTCCCATCAGGGCCGGACGATCCTCGCGAAAGGTCCACGGCCGGGAGCACGTCACCCGGGAAACCAGGTCCTGTTCCTCGAGGCGCGGCGCCTCCCGGGCCACCCGGAGCGCTTCTTCCACGGGGATCCCGTTCGAGGCGAGGGCCCCCCGCAGGACCCCGCGCGAGCGCAGGTGACGGGTGAGCGCCCGGGTGTCGATGCCGGTGATCCCGACGACGCCCGCGCGGCGGAGGCCCGCTTCGAGGGTGCCGGTTGCCCTCCAGGAGGAGCAGATCCGCGAAGCATCGCGTACGACGAACCCGCTGACCTGGATGCCCCCCGACTCCGGGTCCTCGTCGTTGAGGCCGGTGTTCCCCACGTGGGCCACGGTCAGGGTGACGATCTGGCCCCGGTAGCTCGGGTCCGTCAGGATCTCCTGGTAACCGGTCATCCCGGTGTTGAAGACGACCTCGCCGGTGACGACCCCGGTGGCGCCGAGGGCGCGGCCACGGAAGACCCGGCCGTCCTCCAGGACGAGGATCGCCTCCATGCGGAACACCCCCTTGCGCCCGGGACGGGGCCGTCCTTGGACGCGGTTCGCGGGCGCCCGGGCAGGACCCGGCACCCCGCCCGGGAATGCCGGGCGAACGCGCGGCGCATTGTAGGGAAGTTCCGCTCCCGGGGCAACTTGCCGGCCCGGGCGGCCCCGGCCGGTTGACAGGGGCGTGACCCGCTGCTAGGATCCCGCTTCCGTCGCCGGAAGGTGACGGAAGGCAAGGAGTTCCGTAGGCGCGTAGCTCAGTGGGAGAGCGCTACCTTGACACGGTAGAGGTCGGCGGTTCGATACCGCCCGCGCCTACCAGCCCCAGGTTCCGGCGCCGCGTCCCGCGGGGGGGCGCGCGACCGGCTGGGGTTTCGTTTGTTCTCTCCCCGCCGGCCGAGGAGCGACCGTGTCCGAAGATTCCCGCGACGCGAACCCCTCCCTCGAGGTGATCCTGCCCGACGGCCGGACGATCACCGTTGCTGCCGGGACCCCCGCCATCGAGGTCGCCCGCTCGGCCGGTCTTCCCGGGGTGGACACCGCGATCGCCGCCCGGTTCGACGGGGAGCCGGTCGACCTCGACCGCCCGGTCCGGTCGTCCTGCCATCTCTCCCTGGTCCAGCCGGAAGACCCGGATGGCCTCGAGATCCTCCGCCACAGCGCCGCCCACGTGATGGCCCAGGCGGTCAAGGAGCTCTGGCCCGAGGTGAAGATCGCCCAGGGCCCGGCGATCGCCGACGGGTTCTACTACGACTTCCGGCGCGAGGAGCCGTTCACCGACGAGGACCTCCCCCGCATCGAGGAGAAGATGCGGGAGATCGTCGCCCGTGACCTGCCGATCCGGCGCCGCGAGGTCCCGAAGGACGAGGCGATCCGGATCTTCGAAGACGAGGGTGAACCCTACAAGCTCCACTTCGTCCGCGAGAAGGGGGGCGAGACCGTCTCGTACTACGAGCAGGGCGATTTCCGGGACTTCTGCCTCGGGCCCCACCTGCCCTCGACGGGCCGCCTCGGGGCATTCCGCCTGCTCTCGGTGGCCGGCGCGTACTGGCTCGGCTCCGAGAAGAACGAGATGCTCTGGCGAATCTACGGGACCGCCTTCCCGACCGAGGCGCAGCTCGAGGACCACCTGGTCCGCCTCGAGGAGGCGAAGCGGCGGGACCATCGCCGTCTCGGGAAGGAGCTCGACCTCTTCTCGATCCAGGACGCCGCCGGCGGCGGGCTGGTGTTCTGGCACCCGAAGGGGGTCGTCGTCCGGCACGAGATCGAGGCGTTCCTGCGCGGAGAGCTGCTGCGGCGGGGCTACGTCTTCGTCGCCACCCCGCACATCGCGAAGGACACCCTCTTCCGGATCTCGGGGCACTACGACTACTACCGGGAGAACATGTACACGCTCCGGACGGCGGACGACGAGGAGTTCGTCGTCAAGCCGATGAACTGCCCGGGGCACGTCATGATCTACCGCTCGGGCCTGAAGTCGTACCGGGACCTGCCGGTGCGCATGGCCGAGTTCGGCACGGTCTACCGCTACGAGCGGTCCGGCACCCTGCACGGCCTGTTCCGGGTGCGCGGGTTCACCCAGGACGACGCCCACATCTTCTGCCGGCCCGACCAGATCGTCGGCGAGATCGACGACTGCCTCGACCTGGTTGATACCGTCTTCCGCACCTTCGGCTTCCGGGAGGCCCGCTACGAGCTCTCGGTCCTCGACCCGGCCCACCCCGAGAAGTACATCGGCGGGCCGGACGAGTGGCGCGCCGCGGAGGACGCCCTGGTTCGCGCCCTCGAGGGCCGCGGCCTCTCCTTCGCCCGCTACGAGGGGGAGGCGGCCTTCTACGGGCCGAAGATCGATGTCAAGGTGGTCGACGCGATCGGGCGGCCATGGCAGCTGTCGACGATCCAGTTCGACTTCAACCTGCCCCGCCGGTTCGAGATCACCTACGTCGACGAGGACGGCCAGCGCAAGCCGCCCTACATGGTGCACCGCGCGATCTACGGCTCGATCGAGCGGTTCTTCGGGATTCTCGTCGAGCACTTCGCCGGCGCCTTCCCGCCCTGGCTGGCCCCCGAGCAGGCACGCATCCTGCCGGTCTCGGACAAGGCGATGGACTACGCCGAGTCCGTCCTGGCCGAGATGGCAGCCGCGGGCCTCCGGGTCGAGCTCGACCGGCGGCCGGAGAAGCTCGGGGCCAAGATCCGGGACGCCGAGCTGGCCAAGGTCCCCTGGATGCTGATCGTCGGTCCCCGGGACGCGAAGGCGGGCACCGTCTCGCTCCGGGTCCGCCACGAGGGGGACCGGGGGGCGATGCCGATCGCCGAGTTCGTGGACTACGCACGGAAGAACCTGGCGGGGCGCTCGCTCGAGCCCTGACGGAATGCACCGGGGCGGTACGGCAGCCGACCCGGGAGAACGGAGAGCACGATGCCCAAGCTGAAGACCCATCGCGGCGCGGCCAAGCGGTTCCGCGTCACCGCCAACGGGAAGTTCAAGCGCTCCAAGGCATACAAGAGCCACATCCTGACCAAGAAGGACTCGAAGCGCCGCCGGCACCTCGACACCGATACCTACGCCTCCGAGGCGGACGCGAAGGTGATCCGGCACCTGCTGCCCTACGGGCGCGACTGAGCTTCCTTTCCCACTCCGCCGCGGCCGGGGACCTTGCCCGTCCGGCCCGGCGTTCTCCCCCCGCACCCCGCGGGTGCGCGCGCGAGGAGGTGGACGATGCCGAGAGTCAAACGGGGCACCAAGCGGCGCCAGCGCCGCAAGAAGATCCTGGCCCGGGCGAAGGGCTACTACCTGAGCAAGCACAACTGTTACCGGATCGCCAGGGAGCAGGTCGACCGCTCGCTCGCCTTCGCCTACCGCGACCGGCGGCAGAAGAAGCGCCAGTTCCGCCGCCTCTGGATCCAGCGGATCGGCGCCGCGGCCCGGCAGAACGGGATCTCCTACAGCCGCTTCATCGACGGCCTCCACAAGGCCGGCGTCGAGATCGACCGGAAGATCCTCGCGGACCTGGCCGTCCGGGAGCCGGCGGCCTTCACCGCCCTGGTCGAGAAGGCCCGGGCGGCCCTGGCCTGACGTGACTTCCCGCCGCGCCGCCCCGGGGCCGCGCGGCGGGACCACCCCCCCGCACCTTCGTCTCGTGACGGCCCCGGGCCTCGCCGGCGCCGCCGCGGGCGAGGTGTCGGCGCTCCTCGGGCTTCCCGCCCGGGAGACGGGACCGGCCACCGCCGACGTCGGCCTGCCCCCGGGCGACGACGACACGCTGCTGGCGGCCGCCCGGGTCACGCTCGCCTCGCGTGCGGCCGGCAGGGTCGTCCTCGACCTCGCCCGGGACATCCCCGCCGAACCGGACGCCCTCGCGGCCGCCCTCCGGGACCTCCCCTGGGAGGACTGGTTGCCCGTCGGCGTTCCCTTCGCCGTGCGGGCGACCGGCCGGTCCCCGGCGCTCCGCCACACGCTTCACGTCGCGCGCCTCGCCAAGGACGCGGTGCGCGACCGGTTCCGCGCCCGGGGCCGGCAGGCGCCTCCCGTCGACCCGCGGCGGCCACGCGCGCTTCTCGACGTGGCGATCCGGAAGGGCCGCTGCTCGGTCGGCCTCGACCTGGGGGGTGGCAGTCTTCACTACCGGGGCGGCAGGCGGGACGCGACGGCGCCCCTCCGGGAGGACGTCGCCGCCGGCCTCGCGCTCCTGGCGGGAGTCCGCGCGGACCGTCCCCTCCTCGATCCCTTCTGCGGCTCGGGTACCCTTCTCGCCGAGGCGGCCGCGGTCGCCCTCGGCCTCCCCGCGGCGCGGGACCCGCGGAGGCTCGCCCTCGGAGCCCTGCTTCCCTTCCGGGACGTGCCGCTCGCCGAGCTCGCCGAGGAACTCGCCTCCCGGCGACCCCCGGGGGACCACGCCCCTTTTCTCGGTGCCGACGCGGACGCGGTCCGGGTCGCCGAGGCCCGCGCCCTCGTCGCCCGGGCGGGCCTCGGCGGGCACGTCGAGGTCCGGGAGGCCTCGGTCGAGGCCCTGGAACCGCCCGAAAATCCCGGCGCGCGGCCCGGCATCGTCCTGACGAACCCGCCCTGGGGTCGTCGCCTCGCCGGCACGGGCGTCCGGGCGGCCTGGCGCGCCCTCGGCACTCTCGCCCGCCGGCTGCCGGGCTGGACCCTCGCCGTCCTCTCGGGCGACCCGGCCCTCACCCGCGAGCTCGGCCTCGCGGCCGGCCGCCGCCACCCGGTCCTGGTCGGCGGTGTCGACGCCCGCTTCCTCCTCTACCCCCTCCGCTCCCGCTGACCCCCCTCTCCTCCCTCCCCGGGGCCCCTCCGTGACCTCCCCGCGCCCTCGGGAAGGCCGCGCAGGGACCCCGCGGGCGAGGAGGGACGGGGCGTCAGGGGAGCGGGGGCGGGGGCTCGAGCTCCTCGAGGCCGTATGCCCTGCGCAGCCCCGGGTCGGCGAGGGCGTCACGGGTGATCCAGCCCTGGTTCGGCACGTGGATCGTCTCGATCGCCCAGCCGTACCGCCGGCCACCGTTCGTGAACGTGAAGGTGACGAGGTACTTCCCCTCGCCGACCCGCTTGACCTTCCAGCCCTCGATATCCAGGGGCCCCTTCGCCCGGCGGAGCCACTCCCGGACGTAGGCCCCGAGGTACCAGTGATTCCGCCCGACGTCGAACTCGAAGCCGCCCGCCTGGCGGCGGGCCTCGTCTTCTTCGGCCCGTCCCGGCCGCGCCGGCGCGGGCGTCTTTTCCCCTGCGGGCCGCACCGGGTGGCGGCCGGTGTCGACGATGCGGGCGATCTCGCCGCTTGCCCGGTCGACGACCCAGGCGACGTCGTCCCCCTCCTCGGCGGGGACGACCTCGTAGCGGATGGAGCGGGCGACCAGGAAGGCGCCCACGACGAACGCGATCGAGGCGAGCAGGACGGGAACGAACGAGGAACGGTTCATCGGCACACCTCCTTCCTGCGGACCGGCGAACCGGGGGCCATCCCCCCGTGCCCGACCAGGGAGTCTACCCCCCCCCGAGCGTTCAAGCCCGGCAGCCCGGCAGCTCCTCGAGCCGAACCTCGGCGACGGCGACCGGGTGGACGACCCGGTACCGCTCGAGGACCTCGGGGTGAACCTCCCCGAGGAAGCCGACCGAGCGGTCCCCCACGAGGACCTCCGCCCCCCGGCCCGGCAGGAAGAGCGGTATCTCCAGCGGGACGTACCGGGCGACGGCGGGCCCGGCTCCCATCTCGCGGAGGAAGGCGTCGAGCGCGGCCCGGGCGTCCGCGTAGCCGGTGCCGTCGCCGGCCAGGGCGAACCCGGCGTGCAGGTGCTCCCGGGCACCGGTCTCGGCCGCCTCGTCGACGGTCGTCACCAGGCCGACCTCGAAGATCCGCTGCGGGTACGGGTGACCCAGGTTGAGGGCGAGGGTCTCCATCAGGCCGGGGACCAGGGAAACCCGGAGCATCGTCTGCTCGACGCTGATCGGGTTGTCCAGCCGAACGTGCGCGTCCCGGTCCGGGATCCCGGTCTTCGCGTACGTGGCCTCCTCGCTGGTCAGGGCGAGGGTCATCACCTCGAGCATCCCCTGCCCCGCCAGGGCCGCCCGGGCGGCCGCGGCCAGCTCCTCCCGCGGGAGCGGCCCGCCGTAGGTGGCGGTCTCGAGGGCGACGGCCGGCATCCGGTCGTACCCGTGGGCGATCGCCACGTCTTCCATCAGGTCGCGGGGGTGAAGGATGTCGGCGCGCCAGGCCGGGACGAGAACCCGCACGTGGTCGTGCCGCGCCTCCGCGTCGTGGCGCATCCTCCGGAGCAGTGCCGCGACCTCGTCGGGGGAGCATTCGATGCCGATCAGTCGCGAGGTCTCCGCGGGACAGAGGTGGACTTCCTGCGGGGCCAGGTCCGGGGTGCGGCGGATCCCCCCCTGGTAGCGAATCTCGAGCGTGCGGGCGTACGCCCCCGGGCTCGACTCGAGGAGGCTCGTGACCACGATGTTCAGGGCCTTCTCGACGTGGCGGTCCTCGAGGCCGGTCACGTCGATCAGCACCTCCCGCGTCTTCGTCGTCACGCGGGTGTTCTCCGAGTTGATGATCGGAGGCATCGAGAGGACGCCCCCCTCCGCGTCCTCGAGGAGGGGCGCCTTCCGCGCGCCGGCCAGGAGCCGCGCGAAGGCGCGCCCCTTCGGGTGGCGTTCGAGGATCTCGGCGGGAGTGAGGGCCGCCGCGGGGTCGGCCGGGTCGAACCCGAGGGGAACGAACCGCACGCCGTCCAGCGGCACCGCCCGGTACCGGAGGCCCGGGCCGGAGACGTGGCGCAGGTCGTAGACGCCGATCGAGGCGAGCTTGCGGTCGCGCCCGAGGGCCCAGTGGACGTTCTCCTGGAGCTTCATCAGGGAGCGCAGCCGGGCCTCGTCCAGGTCGACGTCGTGGACCGTCGCCGCGACGATCCGGGGGCGCACCACGTCCGGGCCGGCCAGGGCCGGGTCGACCTCGATGCTCCAGTCCCCCGTTTCCACGAGGTACTCCGGAGCCCCCTCCTCCATGCCGAGGAACCCGCGGAGCGCCCGGGCGAGGCCGGGCGGATCGAAGAGGTCCGGGCGAACGGCGAGGAGTTCCATCTTCAGGACGCGGACCGTCCCCAGGTCTTCCGCCGGCGGGTCGATCTCCCGCAGGTCGGCGCCGCACCCGTCGCAGGCGACGGGGGGCGTGCCCGGCTCGGCGCTCTCGGTGACCGCCCCGCAGCGGGGGCAGCGCCAGCGGCCGAGCTCGGCCCACCCCTCCACCGAGGACCCGAAGCGGTGCAGCTCCTCCTCGAGCCGCTCCGGGGGGAGGGTCTCGCCGAGGTACTGGTAGAGCTCGTCGAGGGCGATTCCTAGGATCGGCACAGCGGGACCTCCTCGAGCCAGCGCAGGTGGGCGAGGTAGATCTCCCGGATGTCCGAGAGCTCGTAGCGGAACATCGCGAGCCGCTCGAGGCCGAGTCCCCACGCGAGGACCGGGACGCGGCACCCGAGGGGCTCGGTGACCTCCGGGCGGAAGATCCCGGCGCCCCCCATCTCGACCCAGTCGGACCGGGACTCCATCCAGACGAACACCTCGACCGACGGCTCGGTGTACGGGAAGAACGCCGGGCGGAACTGGATCCGTTCGAAGCCCATCTTGCGGTAGAACGTCCCGAGCAGGGAGAGCAGCCCCGCGAACGACGCGTGCTCGTCGACGACGATTCCGTCGACCTGGTGGAAGACCGGGAGGTGCTTGTAATCGATCGTCTCCCGGCGGAAGACCGGGCCGACGCAGAACACCTTCCGCGGCGGTTCCGGGTTCGCGGCGAGGGCGCGGATGCTGGCCGCCGTCGTGTGGGTTCGAAGGACGCACCGGGCCGCGAGCTCCCGGTTCCACCGGGTCCGCCACCCGAGCGAGCCGGTGTCGCCCCCGTCCTCGTGGGTCCGGCCGACCCGCTCGACCAGGTCGTCGGCCGGCAGGCGGGCCCGGCCCGGCCGGGCGACGTAGAAGGTGTCCTGCATGTCCCTGGCGGGATGGTCCTGGGGCTGGAAGAGGGCGTCGAAATCCCAGAATGCCGACTCGACCCAGGGGCTCTCGACCTCCTCGAAACCCATCTCGAGGAACACGCGCCGGGTCTTCTCGAGGATCCTCCGGAACGGGTGCTCCTTGCCGAGGAGCACCCGGGGACCGGGGAGCGTCACGTCGTACGGCCGGAAGTCGACGTCCCGCCACCGGCCCGAGACCAGGAGGTCGGTGGTCAGCTCGGTCACTTCCTCCCGGGCCTCCACGCCGTCCGCGACGCGCCGGCGCCCGGCATCGGTCAGGGAGACGAAGCGGCGTCGCCGTGCGCGGGTCTCCACCACGCCCGAGCGCTTCGCGAGGAGGGCGAGCGCCTCGTCGACCGGGATCCCCTCGTCCGCCAGGACCTCGCGCAGGGCGGGACCGGTGTCCCGCAGGCGGGCGACCAGGCGTTCGTCCGGCTGGAGGTCCGGTTCGCCTTCCCGCCACGGGTCACCCAGCGAGAGGGTCTTCCCCTCCTTCGTCGCCCAGCCGCGGGCCGCCAGCCACCGGAGCGACTCGCCGACCTGCTTCATCTCGAGGCCGGCCCGCCGGGGCAGGTCGGGCAGCTCGGCCCGGCCGCCCAGTTCCCGCAGGGCCCGGGCCACGCGACGCTCGGGAAACTCCCCGCCGGGAAACGCCTTCCCCCGGGGCCCGAGGCGCAGCTCCTCCCGCGTTTCCTCCGCGACCCGGACCAGTCCCAGCTCGGCGAGGCGCACGACGGCGGCGGCGACGGGGCTCTGGTCGAGCCCGGCTTCCCGGGCGATCTCCTCGACGGCCGCGGCCCCTTCCCGGGCGGCCAGCACCCGGAGGACCGCCGCCTCCTGGGGACGGAACGTCTCGGTCATGTCTCGGCTCCCGCGGGCGCGCGTGGCACGCCCTCCCTCCTCCCGCCGGTCCCGGCGGGACGAGCCATTGTAGCCGGTCCCGGCGGGAATCCGCGGGGCGGAGCCGCCGCGCGGTATACTCCCGCCGATCCCGGAGGCCACGATGGACAGGAACGAGCACGAGAGCGCCGGCGGTGGTGGGACCCGGGAGGGGGTCCTCGTCACGATCGGGGGCAGGTCCTACCGGCTCCAGGGGGACGATCCCGGGGAACTGCGCCGCCTCGCGGCGGAGGTCGACCGGACGATCCGCGAGATCGCCGGGGACCGGGCCGCCCCGGACGACCCCAGGGTGGTCGTCCTCTCGGCGCTCAACGTCGCGGCGGAGCGGGAAGACCTGCGGCGGACGGCCGTCCTCCGGATCGGTCGGCTCCGGGAGCGCCTCGCCGCCCTGGACGCGCGCCTCGCCGCCCTCGAGGAGGCGGTCCTCGAGGGGCCATCCCTCCCGGGGGACGACTGAGGCGCGGTCGGTCGCCGGGCCCGATATACTGGGGCTCCCGACAGGGCCCCCGGGTCCGCGCCGGTGGAACGACCTCGAGCCAACAGCACCTGCAAGGGAGCCCGGGCTCCGCCGGGGACGCGCAGGCCACTCCACCGGGAGAGGAAGCCCGAACCGGCGGGAGGGCACCCACCTGGAGTTCCAGGCATCGAACGTCCTCCACCCGCGGCCGGGGCGCCCTGCCGGTCCTTTTCCCGCTCGACGAACCGGCCCGGGGCCCGGCCCCGGCCGGCGAGGAACGCACTCGATGCCCCTGGCGCTGCTAATCCCCGGTCCGTTCGTCGTCCTCCTGGCAGTGACGGTCCTCGGCCTCGTCGTGGCCGTCGTCGCGCTCTCCCTCGTCCTCGCCCGGCGCACCCGCCAGCTCGCCGACCACGTCGCCCGGCTCGCCCACCTCGAGGCCGAGAAGGACGCCGCGATCCGGGAAGAGGTCGAGCGACAGGTCGCCGCCGAGGAGAAACGCCTCGCGGAGGAGCACCGCCGCCGCGAGGAGAAACTGGCGCGCCGCGAGCAGGACGTTCGCGCGCGCCAGCAGGAACTGGCCGACCGGCGGGTCCGGCTGGAGGAGCGTGCGGCCGCCCTCGACGGCCGGGCCGAGGAGCTCGCCGAGCGGGCGGGGGCCCTGGACGCCCGCGCGTCCCGCCTGGACGAGCGGGAGCGCGAGATCGCGTCGGCCGAGGAGGAGATCCGGCGTCGCCTCGAGGAGGTGGCCCGGATGACCACGGAGCAGGCGCGGGCCCACCTGCTGGGCGAGGTCGAGAAGGAGGTCCAGGGAGAAGTCGCGCGCCTGCTCCAGAAGGCGGACGAGCAGGCCCGCGCCGCCGCCGAGGAGGTGGCCCGGGAGCGGTTGCTCGCCTCGATGGCCACCCTGCGCGGCTCGGTGGTCGGCGAGGGGACGATCACCGTCGTCCGCCTGCCGAACGACGAGATGAAGGGCCGGGTGATCGGCCGCGAGGGCCGGAACATCCGCTCCCTCGAGCACGCCCTCGGCGTCGACCTGCTGGTCGACGACACTCCCGGGGCGATCCTGCTCTCGTCGTGGGATCCGCTCCGCCGGACGATCGCGGCCCGGGCCCTCGAGAAGCTCGTCGAGGACGGTCGCATCCACCCGGCGCGGATCGAGGAGATCGTCGAGAAGACCCGGGAGGAGA
The DNA here is from genome assembly GCA_964420365.1 of uncultured Acidobacteriota bacterium. Lineage (GTDB taxonomy): Bacteria > Acidobacteriota > Polarisedimenticolia > J045 > J045 > JAMOQA01. The sequence goes on along the minus strand of CAYQTA010000114.1, from coordinate 105,001 downwards.
TCGACGAGGTCGCCCGGGAGCGGGGCGAGAAGGTCGCCTACGACCTCGGTGTCACGCAGCTTCACGAGCGCCTGGTGCTGCTCCTCGGTCGCCTCTCCTTCTTCCACGATCACGGGCAGGACCTGCTGACCCGGTCCCGGGAGGTCGCCCTCCTCGCCGGGGACCTGGCGGCGGAACTCCGCGTCGGCGGCGAGGCGCTCCGGCGGGCCGGGCTGCTCCACGAGATCGCCCGCGCGGACAAGGACCCACCCCTCGCCCACGCGGCGATCGCCTCCGCGGACCTGGCGACCCGCTACGGGGAACCTCCGGAGGTCACGGAGCCGATCCGGGCCCTCGCACAGCCTCCCGACGCCCCCCGGACGCCGGAGGGCGTCGTCCTCGTCACGGCGCGACGGGTCGTCCTCGGCCGGCCGGGGGCGCGCCGCGAGAACCTCGCGCGGCACATGGAGCGGCTGCGCCAGGTCGAGGAGATCGCCCTCGCCCGCGAGGGGATCGAGCGGGCGGTCGCGGTGCGGGCGGGACGGGAACTGCGCGTCCACGTCCGGGCCGAGGAGGTCTCCGACGACGAGGCGATCCTCCTCGCCCGGGAGATCGCCCGGGAGATCACCGACCGGGTCGACTACCCGGACCAGGTCCGGGTGCTGGTGATCCGGGAGACCCGGGCCGTCAGCTACGCGGTCTGACCGGGCCATGCGCATCCTCGCGATCGGCGACGTGGTCGGACGCCCGGGACGGCGGGCGATCGCGCGCTGGCTTCCCGGCCTGGTCGAGGAACACGGGGTGGACCTGGTGGTCGTGAACGGCGAGAACCTCCGGGCGGGGCGCGGCATCGACGCACCGGGCCTCACCGACCTGTTCGAGTCGGGGGCCGACGTCGTGACGACCGGGAACCACGTCTGGGCCCACCGCTCGGCGGAAAGACTCCTCGAGGAGTTTCCGCGGGTCCTCCGGCCGGCCAACCTCCCGGAACCCTGCCCCGGGCGGGGGATGGTCGTGGTCCCCACCGAGGCCGGGGTCCGGGTGGCGGTGATCAACCTGCTCGGCAGGGTCTTCATGACCCCCTGCGAGTGCCCCTTCCGCACGGCCGACCAGCTCCTCGAGCGTCTCGTGAGCGAGGCCGACGTCGTGATCGTCGACTTCCACGCGGAGGCCACGTCGGAGAAGAAGGCGCTCGCCCTGCACCTGGACGGCCGGGTGGCGGCCGTCTTCGGTACCCATACCCATGTCCCCACCGCGGATGCCCAGGTGCTTCCCGGCGGAACCGGTTTCCTGACCGACCTCGGGATGACCGGTCCCCACGATTCCGTCATCGGGCTCGACCCGGCCGTGGCGCTCCGCCGGTTTCTCGCGGCGCGGCCGGTTCCCCAGGCGGTGGCCGAGGGAGGACCGGGACTCCACGGCGCCCTGTTCGAGATCGAGGAGGGCTCCGGGCGCTGCACGGAGGTCGTCCGGGTCGCCCGGGGAGAAGGAGGCCGATGAGACCGCGCGGGCCCGATCCCGGCGAGGTGCCGCAGGCGCGCCCGGGCAGCCGCCTGGCGCCCCTCGCGGTCCGCGACCTGAACCGGGCCGCGGATGCAGTCCTCGGGGACGCGATCGGCCCGGTCTGGGTCCGGGGGGAGCTGGTCCGGTTCCTGGCCCACCGGAGCGGACACTGGTACTTCTCGCTCACCGACGGTGACGCGTCGGTCTCCTGCGCCATGTTCCGGGGCCGCAACCGGCGCGTGCCGTTCGAGCCCCGGGACGGGCTCGAGGTGGTCGTCCTGGCGGTACCGGGGGTCTACGAGCCCCAGGGCCGCTACCAGCTCGTCGTCGAGGCGATGGAGCCGCTGGGGGCGGGAGCCGCCGCCCTCGCCCTCGAGCAGCTCCGGCGCCGCCTGGCGGCGGAGGGGCTCTTCGACGAGGACCGGAAGCGTCCCCTGCCCCTTCTCCCGCGGACGATCGGCGTCGTCACGTCCGCCGACGGGGCGGCCCTCCGGGACGTGCTCCGGGTGCTTCGTCGCCGCTTCGCCGGGGTGCGCGTCCTGCTCGCACCGGCCACCGTCCAGGGCAAGGAAGCGCCCGTCGAGATCGCGGAGTCGCTGTCCCGCCTCGACCGCCAGCGGCCGGACGTCATCCTGCTCGTGCGGGGCGGTGGGGCGCGGGAGGACCTCGCCGCCTTCGACGACGAGCGGGTGGTCCGGGCGATCGCGGCCTGCGAGGCGCCGATCGTCACCGGGATCGGCCACGAGATCGACACGACCCTCGCGGACCTGGCGGCGGACGTGCGCGCGCCTACCCCGTCGGCGGCCGCCGAGGTGGTCGTGCGGGAACGGGAGGAACTGCTCGAACGGGTCCGCTCGCTGCGGGCGCGCCTGGTGCGGGCGATGCGCCACCGCCTGGGGGCGCTCCGCGGCCGGGTGCGCGAGGCCACCGCCGCCCGCGGGCTCCGGGCCTTCCCGTTGCGCCTGCAGCGCCTCCTCGCCCACCTCGCGGAGCTGGACCGCCGCCTCGACGCCCGGGTCCGGACGACCCTGGCGGAGCGCCGCCGGCGTCTCGCCGGCCTCGCGGGCCGCCTCTCGCCCCGGGCCCTCGCGTCCCGCGTCGCCGAGCGGCGATCCCGTGTCGGCGCGGTTCGCGAGGCGCTGGTGGCGGCGGCCCGGGCCGGCCTCGAGGCGCGCCGGGCCCGGCTCGGGAGGCTGGCCGCCCGGCTGGAGGGGATGTCCCCGCTGCGGGTCCTCGGCCGCGGGTACGCCCTCGTGACCCGCGGGGGACCGGGCGGGCCGCTGGTGACCGACGCGGCGGCCCTGGCACCGGGTGACGCGATCCACGTCCGGCTGGCGCGGGGCGCGGTCGATGCGCGGGTCGAGGAGATCCACGCCGGCGAGGAAGCCCCTCCCGGCAGGGAGAACGACCGATGACGCGGAAGACGGACACCGGGAAGAACGGACCGAGCTTCGAGCGGGACCTCGCCCGGCTCGAGGAGATCGTCCAGGAGCTCGAAGAGGGAGACCGCCCCCTCGAGGAGAGCCTGCGCCTCTTCGAGGAAGGGATCGCCCTCGCGCGGCGCCTGGAGGCCCGGCTGACGGAGGCGGAGCAGCGGATCGAGGTGCTGGTGCGGGCGGCGGACGGCGGGGACGAGACCGTTCCGCTCGAGCTCCCGGAGGACGGATCGTGAGCGCCGCCATGCCCGACGGCCTCCTCGACGGGTGGCGGGCGCGGGTCGACGGCTACCTGGCGGCCCGCCTCGCCTCCCCGGTGGGAGACGGCAGCCCGGAGCTGCTAGAGGCGATGCGCTACGCCGTCCTCGGGGGCGGCAAGCGCCTGCGGCCCCTCTTCGTTCTCGCCGCCGCGCGGGCAGCGAACGGTGACCCCGACGCCGCCCTTCCGTTCGCGGCGGCGGTCGAGCTGGTCCACGCGTACAGCCTCGTTCACGACGACCTGCCCGCGATGGACGACGACGAGCTGCGCCGGGGCCGCCCGACCGTCCACGTCGTCCACGGGGAGGCGATGGCGATCCTCGCCGGGGACGCCCTCCAGGCCCTCGCGTTCGAGACCCTGGCGGAGGCGCCCCTTCCGCCGGAGCGGATCGTCACCGCCCTGCGGACGCTGGGGCAGGCGGCGGGAGCGCTCGGCATGGCCGGCGGCCAGGCCCTGGACCTGCTCTCCGAGGGCCGTCCCCCGACCGAGGAGCTGGTCGCCCGGATCGATCGCCTCAAGACCGGGGCCCTGATCGCGGCGTCCTTTCGCCTCGGCGCCGAGGCCGCCGGCGCTTCCGCCGAGCTGGCGGCGCGCCTCGAGGCGGCGGGCCGCTCCGCGGGTCTCGCCTTCCAGGTCCAGGACGACATCCTCGACGCGACCGCCTCGACGGAAGTGCTGGGAAAGACGGCCGGCAAGGATGCCGCCCAGGAGAAGGCGACCTGGGTCGCCGCCGTGGGCCTCGCCGAGGCCCGGCGCCGGGCGGCCGAGGCGTTCGCCGAGACCCGGGAGCTGCTCGGCCCGCTGGGTCCCCCGGCGGAACCGCTTCTCCGGCTGGTCGCCCGGGTGGAGGCCCGCTCGTCGTGAACCACCGCGGCGGCGGGAAGGTCCGGCTGGACCAGGCGGTCGTCGCCGCCGGGCTCGCCCCGTCCCGGGAGAAGGCCCGCGCCCTCGTCCTCGCCGGTCGCGTCCTGGTCGACGGGCGCCGGGTCGACAAGCCGGGCCGCGACGTCCCCGCGGATGCCCGGATCGAGCTGCTGCCGGGGCGGCGCCCCTTCGCGTCCCGGGCCGGCGAGAAGCTGGCGCCCGTGCTCGACCGGCTCGACCTCCGGGTCACCGGTCTCCGGTGCCTGGACGTGGGAGCCTCGACCGGCGGGTTCACGGATGTCCTCCTGCGGCGGGGGGCGGCCCACGTGACCGCGGTGGACGTGGGGCGCGGGCTCCTCGACCAGCGCCTGCGCGAGGACCCGCGCGTCCTCTGCGTGGAGGGGGTGAACGCCCGCTACCTGCGCCCGGAGGACGTCGCCCCCCCCTACGATCTCGTGGTCGCCGACGTGAGCTTCATCTCGCTGGTTCTCGTCCTGCCGGCCGTCCTGCCACTGGTCGCGCCCGCCGGGCGGGTCCTCGTGCTGGTCAAGCCCCAGTTCGAGGCGGGCCGGAAGGTCGTCTCCCGGGGCCGGGGCGTGGTGCGCGATCCGGCGGTCCGGGAGGCCGCGGTTCGCCGCGTGGCGCACTTTCTCGCCGAGGCCGGATGGGGCATCCTTGCCGTCCACGCCTCCCCCCTCCCGGGTCCCCGGGGGAACCGGGAGGTGTTCCTCCTGGCCGCCCGTGGAACGGGCCTCGCCCCGCCCGGGCTCGAGCGGGCGATCGCGGAGGAGGTGGGCCGGGATCCGTCCACGGATCCGGGCGACGAGAGGGGCCGATGAGCGCGAACCGGATCGAGGCGGTGGCGGTCTTCTCGAAGCCGCACCCGGACGCCCCGGCGGTCCTGCGGCGCATTGCGCGCGCCCTCGAACGCCACGGGGCCCGGATGCTGCCCGACACGACCACCGCCGAGGCCCTGGGGCTCGCGGAGTCCGCCGGACTGCGCCGGGAGGAGGCGGCGGGAAGCGCCGGCCTCGTCGTATCGGTCGGCGGGGATGGCACGCTTCTCTCCGCTGCCCGGTCGGTGGGCGAACGGGAGGTCCCGATCCTCGGCGTCAACCTGGGGAGCCTCGGCTTCCTGACCGAGACCCGGTGCGAGGAGGTCGACCAGGTCCTCGACCTGGCCCTCCGGGGCCGGGCGCCGATCGACGAGCGGACCGTCCTCGCGGTCACTCTGGACGGGGAGCCGGGCCCCGGCAACGGTTTCGCCCTCAACGATGTCACCTTCTCGAAGAGCGACCTTGCGCGCCTCTTTTCCCTCACGCTCTACGTCGACGACGAGTGGGTGGCGGACTACCGCGCCGACGGCCTGATCCTCGCGACCCCGACCGGATCGACGGCCTACAACCTCGCGGCGGGGGGGCCGGTCGTCGTCCCCGGCGTGGAGGCCCTCGTCATCACCCCGATCTGCCCGCACAGCCTGTCCCAGCGGCCGATCATCGTGCCCGGCCGGTGCCGGGTCACGATCCGGCTCGCGGAGGGCCAGGCGGCGACCAACGTCCGGGTCACCCTGGACGGCCAGACCGGCTTTCCCCTCGAGCCGGGCAGCGAGGTCCGGATCGCCCGGGCCGCCCACGTCGTCCGCCTGGTCCGTCCTCCGGGCCGATCGTTCTTCGCCGTCCTGCGGGACAAGCTCGGGTGGGGGCATCCGTGAGGCGCCGGTGGCGACGGGAGTGACGGCGGGAACGTCCCTGCGGAACGGGGATCCGCGGCGGGTCCTCGCGTGGGCTCTCTACGACTTCGGCAACTCGTCGTTCACGACCCTGGTCGTCACCTTCGTCTACGCCACCTGGTTCACGAAGCGAATGGCGGCCGACGAGGCGGCAGGGACCGCCCTCTGGTCCTGGGGGATCACGGTCTCGGCCCTCCTGGTCGCCCTCCTGGGACCGCTCCTGGGCGCGCGGGCCGACCGCAGGGCGAGCCGGGTCGCCTGGTTCCGGGGCCTCACGCTGGGGACGATCGCGCTCACGGTGGTCCTCGCCGCGATCGCGCCGCCCCGCTGGCTGCCGGCGCTCGTCGTGTTCGTCGCGGCGAACACGTGCTACGAGCTGGCCGGGGCGTTCTACAACGCGTTCCTGCCGTCGGTGGCCCCGCCGGAGCGGATGGGGCGGGCCAGCGGCATGGCCTGGGGCCTGGGCTACGCGGGGGGGCTGCTCTGCCTCGTCGGGGGGCTCTGGCTGGTCAACGCGGGACTGGTCCCCCGGGACGGGGACCTCCACGTCCGCGCGACCAACCTGCTGGTCGCCGCGTGGTTCCTCGTTTTTTCCCTTCCCGCCCTCCTGCTGCTCCGGGAACCGGCCCCCGCGGACCCGGAGGCGGAGACCGGGTTCGCCCGGGCGGCCGCGGCCTTCCGGCGGCTCCGGCGCTTTCCCCAGGTGCTGCGCTTCCTCGTCGCGCGCCTCGTCTACAACGACGGCCTGGTCGCCATCTTTTCCTTCGGAGGAATCTACGCGGCCGGTACGTTCGGGTTCTCGCTGAACGAGATCATCCTGTTCGGTATCGTTCTCAACGTGGCGGCCGGGGCCGGGGCCTTCCTGCTCGGTCACGTCGACGACCGGCTCGGGGCGAAGCCGACGATCCTGCTGACCCTCGCCGGTCTCGCGGTGGCCACCTGCTGGGCGGTCCTCGCCCGCGGGCGGGCCGGCATCTGGGGTGCCGGGATCCTGATCGGCCTCCTGGTCGGGCCCAACCAGGCCTCGTCCCGCAGCCTGATGAGCCGACTGGTACCGGCGACGCTCTCGGCGGAGTTCTTCGGCCTCTACGCGCTCTCGGGGAAGCTCACGTCGTTCCTCGGCCCGTTCCTCCTCGGCAGGCTCACCGGGTGGACCGGCAGCCAGCGCGTCGGCGTCGCCTCCCTGGTCCTCTTCTTCGCCGGGGGGGCGCTCCTGCTCCTCGGTGTCGACGAGGCTGCCGGGGCCCGGGCAGCCCGGGCCGCCGAGGCGGCCCTCGAGCGTCCCGTTCCCGCGGGGGAGCCATGAGCAGGTCGCGGAACCGTCCTTCTCCGGCGCAACCGGACAACCCCTCGCGCGTAGGTGGGGCCGGAGGGACCGGGATGCACGACGCCACCGCCATGACCGGGGACCTGCCGGCGGCCCGTTCCGCCGCGCCACCGGGGGACGCGCTCCTGCGGCGCGCCCGCCAGGGTGACCGCGAGGCGGTCCTGGAGCTGCTCGACCGGCACCGCGAGGCCCTCCTGGCGATCGCGTGGACCTACCTCGCGGACCGCGACGAGGCCCTGGACGCCTGCCAGGAGGCTCTCGCCCGGGCCGTGGCCCATGCGAACCGGTACGATCCGTCCCGTCCCCTCGGCGCGTGGCTCGCGCGGATCGTCCGCAACGTCTGCCTCGACCGCCTCCGCCGGCTCCGGTTCCGGCGCCATGCTTCCCTCGACGAGCGCCGGGAGGCCGGGCTCCCCGATCCCCGTGCGGCGCGGGGGAACCCGGAGCGGGAGGTCCTCCGCGGGGAGCTCGGCGCGGCCCTCCGCGCGGCCCTGGCCGAGCTGCGTCCCGAGGAGCGGGAGGCGATCGTCCTCCGGGACGTGCTCGGCTGGCCCTACCGGCGCATCGAGGAGACCCTCGGGCTCGGTCACGGGACCGTCGCCTCCCTGATCCACCGGGGGCGCCGGCGGCTTCGCGAACGGCTGCGCCCGTTCCTCGCGACGCGGCCCGGAGAAGGAGGCATCCCATGACCTGCGACCGGACGCGCGCCCGGCTCTCCGCCTTCGTCGACGGCGAGCTTCCGCCGGGGGAGGCGGCCGAGGTGCGGGAGCACCTGGCGTCGTGTCCGTCCTGCCGGGCCGAGGAAGCTGAACTCCTCCGGCTGCGGCGGGAGCTGGCGCGCCACCTGGCCCCTCCGGCGGTAGGCGAGGAGGAATGGGGAGAGATGGCGAGGACGGTGGTTGCGCGGCAGGCTCGCCGCCTGGGCTGGACCCTTCTCCTGCCCGCCGTGCTGGTCCTGGTCGGCGGTGGGCTCGGGACGCTCTTCTTCGACCCGGAGGTCCCGGCCTGGGTCCGGGCCGGTCTCGGGGCCCTGGTCGGTGGCCTGGTCGCCCTGTTCGTCTCGGCGCTCGCGGACCGGCTCGAGGCGCGCCGGCACGAGCGCTACGAGGAGGTGGAGCGGTGATCCTGGTGACGACCGACGAGATCCCGGGCCGGAGAATCGCCCGTACCCTGGGCCTGGTGCGGGGCAGCTCCGTCCGGGCCCGGCCCCTCACCCGGGACATCATGGCGCTTTTCCGGAACATGGTCGGGGGCGAGATCCCCGAGTACACCAAGATGCTGGCCGAGTCGCGGGAACAGGCCCTGGACCGGATGTTCGCCGAGGCGAAGGCCCTCGGCGCGGACGCGGTGGTCGGCATCCGGTTCGTCACGAGCCAGATCATGTCGGGTGCCGCCGAGCTGCTCGTCTACGGCACCGCGGTGGTGCTCGAGGAAAACCCCGGCGGTTCCTGACCCGGTCGGCCTCCTTTTCAGGCGCCGCCGTCCTCCTCGAACCAGGCCCGGACCACGCGGTGTGCGCGGCGCAGGCGGTCGATCGCCTCGCGCCATTCGCCCTGCCGGTCCTCGCGAAGGAGGACCGCCCTCGCCTCCTCGAGCCAGGTCCGCACCCGGCCGTAATGGCGCGGATCCCCGTCGGCGAGGAACCGGCCCGCCAGGTGGAGCCGCAGGCGCGCGGCCGCCCAGCCGTGCCTCCGGTCGAGGACACCGGCCGCCTGCTCGAGGGCCCGGGGGGAGGCGGCGAGGACGAAGTTCGGGGTGGAGTCCAGGCGATGGGCGACCCGCTCCAGGTCCCCCGCTGCCAGCGCCACCTCGACGAACGCCGTGGCGTCGGCCGTGCTTTCCGCCGCGTCCAGTGCCCGCCTCCGCCACTCCGCGCGCTCCCCGTCGGGAACCGTCTCGAGGAGCCGGCGGAACGAGCCGCTGCCCGGTTCCGCGAGGAACAGCTCCCATGCCGCCTCGACGGCCTCGCGGCGCCGCCCGGTCGCGCGGAGCAGGGCGATCCGGAGGTCCTCCAGCTCGGCCCGCGCCGTGCCCCGTGCGCGGCGCCGTCCCTGCTCGGCCCAGGCGAGGGCCTCGTCGAACCGCCCCTCGTGGCGCAGCCGCCGCACCGCGGCGACGATCGAGGCGCCGTCCCGCCCCCCGTGGTCGCAGGCGGCCAGGAAAGCGTCCAGGTCCCCCCGCACCTCGGCGACTTCCCGGAGCGCGCCGCGCAGACGGGACACGACGGGATCCGCCGGCAGCATGTCGTCGTCGTCCGGGGCGGCGGGTACCCGGTGGGCCAGGCGCTCCTCGAGCGCGGGACGCAGGAGCTTCTCGAGGGCCTCGAGCCCGGCGTTGCCCAGGGCCTCCGCCCCGGCGAGAACGAGCCCCTCCGTCACGGCCCCCGCGGGGTCATCGATGATCCAGGCGAAGATCTCCCGGGCGATCGCGGGCCGGTCGCGGCCCGGGATCTCCTGCCAGCCGCGGCACCACTCGTGGAGCGAGTCGCGCACCAGGCGGAGCAGGGCGCCGTCCCGGTCGTCGACCTCCTCGAGCCGATGCCAGGCGCGCCCCGCGATCTGCAGCACCAGGTCGAGGGCGGCCTCGGGCTCCGCGCCCCCGACGAGCCGGGTCGTGCTCCGGACGATCTCGCGGAGGTCCGCGGCCATGCGCGGCACCTCCCAGCGGGTGGGCCGGGTACCGGGCCGGAGCGCGGCACGGGCCGCCTGGGAGAGGATCCGCAGGTCCAGTGCGGAGGGTCCCGGGCGGCGTTCCCGCACGAGCATCTCGACGGGCCGATGCGCCACCGCCGCCTCGGCGAGCAGGTCGGCAACGAGCGCGCGGGGCCACCCGAGGAGCATCGCGCGCAGTTCCTCGCGGAGCCCCTCCCGGGCCCCGGGGTCGGCCTCCGCCGCCGGAACATCGTCCTCCCCGGCCCCGGCCTCCGCCACGGGTGGCGGGTCGGTCTCGCCCGCGGGACGGTCCTTTCCCCGTGCGAGCGCCAGGGCCTTTTCCTCGAGCCGGCCCGCGAGCTCCGGGTCATCCTGGAGGACGAACAGCACCGCCCCGACGTGCCAGCAGACGCCCCGGCTGTAGGGGCAGGAGCACTCGGCCTCCAGCTCTCCCTCCCAGAGCCTCAGGACGCAATGGTACGGGGTATCCGAGCCGCCGATCACGTGGGCCCGCAGGCCGTGCTCGTCGACCCAGAGCGCGTCGACGCGTCCCTCCTCGGCGTAGCGCTCGGCCCGGCGGATCACGTGGTCCCGGCCGAGGAACGCCTGGATGTCCGCGGGGCTCATCTCGCGCACGTGGCGCAGGGTGGCAAGGGCATTCACCGCCGGTCCTCCCTGCCGGGGGCGGGCGTGGCGCGCCTCCCGGCCCGGACCCTATCTTCCCACGGGACGAACGATGCCGCGTACCCATGCACGCAAGGCCCGCTGGGCGGCGCTCCGGGGCGACTACGCCGCGGCCGGGGACCTCTATCGCCTGGAGGGCAACCTCGAGAAGGCCCTCCGGATGTACCAGAAGGGCCGCCTCCACCGGCTCGCGGCCGAGACGGCGCTGGAGCTGGGGGATCCGTCCGTGGCCTCCCGGGAGTTCGAGCGGGCCGGTCTCCTCCTCGAGGCCGCCGAGGCCGCGCTCGCCGCCCGCGACCGGGCCCGGGCGGCCCAGCTCTTCCTCGACGCGGGACAGCCCCACCGGGCGGCCCGGATCCACGAGGAGGGAGGCCGGCTGTCGGCCGCGGCGGCCCTCTACGAGGAGGCGGGTGACCTCCTGCGGGCGGCCCACCTGTTCCTCGAGGCGCGCAAGCCCGACGCGGCGGCCCGCGTCCTCCAGGAACTGCTGCGGAACAGCCCCCCGGAGGGGGGCGGGCGCGGCGAGGTGGTGCGCCTGGCCGGCCGCCTCGGCCAGATCTTCCTCGCCTCGGGCCGGCCTCTCGCCGCGGCGCGCTGGTTCGAGACCGCGGGGCGCGACGAGGACGCGGCGAAGGCCTGGGAACGTGCCCACGAGCCGGCGAGGGCGGTGCGGGCCTGGCTGGCCGCGGGGCGGCCCGACCGGGCCGTGGCGGTCGCGGAGGTCCATCCCCCCGAGAAGCTCGACCCCGCCCTCGCCGCGGAGGCGTACCGCCAGGCGGGCCGCTGGGCGGAGGCCGCCGCCCTGTACCTCGAGTCGGGGAACCCGGCGGACGCGGCCCGCTGCCTCGAGGAACTGGGCTGCACGGCGGAGGCGGCGTGGGCCCACGAGGAGGCGGGAGACCTCGTGGCGGCGGCCGGGAGCCTCGAGCGGGCGGGAGACCTGCCGCGCGCGGCCGAGCTGTACGAGAAGGCCGGCATGTGGCGGGACGCGGCCCGCTGCCTCGAGGGAGCGGGAGAGCTGGCGGTCGCGGCGGAACGGTACCTGGAGGCGGGCGACCGGCTTCGTGCGGCGGAACTGCTCGAGAAGGTCGGGAACCTGGACCGGGCCATCGAGGTGCTCCAGGAGCTGACGCGCGCGGGGGACGACGGGCCGGGCGGTGATCTCCTCCTGCGCCTCGGCGAGCTCTTCGAGCGGAAGGGCCTGGACTCGCTGGCGGTGGAGCAGTACGAGGAGGCGATCCGGGTGGAGGCCTGGCCCGGGGAGGCGCGGGACGCGCGGTGGCGCCTTGCCCGCGCCCTCGAGCGGCTCGGACGGTTCGAGGAGGCGATCCGGGTGCTGCGGGATCTCGTCGCCCGCGACTACGGGTTCAAGGAGGCGGCCCGTCTCCTCGCGGCCCTCGAGGAGCGCGCGGCGCAATCCGCCGGGGCGGCGAGCGCCGGCGGCCACCCCGGGGATCGCTACCGCGTCGTCGAGGAGCTGCCGCCGGACGGTCCGGGGCAGCGGTATCTCGCGCGGGACGCCGTCATGGACCGGGAGGTCGTGCTGCGCCGCTTTCCCGGGAGCCTCTTTCCCGCGCCCCGGGACCGCGAGCGTTTCCTCGAGGAGATCCGGCGGGCGGCCCACCTGCACCACCCGGCCATCGCCGCGCTCCACGACGCCGGCCAGGACGGCGAAACGGTCTTCGTCGTCGAGGAGGCGGTGCGCGGCGAGAGCCTGCGGGAGGTCCTGGCCCGCGAGGGCGCCCTCGACGTGCCCCGCGCGGTCCAGGTGATCACGCGCCTCGCCGAGGCTCTCGACTACTCCCACGGGCTCGGCCTGCTGGCACGGACGATCTCGCCGGAAACGGTGCGGCTGGCCCCCTCCGGGGAGGCGCGCCTGACCCGGTTCGGCCTGCTCGTCCCGGTCGGGGGCGCGGGGCCGGACCTGCCGAACACGCCGCCGGAGGTGCTTGCCGGCGAGCGCGAGGACCCGGGAAGCGACCTGTGGCGTCTTGGCATGCTCGCGTACGAGCTCCTGAACGGGACGCCCCCGGCCGAGTTGCCACCGGACGGTCCTCCTCCCTTCCCCGCCGAAACCGCCGCGCGGGTCCCGGAGGTCCTCCAGAAGGTGATCCGGGGCTGCCTCGAGCCGGACCGCGGACGCCGCTTCGCCTCCGCCCGCAAGCTCCTCGAGACGCTCCACGGGACGAGCCTCCTGCCCGGCGCCCTCCTGGCCAACCGCTACGAGATCCGGCGCGAGCTGGGCCGGGGGGGGATGGGGACGGTCTTCGAGGCGCGGGACCTCGTTCTCGACGAGCCGGTGGCCCTCAAGGTTCTCGCGGGTCCCCTCGACGAGACCACCGAGAAGCGGTTCATCCAGGAGATCCGTCTCGCCCGCCAGATCAACCACCCGAACATCGTCCGCGTCCACACGTTCGATCGCTGGCGCGACCTGCGGTTCATCGTGATGGAGTACATCGACGGCATCGACCTGCGGCGCTGGGTGGAGGAGCACCACCCGATCCCGATCGGACGCGCCCTCGACATCGTGGGGGGCATCGCGTCCGGGCTCGCGGCAGCCCATCGGCTCGGAATCGTCCACCGGGACGTCAAGCCCGAGAACGTCCTCCTCGATCGCGAAGGCCGGCCCCGGCTGGTCGACTTCGGCATTGCGCGGAAGGGTGACGTGCACCTGACCCGCGAGGGTCTCGTGATGGGCTCTCCCGCGTACATGGCGCCCGAACAGATCCGCGGCGAGGCCGCCGACCAGCGCGCCGACCTCTACGCCCTCGGCGTCCTGGGCTGGTTCCTGCTGGCGGGCCGCGAGCCGTTCTACTCGGACAACGTGGCGGAGGTTCTCCGCCAGCAGATCGAGGAGCCGGTCCCGTCGCTCCGGGAGTTCCGCCCCGACGTCCCGGGACAGGTGGAGGAACTCCTCGGACGCGTTCTCGAGAAGGACCCGTCCCGCCGGCCCCAGAGCGTCTTCGAGTTCCTCGAGCTGCTGGCGGCGCTGCGCGGTACCGTCAACGTCGTGATGGCCTGAGACCGTCCCCCCCCGGCGGCTCACCGGGCGGGAAAGTGGCGGGGCCCCGGCCGGGAGGGGGTTGGCCGAGGCCCCGAGGGTGCGGAGGTCCCGAGAGGAGAGGGTGTGCGCTTTGTCGGGCCCGGGGGCGGCCGGTGTTTCGCCCCGTCCTGCCGCCCGGTTTCCAGCCGGGCCCCGTTTGCCTGCCTTTCCGGTGAGCAATGGACGTGCCACCCCGGCGGGTCGTTCGGCAACGTGCGTTTCCGCCCGGGGTTGCCCGGCGAACGGGCTGCCGCGTGGCGGCGCCGGCCAGGTTGGCCGGCCAGCGTGGCCGGTGTCCTGCCACGGGATGCGGTCGCGCCGCGCGGAGCCGCGAGAACCGTTGGTTTCGGGGCGCTGCGGGCCCTATCTTCCCCGCGAGGACGACGCGGAAGGCATGCAGACCGAGAGCAGCAGGCCCGGCCGGAACGACTGGATGCGGCCCCTCGCGGGGGGGCTCGCGGCCGCCATCGTCGTGATCGTCCTCTTCACCGTCCTGCCGGTCCACACCGCCGCCGGGCCCCACGTCCGCTGGGGGATCCTCCTCGCCACCCTCGCCCTGCTCCTCGCGCTGCACGTCCGGGCGGCGGCGCACGCCCGCCGGAGGCTTCTCGAGGAGATCGCCCGCCGGGAGGAAGCCCTGGTGGCGGCGGAGGAAGCCTCCCGCGCCAAGAGCGCGTTCGTCGCGATGGTCAGCCACGAGATCCGTACCCCTTTTCACGGGGTGCTGGGCATGATCGAGCTGGCCCTCGACCTGGCCCGGGAACGGGAGCAGCGAGACTACCTTCGCACCGCGCGGGAATCGGCGGAGTACCTGCTGCAGCTCATCGAGGACGTGCTCGACCTGTCCCGGATCGAGGCGGGACGCCTCGAGCTCGAGGAAACCCCCTTCGACCTCCTCGAGGTGCTCGAGGGAAGCCTGCGGATCCTCCTGCCACGCGCCATCGACCGGGGCATCGACCTGCGCCTCGTCACGGCCCACGAGCTGCCGTTCGGTGTCCGGGGGGACCCGGTTCGCCTGCGCCAGGTGCTGCTCAACCTGCTCGGGAACGCGATCAAGTTCACCGAGCGCGGTGAAGTGGTCCTGTCGGTCGACGTGCTGGCGAGGGACGAGGAGAGCGCCACCCTGCGCTTCGCGGTCCGGGACACGGGGCCCGGCATCCCCGCCGACCGGATCGAGCGGATCTTCGAGCCGTTCCGGCAGGCGGATCCCGCCGTCCACCGGCAGCACGGGGGCACGGGCCTGGGGCTCGCGATCTCGCGCCGGATCGTCGAGGCGATGGGCGGCAGACTGGAGTGCGACAGCACGCCCGGCCAGGGCAGCGTGTTCCACTTCACCGCCCGGCTGCCCCTCGCCCGGGCGGACGAGGTCCCGGTCGTCGAGGCGAGCACCGGCCAGAGCGGCCTCCTCACCGGGTTCGGAACCCTCCGCGTGCTCGTCGCGGAGGACCACCCGGTCAACCGGAAGGTCGTGGGCCGCATGCTCGAGAAGGACGGTCACCGTGTCGTCGAGGCGGAGAACGGCCAGGAGGCGCTCGAGAAGCTCGACCCGTCGATCGACGTGGTCCTGATGGACGTGCGCATGCCGGTGATGGACGGGATCGCCGCGTCCCGGGCGATCCGCGCCCTCGAGGAAGGAACCGGGCGACACGTGCCGATCATCGCGCTGACCGGCGCGGCATTGCCCGAGGACCGGGAAGCGTGCGTCGCGGCCGGGATGGATGCCTGCCTCGTCAAGCCGGTGACCCGCAACGCTCTCTTCTCGACGATCGCCCGCGTGCTCGGAGAAGCGCGGACCCCGGCGCCGGCCTCCTCCTGATCGTCAGCCCAGCATCCGTTCCCGGTCCTCGACCCGCTCGAAGGCGAGGAGGACGAGGGCGAGCACGACCAGGAGAACTCCGACGCGGTTCTGGAGCGTCCAGGCGGCGACCTCCGCGGGGTCCCGGTTCGCGTACTTGACCGGGTCGAAGAAGGGCGAGATGCGGGCCGGCCGGTCTCCCGAGCCGGCAAGCAGCGCGAACAGCCACGCCGGCACGGCGAGGAGGAACCCGGCCACCTCCGAGCGGACGAGCGCGCCGAGCCAGGTGGCGAGGGCCAGGTGGAACAGCGCCGCCTGGAACCCGGTCCAGAGCACCCACCAGGGGAAGGGCGCGAGGAAGAGCCACGTGGCGACGGCGAGCAGGACCTCCGCGGCCAGCAGGACGAGGATCGCGGCGCCGAGTTTCCCCAGCCAGACCTTGCGCGCCCCGCCGGGGACGGTCCAGGCGACCTCGAGGGTGCGCTCCTCGATCTCCCCCGCCACGACGCGCACGCCCAGGGCGATCGCCAGCACGGAGAGCGGCATCCCGAGCAGGAAGACCGGTACGTCCTCCGGCCCGAAGGAAGCCTGGCGCCACCCGAGGAGAAGGCGGAGGGCCTGGAAGCCGGTCCAGGCCAGGGGCGCGAGGGGAAGGACGAGCGTCCACCGGCCGGTCATCCGGCGTGCCGACAGCAGCACGAGCGCCCCCGCGTCGACGAGGGCATGCCGCACCCGCTTGACCGCAGCGCGCCCCTTCATGCGACGTCCTCCCGGCCGTGGTGCATCAGCCACAGGTACCCGTCCTCGAGGGTCGGTTCCGCCGGGCGTGCATCGGGGTGCGGCGGCGTGTCCGCGAGCACGCGGAAGACCGTCTCCCCGTGCGCCGCGGGGGCCCGGTCGACGACCAGCGATCCGGTCGGCCAGGCCGGTTCCGCGCCCCCGAGGCGGACCTCCCAGCAGCGCCCCGCGGCCACCCGGGCGAGCTCCGGGGGCGGGCCGTCCCAGGCGATGCGGCCGTCGGCGAGGACGAGGACGCGGGGACAGGTGACGGCCACGTCCTCGACCACGTGGGTGGAGAAGAGGACGACCCGCTCCCGCGCCAGGCGGACGAGCAGGTTCCGGAAGCGGATGCGCTCCCCCGGGTCCAGGCCGACGGTCGGCTCGTCCACGACGATCACCGGCGGCAGGCGCAGAAGCGTGCGCGCCACGGCGACCCGCTGGCGCATTCCGCCCGAGAAGCCGGAGATCGGTTCGCCGGCCCGGTCCGCGAGGCCCACCTCCCCGAGGAGGAGCTCGACCCGCTCCCGCCGCCGGTCGGCCGGCCCGATCCCGTAGAGGATCGCCCAGTAGGAGAGGTACTGGCGTGCCGTCAGGTGGCCCGGCAGACCGAACTCCTGCGGCAGGTAGCCGAGCCAGCGGGCCAGTTGCCGGCGCAGGAGGCCGAGGCGGACGCCGCCGATCCGGATGGAGCCCCGGGACGGATCGAGGATCCCGGCGAGCAGCCGGAGCAGGGTCGTCTTCCCCGCCCCGTTGGGCCCGAGGATCCCGATCATTCCCCGCTCCGCACGGAACGAGATCCCGCGCAGCGCGGGCACCTCGCGCCGGGGCAGGTCGAATCCGAACCAGCGGGCACAGAACCGTCGGAACGCCGCGCGCGCCGGCCGGAACCAGCCACCGGCGGGACGCTCCGGGATCTCCTCGCGGGCGAGGCGCAGCGCCGTCCATCGACCGACCTGCACGAACCCGACCAGGAGGGCCGCGGCCGCGAGGAGCACGACGCGCCCCCCCACCCAGGCTCCCTCGCCGGTGATCCAGGGGACGGCGATCCCGTCGACCGCCAGGTGGATGAGCGCCAGCCACGGCAACGCGAAGGCGAGGATCCCCTCCGGGCCGCCCGGCTCCACGCGGCCGATGCCGTCCGCCCGTCCGCGCAGCCGCCGGAGCTCGCGCACCGCCCGCGCGGCGGCGGCGGCGGCGAGAAGGAGCCAGGCGGCCCGCCAGAAGAACGTGGCCAGGTGCGTCCCGAGCCAGCCCGCGGCGATGGCGATCAGCGCGGCGGAGGCGAGGGGCGCGGCGGCGTCCCGCGGCTCGAACGGGGCGAGACCGGCGGCCAGGGCGCGGCGCGCGACCCGTTCCGGAAGCGCGAGGGCCCAGGTGATCGGGCCCGGGCGCCCGTAGACCTTCTCGAGGGAGCGCACGTCCACCGGGGGCGGTCCGGCGGAGAGGTCGGGCACCGGCGTCTCGTCGCGCCGGAAGACCAGCGCGAGAACGGCCAGCCAGCCGGCCGCGACCAGCAGCGTCGTGACGAGCTGCCAGGTGAGGGACTGGAGGATCCCCGCCCCGACCAGGGGAGCGATCGTTGCGGCGACGAGGGCGAGCCACGCCACCACGACCCAGGGGCCCAGCCGGCCGAACACCCGGTCGAGCCTTCGCAGCAGTACGAAGCCCGACGGGAGGACCAGCAGGGTCATCAGCGTGGACGCGGCGAGTCCCCCCATGACGACGACGGCGAACGAGGGCCAGATTTCCATGTCCCGCCCGGTCGGGATCGCCATCGGCCACAGCCCGGCGACGGTCGTCGCCGTCGTCATCAGGACGGGCCGCGCCCGCTCGCGCACGGCGGCGAAGGCCGCGGCCGCCGAGGATCGCCCCGCCCGCGCCCGCTGCTGCATCCGGTCGACCAGCAGGATCGCCGGGTTGACCGTGAGCCCCAGGAGAGCGAGGGCCCCGAAGAGTCCCATCATGTCCGCGGGGAGACCGGTGAAGACGAGCGCCCAGACGGCGCCGACCAGCGTCAGGGGAACGGAGACCAGCACGAGAACCGGGAGGGTCAGGGACTCGAACGTGATGGCGAGGACGGCGTAGAGCAGCAGAACCACCGGGACCAGGACCTTCCGGAACCAGCCGGTAGACGCCTCCTCCTCGCCCGTGTCCAGCGCGTAACCGGGCGGCAGGTGGACGTGCCGCACGGCGTCGCGGACGCGCCGCTCGAGGGCCTGCCGCGCCTCGCCGGAGGTCGGGGCATCCCACCGGTAGTTCCACCGGACGGCGATCTCGCGGCGGCCGTCGTGGTGCACGATCGGCGGCGGCCCCGGGTTGCGGCGGATGGTGGCGAGAGCCCGCAGGGGGAGCGGACCCGCCGGTGTCGGGACGGGAATCGCGCCGAGCTGGCGGACGACGCGGCTGCGCGGGCGCTCCCGGCCGACGAGGACGAGGGGGATCTCGCGCCCGTCCGGCAGGATCCACCCGGTCGTCATCCGGACGCCCTCCCTCCGGACCGTCCCGAGGACGGGCAGGACCCGGTCCGGCGTCAGGCCCATCGCCTCGAGGGTCAGCCGGTCGGGTCGCACGTCGAGCACGGGCCGGCGGTCGCGGACGTCGGTCCAGGCGGAGGAGACCTCCGGGATGGCACGGAGGCGGACCGCGATCGCGTCCCCGATCCGGACGAGCCGCTCGGCGTCCGGGCCCGAAATGGTGATCTCCCGGGGAGCCGCGCCGAGGAGCCGCCTTCCGGGATCGCCCCGGCCTCCCCGGCCCCCGCCGCTGTCCGCGTCCCACGTCCGCACGCCGCCGATGGCGCGTGCCTCCCGCTCGACCGCTTCCCGGACCCGTGCCGCGAGCGGTCCCGGGGGGCGCCGCTCCTCGGGAACGAAGCGCACGGTGAGGGTTCCCCCTTCCTCGTCGACGATCGCCTCGGTCCGCTCGACGCCCGGCACGCGGCGCGCGGCATCGTCCAGGCGGGCAAGGATCCCGGTCGCCTTGGCGATCGGGAGACGCCCGCGGGAAAACTCGACGCGGATCCGCACCTGGTCCGCCCGGGCGGCCTGGCGGCCGCCGGCGCTCCCTACGACCACGAGGGGGATCCCGAGGACCACCGTCAGGAGGACGGCAAGAAGGGCCCAGGCAAGCCAGCGGGCGGGCCGCCGGAGGGAGACGGAGATGAGGGCGGAGAACAGCTCGCGGATGCGATCGGGGGGAAAACGGCCCGCGAACCGGCGGCGGCGTTCCCTGAGGGCCGCCAGGCGGGCCCGGGCCGCGGGTGCGGCCAGGTGGCGCGCCAGCAGGGGAACGAGGCCCACCGCGACCAGCACGGAGCCGAGGAGCGGGAGGAGGATCGCCACGGCGACCAGTCCCAGGAGGGACCGCACCATCGAGTCGCCCAGGTCGAGGAACGCCAGGGGAAGAAAGACGACGGCGTTGGTCGCGCTGGCCGCGAGAATGGCGCGGACGGTGCGCCGGACGCCCCCGAGCGCCGCGGCGTCCTCGTCGTCGCCCCGCTCGAGCCGCCGCTGGACCGCCTCGTGGACGACGATCGAGTTGTCCACCAGCATCCCGATCCCGACCGCGAGGCCGAACAGGGTGACGAGGTTCAGCGAGTCGCCGAGCAGGTAGAGGCCGGCAAGGGCGAGCAGCAGGCTGACCGGGACCGCGATCGCCACGACCAGGACGGCACGGAACTGGCGCAGGAAGAGAAACAGCACCACCAGCGCGACGAGGAAGCCCCCGGCCGCCAGGCGCTCGAGCCGGTGGAGCTGGTCCTCGACCATCTTCGCCGCGTCGGTGCCGACGTGGAAGCGGATCCGGCGCGGCGCGAACTCGTCCTCGAGCACGCCGATCCTGGTCCGGAGGTCGCGCCCCACGCGCACCAGGTTCGCCTCCTCGTCCTTGAAGACGACGAGCCCCACCCCGGGGCGTCCATCGACCAGGAAGGCGGTTTCCCGCCGCCCCGCGCCCATCTCCACCCGGGCGACATGGCCGAGGCGGACCCCGCGTCGCGGGTCGACCAGCACCTGCCGCAGGGAGACGAGCCCCCGGGGCCGGGCATCGACGAGAACGGCGCGGCGCTCCGTGCCGGCCCGCAGCGTGCCCGCCCAGGCCAGCCGCGCGGAGGCGCGGGCCAGGGCCGCCCGGACGCGGTCCGGGTCGACCCCCAGGCTGGCCGCAAGGTCCTCGTCGAGAGTCACGGTCACCTGGCGCGGCGCCGCCCCCATCACGCGGACCCGGGCGACGCCCGGCACCGCCTCGAGGCGGGGAGCGATCTCGGTCTCGACCAGGTGCCGGAGGGCCACCGGGTCGTCTCCGCCCGAGACCGTGGCGACGAGCACGAAGCGGCTCATCTCCGAGAGGTCGAAGGCGTTGACGTCCACCGACGTGCCCCGCGGCTGGGAGCGGGCCAGTTCCGCGGCGATCCGCTGCAGCTCGAGCTGGCGGACCTTGACGTCGGTTCCCTGCTCGAAGACGACCTGCAGGCTGCCCCAGGAACCCTCGATCCGCCCGCGGGTCTCGCGCACGCCCCGGAGTTCCAGGACCCGCCGTTCGAGGGGAATCAGCAGCTCGCGCTCGACGACCTCCGGTTCGCTCCCCGGGCGCGAGAAGTTCACCCAGAGCGTTTCCCCGGAAAGGGGGGGCAGCAGCTCCACGGGAATCACCGTGATCGCCGCCACCCCGAGGAGGACGAGGGCGCAGAAGATCATCGCGGTGGCCACCGGGCGCCGCACCGGGAGGCCGAGGAGGGTCATCGCCCGTCTCCCTCCCCCGGCCCCCGGCGCGGGTGCGCGAGCCGGTCGAGCACCAGGTAGAGACAGGGAACGACGAGGACGGACGCCGTCGTCGAGGCGAGGAGTCCGCCGATCACCGTGATCGCGAGCGGGGCCCGGAGCTCGGCGCCGGCGCCCGAGCCGAGGGCCAGCGGCACCATCGCCAGCACCGTCGTGGCGGTCGTCATCAGGATCGGACGCCAGCGAATCCCGGCGGCACGCGCGAGGGCCTCGCGCCGGGGAACGCCGTCCGCGATCAGCCGGCGGGCGGTGGCGACGAGAAGGATCGCGTCGTTCACCGCGATGCCCGCGAGGAGGACGAGCCCGAGGAGCGCCATCACGCCGATCGGGCGACCCGCCGGGCCGAGCACCGCCGCCACGCCGACGAGGGAGAGCGGGATCGCCGCGAGCACGGTCAGCGGGTGGACCAGGGACTCGAACGAGCCGGCGAGGACCATCAGGACGAGCAGCACGGCCAGGGCCAGCGCGAGGGCGAGTTCCCGCATGGTCCGGGCGCGTTCCTCCTCCTCGCCCGCCAGGCGCGCCCGGATCCCCGGCGGAAATGGGAACTCCGCGAGGACGTCGCGCACCGCCTCGCGGGCCCGCGGCGTGGCCACGCCCGGTCGGACGCGCGCGGTCACGAGGGCGATGCGCCGCTGGTCGCGGCGACGAATCTCCCTCTCCCCCGCCCTTTCTTCGAGGGTCGCGACGTCGGCCAGCGCGACCTTGCCGCCGCCGGGCAGGCGAAGGACGAGCGAGCCGAGACGTTCCCGGGGGACACCGGGCACGCACAGGACCACGTCCCGCTCCTCGTCGCCCTCGACGAACGTCGTCACGCGCTTTCCGTCGAGGGCTGCGGACAGCGTGTCGGTCACCTGCTGGAGGGACACGCCGAGCGCGTCGGCGAGCCCCGGGTCCATCCGGACCAGGATCTCCGGCGGTCCCCCCTCGAGGGAGGAGCGGACGTTCCACAGCTCGTCCCGGGCGGCGATTGCCTCGGCGAGCGCGGCGGCCGCCCGGCGGATCTCGGCGAGGGAGAGCCCCGAGATCTCGACGACGATCGGAGGACCGCTGGTCCCGAGCGTCCGCGCGATGCCGCTTCCCCCGAGCTCCCAGCCGACCTGCTGCCCGGCAAGCCGGGCGATGGCGGGCGCGCTCGCGGCGATCACCTCCCGCGCGCGGGGCCCGGCGGGATCCAGGCGGGCCACGAGCCGGGCCGTGTTCTCCTCGGCCTGTTCCTCCCGCACCAGGCGGTCATCCTCCGGGACGCGCCCGACCTCGGCGAGCGTGCCCGCGAGGTGCTCCCCCGCCGCCTCGCCGAGGATTTCCTCGAGGACCTCGACGGCGCGCGCCGTGGCCCGAACGCCCTGGCCGGGCGGCCCGACCAGCCTGGCGGAGAACTGCGCGGGGTCCGCCGGCGGCAGCAGCTCGGTGCCGAGGGAGCGCAGGACCAGGACCGAGAGGCCCGAGAGGACGACGGCGAGCCCGACGACGAGGAGGGGGTGCGCGAGGAGACGACCGACGAGACGGGTCACCGCGGCGGCCCCGGGATCCAACCCCCGGGCACGGCGGCGGGGCAGGAACCACCGCGCCAGCGCCGGTACGAGGAGTACCGCCGCCCCCAGGGAGGCGAGCAGCGAGACCACCACGGTGAACGCGAGGCCGCCGACCAGCCGCGCGGCGAAGCCGCGGAGGAAGAAGATCGGCACGAAAACCACGCAGGTGGTCAGCGTGCTCGCGACGATCGCCCCGGCGACCTCGCCGGTTCCACGGGTCGCCGCCTCGGCCGCATCCGCCCCCGTGGCGAGCCGCCGCCAGATCGCCTCGACGACGACGATCGCGTTGTCGACGAGCATGCCGGCCCCCAGGGCGAGCCCACCGAGGGTCATGATGTTCAGCGACTCTCCCGCGAGCCCCATCAGGAAGAGCGTCGCCAGGAGCGAGACCGGCACGGCCGCGGAGACCAGGAGCGTCGGGGCCGCCGACCGCAGGAAGACGACCAGCACCAGGACCGCGAGGACGATCCCGACGAGGGCCGCGCTCTCCACGTCGCGGATCGCCCGCTGCACGTAGTCCGCCTCGTCGGCCACGACGGTGAACCGGACCCGGGGGAGGTCGCGCCCCGCCCGGCGGAGGGCCTGCTGGACCTCCCGGCTGACGGCGACCGTGTTCGCCCCGGCCTCCTTGTACACCTGGAGGGCCACCCCCTCTCGCCCGTTCACCCGGACCAGGTGGGTGATCTCCTGCTCGCCCCAGCGGACGCGGGCGACGTCCCGCAGCCGGACCGGGACCCGGCGACCCGTCGCATCGCCGCGGAAGGCGAGAACGACCCGGCGCAGGTCCTCGAGGTCGCGGAACCGCGAGATCCCGCGGACGACGTAGACGGTGTCTCCCTCCTCCAGCGTGCCGGCGTCGATGTCCACGTTCGCCGACCGGAGCCGCGAGGCGATCGTCCCGAGATCGAGATCCCAGCTCTCCATCCGGTAGGGGTCGACCTCGACCCGGACTTCCGGTTCGCGCCCCCCGAGGACCCGCACCTCGGCCACCCCGGGAAGGCGCTCGAGGGCGGGAGCCACCTGGCGCCGCGCGAGGCGGCGCAGCTCGACGAGGCCCGGTCCACCCTTGGCGGTCCCGAGCATGCCGACCTCGAGGATCGGCGCCTGCCGGGGGTCGAACCGCCGGACGACCAGCTCGTCGACCTCGGGGTCCGCCTCGAGGGGCCCGACCGCCTTCTGGACCTCGACCAGGGCGAGGTCCATGTCGGTGTTCCACGAGAACGTGACCGTCGCGACGACCCGCCCGGTCCGGGCCACCTGCGTCACGTCCCGGATGCCCTGGACCGTGAACAGGCGGCGCTCGAGCTGCTCCCCGTACAGGCGTTCCATCTCGAGGGGCGGGCGGTCACCGGCGCGCAGCGAGACGACGACCGTCGGGCTCTCGAGGTCCGGCAGCAGGTCCACCGGCAGGCGGCCCACGGCCACGAGGCCCAGGAGGACGACGGCCGCGGCGAGCACGGTGACCGCCACCGGCCGCCGCACCGCGAACCGGGAGAGGGCCTCCACGGCGTCAGCCCTCCGTGACGCGGACCGGCGTTCCGTCCGTCAGCGTCTCGAGTCCCCGGACGACGATCCGTTCCCCGGGCCGGACACCATCGACCACCTCGACGATCTCGTCGTCCCCGAGCCCGAGCCGCACCGGGCGCGCGGCGACGCGCCGGCCGTCGAGCACGAAGACGACCTTGCGTCCCGCCCGCTCGACGACGGCTTCCCGGGGCACGACCGGCACGTTCTCTCGTCGCTCGACGAGGATCCGCGCCTCGACGAACATGCCCGGGCGCAGGACGCGGTCCGGGTTCGCGACGGCGACCTCCACGCGGAAGGTCCTGGTTTCCGGGTCGACCTCCGGGGCGAGGCGCAGGACGCGTCCCCGGAAGGAGCGGTCGTCCCAGGCCCGGTACCGGATGCGGACCTCCTGGCCGACGTGCACCCGGCGGATGTCCGGGCCGACCAGGTCCACGTCGGCCAGGAGGGTGTCCACCGGCGCGATCCGCGCGACCGTGATTCCCGCCTCGACCCGGACGCCATCGGCCAGGATGTCTCCCTTCCGGTCCCGGGCGATCTCGAGGATCACGCCGTCGAGGGGGGAGACGATCCGGGCCTTCGTCTCCGTTACCCGGCTCTGCTCCCAGGCGATCTTCGCCTCGGCGAGGGTCGCCTCCGCCTGCTCCAGCTCCAGCTCCGCGATCAGGCCCGCCTCGAAGAGGCGCTTCTTCGACTCGTAGTCGCGGAGCGCCGCCTCGTACCGCTGGCGCGTCGCCTCCGTGCGCGCCTGCACGCGGACGTCCTCGCCGGTGATCTCCGCCACCAGGTCGCCGGACCGTACCCGGTCCCCCTCCCGCCAGCGTCGCCCCTCGTGGTTCCTGCCGAAGACCAGGACGCCCGGGGTCTCGGCGCGGAGGGTGGCGACCTCCGCGGTGCGCAGGGTGCCGGTCGCGACGATCACGTCCTCCACCGTGCCCGTTCCGACCGGGGCGACCGACACCGGGACACGGAGTTCCACCTCGGGGGCACGCTCCCGGCCGGCGCAACCCGCCAGCACGAGGAGCAGCAGGACGAGAGACGCCCCGGCAGGCGTCCAGCCACGGCCGCGCGCAACGCACTTCACCGTCATCGTTCCTCCCCCGGCGTCCCCTCGACGGGAACCCACCGGATCGCGTCGGCGAACAGGAGCGTCTTCGCATCCTCTCCCCATGCTCGCACGGTCACGGGTCCCGCGGGGAGGTCGAAGTCGTCGACGCGGTTCCAGCCGTCACCGATCGCTCCCTTCGCGACGAGGGTGCTTCTTCCCTCGCCCTCCCCGGGAACGACCTCGAAGTGCATGTCGCCGAACGGCGCGGCGGCACCCAGCAGGCGGGCCGGGGGCACGTGGAACTCGAGGGTCCATCGCCCGGCACGGGGCAGCGCGGCGGTGAACTCCGCCCGCACGTCCCTTCCTCCCGCCGCCCGGAAGGCCCAGGTGTGGCGGTACCGCCCCCACGCGGTGGGCAGGTTGCCCCGCGACCAGCGGTCGACCGGCCGGGCCAGGAGCGCCACCGGCAGGCCCCGGTCGAGCTCCTCGCCGCGCTGTCCCTTCCCCCCGAGGCGCCAGCCGCGGTGTGCCGGCTCGACCGGCCGGAAGCCGTCGTCCAGGTCGTCGACGACGACTGCCCCGGTCGCGGGCGGCCGCCACGGCACCGGTTCGACGCCCTCGAACGGCTCCTCGCGGACGATCCGGTCCGGGTCGGGGCGGGACCAGGACACGGCGAACGAACCACGGTTCAGCGACAGGTACGGCTCCACGCGGATCCAGCCCGGCGGGCGGTCGAGGACGAAGCCGATCCGCCGCGCCTCGTGCCCGCCGACGAGGAACGGGCCGAGAGAACCCTCTCCGGGGCCGAGGGCTTCGGCTTCGCCCGAGATCCCGACCCGGACGGTCACCCCCCCGGAGCGCCGCGAGACCGCTGCCTGTCGCGTTTCCACGCCCCAGCGGACCCGGACCATGCCCGGCGCCTCCTCGTCGTTCCGCAGGACGAACGTGACCTGCCAGCGTGGACTGCCGTCGGCGTCATCGGGCAGGCGGACCACCCGGGCGCGCTCGGCGACGAACCCGGGCAGGCGGGTCTCCTCGAGCCACAGGTGGAACTCCGCGGCCGGATCCTCCACCCCGGCCTTCGCGGCGGCGGCCAGGGCATCGTCGAGGGTGAAGGGCCTCCCGAGCGCCCGCTCCCGCAGTGCCCCCAGGAGGCGGGCGGTCCCGCGCGGCCCCAGCCGGTCGACCAGGGAACGGGCCATGGCGGAGCCCTTGAGGACGAGGGCATCCACCGCACGTTTCGGGTCCTCCCTCGGTTCCAGGTCGACGAGGGGTCGCGCGAGGATCGCCTCCCAGACCGAGGGCCGCGAGACGAGGGCGCCGATCGCCACCTCGGCGAAGCTCTTCCCCGAGTGCCGCTCGAGGAACCAGCGGGCGATCACGCCCCCGATCGCCCCGCTGAAGTCGCCGCCGAAGGCATGGGCGCTGAAGTAACCGGTCCTTCCGGTCAGGCTGCGGACGGCAAGGCGGTCGAGCACGAACTCGAGGGGCACGGCCTCCTTTCCCGACCCCCCGGTCACCGCCGCGAGGAAGCTCCGCGGCGCCAGGAGGAAGACGTTTCCGCCGCTGAAGTCGTTCTCGAAGAACCGGGCGAGCCACTCGACCTTGGCCGCCCCGATGCCGCCCTCCTGCTTCTCGAGGGCGGCGACGTCGCGGAACTTGACGTCGAAGCGGGCCGTCGGGAACGTCGATTCCCGGACGAAGACGATCCCCGGCTGCCCGAAGACCGGCCCGAGCTGCCATCCTCCGCCGTAGATCCTGAGCCGGTACGGCACCTCGACGAGGGAGAGGGACCGGAACGGGTACCCGAAACCGAGTTCCCGCGCGTCCCGGAGGATCGCACCGATCCTGCGGGAGAGCTCCGGGACGGCGTCGGCGAACAGGTCGAGGTTGCGCTCGTGGCCGGGCGCGAAGAGCGCCTCCAGGGTCACCCCCTCGACCTCGATGCTCCGGCGGATGAACGGTCCTGCCGCGAGGGCGACGTCGCGCACCGGGACCGGGGGGGCGAAGCGGAACCGGGCCCGGCCCGCGGGGGCACCTTCCAGCTCCTCGCGCCGACCCGGGCCGGCGACCAGCCAGCCCTCCGGCACCTCGACGACCAGGTCGATCCGGGCGAAGTCCGGCGGCCGCGCCGCAGGGTCGGAGCGCCCGACGTCCGTCCCGGCGCGGGGCAGCCACGAGGTGCCCGGAAGGAGGACGACCCAGCGGCGGTCGAAGACCGACTTGTCGTGGCCGAGGAGGTAGACGTTCGCCTCCCTGCCGGTCACCTCGAGGGGCTCGAGGACGGCGTCCAGGTAGCCGTACCGGGTGTCGGGCCGACCCGCGGCCACCAGGTGCAGCGTGACCCGCTCCCCGGCCGGCAGGGGCCGCTCGACGACGACCAGGCCGTCATGCTGGTCGAAGGAAAGGGCTCCGCTCCCGGGCTCCTCGATCGTCGACACCCGGACCCCCGGGTTCAGGGCCAGCACCAGGTGCGGGAGGTCGGTCCCCCGCGGGGCGACGAGGGTCGTCGAGAGGTCCAGCGCCAGCTCCCGCCCGGGATCGATCCCGACGCGCCCTCGCACCTCCACGAGGCGCGGGAATGCCTCGTCGGCCAGCGCCCCCTGGGACGCCTTCCACTGCCTGGTGACCAGGAGATCGCCGTGGCGCAGGTGGACCGTCCCGCCCAGCAGCGCCCCGCCCGCCACGAGGAAGGCGATCCCGGCGGCGAGAGGCCGGCCGCGCGGGACGCTGTCCAGGCGCGGGTGCACCGCCGCGGCGAGGCCGACGAGTCCGAGCGCGAGGAGGAACCAGGAGCCCCGGAGGAGCCAGCCCCGGCCTTCCACGAGGGCGGGGAGCATGTCGGACGGAAATCCCACCGAGAACATGCCCGAGAGATCCGCGATCGGTGCCAGCCACACCGGCAGCAGCGTGACCATCGTCAGGATCGAGAAGAGCAGCACGCCGAGCAGCAGGACGCCCGACACCAGGCGATAGGGAATGAGCGCGCCCAGCAGGTACCCGAGGGCGAGCACGAAGCCGTAGGCGGGAAGCGCCATCAGCAGGAGGAAGCCGGCGAGGGACCACGGTTCCACCGGCGAACCGAGCAGCCAACCCACCGACCAGAGGAGACCGGCGACCAGCACGGTCGGGATCCAGCAGGCGGCCAGCGTGCCGATCCACCTGCCCAGCAGCATCTCGAGGTTCGTCGCCGGACGGCTGTCGAGGACCTCCGCGACCCTCTCCCGGCGGTCCCGTGCCCGGACGTCCAGGGAGAGCAGGGCGACACCGACGAGGAAGACGAGGACGAAATGCCCCCCCCACGCACCGACCAGGTAGCGCGGGTTGATGAGAGCCACGGTCCCCGACCAGGCCGAGAACTGCCGGTGCAGGAAGCCGTAGTAGAGGACGAGCGCGAGCCCGACCAGGCTCGAGAGGACGAGGAAGATCCAGTACCGGACGAGGCGGCGCGTCAGGGTCGCTTCCGTCCGGGCCATCGCCAGCACCGCGCGCAGGTCGATCATGCCTCCACCCCCGCGGCGGCCAGGTGAGCCCGGCCCCGCCGCGCCATGAACGCCAGGTAGGCCTCCTCGAGGGTCGGCTCCGGGACGGGCTCCGCGCCGGGCGGCACGTCACCTTGGCCCGAGACCGCCCGGATCCGGAGACCGACCCCCTCCGGCGTCCGGGAGATCACCTCGATGCCGGCGGGCAGCCGGGCCTCGCCGTCGACCGGGATCACCGCCTCGAAGACGCGACCCCGCGCCGCCGCCAGCAGCTCGTCGGGCGCCCCGCGGAAGACGATCCTTCCCTCGTCGAGGATGGCCAGGTCCCGGCAGGAGGACCCGAGATCGGCGACGATGTGGGTCGAGAGCAGGATCACGCGGTCCTCGCCGAGGTCCGCCATCATCTGGCGGAAACGGATCCGCTCCTCCGGATCGAGGCCCACGGTCGGCTCGTCGACGACGATCACGCGGGGATCATGGACCAGGGCCTGGGCGACCCCCAGCCGCCGGACCATGCCTCCCGAGAGCGTCTTCACCTTCCTGTCCGCCACCCCCGCGAGGCCCACCCGTTCGAGGATCCCGGCGATCCTGGTCCGCCGGACGGCCGCGTCGTGCAGGCCGGACAGGCGCGCGAGCAGGTCGAGTACCTCCGTGACGCGCAGCTTGCGCCAGGCGCCGAACTCCTGGGGCAGGTAGCCGAGGACCCTCCGGACGGCGGCTCGTTCGCGGACGACGTCGTGCCCGAGCACGCGCACCCGTCCTCCCGTCGGAACGAGCAGCGTGCAGACGATCCGCATCAGCGTGCTCTTCCCCGCCCCGTTCGGCCCGAGCAGGCCGAAAAGCCCCCGCCCGATCTCGAGGTCGATCCCGTCGAGGGCCACGGTTCCCCCACGGTAACGGTGATGGACCCCTTCCACGACGATTCCCGCCCCATTCCCCTGGTGGTCTTTCCCGGACATCGGCACCTCGCCGCGGGAGCGATCGGCGCTCCGCGCGTTCCCTTTTACCACGCGCCCCCCGGATCCTTGCATCCCGGACGGTGAGCCGTCGCCGGATCGCCCTGAACGGTCGCCGTCGGTGGGCCGGCACGGAGCGACGCCGGGATGACGGATTCTCGTCGGAGGCCCTCTTCCGCGCGGCCTTCGGGCCGGCACGCTTCTTGATACGAGAGTGCCGGGAACCGTTCCCGGGAGGAGACCGATGTCGACCGACACCCCTGCCGCCCAGCCCACCCTCCAGGTGATTCCCGCCGCGGGGCCGCTGGCCCCGACGCTGCTCGTCGACGGCGAGCCGATCCACGACCGGGAGCTGCCGTTCGCCGAGGTCCTCGGCCTTGCCGGCCGCGCTCCCGACCTCGTCGCGGTCTTCGGGGTCGGCCTCGGATACCCGGTGGCGGGCGCCCTGCAGCTCTGCCCCGAGACCCGTGTCGTCGCCTGGGAACCCGTTCCCGGCCTGGCCGAGGACGCGCGCCGTCTCCTGGCCGACGAGTGGAAAGTCGACCTGGACCGGGTGGTCATCGCCGGGGACCTGGCGGACTTCGAGGCCGCCCTCCTCGCCGCCCTCGGGGACGGCGCGGCATCCCTGGCGGTCGTCGAGCTGCCCCGTCTCGCGCGCCTGCGTCCCGGCGACGTCCGCGCGTTCCGCGCCGCGATCCGGGACGCCGTGGACGCCGGCACCCTCGGGGCCCTCCCCGACCGGATCGACCCGGACTTCTTCGGCAACCTTGCGCGCGCGACGGCCGCGATCGCCGCGACACCGCCGGCCGCTGCCCTCGAGGAACGGCTGTCCGGCGTGCCGGTCGCCATCGTCGACCGCGCACCGGACGAGGCGGAGCTCGCCGCCCTCGCGCGGCTCTCGCAAGGGGCCCTTCTCTGGGCGTCCGTCGCCGCCGCCGCCCGCCTCCGGCAGGCCGGGCTCCCGGTGGACCTCCTCCTGGTCGAGGGAACCGGGGTTCCCCGGGAAGAGGAACGGGCCCTTGCCGCCGACGCCGTCCTGCTGTTGCCGCCGGGAGCTCATCCCGACTGGTGGGAAGTTGCCTCCCGCGGTCGCCTGCTCCTGGGGCACGCGGCGGCCGCCTGGCTCTTCCCCCGGGGCGACGTGGCCGAGATCGTCTCGCTGGCGTGGGGAGCGCGCCTTCCGCTCGCGATCACCGCGCTCCACGCCGGTGCGGGGCCCCTCTGGGTCCTGCCGTGGGAGGAACCCGATCCGCCGGAGGACTGGAATCGCCTCGACCCGCGCCACCGGGTTCGCTCGGCGCTCACCCGGATGGCGCTCGGCGCCGGTCGGGCGCTGATCGAGCTCTCCCCGGGTACCGGGCGCGTGCGCCCGGCCCGGGATCCGCGGGAGCGGTTCGCGGCGGCCCTCGCGGGGCTGGTTCCGCTGGGCACCGAGCGCCTCCGGAGCGCCCTCGACGCCGCGCGCCGGGGAATCCACCGGCTGGGCGCAGAGGCACGGCTTCACCGCGAGGACGGCCTGCTCGCGCTGCTGCCGGGGCACCTCTCCCGCCGCGCGGCGGCGGATCCCTTCGCCCGGGTGTTCCTCGCGCCCGGCCTGCGCGCCACGGAAAACGCCTCGGGCAGCCACCTCGATGCCCTGCGAGAGGGAGCCCTCGGCTTCCTCGACTGGATGGGCCGCCACCTGCCCCCGGCCCCCGCCTCCGCCGGAGTCGCCGCGGTAGCGCCGGTGGAACCCTCCCCGGTGACCGTGTTCGTGCCGGTCGCCCCCGGAGAGGAGGTTCCTGCGCGCGTTCTCATGTGGTCCCTCGACCGCCGCACGGACCGCCGGGTGAGGATCCGGCGCCTGCTGCAGGAGGCGCCGACCCGTCTCGGCCCGCTCTTCGAGGATCTCCCGAGGGATCTCTGGTTCCTCGCGGCCCTCGCCCTGCTCGAGCCGGGCGAGCACGCGATCTACCTCGAACCGACGGTCCTGCTCCTCGACGACATCGGGAACCTGTGGGACATCGATCCCGGGCCCCCGGGGATCCTGCTGCCCCGTGGGGGCGATCCGCAGGTCGCGCGGCTCGCCCGGTCCCCGGGCGACGACCCCCGCGAGCTGCTCGTGGCCTGGCGGCGAGGCCGCGTCGCGCGCGGGGAACTCGCGGGGCCCGGTGGCCGACTCGGAGCGGGAGCCCTTCCCGACGCCTGGTGCGCGCGGGACCGCGCGGACCTCGCCACGTCGGCGGCCCGGATGACGTGTGCCGAGTGGTACCCGTGGCGGTCGCCGTTCCATCCCCTCGCCTGGCTCTGGGAGTTCCAGTTCCTGTCCGCCTGCGAAGCGGGCTACCTCTCGCCCCGGGACCTGCGCCGCGCGGTCGAACGGGGAGACCTGCGCCGGGACCTGCCGGAGCGCGTCCGCCGCCTCCGGGCGCCCCTCGCCCCCGGAGCGCCGGCGGGGAGGTCCGCCCGGCCCACGGGACCGTGACGCGGCTCCCGGGCGCCCGCGGGAGTAGAATCCTCCTCCCCTCACCCGGCGACGGCCGGTCCCCGGCCGGCCCTGGAGGTCGCCACCGATGACGATCCGGATTCGTGACGAGGAGGCGCTCGCCTACCACGAGAAGCCCCGTCCCGGAAAGTGCAAGGTCGTCCCCACCAAGCCGTGCCTCACCCAGCGGGATCTCTCGCTGGCCTACACCCCGGGGGTGGCCGTCCCCTGCCGCGAGATCGAGAGGGACCCGGAGAACGCCTACCGGTACACGAACAAGGGCAACCTGGTCGCCGTCATCACGAACGGGACGGCGGTGCTCGGCCTCGGCGCGATCGGGGCCCTGGCCGGCAAGCCCGTGATGGAAGGAAAGGGCGTCCTCTTCAACCGCTTCGCCGGCATCGACGTCTTCGACATCGAGGTGGACACGACGGACGTCGAGGAGTTCATCCGGGTCGTGGCGCGGATCGCCCCGACCTTCGGCGGAATCAACCTCGAGGACATCAAGGCGCCGGAGTGCTTCGAGATCGAGCGGCGTCTCGTCGAGATGCTCGACATCCCGGTCTTCCACGACGACCAGCACGGAACCGCGATCATCGCGACCGCGGGATGCCTCAACGCGCTGGAGATGCAGGAGAAGAAGGCCGCGGAGTGCCGGGTCGTGATCCTCGGCGCCGGTGCGGCCGGGATCGCCATCGGAGACATGCTCGTCGCCGTCGGGTTTCGCCGGGAGAACATCGTCTTCGTGGACCGGCACGGCGTGATCTGGAAGGGCCGACCGGAGGGGATGAACCCCTGGAAGGAGGCGGTCGCCGTCGAGACCGACGCCCGGACCCTCGCGGACGCGATGCGCGGCGCCGACGTCTTCATGGGAGTCTCCGGCCCGAACCTCGTCGAGGACGACATGGTCCGCTCGATGGCCGAGCGCCCGATCATCTTCGCGATGGCCAACCCCGACCCGGAGATCCCGTACGACCGGGCGAAGGAGCTGCGTCCGGACGCGATCGTGGCCACCGGGCGGTCCGACTACCCCAACCAGGTGAACAACGTCCTCGGGTTCCCGTTCATCTTCCGCGGCGCCCTGGACGTCCGGGCCCGGAAGATCAACATGGAGATGAAGGTCGCAGCGGCCCGCGCGCTGGCCGCCCTTGCCCGGGAGGACGTGCCGGACGAGGTCCTCTCCGCCTACGGGCTGACGGAGCTGCGCTTCGGCCCCGACTACATCATCCCGAAGCCCCTCGACCCCAGGGTCCTGCTCTGGGTCGCTCCCGCGATCGCCCGGACGGCGATCGAGACCGGCGTGGCACGGGTGACCGATTGGCCCGGCGAGGAGGAATACCGTCGTCACCTGGAGGGGCTCCTCGGCCCGGCGGCCAGGGTGATGGGCAACGTGATGGAGAAGGCGCGCCGGCATCCCGCGCGGATCGTCTTCCCCGAGGGAGAGGACATCCACGTCATCCGCGCGGCCCAGCGCCTGGTCGACGAGGGCTTCGGAACACCGGTGCTCCTCGGCAGGGAGAAGGAGATCCGCCGGCTCGCGGCGGAGCACGGCACCGACCTCGCGGGCGTGGAGCTTCTCGACCCGGCCACCGACGCACGCCGCCGGCAGCTCGCCGAGCGCCTCTACGAGCTCCGCCAGCGCCGCGGGGTGACGCCGCGGGACGCCCGCCGCCTGGTCGGCGATCCGACCCAGTTCGGCATGCTGCTCGTCGAGCAGGGGCTGGCCGACGGGCTGGTGGGCGGCATCGGCAAGTCCTACCCCGAGACGGTCCGCCCGGCCCTCGAGACGATCGGGCCGCGCCCCGGCGTGGAGCGGGTCTGCGCCGCCACGGTGGTGATCCTGCCCGACAAGCTCTACGTCTTCGGCGACGCGGCGATCAACATCGAGCCGGATGCCCGGACCCTCGCCGAGATGGCCCTCCTCGGCGCGGAGGTGATGCGCGGGATCTTCGACCTGCTCCCACGGGTGGCGCTCCTCTCGTTCTCGAACTTCGGCTCGGTCCGGGTCCCGACCACCCGCCGCATCGCCGAGGCCGTCCGGCTGGTCCGCGAGGTCAACCCGGACCTGGTTGTCGACGGGGAGATGCAGGCGGATACGGCCGTCTGTCCCGAGGTGGCGGAGGTGTTTCCCCACTCCGCGATCCGCGGGGACGCGAACGTCCTGGTCTTCCCCGACCTGCACGCCGGGAACATCGCGTACAAGCTCCTGCAGCACGTCGCGGGCGCCGAGATCGTCGGCCCGGTACTCCTCGGGCTCGATCGGCCGGTCAACGTTCTCCACCACGTGGCGAGCGTCGAGGAGATCGTTCGCCTGGCCGCGATCACGATCCTCCAGGCAAAGCGCCACGACCAGCGGCGGGCCCGGGTGGGCTGAGCACCCGGCGGTGCGCCCCCGGTAGTAGAATCGGGCGGCCGGATCCCCGTGGCCGGCGGGAGGTGACGCGTGCGAATGCGCTGCCGGTGGTTCCTTTTCGTCCTCGTCCTCTG
This sequence comes from uncultured Acidobacteriota bacterium, assembly GCA_964420365.1. GTDB lineage: Bacteria > Acidobacteriota > Polarisedimenticolia > J045 > J045 > JAMOQA01. The sequence goes on along the minus strand of CAYQTA010000114.1, from coordinate 70,677 downwards.
CCTCGCCGTGCTTGCCGGGTGCGAGGCGCTCGGACGCCAGCCGGTGCGGTCGGTGATCATCGAGGGGATCGTGCAGGCGGGGACGACCTACCGGGTCGAGCCGCTCGACGTGGACCTCGAGACCTGGAGCGGCCCCGGCGTGCCGGCCGAGGTCCGCGTGGAGAACGTGGACGGCGAGCGGATCGGCACGACCTGCGACGAGCACGGCCGCTTCCGCGTCGGCCCGATCGAGATCGGCGGACGCGATGACGATCGGCTCACGGTGATCTGCCCCGGCACCCGCTCGCTCTGCCTGTCGGCCCTGCTTCCTCCCGAGGTGCACGAGGCGCCCGCCGGCGAGACGGTCGTCGTCCGCTGGCGGATCACCCTCCCGCGCCGGGTCGTGGACCGGGGCGGGGCGCGGGACGGGCGCTGACGGTGCTGTCCCGCGTCTCGCAGCTCGTCGCCCTCTCGTTCCTCGCCCTGATCGCGGCGGGCACCCTTCTTCTCCTCGTCCCGGCAGCCGCGGCCCGGGCCCGTCCGCTGACGCCGGTGGAGGCGCTCTTCACGGCCACCTCGGCGGTGTGCGTCACCGGGCTGATCGTGGTCGACACGGGAAAGGACCTCAGCCCGTTCGGCCAGGCCGTGGTCCTGGCCCTGATCCAGTGCGGGGGCCTCGGGCTGATGACCTTCGGGAGCTTCCTCCTCGTCAGCCTCCGCGGGCGGGAGGACCTGCGGACGCGGATCTACGTCGAGCAGGTCCACGGCGCCCTGCCCAACGTGACCCCGGCCACCCTCCTGCGGCGGATCCTGCTCTTCACGGCGGCGGCGGAGGGACTCGGGGCCCTCGTGCTCTGGGCACGGCTCGGGTTCCGCGAGGGGTCGTGGGGCCTGCGCGTCGCCTGGGAGGCGGTCTTCCACGCCGTCTCCGCCTTCTGCAACGCCGGCTTCTCCCTGTGGACGGACTCCCTCGTCGGGTTCCGCGGGGACCCGGTGGTCAACCTGGTCGTCATGGCGCTGATCGTGACCGGCGGCCTCGGTTTCCTGGTGCTCGCCGACCTCCAGGCCCTGCTGACCGCGCCGCGGGCCCGCCGTCGCATCTGGCGCCTCTCCCTGCACACGAAGCTCGTGCTCGTGACGAGCGGCATCCTCCTCGCCGCCGGCTCCCTCGCCTTCCTGCTGCTCGAGTGGGGGAACACGCTGCGGGAAGCCCCTCCCCTCGCCCGGGTCCTCGACCCGCTCTTCTTTGCCGTCACCTGCCGCACGGCAGGCTTCAACACGGTGCCGACGGAGATGCTGACGGGTCCCACCCTGATCCTGGCCATCCTGCTGATGGCGATCGGGGCCTCTCCCGGCTCGACCGGCGGAGGGATGAAGACGACGACGGCGGCCGTCCTCTTCGCCGGCGCCTTCTCGCGGATGCGGGGTCGCCCGCGGGTCGAGGCGTTCGGCCGGTCCCTGCCGGTGGACGTGGTCTCGAAGGCGATCGCCACGGTGGCGGCCTTCGTCATCCTCGTGCTGCTGGGCGGGTTCGCCCTCCAGGTGAGCGAGATCGGTCTCGTTCCCCACCAGCAGGCGAGCGCCCACTTCATCGATCACCTGTTCGAGATCGTCTCGGCCCTGGGGACGGTCGGCCTCTCGACCGGGATCACCGCGGGGCTTTCCTCCGCGGGGAAACTGGTGCTGGTCGTGCTGATGTTCGTGGGCCGGCTCGGTCCCCTCGCGATCGGCTCGTCCCTCATCGGGCAGCGCCGGGCGCTGCCCTACCGGTACCCCGAGGAGAGGATCCTCGTGGGCTGATGCGGAGGTCCGCCATGAAGCGCACCATCGCCGTCCTCGGCCTCTCGGTGTTCGGCCGCCAGACCGCCCTCGGCCTGGCCCGGGAGCCGGACATCGACGTGATCGTCTTCGACCACCGGGACGACGCGATCGAGGAGATCGCTCCCGAGGTCTCGCGCGCCGTGGTCGCGGACATCCGCAACACCCAGGTCCTCGAGAAGGAAGGAGCCCGGGGCTGGCACGCGGCCGTCCTCGGGATCCGAAGTCACTTCGAGGCGGCGGTCCTCGTCACCCACTACCTGAAGCGCAAGGCGGGCGTCCCGACGGTCGCCGTGCAGGTCAACAGCCGGGACGAGGAGGAGGCGATCAGGGTCCTCGGGGCGGACCTGATCGTCTTCCCCGAGCGGGACAGCGCGAAGCAGATGGTGAAGACGATCGCGAACCCGCGGCTCACCCAGTTCTTCGACCTGGGCCGCGACGTCGACGTCGCCGAGGTCCGCGTGCCGGAGGAATTCGCCGGGAAGACCCTCTCCGAGCTTGACTTTCGTCGCAAGTTCGATCTCCAGGTGGTCGCGATCAAGCAGCCGGTCTCCGGGGCCGAGGGGGAGGACTACGAGACGGAGATCCCCCCGCGCCCCAATCGCCCCCTGCGCGAGGGAGCCCTCCTGATGGTCCTCGGCCGCCCGGAGCAGGTGGAGGCCTTCGTCGAGGAGCACACCGTGGAACGCGGGAGCCGCAGCTAACCGAAACGTTACTTTGTAGCCGAGCAACGAAAAATCCTCTGGCGAACGGCTCGATTGACCCCATAATCTTCACCGGTCTGCCTTTTCCCCCGGAAACGAGGCACGGAAGCGCCCGCCCCGCGGGGCGGGAGAGGACGGATGCACCCATGAAGGACACGATCCGACGGATCCGGAACATCGGGATCTCGGCCCACATCGACTCGGGCAAGACGACCCTGACCGAGCGGATCCTCTACTACACGCGGCGGATCCACGCGATCCACGACGTCAAGGGACGCGACGGCGTCGGGGCGACCATGGACCACATGGAGCTCGAGAAGGAGCGCGGGATCACGATCACGTCGGCGGCCACCCAGGTCCGCTGGCGCGACCACGCGATCAACATCATCGACACCCCCGGCCACGTCGACTTCACCATCGAGGTCGAGCGGGCGCTCCGGGTCCTGGACGGGGCGGTCCTGATCCTCTGTGCCGTCGCCGGCGTCCAGTCCCAGTCGATCACCGTCGATCGCCAGATGCGCCGCTACCGCGTGCCGCGCATCGCGTTCGTCAACAAGTGCGACCGCTCCGGCGCGAACCCGGAGAAGGTGGCCGAGCAGCTCCGGGACAAGCTCGGCCACACGCCGGTCCTTCTCCAGTTGCCGATCGGGCTCGAGGCGGATTTCTCGGGCGTCATCGACCTGGTCGAGATGAAGGCGCTCCGCTTCGAGGGGGACAACGGCGAGCGGGTCGTCGAGGAACCGATCCCGGCGGACCTGCTGCCCCGGGCCGAGGAGAAGCGGGCCGAGATGCTCGACGTGCTCTCGATGTACTCGGACGAACTGATGGAGGCCGCCCTCGAGGACCGGGCGACGCCCGAGCTGATCCACGAGGCGCTGCGCCGGGGTGTCCAGGGCCTGGACCTCACCCCGGTGCTGCTCGGATCGGCCTACAAGAACAAGGGCGTGCAGCCGGTCCTCGACGCCATCGTTCGCTACCTTCCCTCCCCCCTCGACGTGGAGGCGGAGGCCCTGGACCTCGAGCGCGACGAGGCACCGATCCAGCTCTCCGCGGACCCGGACGCCCCGACCGTCGCCCTCGCCTTCAAGCTGGAGGACGGCCGCTACGGCCAGCTGACCTACCTGCGGGTCTACCAGGGCTCGCTGCGCAAGGGGGACACGCTGGTCAACGTGCGTTCCGGCCGGAAGATCAAGGTCGGACGGCTCGTCCGGATCCACGCGAACCAGATGGAGGACATCGAGGTCGCTCCCGCCGGCGACATCGTCGGCCTGTTCGGGGTCGACTGCTACACCGGCGACACCTTCTGCGCGGAGGGAATCCGGGTGGCGATGACCTCGATGCACGTCCCCGAGCCGGTGGTCTCCCTGGGGATCGCACCGGCCGACGCGGCGAGCCAGGCCAAGGTCTCGAAGGCCCTCGCACGCTTCGCCAAGGAGGACCCCACGTTCCGGGTCCGCCAGGACGACGAGTCGGGCCAGACCGTGATCTCCGGTATGGGCGAGCTCCACCTCGAGGTCTACGTCGAGCGGATGCGCCGCGAGTACGGCGCAAGGGTGGAGGTCAGCCCGCCCGAGGTCGCCTACCGGGAGACGATTTCCCGCCGGGCGGACTTCAACTACCTGCACAGGAAGCAGACCGGCGGTTCGGGGCAGTACGCGCGGGTCGCGGGCTACATCGAGCCCCTCGAGGAGGGGAGCTACGAGTTCGTCGACCAGATCCGGGGCGGCGCGATCCCGACGGAGTTCATCGGCTCCTGTGACAAGGGCTTCCGCGCCGCCATGGAGAAGGGCTCGCTGATCGGCTCCCCGGTCACCGGCGTCCGTGTCGTGATCAACGACGGCGCGGCCCATGCCGTCGACTCCTCCGACATGGCGTTCCAGGCGGCCGCCCGGATGGCCTTCCGCGAGGCATACCGTCGCGCGGCGCCCCGGATCCTCGAGCCGGTGATGCGGGTCTCGGTGGAAGGCCCCGCCGAGTACCAGGGGGCGATCTACCGCTCCCTGATGCAGCGGCGCGGGACGATCCTGGGGTCCACCGAGGACGGCGGCTTCTGCCGGATCGAGGCCGAGGTCCCGCTCAAGGAGATGTTCGGCTACGCCACCGACCTGCGGTCCGCCACCCAGGGAAAGGCGGAGTTCACGATGGAGTTCGCGAAGTACGCGCCCGTGCCCGCCGAGGTTGCCGAGCAGCTCCTCGCGGAGCGACGCACCGGTGCGGCACTGGAGGAAGACCGATGACCGAGCAGATGATCGCGCGCCTGCGGCGCTCTCCCCGGCGCCTCCTCGAGAAGGACGGAGTCCCCGGGCCCGGTCCGGGCAGCCTCTCCCTCGTGCTGGCGCGGGCCGGTGTCGGCAAGACCGCGTTCCTCGTCGGGATCGGTCTCGACGCCCTCCTCGCCGGCCAGCGTGTCCTTCACGTCACCCTCGACCGGACGATCGACAAGGTCCGGGACTGGTACGACGACCTGCTCCTCGAGCTGCTCCGGCTCGAGCCCGAGGCGCCGCACCCGGCCGAGGTTCAGCTCGCCATCGAGCGGCGGCGCCACATCCACACGTTCCTCGGGAACAGCTTCTCCACGGGCCGCCTCCGGACGGCCGCCGAGGTGCTGGCGAGCCACATGGATTTCCGCCCCGACGTCCTGATCGTCGACCGCCTCGAGCTGGAGAGCGTGGACCCCGCGGAGATCCGGGCCCTCCGGGACCTGGCCGCCGAGCTGGGAGCCGAGCTCTGGATGTCCTGCCGCACCCACCGCGAGGGACCGGCCTCGCGCCCGGGCCACCTGCCTCCCCCGGCGGACCGGGTGGAGGACCTGGTCGACCTGGCCTTCTGCCTCCAGCCCGACGGGGACACGGTCCGGCTCGACGTGATCGAGGACCGCGGCGAACTCCTGGCCCGGCAGACGCGGATCGTGCTCGATCCGCACCGCCTCCTCCTCCGGCCCGGCGCCTGAACGCCGCCTACCGCCGGGAGAGCAGCCAGAGCACGAGGGAGAGCAGCAGGCTGACCAGGATCGAGGTCGCCAGCGGGAAGTAGAAGGTGAAGTTCCCGCGACGCCAGACGATGTCGCCGGGCAGGCGCCCGATCCAGGGAACCCTCGCGGTCACGAGGAAGACCAGCCCGAGAATCGCCAGGACGATCCCGAGCCCGAGCAGCAGCCGGCCGATCTCGGCGAGGGGCGGCTCCATCCCTCCCATGCGCGACTCCTCCCGCGGGCACGGGTGCCCGCCCGGCAAGAGGATAGCCGCGTCCGGCACGGTTTTCAGTTGGGGAGGCTCGAGCTGCTCATCCCGAGGGCGGCCTCGACCTCGGCCTGGAAACGGTCGAGGGAGCGGCTGCCGCCGGCCTCGCGGCAGAGGAGGTCGTCGAGCCGATCGGCCTCGCGGCAGAGGGCGTCGACCTCCCGGGACATCCGTTCCTCGGTGCAATCTCCCGGGATCCGGTGCTCGAGGGAAATGTCCCCCTCCTCGTCGAGGACGAGGCGTCCCACCGCCGGCCGGGCATCGAGTTGCCGCAGCGCGCCGAGCGCCCGGGCGCGCTCCGGCGCGAGGACCAGCCAGGCACGCAGCGCAACGGAACCATCCCCGTCCACCCAGGCCTCGACCATCGTGCTGCCGTAGAGCCAGAGAAAGGCGCGTCGGTCGAGCTCGCACAGGTCGTCCCCGCCCGAGCGGCGCGCGGCGCGTCGCAGGGAGGCAAGGGTTCGCTGGCGGTCCACCCGGTCCGGCACCATGCCCACGGGATCCTCCCGCGCCGGTGGCGGGAGGGCGTCCCCCGCGGCGGCGCTTCGCCCCATCATGTACGGCCAAAGCGCCCGCGGGACCACGTCCGCGTGCCCTGCTTTCCACTGACCGGCGTCCAGGGCGCCCCCACCGGCAGGTTACGCGTGGTAGTTCGTCACCACCATGATGCAGGCGTCGTAGACCGTCTTGAACGGCGCCCGTGCCACGTACTCCAGCACCTCGTCGTCGTAGCTCCCCTCCTGGAGCCACACGCGGGGCAGCCCGAGCTCGGCCACCTGCTCGAGCACCTTCCGCGTCACCGGCGGGGGGGTGACGAAGTTGACGAGGTCGATCGGCTTCGGGGCCTCGGCGAGGTCCGGGTAGGCGGGCAACCCGGCGATCTCCTTCTCCCGCGGGTTGATCGGCAGGATGTTCCCGTATCCCTTGCCGAGCAGGTTCCTGACGATGATGTTCCCGTACTTCTGCGGGTTGTTGCTCGCCCCCACCACCGCGATCCGGATCGACTTGTCGCGGAGCAGGTCCATCACCTCCTGGGGGTGCGGATCGGGCAGGTTCGCCATCGGTACCTCCTCGCGTCACGCGCCCGGCCTCCGGGCGGGACGACTCATAACCCGGTGGCGCACAAGTATTAGCCCGATCCTCCCTCCCCGCCAGCCTCCCCGGTGACGGAGCGGGCCGGGAGGACTACACTTCCCCTCCCACCCGTCGGAGGTCACGCGATGAAGACCCGGATCGAGACCGACAGCCTGGGAGAGGTCCAGGTTCCCGCCGACCGTTACTGGGGCGCCCAGACCCAGCGCTCCCTCCAGAACTTCCCCATCGGGGGGCACCGCTTCCCGCGCCCGATGATCCGCGCCCTCGGGATCGTCAAGAAGGCCGCCTGCCTCGCCAACAGCGAACTGGGCCTGTTCGACGACGAGAAGAAGGTCCGGGCCATCCTCCAGGCGGCGGACGAGGTGATCGAGGGGAAGCTCGACGACCACTTCCCGCTGGTCGTCTGGCAGACCGGCTCGGGTACCCAGTCCAACATGAACACGAACGAGGTGATCGCCAACCGGGCGATCGAGATCCTCGGCGGGGAGATCGGGTCGAAGAAGCCGGTCCATCCCAACGATGACGTCAACAAGTCCCAGAGTTCCAACGACACCTTCCCGACTGCGATGCACATCGCGGCCGCGGAGCAGACGGTCCACGAGCTCCTCCCCGCCCTCCGCTACATCCGGGACGCCCTGGCGAAGAAGCAGGACGAGTTCCGGGACATCATCAAGATCGGGCGGACCCACATGATGGACGCGGTTCCCCTGACCGTCGGCCAGGAGTTTTCCGGGTGGGTCGCCCAGCTCGACCAGGCGATCGCCCGGGTGGAAGCGATGCTGCCCCAGGTCTACGAGCTCGCACTCGGGGGGACCGCGGTCGGCACCGGGCTCAACACGCACCCGAGGTTCGCCGAGACGGCGGCGAAGCACGTGGCGGAGATCACCGGCCTGCCGTTCGTCTCCGCGCCGAACAAGTTCGCCGGCCTCGCCTCCCACGACCCGCTGGTCGGTCTCCACGGCGCCCTCAAGGCGGCCGCCAGCGCCCTGTTCAAGATCGGGAACGACATCCGGCTGCTCGGTTCCGGCCCGCGCTGCGGCCTCGGCGAGCTGCTGCTGCCGGCCAACGAGCCCGGCTCGTCGATCATGCCCGGCAAGGTCAACCCGACCCAGGCCGAGGCGCTGACCATGGTCTGTGCCCAGGTGTTCGGCAACGACGTCGCCTGCGGGATCGGCGGAATGAACGGCCACCTGCAGCTCAACGTCTTCAAGCCGGTGATCATCCACAACGTGCTCGAGTCGATCCGCCTCCTCTCCGACGCCGCCCGCTCCTTCACCGACCGGTGCGTCGTCGGCATCGAGGTCAACCGGGAGCGGGTTGCCGAGCTCGTCGAGAAGTCCCTGATGCTGGTCACCGCACTCAACCCGGTGATCGGCTACGACAACGCGGCGAAGGTGGCGAAGAAGGCCTACGCCGAGGGGCTCACCCTCAAGGAGGCCGCCGTCGCCCTCGGGCTCCTCACTCCCGAGGAGTTCGACCGCCACGTCCGGCCGGAGAAGATGATCGGCCCGTCCCTCGGCTGAGCCCTTTCTCCCGGGCAGGGCGCGCCCCGGCCCCCGGGCCGGGGCGCCTTCGTTCCGGGCGCAGGCGCCGGAAGATCGGCGTATCCATTTCACCGGGGGGAGCGGAGGCCTGCCATGATCGGAATCCGCCCTTCTCTCGCCGTCGGCCTGCCGGTCCTGCTCGTCCTCGGTTGTCTCCCCGCGGCCGCGGATCCCCCTCCCCTCCACTACGTCGAGCGATCGACGGGGCTCGAGGAGCCGACCTGGGAGGGGGGTGATTCGGAGCTGGAGTTCGCCGACGTGGACGGGGACGGCAACCCGGACATCGTCTCGATCGGGGACCATGGCAACCCGGAAATCCAGTCGACCGAGCGGGGGATCATGACCTGGTTCGGGGACGGGGCCGGGAGCTGGAGCTACGTCCACGCCGGGAACCTCGGCTACGGGGGCTGCGCCCTCGGGGACGTGAACGGGGACGGCATCCTCGACATCGCCTACGGGATGCACCACGCCTACGGCAGCGGCGACCTCGGGGACCAGTACGAGGAGGTCGCCCTCGGGGACGGGACCGGTCTCTCGTGGGCCCCGTGGGACGACGGGCTGGCGGACGAGGGCCAGTCCTGGGGCATGTTCGCCACCGACCTCGGGGACATCGACGGGGACGGGGACCTGGACGTCGGCGCTTCCGGCTTCGGCTCGTCGGACGGGATGCACGCCTGGCTGAACGACGGCGACGGCACCTGGCGCCGCAGCTTCGGCTTCCTCGGGGGCAACTCCGGCCAGGTCTTCGCCTTCGGGGACGTGGACGGTGACGGGATCCTCGACATCGCGACGGCCAAGCAGGAGGGCACCGTCTGGGCCGGGGACGGCGAGGGCTTCTTCACCGTGGCCGACGGCAACCTGCCCTCCCCCGGGGAGTGGAACTGGTACGACGGCCCGTCCCTCGGCGATCTCGACCGGGACGGACGGGACGACCTCGCGTACTGCGACACCGCCGGCAACCCGCGGGCGTGGCTCTCCCGCGGGCGCGGCACGTGGGAGGACGCCGGCGCCGGCCTGCCCTCCCTCGGCGACTGCCGGTACACGGCCCTCGAGGACGTCGACGCGGACGGCACGATCGACCTGGTCACGTTCGGCGGCGGCTGGGTCCACGTCTTCCGGCGCACCGGCCCGGGTGGTACCTGGCAGGAGGCGACCGCCTTCCAGGTCCCGGACAACCCCGGATCGGCACGGGCCTTCCGCACCGGGGCGGACTTCGATCACAACGGGCGGATGGACATGGTCACCCTGGCGGAGGACCGGACGGATCCCTGGACGAAGCGGAACCACCTCCGGGCCTGGGCCGAGGCGACGCCCCCCGCCACGCTGCGGGTCCGCCTGCTCCACCCGGGACCGCACCGCAGGCTCCTCGCCGGGCAGGTCCGCTTCGTCCGCTGGATCACCGAGGTGCCCGCCGGGGAGACGGCCCGGATCCGCCTCGAGCTCTCGACGACGGGTCCCGGCGGACCGTGGGAGACGATCGCCGACGACCTGCCCGACAACGGCCGTTTCCAGTGGCTCGTCCCGGACCGACTCTCCGCGGACTGCCGGATCCGGGTGACGGCGACGACTCCGACCGCGCAGGTGACGACCGTCGGTGACGGCTCCTTCGAGATCGCCCGGCGGCCCGATCCGCTGGTGCTGCGGTTCGAGGACAAGGAGACCCTCGCCTGGGACGACACCCTGGACCGCGACCGCTGGAACCTGTACCGCGGGGACTGGGGGCACTTCCGGGCGACCGGTGAGCTGACCCAGGACCCGGACGAGGTTCCCGGCGCGGCGCGCTGGTGCGACCTCGCGGCGCGGTCCGCGACCGACCCGTACGTCCCCGCGCCCGGCACGATGGTCTACTGGCTGGTGACGGGCTACCGCCTGGTCGAGGACGGCCAGGAACCCGGCACGAAGGTCCCGCTCGCGGAAGGCACCCTCGGCCAGGACTCCGCCGCCCGCATGCGCCGGAACGCCCACCCCTGCCCCGGGACGGCCCGCGCGAAGGGGCCCGCGTGAACGCACGGAGCGCCGGGATTCCGCCGGGCGAGGCGCTCCCGAGCGCCCCGGCCGCGGATCAGGGGAAGTAGAGGATCACGGTGCCGGCGGCGGGATCCTTCCGCAGGAGGAGGGTCTCCTCCACCCCCTCGACCTCGTAGAACCAGGTCTGCCCGTCGCCGAGGACGGCGTCCCGCCAGGGGAAGAGCTTCGCGGCGTCGTCGACCACCGGCAGCTCCTGCGATGGATCCGAGCCCCGATGGACCTTCGCCCCCACCTCGAGGACCAGCGCCCGGTACCGCATCGGCACGTCGTGGAAGACGTCGGTGACGCCGTTCGTCCAGCGGACCTTCACCTCGTCGACCGGCTCGTCGTCCCCCGGCCCGAACCCGAACTCCTGGGGCGCCGAGTTCATCGCCGTGTGGTAGCCGTGCCCGCCCTGGACCTCCCGGAGCTGGCTCATCCCGTTCTCCGTCACCGTGATCCGCACGCCGACCCCGTAGCGGTTGGTCGCCCCGCCCCGGCCCGCACCTCCCTTGACCCGCACCTCGAGCCACCGGTTCTCGCTGCCGGTCTCGTTGCGGAACAGGTGGGCCTCCCGCGTCCCGTCCTTCGTCGGCGCCCCGTAGGTGACGAGATCGAGGTCCCCGTCCTGGTCGTAGTCGCACCAGGCGGCCGAGTAGTTGATGTAGAGCTTCAGGTTGGCCCCGACCGACGTCGTCGTCTCGGTGAACGTGCCGTCCCCGTCGTTGTGGTAGAGCGTCGAGTAGTTGAGATCCGAGCTGTCGTAGATGTGCGTCACGTAGATGTCGAGCCAGCCGTCGTTGTCGTAGTCCCCCCAGGTGGGACAGGTCTCGGCCCAGTCGGGCTGGGCGTCCGGGTCGTACTCCCGCATGCCCGAGGAGCCGCGGACGTCCGTGAAGACGTAGTCGGGGGCCCCGGAGCTGCGCAGGAGCTGGGAAATGTCGTGGTGCAGGAAGACGTAGTAGACCCCGTGGGCCAGGTTCGCCGTGTAGAGATCCATGTCGCCGTCGTTGTCGTAGTCGCCCCAGTCCGAGCCGAGCACGTGGCCCCAGGCGTCGTTGTCCTCGTCGCCGTCGACGTTCTTCTCGAACGCGACGTTGGTGAAGGTGCCGTCCCCCTGGTTCTCCCACAGCAGGTTCGGGTCCAGCCGGTAGTTGCTGACGAAGATGTCCAGGTCGCCGTCGTCGTCGTAGTCGACCCAGTTCGAGCCCCGCGCACAGGTCCCGATCTTGCACGACGTCCCGGAGGGGCAGTCGTCGTCGCTGTCACACGGCTGCCCGCCGCCGCTGCCGAGGCAGGTCCCGACGTCGTTCTTCCCGATCCCGTGTTCCTGCTCGTAGATGCCGGACGAGACCGTCACGTCCTCGAAGGTCAGGTCGCCCCGGTTGTGCCAGAGGCGGTCCGTCCGGCAGTCGCCGCAGATGTTGCCGTCGCACTGCTTCTCGTAGTTCCCGACGTAGACGTCGAGGAACCCGTCCCCGTCGTAGTCGCCGCAGCTCGCCGTCATCGAGGGGCTGCCGTCGTCGAGGTCCGACGTGCCGTCCCCGTCGAAGTCCGAGATGTCGGTGAAGCGGCAGCTCCCGTCGTTCAGGAACAGCCGCTCCCGGTTTCCCGTACCGATCCCGAACAGGTCGAGGTCGCCGTCGTTGTCGATGTCGATCCAGATCGCCCGCTGGTGCGCGCCGTCCGCCAGGTCGCCGGTGTCCTCCACCTCGTGAAAGACGAACTCCGGCGGCCCCGAGTTGAGGAAGATCCGCTTGCCGCCGACCAGGAGGTCCTCGTCCCCGTCGCCGTCGCAGTCTCCCCAGAGGAAATGCCCCCGGGGCAGCCCATCCGGAAAGACCTCCGCCGTGGCATCGACGAAGGTCGTCCCGCCGGCCGAGGCCGGTGCGATGGCAAGGAGGGCGAAGAGGACAGGAACGAACCCGGGCGTGAAAACGCGAATCCTGCGCATGACGGACCTCCCCGCCGGTCCCGGGGACCGGCATCCTTCGGGGTACGCCGAAAGCGAGGTGCTGCCCAGTCTTCTCAGTTCTCCCGCTCCGCCTCCTCCAGCCGGGCCGCCGCTTCCTCCCAGGCGGGATAGAGCCGGGCGAGTTCCCCCGCGAGCCGCTCGCGCTCCCGGGCAAGCGACGCCAGCCGCTCGCCGTCGCCGTGGACCGCCGGGTCCGCCAGGTCCCGGTCGACCGCCGCGAGGGTCTCCTCCAGCCGGTGGATCTCCTCCTCCAGCCGGGCGACCCGCTCGCGCAGCGGTCGCAGGCGGCGGCTCCGCTCCTGCAGCTCCCGGGCCCTCCTGCGCCGGGCTTCCCGGGAGCGCTCGTGGACGGCGCCCCCGGCGCTGCGCACCCGGACCCCTTCCTCCCGCCGGCCGGCGCGCCAGGCCTGGTACGCCGCGAATCCCCCGTCGAGGCGCTCGATCCGCCCTCCCTCCACCGCCAGGGTTTCCCGGGCGAGGCGCGCGAGGAAGGCCCGGTCGTGGCTGACGACCACGAGGGTGCCCGGCCAGGCGGCGAGCGCCTCCTCGAGGGCCTCGCGCATCGGCAGGTCCAGGTGGTTCGTCGGCTCGTCGAGGAGCAGCAGGTTGGCCGGGTGGAGAAAGAGGCGCGCGAGGGCGAGGCGCGCCCTCTCGCCGCCGGAGAGGGTCGCGACACGACGCTCCACGTGGCCGGCCCCGAGGCCCAGGGCGCCGAGCGCCGCCCGCAGCTCCTCGGGCTTCCTGCCGGGCGCCCCCCGGGCCAGCTCCTCGAGAACGGTGGCCTCCGGGTCCATCGTCTCGAGCTGGTGCTGGGCGAACCGTCCGATCACGACCCCCCGGGAAAGCTCGCGGCGCCCGGCATCGGGCCGCAGCTCCCCCGCCAGCAGGCGCAGCAGCGTCGTCTTCCCGGAACCGTTGGGGCCGAGGACCGCGAGCCGGTCCCCCGGGCGCAGGACCAGGTCGACCCCGGAGAAGACCTCCCGGTCTCCGAACCGTTTCGCCACCCCCTCGAGCACGAGCAGGGGGTCGGGCGCCCGCGGAGGCTCCGGGACCCGGACCCGGAACTCCGCCGCCGGGTCGACGGCGAGGGCCGCCCGCTCCTCCCGGATCCGCTCGAGGAGCCGTTCCTTGTCCTTTGCCTGCGTCGCTTTCGTCGCCTTCGCCCCGAAGCGTGCGACGAACCGCTCGAGGCGCGCCTCCTCGCGGGCGAGCTGCCGGTCCCGTTTCGTCACCGCCTCCCGCTCCCGCCGGCGCGCCTCGAGCCACGCGGTGTAGCCCCCGGGCGTCACGCGGAGCCGGCCCCGGACCAGGTCGGCCACCTTCCGGGCCACCCGGTCGAGGAAGACCCGGTCGTGGCTGACGACGAGGATCGCCGCGGGGCTGGTCGCCAGGTGCCCCTCGAGCCAGGCGAGGGCGTCCAGGTCGAGGTGGTTCGTCGGCTCGTCGAGCAGCAGGAGGTCGGCACCCGAGAGGAGGAGCCGCGCCATCAGGGCGCGCATCCGCCATCCCCCGGAGAACGTCCCGAGGGGCCGCCGCGCGTCCCCCGGGGCGAAGCCGAGCCCGGAGAGCACCTGGAGGGCCCGGGCCTCGAGGGCGTCTCCCCCGAACCACTCGTAGAGGGCCCGGAGCTCGCCATACCGGGCCGAGACCCGCTCGAGCCGCCCCCCGTCTCCCGGGTCGTCCGCGAGGCGTGCCAGCTCTTCCTCGAGGCGGGCGAGCTCCCGCCCGAGCTCCCGCACGTCCTCCGCCCCGGCGAGGGCGACCTCGAGGAGCGGGGTCGCCGCGTCCGCCTCCGTCTCGATCTCCTGGGGCAGGTACGCGACCCGGAGCCCCGGCCGACGGATCACGCGGCCGTCGGTGGGCTCGTCGAGGCCCGCGATCACGCGGAGGAGCGACGTCTTCCCGGAACCGTTCGGCCCGACGAGTCCGAGCCGGTCCCCCGGGTGGATCACCAGGTGGACCCGTTCGAAGAGCACCCGCCCCGGGACGACCCGGGAGACGTTCTCGAGGACGAGCATGGCCGGGAGGGTACCCCGTCAGGGACGCTTGCGCAGGAGGACCACGTCGCGGCGCGCGAGCCGCTGCCGGGCGACCTCCTCGAGGGCCACGGAAAAGCGCTCCCGGAGCTCCCGGGCCGGTTCCGCCTCGGCGATCAGCCAGGCCTCCCCGGGGGCCGCGAGCCACCGGGTCGCCTCGTCGATTCCCCCGAGGGGTTCGGGATAGATCCCGCCGGTGCGGAAGGCGATGGCGCGAGGCAGGTTTCCGAGCCCGAGGCTTCCGACGCGGGCCCCGGTCGGTGCCTCCTCGAGGGCGGCGGCGATCTCCGCCGGGCTCTTCAGGGGATCGACGGCGGGGTAGACCGACGTCACCAGCACCAGCAGAAAGATGCTTACCATCGCCGCGGTCGCCATCACGCTGGCCCGGACCCGGCCCCGGATCGCTAGCAGGAGGCCGGACCCTCCCCCGGCGATCAGCACCGCCGCAAGCGGCCGGGCCGCCGCCTCCAGCCCGGGGAATCGCCGCGAGACCAGGGGAACGAGGACGAGACCCAGGACCACGAGGATCGCGAGGGGCACCCCGAGGGCCCACCGGGCCAGCCTTCGATCTCCCTCGCGGCACATCCCCTCCCCCGCCAGGCAATGGTCGGCCGCCAGGGCGGCGAGCAGCGCGAACGCGGGAAAGGCCGGCAGGACATAGAGATCCCGCTTCTCCCGGGAGAGCGAGAACAGGACGACGACGAATCCCGCCCAGGCGAGCAGCAGGAGCCGGCCGGGCCGGTCCCTCTCCCGCCAGGCGACCGCGAGGCCCGCGAGGGCCAGCCCGGTCCACGGGAGGAGCTGGACCGGTGTCACCACCAGGTAGTACCAGGCGGGCCGGGGGTGGTGCATGCCGTGGGCTGCCCGGTCGACGAAATGGGTGCGCAACGCGTCGAGAAACGAGTATTCCCCGCCGGAGCAGAGGGTTGCCGGGATGGCCCAGGCGAGCGTGATCGCGAGGAACAGGGCCGGCCCGGCCACCGGGGCGAGCTCCCGCAGCCGTCGCAGCTCGCGGCGGGCCGCGAGCCAGGTCACCAGGATTCCCAGCGGCACGATCAGGCCCACCGGGCCCTTGGCCAGGGTGGCGAGCCCGGCGAGTCCCCAGGCGACGAGGCCCGCCGGCCGACCGGCCAGGTCCCCCGCGCACCACGCCTCGAGGATCGCCACCGTCGCCAGCACCAGGAGGCAGAGCAATCCATCGATCTGGGCGCTCCGGAACTTGTCCCAGGAGAGCCACGAGGTGGCGAGGATCACCCCGGCGAGGAGCCCGGTACGCTCCGACTCGAACCGCCGACCCAGGTGGATGACGAGGGCGACGCACCCGAGACCGGCCAGGATGGACGGCAGGCGGGCGGCGAACGGCCCGGGACCGAGGGGCAGCGAGGCGAGGGCGATCAGCCAGAAGAAGAGGGGCGGCTTGTCGGTCGTCACCTTCCCCAGCACGTGGGGGACCAGCCACTGGCCGTCGGCCACCATCTCCCGGGCTCCCTCGCCGAAGTACGGCTCGTCGGGCGCCCACAGGTCGTAGCCCCAGGCGTTCCAGGCGAACAGGAGCGCGGCGAGAGCCAGGACCGCCAGGGCCCGGCCCCGGAAGCCGGCCGGCAATACCCGTGCCCCGCTCGTCATCCGGCCCCCTCCCCGGCCACCAGCTCGCCCTCACCGTCCCGGGGGGCCTCTCCCGTCACGGGCACGCCGGCCGGGTCTGCCAGCGGGACCCCGACCCCCTCGCCGTAGACCCGGTCGCACCAGGCATCGAGCACGAGCAGCGCGAACAGCGGCTTCCGGTGGTCGGCCCGGCGGGCCAGGTGCTCCTCGAGCAGCCGGTGGACCGCGCCGGGGTCGAGCAGGCCACGCGCCCGGACCCTGCCCGGCTCGAACCGCTCGCGGAGCCGCTCGCCGAGGCCCTCGAGGAGCCAGCGGGAGAACGGGATGTTGAACCCGCGCTTCCGGCGCCGGAGCACCTCCGCCGGCAGCCGGTGCGCCACCGCCCGCCGCAGGACGACCTTCGTGCCCGGGAACCGGACCTTCCAGCGGGACGGCAGCCCCGCGACCAGCTCGGCGAGCCGATGGTCGAGAAACGGGGCGCGGGCCTCGAGGGAGGCGAGCATCGTCGCCCGGTCGACCTTCGTGAGGAGCCCCTCGCCGAGGTAGAGGCGGAAGTCCTGGTAGAGCAGGCGCGCCAGCAGGTCCGGCAGCGCTCTGCCCCGCTCGAGCGCCCGGGCCGATCCGAACGGGTCGTCCCCGGCGAGCCGCTCCCGCACGCGAGGCGCCAGCAGGCCGTCGATCCGCCCCGGCGCCAGGACGCCGAACCACCGGTGGTGGCGCTCGACGGGGTCCCCCGCGAGCCCGGAGACGAACCGCTCGAGCAGGTAGTCGAGGCCCACGTTCCCCATCGTGACCGGGGTCATGCGGCGCAGCATTCCGAGCACGGCCCGGCGGACCGGCCCCGGCAGTCGCAGGAACCGCTCGGCGAGCAGGTGCCCCGGGTAGGTGGGATAGCCCCCGAACAGCTCGTCGCTCCCCTCCCCGGAGAGGACCACCTTCACCCGCTGCCGGGCGAACCCGGCGAGCATCCGCGTCGGCACGATGGAGGCGTCGGCAAGGGGCTCGTCGAACTCCGCGAGGACGGTCCGCAGCCCTTCCTCGAGGCCGTCGCGCCCGAGGCGGAGCACGTGGAGATCCGCGCGGAAGTGCCGCGCTGTCCGCGCCGCCAGCATGGACTCGTCGAACCCCCGGTCCTCGTGTCCCAGGGTGAAGGCCGGGATGCCGGGGCCCTCCTGGTCCGCCAGGTGGGCGAGGACCGCCCCCGAGTCGATCCCCCCGGAAAGGAAGACGCCGACCGGGACGTCGGAGCGCTTGCGCCGCCGGACCGCCTCCCCGAGGGCCCCGTCCACCCGGCGCGCCGCCTCGTCGAGGGTCCGGGGTGCCGGCGCGCCCGCCTTCCCGAAGAACCCGGCCAGGTCCCACCAGGGCTCGATCCGGAGGCGGTGCCCGTCCCAGAGCAGCCGGTGTCCCGGGGGCAGCTTGCGGATCGACGCGAGGGGGGTGTACGGGGCCGGGAAGAAGCCGTGGAGCAGGAACCGCCGGAGCGCCACCGGGTCGAGGGAGCGGTCGATGCCCGGCACGGCCAGCAGGGCGCGCAGCTCCGACGCGAAGAGAAGCCGTCCCCCGGAGAGCGTGAAGAAGAGCGGTTTCTCACCGGCCCGGTCGCGGGCGAGGAAAAGCAACTCCCGGCGGGCGTCGTGAACCGCGAGGGCGAACATCCCGTCGAGGTACCGGGGAAGGTCCGGCCCGTGCTCCTCCCAGAGGTGAGGCACCACCTCGGTGTCGACCCCCGTGGCGAAACGGTGGCCGCGGGCCCGCAGGCGCCGCCGGCCCTCCTCGGCGTCGTAGATCTCCCCGTTGACGACCGCCCGGACGGAGCCGTCCTCGCTCCGGAGGACCCGGGCCGGCTCCCGCGGTTCGACGATGGCGAGGCGGCAGAAGCCGAGGACAGCCCCGGGGGCGGAGGCAAACGCTTCCCCGTCCGGTCCCCGGTGGGGGATCGTATCGATCATGCGCCGGACGGAGCGCAGGCCCGCTTCCCGGTCCACGCCGATCCCGGCGATCCCGGCGATTCCGCACATGGCACCTTCCGCACCACCCGCGGGTGGCGACGCTGCCAAAGGTACCACGAAGGGAGCGTCTGTCAGGCGGCGGCACCCGCCCCGGCCCCCGCGCCGTAGAGCCGCAGCAGCACGGCCCCCATCCCGGTAAGGGTCACCAGCAGCCCGACGAGTCCCCCGAGCCAGGGCACGAGGCCGACGATCCAGGTGACCAGCACGCCGACGACGAGGGCCAGCACCGGGTGGGCCGTCCGGCGCAGCAGCGGGCGCAGGACGAGGCATCCCGCGACCGCCTTGCCGACGACGCCGCCGAAGAAGAGGAGCGCGCCGAGCAGGCACCAGACGCCGAACCCGAGGGGGATCATCAGGAACGGGAAAATGCAGATCACCCCGAGGACGAGCAGCAGGAGAAGGGCGACGAGCCCGGTGCCGAAGCTCGCCCCCAGGCCACCCCAGTCGGCGCAGCGGTCGATCGCCCCGGCGAGGAACCGCCGGAAGAAAAGAAACAGGAGGATCCCGGTCACCAGGCTGACGAACGCGAGGTAGCCATGGAAGAGCACCCGCCAGGCGAGTCCCAGCGCCGGCGCGAACAGCGAGCGGATGGACACCGACGACCCGGCGCCATGCTCGGCCTCCCGCCTGGCCCGCCCGAGATCCACCCGGGTGACCTTCCCCGCGACGGTCCCTTCCGGGACCCGCGGCTCGGTCCGCGTGTCGTACTCCAGGTCGCCGGCCACGCGGCAGCCGGGCAGGATTTCCAGCTCGTCGCAGTCGACCCGAACGGTACCGCCGATCCGTCCCCCGAGGACGACCTTGCCGGCGGTGACCCGGACGGGTCCGTCGACCTGGCCCTCGATCCGAACGTGCCCTCCGCTGGCGTAGACCGTCCCCCCGACCCGTGCCTCCCGCCCGATGACGATTCGTGCTCCCATCAGCAGGACGTTCCGTCCGACGGTACCCCGGAGCACCAGGTTGGCCCCGCTCGCCCGCAGGTCCCCATCGACCTCTCCGGCGACCGTCAGGTCCGCCGCCGCCGCGCCGAGATCGCCGCCCACGCGCCCCGTCACCCGGACCTCCCGCGCCACGGTCCAGGCATCGCCCGCGACCGCGCCGTCGACGCGGACGCTCCCCGCAAAGGCGTACAGGTCCCCGGGAACGGTCTCCCCCTCGCCGACGAGAACCGCCTCGCCGCTGGCGGCGTGGATCGTGCCGAGGTCGAACACCTGCTCCGGGGCCTGGACGTCCACCCGGACGTCCGCCGCCCGCGCCGGCGGGCCCGCGAAGGCGGCGAGAAGGGCGAGGAGAAGGAGCTTCCTGGTCATCGGCGTCTCCCGGGCCCGGCTCGGGGGAGCGGGCCCTTCGTTGTCATGCTGGCGTCTCCCGCGCGGGAGGGAACCCCCTTTCCGCTGGAGGGTTGTCCCATCGCGCCGAGCGGTCCTCCCGCCGGCGCCGCCGGGCTTTTCAGAACCCGAGCTCTCCCCGGACGAGCCGCGCCCGCCTGCGGGAGAGGGGAACCCGGGTCCGCTCCGCGTCGTCCATCTCGAGCACGAAGTTCCCCGAGGCGCCGGGGTGAACGGCCCGCACGTGGGCGAGGTTCACCAGGGCCGACCGGTGGGTCCGCCGGAAACCGTGCGGGGCCAGTTCCTCCTCCAGCTCCTGGAGCGTCCGGGGAACCAGGTACGAGTTCCCCCCGGACCAGGCGAAGACCAGGGTGTGATCGGCCGAGAGGTGGGTGACCTCGGCCGGGTCGAGCAGCACGATCCGGTTCCGCTTTCGGGCCACGATCCGGAACGGCCTTCCCCCGGCCCGCGCGAGGGCCCGGTCGAGACCCGGCTGCAGCCGCTCCCTCTCCCGGCGACGGACCAGCCGGTCGAGGGCGGCGGCCAGGCGCTGGCCGTCCACCGGCTTGACCAGGTAGTCGACGGCGTCCTCCTCGAAGGCACGGACGGCGTAGTCGTCGTAGGCAGTCACGAAGATCACCGCCGGGATCTCGTCCAGCCGGTGCAGGACGTCGAACCCGTCCCCTCCCGGCAGCCGGATATCGAGGAAGACGACGTCCGGCCCGTGGTGCCGGATCTTGGCCACCGCGTCGCGGACGGTGTCCGCCTCGGCGACGACGGAGACCCGTCCGTCCGCCTCGAGCAGGCGCCGCAGACGGCGCCGCGCGGGGGGTTCGTCCTCGACGAGCACCGCCGTCATCGTCCCGTTTCGCTCGTTCCGTTCGCTCATCGCCCATCCTCCCGCTTCCCCGCGGTGGGGAAGACGATCCGTGCCTCCGTGCCCCGCCCCCCGGGACCGGGCCCGATCTCCAGGCGCCCCCCGCCCGCGGCCGCAACCCGCCCCGCCACGTTCTCGAGGGCATGGCCGCGGGGCGGCTCGCGCCCGGCCGGTCCCGGCCCCGGTCCGCCGTCCACGACCCGCAGGACGAGTCCCTCCGCCGTGGCCTCCGCGTGCACGGTGACGCTTCCCTCGCCCGTGTCCGGGTCCCGGCCGTGGAGCACCGCGTTCTCCACGAGCGGCTGGAGCACCAGCGGCGGGACGCGGAGCCCCTCGAGCCCCGGGTCGACGCGCAGGCTCCAGCGGAGCTTGTCGCCGAAGCGGGCCTGTTCGATCTCCAGGTACGCCGCGATGAAGTCGAGTTCCTCCTCGAGGGGAACCTCCCGCTCGCGCCCCCGCCGAAAGGCGTAGCGGAAGAGACCCGCGAATCGCTCGAGCAACCGTTCCGCCTCGGCCGGGTCCTCGCCGACCAGCGCGGCCACGGTGTTGAGGGCGTTGAAGAAGAAGTGCGGGTTGATCCGGGCCTGCAACGCCCGCAACTCGGCCTGGGTGGCCCGTTCCCGCGCCTCGGCCTGGGCCAGGCGCTCGGCCGCGAGCTGCTCCCGCGCGCGATGCAGGCGGGCGGCCAGGTCCTCGTAGAGGAAGACGAGGGTCCCCGCGACCAGGGCGAGCAGGCCGTTGATCGAGCCGACGAGCAGCACGAGGCGTACCTGGTGGAGCGTGAACCGCGGGTAGATCCAGAAGCCAAGTGCCGTGGACGCGAACGCCCCCCCGGCCAGCGCGAGCACGGCGATCGTCGCGCGGAGCGGGAAGGCGAACACCTGGAGGCGTGGCAGGATCTCCCGGCCGACGAGGGTCGCGAGGAGCCCTGCCGCGAGTCCCGTGACCACGCCGATCACGACGAGGGGCGCGGCAAGGGCATCCTCGAGAACTCCCGCGACCAGCCCGACCAGCGCCCCCACGGCCCCCCCGAGGCCCCCGGCCAGCGCCAGCTCGACGGCCAGGCGCACCGGTCTCCGCCGTGCGAGTTCCCGGGCGTGGATCATCGGTCGCCCTCCCCGCCCGACACCCGGCGAACGACGACGACCGTCGTGTCGTCGGCCGGCGGCCCCCCGCCCTCGTGCTCGGCGAGTGCCGCGAGGATCCGCTCGAGCACCTCCCGCGCGTCGCATCCGCGGCAGCCGGCGACGAGGCGCGCCAGGCGATCCCGTCCGAACTGGTCATCCGGGTCCCCGCGAGCCGGGGCCTCCATCAGGCCGTCGGTGTAGAGGACGAGCACGTCGCCCCGGTCGATCGTCCCGCTCCCCTCCGCGTAGGGCAGCCCCGGCAGGACCCCGAGGGGCACGCCCCCCTCGGCGAGCCAGCGGGTCCCGTCCGCCCCGTGGACCAGCGGCGGGGGGTGGCCGGCGAGGGACCAGGAGATTCGACCGGTGGCGGGATCGAGGATCACCCACGCCAGGGTGACGAACCGCGCGGGGCCGGTCCTGGCGTCGACCATCCGGGAGAGCTCCGCGAGCAGCTCTCCCGGTCGCTCGACCCGCGGGGCGAGGGCCTCGAGCATCGCCTGGAAGTTGGCCCCGAGCAGGGCGGCCGCGATCCCCTTGCCGGTGACGTCGGCCACGGCGATCCCCAGGCGACCGCCCGACAGCGGGACGAACCCGACGAAGTCTCCCCCGACCGAGCGGGCAGGCACGAACGAGAAGGCGATCTCGAGGCCGGGCACTTCCGGGGGACCCTCCGGGAGCAGCCCCTGCTGCACCTCGCGGGCCAGTGCCATCTCCCGCTCGAGGACCTCCTTTTCCCGCAGCTCCTCGAAGGCCTGCTCGAGGGACCACCGCATCGTCTCCCAGGCGGCCAACCCGCCCCCGAACACGAGGGAGAGCACGACGTTGGCCCCCACGAGGGCCAGGAACTGCAGCGGCCGGGCAAAGACGACCCCCGGGCGCAGCACCACCGCGATGGCCGTCGCGGCGAACGCCGCCCCGACGAAGGTCAACACCTGGAGGGCCTGCCGCGCCAGCGGGTGGAAGTCGGCGAGGAGCGGGAACGCCCACCGCGACCCGACGAACGCGGTCAGCCCCACGATCTCGGCGAAGAGCACCCCCTGCCACACGAACCAGGGGTCGAACGGCTCCCCCGTCCCGGCGGCAACGAGCACGCCGAGGGCGCCCGCCACGGCGGCACCCAGCGCCGCCGCGCCCAGGACCCAGGCGACGAGCCCGGGGGCGCGAACGGGAAGGATCGGGCGGGCCGCGGTGGTCATGGCGGGGTGAGGGTACACCAGGGGCGCCTCCCGGGAGCGGGCCGCCGCGCCGACCGGCACCTTCCCCCGTTCGGCCGGTCCCGGTATGCTGGGTTCCCTTCCGAGGAGACCTTCCCCATGGCTCGTTCTTCCCTCCCCGACCGGCGCTCGTTCCTCGCCTTCCTCGTCGCCACCGGCGTCCTCTCCCCGGCCGTCCTCGCCGGAGAGGCTCCTCCCCCGGCGCGCCACGGCGAGGGGCGGGCCTGGCAGGACGAGGCGGCCCCTCGCGGGGCTCCCACGGCCTGGACCTCGTCCCCCCGTCCCTGGACCGAGGCCCCCCTCGACCCGGCTCCCGGCCCCGTCCTCGCCGCCACCTGGAACTGGGGCCCCACGGTCTGCGAGCTCGGGGCCCGGGTCCTCGCCGGCGGTGGTGACCTGCTCGACGCCCTCGAGCAGGGGATCAACGCCGTCGAGCTCGACCCGGCCGTCTCCACCGTCGGCCTCGGCGGGATGCCCGACGAGGACGGCCGGGTGACCCTGGACGCGATGATCATGCGCGGCTCGGACCTGGCAACGGGGGCGGTCGCCGCCCTCGAGGACGTTCCGGTAGCGGTGTCGGTGGCGCGCACGGTGATGGAGCGAACGCGCCACGTCCTGCTGGTGGGCGAGGGAGCCCGCACCTTCGCCCTGCGCTGCGGCTTCCACCCGCGGGCGCTCCTGACGGACGCGGGTCGCGAGCGGTGGCTCGCCTGGCGCAGCACACTGTCCCCCCGGGACAACTGGGTCGCCCCCGGCGAGGACCACGACACCGTGGGCGCCGTCGGTCTCGACGGGAGGGGCGAGGCGGCCTGCGCCGTCTCGACCTCCGGCCTTGCGTTCAAGATCCACGGACGGGTCGGCGACAGCCCGATCGTCGGCGCCGGCGGCTATGCCGATGCGGCGGCCGGCGCCGCCGCGGCAACCGGGGTGGGCGAGGAGGCGATCCGGCTGTCCGCCTGCCACGCCGTGGTCGAGGGCATGCGGGCCGGCCTCGACCCCACGGAGGCGGTCCGGCGCGTCCTGCGCCGGCACCGGCGCGTTCGTCCGGGGTTCCGGGCGCAGCTTGCCATCGTCGCGGTCCGGGCCGACGGCCGCGTCGGCGCCTCCTCCCTTCGCCCCCGCTTCGTCATCGGGATCCACCGGGCCGGGCGGACGGGCCTCTACGAGGTTCCGCCGCTATCCTGAGGGCCCGAGGGGCGCCGCCCCGGGCGCGGCGGAGAGGAAGCAGATGGCCAGGAAGCCGACCCGCACGACGAACGGCAAGCGGACGCGCGCCGAGCGCGGTGACGACGCCCGCGCCGACAAGCAGGTCCTCGACCGGAAGACCCTCGAGGCGATCACCAGTACCGCCGAGCGGGTTCACCGGAAGATCCTCGCCGGCCAGAAGCCGGAGATGTCGTTCCCGGTGAGGAGCCTGGGGAACGTCCGCTACGACCGGAAGAAGGGGTACTTCGAGATCGGCCGGTCGCGGAAGAGCCGGACGCTGACCGTCTCCACGGTGCGCACGTTCGCCCAGACGCTCCGCATGATGGCGCTCTCGAAGGAACTCGTCGAGACCGACGATTTCGCCACGAAGCGAGACGCCTACTACCAGTCGAAGAACTGGGGCGAGGCGGCCTTCGCCGAGCAGTCCGAGTCGGACACCGTGATGGACGACATCGAGGCCCTCTTCTCCGTCGAGGGGATCTCCCGGGAGCAGCTTCGCTTCGTCCCCGACGAGCACGGCGGGGCGGTGGCGGGTCGCCTCATCGTCTACGACCCGGACTACGAGACCGGGCAGGTCCACCGGATCGACTGCACCCAGTTCGGCTCGGGAGCCTACTCGATCCCGTCCCTCGTCGAGCACCTCAGCTTCGAGACCGACGCCGAGTTCATCCTCGCGATCGAGACCGGGGGCATGTTCCAGCGGCTCCAGAGCCATCGCTTCTGGGAAAAGGCGAACTGCATCCTGGTCTCGATGGCGGGCGTGCCGACGCGGGCCACGCGGCGGTTCATCCGCAAGCTCTCCGACGAGTGCCGGCTGCCGGTCTATGCCTTCGTGGACTGCGACCCGTACGGGATCTCGAACATCTACCGGACGCTCAAGGTGGGCTCGGGGAACGCCGCGCACATCTCTCGTTTCTTCTGCGTTCCGCAGGCCCGCTTCCTCGGGGTCACGCCCCAGGACATCGTCGACTACGACCTCCCCACCCACCCCCTCAAGGAGGTCGACGTCAAGCGGGCGAAGGACGCCCTGCGGAACGACCCGTTCTTCCAGTCCCACCCGGCCTGGGCGAAGGCGCTCCGCCAACTGTTGAAGATGGGTGTCCGCGCCGAGCAGCAGGCCCTGGCCAAGTGGGGCCTCAACTACGTCATGGAGGAGTACCTGCCGCGCAAGCTGGCGCAGACATCCAGGTTCCTGCCCTGACCCGGGTCAGGCGGGCACCCGCCGCCCACCGGGCCGCGCCCCGGCCTCCGCCGCCGGCAGGAAGACGCGGAAGGTGGTCCCCCTGCCCACGACCGAGGTGAAGACGATCCTTCCGCCGGCCTCCTCGACAAGCTGCCGGCAGATCGGCAGGCCGAGGCCGGAGCCTCCGTCCCGCGTCGTGAAGTGGAACTCGAAGATGCTCTCCCGGTGCTCGGGCGGGATTCCCTCGCCGGTATCCGAGACCTCGATGACGGCGCCGAGGGCCGTCCGCTCCGCGCGCAGCACGAGGCGGCCGCCTCCCGGCATCGCCTGGAGCGCGTTGATCGCCAGGTTCAGCAGCACCTGGCGCAGCCGCGCCTCGGCGAGACGGACCCGGCCGGGCTCTCCGATCACCTCGGCGACCAGCTCCACGTTCCGGTGCCTGGCCTCGACCCGGAGCAGGCGGGCCACCGAGGCCACCACGTCGGCGACCGGCGCGGGGGCGGGGGCCCGCTCCTCCGGGCTCGTCAGCCCGAGCCACTCCTCGAGGATCTCGCGCAGGCGGTCGATCTCCTCGCGCAGGACGCGGACCTTCTCGACCAGGGCGGGATCGCCGTCCTCGATCCGGGCCAGGCGCCGACGCAGAGTTTCGAGGTGGACGCCGATCGCCCCGAGGGGATTCTTCACCTCGTGGGCCACGGAGCCGGTCAGCTCGACGATCGTCTGGAGTCGACAGGCCTCGCGGAGGTTCCGCTCCAGGGCACCGATGGAGGCCCGGTCCTTGAGGACCAGGAGGATCCCGGTCGGCGCGTGGCCGTCGTGGAGCACGTAGGACGTGACCTGGACCTCCCGCTCCGCGTCGCCGACGCGCAGGGGGAGGAACTGCTCGCGAACCGCCCGGTGCCGCGAGAACCCCTCGTGAATCACCGCGCGCAGCTCCGGGTTCCGCTCGAGCAGCTCTCCGAAGCCTTCCTCGGTCTCGCCCGGGGCGAGGCCCAGGATCTCCCGTGCCTGGCGGTTGGCGATGACGGGCTGCCCGTCGGGGTCGACCAGGATCACTCCCTCGCGCAGCGCCTCGGTGAGCGAGGCGACCAGCAGGTCGTCCCGCCGCACGGCCGACGACAGCCGGTCGAGCTTCTCCTCGATGAGCGAGAGCGCGTGGCCCGCGGGCCCCCCGAGGGGACCCGGCACGAGGTCCTCTCCCTCGGCCATCGCCTCGATGCGCCGTGTCAGCCGGAAGATCTGGACCGTCGACCAGATGCCGAAGCCGACGCCGAGGACGGCGACAAGCCCGGCCACCAGCGGACCCCACAGGCGCGGCCTCGTCGTCACGCGGAAGCGCGGGACCTCCGGTGCCCGGGCGATCTCTCCGCCCACGTAGCGCAGGCGGACGACACCCATCGGCTCGCCCTGGGCGTTCGGTACGCCGACCGAGAGTTCGACGACGGAGCGCCCGTCGGCGCGCTGGCCCTCGATCCGGCGCAGCTGGGGCTCGTAGAGCGCCGCGTCGAGCCGCGCGATCTCCTCCGGGTCGGTGAAGCGCCGGTCGACCGCCATCGGGTCGGATGCGGCAACGATCCGGTGGTTCCGGTCGACGATGATCACCGATTCGAGCGGTCCGACCGGGCTGTCCTCCCAGTCCGGCGGCGAGCTCTTGCCGTAGACGAACTGCCACATCCGGCGCTGCAGCCGCTCGAAGGCGGGGGTTCCTTCCCGGAGGTCGTCGAGGTTGTCGATGTCCCACAGGAACGGGGCCGCGATCTGCCGGGCATGTTCGGAGACGACCGATTCGTACCAGCGCGAAAGTTCGCGCCGGAAGAGCATCACCTGGACGTCCAGGTCACGCTGCACCTTCGCGGCCATCGACCGTGCGTCCAGCAGCGTCAGCCAGACCGCTCCCGCGAACAACGCGGTGACGAGAACGAGCACGCCGGCGACGCGCAGGGCGAGGCTGCTTTCCCCTCTCGCGAGCATGTCCTCTCCCGCCCAGGCCCGCCCCAGTCTGGGGAGGCGTTCCGTTCCGTGCAACCCCTTCCCCGCGGTTCCGCGGGGCATCCTCCGCGGCCGCTTGGCGCATCCCGTCCCCCCGGCTATCCTCCCGATGGTGTCCGACCCCGTCGTTCGTCTCCACGGAGGTTCCGATGCGTTCCATCCTGTCCGCGCTGCTGCTGCTGGTCCCCCTCCTCGCCGCGTGCTCGGCCGGCGACGGCCGTGGTCCCCGCGATGGTTCCCCCGTTCCGGCCGACGGCATCCGGCCGGTGCCGGACATCGCCGAGCGCCTCGCCGCCTTCGCGCCCGTCCGGATCGAGGCGGATCTTTCCTCGCTCGATGCCACCGAGCGCCGCGTGCTCGACCTGCTCATCGAGGCCTCCCGCCCGGTGGACGAGATCTTCCTCCTCCAGGCGAACCGGGAGAACCCGCGCTGGAAGGAGCGACTCGCGGCGATCCCCGGCAGGCTCGGCGAGGACGCCCTCGCCTACTTCCGGGTCCAGTACGGGATCTACGAGCGGCAGGCCGGCTGGCGCCCGTTCATCCTCGGTGCGCCCGCCCGCCCCGCCGGAGCGGGGTTCTACCCGGCCGACATGACCCGGGACGAGTTCCGCGCCTTCGTCGAGGAACACCCCGACCGGGAGGCGGAGCTGGTCGGCCAGTTCACGATCGTCGAGCGCGCGGATGACGGCGGGCTCCGCGGCGTGCCCTACTCGAAGGCGTTCGCGGGGCAGATCCGCCGGATCGTGGCGAAGCTCGAGGAGGCGGCCTCGGTCACCCGGGACCGGACCCTCGCCGCGTACCTCGAGGCCCTGTCCCGGGCGCTGCGCGAGGATCGCTACCGCGACTCCGACATGGCCTGGATGGACCTCGACGGGAAGGTCGAGCTGACGCTCGGGCCCTACGAGGTCTACGAGGACACGCTGTTCGGGTACAAGGCGTCGTTCGAGTCGTTCGTGACCGTCGTCGATCCCGCGCAGTCGAGGCGCCTCGAGGCGATCAAGGCGCTCCTCCCGGAGATGGAGCGCAACCTGCCGATTCCCGACGAGCACAAGAACCTGAACCGCGGGAGCGCCTCCCCGATCCGGGTCGCGGACCTGGTCTTCAACGCCGGGGACGCCCGCGCCGGCATCCAGACGATCGCCTTCAACCTGCCGAACGACGAGTACGTCCGCGAGAAGAAGGGCTCGAAGAAGGTCCTTCTCCGCAACATGATGGCCGCCAAGTTCGACGCGATTCTCCGCCCGATCGCCGAGCACGTCCTCGTGCCCTCGCAGGCCGCCCTCCTGAGCCGCGACGAGTTCGTCGACGAGGTTCTCTTCCACGAGCTCTCGCACGGGCTGGGACCCGGCCGCATCACGAAGGACGGCCGCACCGCGGAGGTTCGCGAGTTCCTCCTCGACCACTACCCGGCGATCGAGGAGGCGAAGGCCGACGTGCTCGGGATGGTCAACCTGCTCTTCATGGTGGACAAGGGCCGGAAGGATCCGGCGACACGCGACGCCCTCTTCGCCACGTACGTCGCCGGCCTCTTCCGCTCGGTCCGCTTCGGGACGGCCGAGGCGCACGGTGCGGCGGCCGCGATGGAGTTCAACCTGCTGCTCGACGCCGGGGCCCTCACCTTCGACCCGGCGACCGGCAAGGTCCGGGTCGTCTTCGAGCGGATGCCCGGCGCCCTGCGGGACATCGCCCACCGCCTCCTGATGATCGAGGCGCTGGGCGACCGCGAGGCCGCCGGAAGCCTGCTGGCCTCCCACGGCAAGGTCCGGGGCCCGATGGCGGACCTCCTCGCCACCCTCGAGGATACCCCCGTCGACATTCGCCCGATTTTCCCTGCCGCGGGGGAGTGACGCGCTTCCGCCTTCCGGGCCGAGCCGGTACAATGCCGCGGCCCCGTTCCCCGGGACCCGGGGCGGGGTACGACGATCCCCACGTTCCTACCACGAAGGAGGTTGCTCGATGAGCCAGCACCAACCGGTCGTCTCGTCGAAGACGACGATGAGCGAGTTCACGATCCGCGCGCTCATCATCGGCCTGCTCATGTGCGTCATCCTCGGGGCGGCCAACGCCTACCTCGGCCTCAAGGCCGGGATGACGATCGCCGCGACCTACCCGGCGGCGGTGATCGGGATGGCGATCCTGCGCCTGTTCAAGGGGTCGCTCCTCGAGGAGAACTTCGCCCGGACCGTCGGGTCGATCGGCGAGTCGATCGCGGCGGGTGCGATCTTCACGATCCCGGCCTTCGCGATCCTCCACCTCTGGGAGTTCAACACCGTCAGCGACTACCTGCAGGCCAGCGCCCTGATGATCGTCGGCGGGATCCTCGGCATCCTGTTCGTCACGATCCTCCGCCGCGTGATGGTCGAGGACCCGGAGTTGCCCTTCCCCGAGTCGGTCGCGGCTTCCGAGATCCACAAGGCCGGCCAGCGGGGCGCCGACGCGGCGGTCCAGCTCTTCCAGGCGATGGGGGTCGGTGCCCTCGTCAACCTTCTCGGACAGCTCAAGATCTTCGCCGCCAGCAACGACCTGGTCCTCCGGATCGGCGAGATCGGGAAGAGCGTCGTCCGCCTCGGCTACAAGAAGGATGCCTACCGGATCGCCGCGGGCGGAACGTCCACCATCTCGTTCCCCGCGGTCAGCCCCGCCTACCTCGGGGTCGGCTACATCATCGGTCCCGAGCTCGCCGCCCTGAACTTCGCCGGCGGCCTGCTGGCGTGGGGCCTCTTCGTCCCGCTGCTCGTCTACTTTCTCGGACCGAACATGATCGACAGCTTCGCCGCCTCGATCGGCATGGACCCGGCCGCGGACGAGACCTGGTTCAAGCTCTCGCTCCAGCTGTGGAAGTTCATCGTCCGGCCGATCGCGGTCGGGGGCATGCTCGTGGGAGCCGTCTACACCCTCTACAAGATGCGGGAGAACCTCTGGACCGGCATCAGGCGGGGCATCCAGGACCTCCAGAAGTCTGCGACGGCCGAGGACACGACCGAGCGCACCGAGAAGGACATCCCGTTCAAGCTCGTCGTCCTCGGGATCATCGTCACGTTCTGCCTGATGGTCGGGATCTACTTCGTCTTCACGGGACAGGTCGTCGCCGCGGTGGTCGCCGCCATCGTGATGCTGATCGCCGGCTTCTTCTTCGCCGCCGTCTCCGGCAACCTGGTCGGCCTGATCGGGTCGTCCAACAACCCGGTCTCCGGCCTGACCCTCGCCACCCTGATCGTCGCCGCGCTCGTCATGGTCATCATCGGGGTCAGCGGCGCGCGGGGGGTCGCCGCCGTGCTCGGCGTCGCCACCGTCGTCTGCGTCTCCTCGGCGGTCGCGGGCGAGATGCTCCAGGACCTCAAGGTGGGGCACATCCTCGGCGGAACTCCCTGGAAGATGGAGGTGGGGGACCTGATCGGCGTCGTCCTCGCGGGCGCGGTGATGTTCTTCCCGCTGATGATGCTCCACTTCGCCAACATCGCCCAGGGAGGCATCGGCTTCGGTGACCCGAAGCTCCCCGCCCCCCAGGCCGGGCTGATGGCGACGCTCTCGCAGGGGATCGTCGGGGGCGAGATGGCCTGGCCGCTCGTCATCGTCGGCATCGTGATGGGGATCGCCCTGATCATGATCCGCGTCAAGAGCCCGATGCTCTTCTCGGTCGGGATGTACCTGCCCCTCGAGACGACCTTCGCGATCTTCGTCGGCGGGATCATCCGCTGGGTCGTCGACCGGATGGTCGCGAGCCGCGGGTACAACGAGGGCCAGACGGCCCGCGTCGAGAACGCCGGTCTCCTCGCCGCCTCCGGCCTGATCGCCGGCGAGGCGTTGATGGGGCTGCTGATCGCCATCGTCGTCTTCTTCAACCAGGAAGGCTGGGCCTCGATCGTGGACTCGACCGCCCTCGGCACGGGGCTCGCCAAGATTCTCGCCGTCGTCTTCATGCTGTGCCTCGCCGCCTACCTCGTCTTCCGGCCGCTCTCGAAGGCCGGCGACCCGAGCGAGCCGGCTCCGCCGCCGATCAGCATGTGACCCGGGAGGACCTCGGACGAACGCCGCCCCCCGCAGGGGGGCGGCGTTCCGCGTCCGGGCCCGGGCGCCGCTCAGCCCCGCCGCTCGAGCTCCTCGAGCAGCCCCAGGAAGACCAGCGCCTGCTGCCGGGCGTCCGCGTCGGCGCGGTGGACCGTGCCCGGGTCCTGGTGGGGAATGCCGAGCCTCTCCTCGATCGCCTCGCGCCCGGTTCCGTCCCAGGGGACGCCGAGCACCCCCATCGCCAGCGACTTCGTGTCGATCCCCTTGTACCCGAACGGGTTCTCGAACCCGCACCAGGCGAGGTACCAGGCGACGTGCATCCAGTCGAAGACCGCCACGTGGCCGACGAAGACCGCCTCGGTCCCCGGCACGCGGGTCCGCTCGACGAACTCGACCAGCAGGCGCATCGCTTCGCAGGGCGGCAACCCCTCGCGGCGGAGGCGGTCGAGATCGAGGCCGTGGACCGCGTTGGCGCTCTCCACGTGACCCGGGAACACCGGCCGGAGCTCCACGTAGAACTCTTCCCCGAGGCGGTGGCGCCCCGCCTCGTCGGCGACGATCGCCGTCACCCCGACGCTGAGCAGGTTGTGGATCCCCGGGACCGGGCCCGAGGCCTCGACGTCGACCGAGTACCACGTGAACCGCGGTCCTTCGTTCTGCCTCATCGATCCGCGTCCTCCTCGAGGGGACAGCCGGGGCCGTGGCAGGCCCGGAAGAACAGCAGGTGGAAGGCGGCCCGGATGCCCCGCAGCAGGAACCACGCCACCGGGCGCGTCGCGCGCACGTCTCGGCCGGCCGGCACCAGCCGTCGCAGCACGGCGTCGGCAAGGACGGCTCCCCGGTACACCACGCCGCCGGCCAGCGACAGCAGGGCCGCCCCCGCGGCGTA
Organism: uncultured Acidobacteriota bacterium; assembly: GCA_964420365.1. GTDB lineage: Bacteria > Acidobacteriota > Polarisedimenticolia > J045 > J045 > JAMOQA01. Next base: position 38,842 of record CAYQTA010000114.1, on the reverse strand, counting down.
GAGGCGGGGTCCCGATCCAGCGAGCTCCCAGCGCCGGCCGTCCCGCTCGACGGCAACGACGACGCCGACGACGTCGGCCTCCGCGACCGGTTCCACGTCGGGCGCCGGCCGGTTGTCCCCCTGCGTGACCAGGACGTCGCCGCGGCGACCGACGACCCGGTGAACCACCGGGCCCGGCCGCCCGAGGAAGAGCAGCAGGTCCCCCCGGCGCGGCCGTGGTCCGCGCCGCCAGTGGATCCGTTCGCCCCCCCGGAGGAACGGCGCCATCGAGCAGGTCTCGCTGGAGACCAGGACGACCCCCCGGTCGATCGACCGGAGGGCTTCCCGGGTCAGCGAGGCCAGGGCCTGGCGTCGGGCCGGGGGGGGAGTCCCGGGCAGGCTGGGTTCGGGGGTCATCGGCCGGTATTCTACCGGTCCCCGGAGACCGTCAGCGGAGGCCCCGATGAGCGACTGGCACCACATCTACCGGACCCTCGAGCAGACCCTCGCGGGGATCGAGCGCAGCGCCGAGTTCACGACGACGCTGTCGGGAGCCCTCGAGGCGATCGTCGAGGGAGCAGGGCCGCTGCTCGGCATCACCGGGGGGCGCCTCTACCGGCACGATCCGCGGCGCCGCGCCTGGGTCCTCGAAGCCACGGTCGGGGAGAGCGGGCCGGCCCATCCCGGTTTCGCGATCCCCGAGGACTACCCCCCGATCCGGCGCCTGGTCGACGAGGGGTTCCTGCTGATGGAGGAGGACGACCCGGACTTCGATCCCCGGATCGAGCAGAAGGTCGGTGTACGGCGCTTCGCGGCGATCACCTGCGGCGACAACGCGAGCCACCTGATCGCCTTCACCCTCGACCCCGGGATCGATCCCCAGAAGGCGGTCTACCTCCTCGTGACGCTCCGCCACCTGATCAACCTCCGCCTGCGGGAGGGTCTCGTCTTCCGGGACATCGCCGAGGCCCGGGAGATCCAGCTCTCGCTGCTGCCGAAGCGCCCACCGGAGTACCTGGACTTCGACATCGCCGCCCGGTCCGTTCCGGCGGAACAGGTCGGGGGCGACCTCTACGACTTTCTCCTCCTGGGCGACCGGAACCTGGGGCTGGCCGTGATGGATTCCTGCGGTCACGGCCTGCCCGCGGCCCTTCTCGCCAGGGACGCGATCACCGGTCTCCGCGTGGTCCTCGACATCCAGATCCGCATGTCGCACGCCATCGAGCGGGTCAACCGGGTCATCTCCCGCTCCGCCCTCTCCAGCCGCTTCATCTCTCTCTTCTACGCGGAGTTCGAGCCGTCCGGGAACCTGGTCTACTGCAACGCGGGCCATCCCCCCGCCCTGCTCTGGAGGGCGGGGAGGATCACGCGGCTCCGGCGCGGCGGGATGGTCCTGGGGCCCGACCCGGACGCGACGTTCGACCGTGGGTTCGAGGCGTTCCCTCCCGGGGCGGTCCTGCTCGTCTACACCGACGGGATCACCGAGGCGCTCTCCCCGAAGACCCGCCGGCCGTTCGGCCCCGGAAGGGTCGAGCGCGTGCTCCGCGAGTGCCACCACCTGCCGGCCGCCGCGATCGTCGACCGGCTCTTCCGCGACCTCGAGGAGTTCTCCCCCGGTCCGCGCACCGACGACCAGACCGTCGTCGTCGTGCGCCGACCGTGAGCCAGGGTCCTACGAGGCGACCGCCTGGGCCTTGAGCTGCCGGATCACCGTGACCTTGATCCGGCCCGGGTAGTCCATCTCGGCCTGGATCCGCTGGCTCAGGTCGTGGGCGAGGAGCGCCGCCTCGTCGTCCCCGATCCTGTCCGGGACCACGATCACCCGGATCTCCCGGCCCGCCTGGAGGGCGTAGCAGGTCTCCACCCCCTCGAAGCCGCCCGCCAGTTCCTCGAGCTTGTTGACCCGCCGGATGTAGTCGACGGTGGTCTGGCGCCGGGCCCCGGGCCGCGCCCCCGAGAGCGCATCCGCGGCAGCGACGAGGACGGCGATCGGGGAGATCACCTCGCAGTCGTCGTGGTGGGACTCGATGGCGTTGACCACGACCTCCGGTTCTCCGTACTTCCGGGCGAGCTGGGCGCCGATCTCCGGGTGCGTCCCCTCCCGCTCGAAGTCCACGGCCTTGCCGATGTCGTGGAGCAGCGCCGCCCGCTGCGCCAGCTTCTGGTCGAGGCCGAGTTCCGCGGCCATGATCCCGCAGATGTGGGCGGCTTCCTTGACGTGCTCGAGAACGTTCTGCCCGTAGCTCGTGCGGAACTTCAGCCGGCCGAGCAGCGTGACCAGCTCCGGGTGGATCTTCTTCGCCAGCCCGAACTCCCTGGCCGCCTCGCGCCCGGCCTTCTCGATCTCCTGCTCCACCTTGCGCCGCGCCCAGGCGACCGTCTGCTGGATCTTCCGCGGGTGGATCACGCCGCCATCGATCAGCTTCTCGAGGGCCCGCCGGGCGATCTCCCGGCGCACGGGATTGAACCCCGAGATCACGACCTGGGGCGGCTCCTCCTCGAGCAGGAGCTGCATCCCGGTCAGCTTCTCGAAGGCCTTGATGTTGCGCCCCTCGGTCCCGATGATCCGGCCGCGGAACACCGGGTCGGGCAACGGAACGGTGGAGACCGGGCGCTCCGCGGCGTAGTCCGACGCGAGCCGCTCGATCGCGAGGGCGATGATCTTGCGCGCCTGGTCGTCCGCCGTCCGCTGGGCTTCTTCCTTGATCTCCCGCACCTCGGCCGCGGCGCTCTGCCGCGCCTCGGCCCGCAGCGCGGCGACGATCTGCCGCCGCGCCTCGTCGCGCGAGAGCCCGGAGACCTCCTCGAGCCGGACCATCACCTGTTCCTCGAGGCGTCGGACGTTCTCCCGCGCCTCCTGGAGCTCCAGCCGGCGGCGCTCGATCTCCTGCTCCCGCTCCTTGAGGAGCTGGTCCCGCCGGGCCAGGGCCCGGTCACGGTCGACCAGCCGCCGGTGACGCCGCTCCGCCTCCTGCTCGGCCTCCTCGACCTGGGCGAGGCGACGCTTCTCCTCCTCCTCGAGGGCGGCCTTGCGGCGCTCGATCTCCTTCTCGGCCCGGGCGACCAGTTTCCGCGCTTCGCTCTCGGCCTTCTTCCGGGCGCGCCGCCGGATCCGGTCCGCTTCCTCCCGGGCCTGCCAGAGAACACCGCGCCCCTTGCGGGAAGCGAGCCACCACCCGGCCACCGCACCGAGGCCCAGCCCGGCGACCAGCGCCAGGACGATGATCACGAGGGAGACCGGTCCCCCGTGCAGCAGGGTCTGCATGAACTCTCCCTCCTGCGGCCCGTCGCGGGCCGCCCGGAAGGCGAGGCACAGGACACGAGGACCGGAAACCGTGACGCCGGCCGGGGATCAGGGCCGTCAGCACCTCCTGCCGGCGCCACCCCCCCGCAAGCCGTGCGCCGGGGGGAGGATCGCCGCGAGCCCGTCGGCCGCCCCGACGCGGGGGCGTGCCCGGGAAGAGAAGGTCGAAGGATTCCCGGGAGGGAACCCGTCATCGTCACGGAGAAGGCCCGTCGCCAGGCGAAACGGGAGCCGCCCTTCCCCCGGGGAACGGGCGGGGACGGCCCACCGACCCCGCCGACCCGCGGCGGGGTGCCGGGAACGCGCTCTCGAGGGCCCTCGAGCCATTCGCTGCCTTCCATCCAGGGGTCCCCACCGGGGCCCCGCGGTCCATCATACCCCCTCCGGGCGGCTCCGTCCCCCTCGTCAGCCCGGATCCCCATGGGGAGGCTTGGTTTGCGTTCCCGGAAACGACGACGGCCGCCCCGGGGGGCGGCCGCTCGCGATCCGCACCGACCGGTGGTCAGTCCGAGGACGCGTCACCACCCGACGCCTTGCTCCCGCCGGACGAGCCCCCCGACGACGGCCTGCTCCCGCCCGACGAGCTTCCCGTCGAGCCGCTCCTGGAGTAGCCGTCCGCGTACCACCCTCCCCCCTTGAGAACGAAGGACGTCCGGGAGATCAGCTTCTCGAGCCGACCGCCGCACTTCCGGCACTTCCGGAGGGGGCGGGCGGAAACCCCCTGGATGACCTCGAACTCGTCGCCGCAATCGAGGCACCGGTACTCGTAGATCGGCATCGCATTCCTCCGCGGGGGCGGTGGCCCCGGCTTCCATACGCTAAGATGGCGCCGCGCGGCTGTCAAAGCCGCGGGAGGGACGAGCCCGATGCCGGAAGGCCCGCCGCGGCCGGCCCGAGACGTGACGCCGGTGCGCCTGACCGTCCCCCCCTGGGACCGGGTCCTCGACACCGCGCTCGAGACCGCGGAGCGCCTGGTCGCGGACTGGTACGGGATCCGTCCCCGGGAATGGTCATCCCGGTTCCGCTACGACCTGGCCTCCAGCACCGACCACCCGGAACTCGCCTTCCCGGGGGATGCCCTCGCCCAGCTCGTCCGCCTCGAAGACCCGGAGGGAAACGCGCCGGGGCGCTGGAGGATCGTCCTCCGGGACGACGCCCTGCACCGGCTCGGCGAGCGCCACGGCCTCGCCGCGCTGCTCGCCTGGACCCTCCTCCACGAGCTGGTTCACCTGGTCCGCTTCGCCACGGGCCTCGCCGCGTTCGACGGGGCGGACGCGGACGCCCGGGCGGCGGAGGAACGGCACGTGGACACCGTCGTCCACCGGATCGTCGCGGCGGCGGACGACCCCGGCCTGGCCGCCGTGGACCGGGTCCTCGCCCGCCCCGACGGCGGCCTCAGGGATGCGCGTCCGGCAGGATCCCCCGCCCCGCCTCGAAAAGGGGAACCGGGGCGAACCCGGTAAAGTCGACCGCGCAGAAGCGCAGGTCCACGCCCCGGTGGAGCCCCCGCGGGGCCCAGGCGTGGTCCTCCCCGTGGAGGTGCCCGTAGGCCGCGACGTCGACCCCGGCCGCGACGAGGCGCTCGAGGACCCCGGACGTCTCGTCGCCGGGACCCAGCGGCGGGTAGTGGAGTGCCGCAACGAGAACGTCCCCGGGACGCCGCAGGCGCGCTGCCGCCGCCAGGGACAGGTCCAGCCGGCCGAGTTCCCGCCGGAAGATCGGGGGGTCCTTCTCCGGGTCGGCCCAGGGCATGGAGGGCAGGTTCCAGCCCCGCGCCCCGCACACCACGACGCCCTCGGGAAGCCGGAGCGCATCGTTCTGCAACGGCACGAGCCCCGCTGGCAGCGCCGCCTCGACCTTCCGGCGGGAGGTCCACCAGGAGTCGTGGTTTCCCCGGAGCAGGACCTTGATCCGCCCGGGCCGCTCGGCGAGGAACGCCAGGTCCGGGGCCGCCTCCTGCAGGTTGCGTGCCCACGAGACGTCCCCGAGGACCAGCACGACGTCCTCCGGATCGACGAGGCGGTCCCAGGCCTCGGCGATCCGGGCGGGATGGTCCCTCCAGAGCTCCCCGAAGACGTCCATCGGCTTCGGGTTGCCGAAGGAGAGGTGCGGGTCTCCGAGCGCCCAGAGCCTCATCGGGAGAGGTCGCTCACTTCTGCCGGGGGCCGAGGCCCAGCACCGCCCGGGTGATGTGGGCGGCGAGGCGGGGGTTCTCCACCAGCCGCCGGATCGAGTAGCCGTGCCAGCCCTCCCCGAACGGCACGTAGATCCGCATCGGGTGTCCCTCCGCGACCACCAGGTCCCGGAGGAACTCGTCGACCCCGAGCAGCATCTGGAACTCGTACCGGTCGGTCCCGACCCCGAGTTCCCGCACCAGCCGCCGCCCGTGGAAGATCAGCCACTCGTCGTGGGTCGCGATTCCCACCTGGCACCGATCGGCCCGGAGCAGCACCTCGAGGGCGTCGAGAAACGAGTCGCGGATCGTCCAGAAATCGTCGTAGGCGACCGCGCGCGGCTCGATGTAGATCCCCTTGCAGAGCCGCACCGATGCCCCCTCCGCGGCCAGCTCGCGGGCGTCGACCAGGGTGCGCCGCAGGTAGGACTGGAGAACCACCCCGACCCGCTCGTAACCCTTCGCCCGCAGGTCCCGCCAGAGCCGGAGGGTGGCCTCCGTGACCGACGAGTCCTCCATGTCGAGCCGGACGAACATGCCGTGTCGGGCCGCCTCGTCGAGCACCTCGGACACCGCCTCCAGGGCCAGTTCCCGGGACATTTTCAGGCCCATCGCGGTCGGCTTGACGGAGATGTTGGCGTCGAGCCGCTCCTCGACGATCCGCCGGATCATCTCCTTGTACGCGTCCACGTAGGCCCGCACCTCCGCCTCGTTGAAGACGTCCTCCCCGAGGACGTCCATCGTGGCCCGGCACCCCTTCCCGTTGAGCTCACGGACAACCCGCAGGCCGTCGTCCAGGGCCGGCCCGGCGATGTAGTTCCTGGCGAACATCCACACGAGGGGTCTCGGGATCTTCGTCAGAAGGGCAACGAGGGCCCGGTTCCTCCGGCTCATCCGGTCTCTCCCGCCGGCCGCTCCTCGCGGGCGGCCGCGCGCTCGGGCGGCGAGTCCTTTCCCCCGCTCATCGCCGCGATCTCGTCCAGCAAGAGGTCGATCCCCGCGAGCACCCGCTCGAGCTCGCTCCCCGCTCCCATCGTTCCCGGCGTCCAGGCCCACCCGGCACGCCGGTCCGCCCGGACCTCTCCCGGGGGCACCGCGAACGGGTCGAAACCGGTCTCCCCGAAGAGGGGGCCGAGGAGGGCGTGGGCCGTCCCGACCAGGCCGACCGGCACCCCCCGGTCCCGCAATCCCCGAAAGGTCGCCCGGTACTCGTCCCGCAGCTCCGGCGCCCGGTCCGGAACCAGCACGTTCCGGAAGAACGTCTCGAGCACCCCCAGGCCTCCCGGTACGAGGATGGCGGCCACGTCCCCCACCGGGAGCGGCTCGAACGGGAGGACGGGCCCGCCGGCGACGCGCGCCGCCTCGGCGACGCGGTCCCGGGGCGACGCCCCCTCCACCACGACGGCCGTCGCGTGGTCGACGACCTTCTCCTGCGGTCCGGGGGGGGCGAACCAGGCGAGCCGCATCGCCCGCCGCCGGGCCGCCAGGGCGCAGAGCACCGCCTCCCGGGCGTCGGTGCCGTCCAGGGGACCGCATCCGGTCAGGACGATGCCGATCCGCAGCACGGGGCGGCCTCCTCGCTGGGGACCACGCGGGGGCCGGGAAGCGCCCCGCCGGGAGTGGGGGCATCATCGTCGCCGGGGCCGCGGGGACTGTCAACCTGCGGGAACCGGGCCGGAGGGCGCCTATACTCGGGACATGGCCCGTTCCGCCCGTGCCCGCCGTTCCCTCCGGCTCGCGATCCTCTCCCGCGACCCGGCCAACCCCTCCACCCGCCGGCTCGGCCTCGTCGCCCTGGCCCGGGGCCACGAGGCACGGGTGATCGATCCCCATGCCTGCACCCTCCACCTCGGCGGCGAACGCCCCCGGATCGAGGTGGCGGGCGAACCCGTCGGGGCGCAGGACGCGGTCATCCCGCGGGTGGGCCCCCATTCCCTGGCGGGTGTCCTGGCCGTCCTCCGGCTCCTCGAGCAGGCGGGAGCCTTCCCGCTGAACCCCGCGGCGGCCATCGCCCTCGCACGGGACAAGCTCGCCTCGCTCCAGCGCCTTGCCGCGGCCGGGATCCCGGTCGTGCCCACCGCCGTCCCCGCGGGACCCGACGCGGTCCAGCGGGTCGTGGACGGGCTCGGAGGCCCCCCGGTCGTGATCAAGATCGCCGGCGGCAGCCAGGGCCGGGGTGTCGTGCTCGCCGAGTCCCTCGCAGCGGCACGCTCGATCGTCGAGGGGTTCGCCGCGTGCGGTCACCGCGTGCTGGTCCAGCCCCGCCTCCCGGTCGACGACGACGTCCGGTTGCTGGTCGTCGGGGGCCGCACCGTCGCGGCGATGCGCAGGGTCGTTCCTCCCGGGGACTTCCGGGCCAACCTCCACCGGGGTGGCACCGCCGAGGCGTTCCATCCCGACGGGGCCCTCGCCGCCCTCGCCGCCCGCGCCGCCGACCTGCTGGGCCTCCGGCTCGCCGGGGTCGACGTCCTCCTCGGTCCCGACGGTCCCCTCGTCCTCGAGGTGAACGCCTCGCCCGGCCTCGAGGGGATCGAGGCGGCGTCCGGGGTCAACGTGGCCGGCGAGGTGATCCGGTGGCTCGAGGACCGGTTGGCGGAGGGGCACGCCCCCCCCTTCAGCGCACCCGACGGTCCGGTATAATGCGCCCGGCCCGGTCGGCGAGCTGCCACCGGGAGAAATGGAACACGGCCGCCCGGCGGGACGCCGGGCGGGGAATCCGGAGGGAGAACACGATGCGTACCCGTTTCGCTGTCCTGGTCGGCCTGCTCGCGCTCGCGGTGGGCCTCCTCACCCCCCTGCCCGCCCACGCGGGCGACGGCACGTTCCTCGACGCCGTCCAGTCCGGCAAGGCGAACTTCGGGTTCCGCCTTCGCTGGGAGTCGGTGGACGACGACAACTTCGCCGACGACGGCGAGGCGCTGACCGTTCGGCTGAACCTCGGCTACCGGACGGCGGAATGGCGCGGCCTTTCCTTCTACGCCGAGGTCCAGTCGGTCCAGGATCTCGCCAAGGAGGACCGGCACAACGACAAGGGGGCCGGCGAGCACTGGAACGGCGTCTCCGCGTACCCGGCGATCGCCGACCCCTCGATCACCGACTTCTACCAGGCCTACATGGACCTGAAGCTCGGTGACGCGACGACGCTCCGGGCAGGCAGGCAGGAGATCAAGCTGGACAACGTCCGCTTCGTCGGCAACGTCGGCTGGCGCCAGTTCCACCAGTCGTTCGACGCGGTCCGGATCGACACGACCGCGATTCCGCACACGAAGCTGACCTACGTCTACATCGCCAAGGTTCACCGTATTTTCGGGGACGGCCTGCCGATGGACTCCCACCTGCTGAACGCCTCCTGGAAGCTGACGGAGGGCAGCAAGCTTCACGCCTACGTCTACCGGCTCGACTACGACCGCCCGGCGAACTGGGGGCTCTCGACGATGACCTACGGCCTGCGCTGGGACGGCAGCGTCGCCCTCGCGCGGGACTGGAAGGGCCTCTTCGACGTCGAGGTCGCGAAGCAGTCCGACACCGGTGACAACCCGAACAACGTGGACCAGTGGTACTACCGCGGCGTCATCGGCGCGAAGTACGACGCCTTCACCGCGAAGATCGGCTACGAGCTTCTCGGCGGCGACGGCAAGGACGGCGTCTTCTCGACGCCGCTCGCCACGCTGCACGCCTGGAACGGCTGGGCCGACATGTTCCTCTCCACGCCGGCCGATGCCACCGGCGGCTACTGGGGTCTCGAGGATACGTTCGTCTCCCTCGGGTGGAAGAAGAACGCCTGGAACCTGCTCGCCGTCTGGCACGATTTCAGCGCCGACACCGGTGGCATCGACTACGGTACGGAGCTCGACGTGCTCTGCGCCTGGACCTCCCCGTGGAAGCAGGTCTTTGCCCTCAAGTACGCCTCCTTCAGCCACGACGACTGGTCCCGCGACGTCAGCAAGCTGTGGGCGTACACCGCCTGGAAGTTCTGACCCCGCAAGGAAGGACCCTGCCGAGGGGCGGCCCCGCCGCGGGCCGCCCCTCGCCGCGCCGGCCGTTCCTCCCGGCGCGACACCGGGACGCCGAGGAGCGCGGGAAGGTCAGTCGCGGGCGGGACCGATGGTGGCGACCGCGTGCTTGAAGACGAGGTGCTCGGCCCCGTTGTGCTCGAGGAGGATCGTGAACCGGTCGTAGGCCAGGACCCGGCCGACGAGCCGTTTTCCCGAGACGAGCCAGACGGCGACCCTCCCTCCCTCCGCACGGACCTGCGCGAGGAACCGGGCCTGGTGGTCCCGCTGGGTGGCGTCGCTCATCACGCGACCAGTATACCCCCCCACCGTTCCCGCACGAGCGCCACCACCTCCGCGGCCAGTTCGTCCACCGGGCGCCGTGCGTCCAGCACCAGGTCGGTCGGCTCCCCCCGGAACCACGTCCACTGGCGCTTGGCGTAGCGCCGGGTACTTCGTTGCACCCGTTCCAGCAGCGTGAGCCCGTCTCCCGGCTCGTCGCCCCGGAGCGAGGCCACGACCTCCCGGTACCCGATGCCCTTGAGGGCGTTCGCGGAGGACGGCACCCCCCGGGCCCCGAGAAGCCACCGCACCTCGGCGACGAGCCCCCGGCCGAAGAACCGGGCGACCCGCCGGTCGAGGCGCGCGTACAGCTCCCCGCGCGGCATGTCGAGCATCACCCGCAGCACCGGGAACCGATCGGGCCCCCGCCACGCGTCCCCCTGCAGCGCGGACAGGGAACGCCCCGTCGCGAGGCGCACCTCGAGGGCACGGACGATCCTCTTCTCGTCCCGCGGCCGGACCCGTGCGGCGGTCTGCCGGTCGAGGCGCGAGAGAACCCGGTGGAGCCACGGGACCGAGTGGCGGGCGGCGAGCCCCCGCAGCCGTGCCCGGATGATCTCGTCCCGCGGCGGTGCCGGGGCGAGCCCCTTGACCAGGCCGCGCAGGTACATCCCGGTGCCCCCGGCGACGAGCGGCAGGCGCCCGGCACTCCAGGCCCAGCGGCACTCCGCCTCGGCCGCCCGCACCCACCACCCCATGTCGACGTCCCGCGTCGGCTCCACGACATCGACGAGGGCCCACGGGTGGCGCCATTCCGGCCCCTCGGGCTTCGCCGCGGCCGCGCGGAGGTCCCGGTAGACCTGCACCGCGTCGCAGGAGACCAGGTGGACCGGCAGCAGGTCGGCCACCCGGACGGCGAGCGCCGTCTTCCCGGTCCCGGTGGGGCCGTAGATCGCGAGGAGCGGGCCGCGCTCGCACCTCACGGGGTTCCCCCGGCCGCCGCAAGGAGGCGCACCCCGAGGCGGAGTGCGAGCAGCAGGAGCGCGAGCGCCGCCAGCACGAGGAGCCCCCGGGCGGTGTCCCGATCGACGGCCGCAGGCTCCCGGGGACTCACCGTCTTCCGGCTCCCGGCTGGAACCGCACGAGGCGCACCCCGGCGTAGTAGTGGTGCAGGATCTGGCGATACCCGGCCCCGCGGGCGGCCATGCCGTAGGCACCGACCTGGCACATTCCGACCCCGTGGCCCCAGCCGCGGCCGTCGAAGACGACCCGTCGCACCAGCCCGTCGGGGTCGTGCTGGACGAGCAGCGAGAAGAGGGTCTCCCGGAGCCCCAGCGCCCTCCGCAGCCGGAACCCCTCGACCACCGCCCGCCCCGCCGTGCCGGTGAGCTCGACCGCCGCCACCCGGCCGGAGATTCCCCGCCGCAGGACCCGCACGTTCAGCAAGCGCCCGACCGGGGCGACCCCGGCGAGGGATTTCTCGATCTCCTCCCGGGTGCGGCTGACCGTCCAGCGGTAGTGCCGGCTGAACCGGTCGTCCGCCAGGGAACGCCGTCCCCCGAGCGCGAGGAGCGCCAGCCCGGGGCCGTCCTCGCGCGGGACCCAGGTGACGCGGTCGCCGGGCCACAGGACCAGCCGGTCGACCGGGTGCCAGCGGCCACCGGTCCGGGCGAGCAGGAGCGGAGGAACCGGGCCCCGCGGGAACGGGCGCACGGTGCGCCGCTCCCGCAGCGCCAGGCCGGGCCCCTCCTGCCGCTCGACGGTTCCCCGGTGGACGGGGATGGCATCGAGGCGTCGCGCTGCCCGGGCGAGCAGCGCGAGCACCTCGTCCCGGGCCGGCAGCCCGCCGGGCCGGAAGAGCCCGTCGGGGCCCGGGCGCAGGAGCCCCCGCGCGACCAGCCCGGCGACGACCCGGCGCGCGTCCGCCGGCAGCTCGGCGAGCTGGGCGGGTGTCAGCAGGGCGCGCTCGTCCCCCGGCCCCAGGGCGGCGTCGAGGCCCGGCCCCGCCAGCACGAGCCGGGCATGGCGCCACGTGGCGAGGCGGGTCGGGGTCCCCACGAACGGGGGCGGAGCGGGCAGGCCCGCCCGTCGCGCCAGCGCCGCGAACCACCGGGTGACCTCCGCGGCTTCCACCGCTCCCGCCCGGAACTCCGCGGAGAGCAACCGGGGGCCGACCACGTCGTGGGCCACGAGCAGCGCGAGGTCGAGCGGCTCCGGGGCGTCCCGCGTGGCGGCGACCGGGCAAGGTTCCGGGACCGCACGACCGTCCACCTCCCGCGCCCCGGCCAGCAGCGCGCCCTCGTCCGGGATGCAGGGCACGCCCCGCAGCCAGGGTGCGTCCATCTCGGGGAAGACGACGCGGGCATCCTCGGTGTGGCCCCCGCAGGTAGACGTGTACAGGGCGTTGATCGGCCGGTCCCCGTACGCGAGGAACTCCCCCCGCGTCTCGGCGACGGCCCGGTCGGAGAGCGGATGCTCGCTCCCCATGCCGCCGTAGACCTGGCAGCGTGGCGTGTCGCAGAGATCGTACCCCTCCGCCGCATACTGCCCGCGGTTGCCGAGGGCGTACGTGCGAGCCGCCACCGCCTGCGCCTTGAGCGCCTCGAGCTCCGGCCACGCGGCCGGACCGAGTTCCTCCGGCACGACCCCCCGCAGGTAGTCCTCGAGGTTCAGCTCGTCGACCAGGACGACCTCCCCGGACCGGGAGAGATACGCCTCGAAGACCCCCCGGTAGGGACGTCCCCCGGCGGTCAGGTGCTGTCCCGCCGGGGGAACGAACACCAGCCGGGCCGCGCCCGGGTCGAACGTCCGCCAGCGCGGGCCGACCAGGCCGAGCCGCGCCCCGGTCAGCGTGTCCCGTTCCTCCCGCGTGATCCAGGCATCGGGCCAGCGCAGGCGCAACGACCGGAGCAGGTCGCGCAGCGGCCCGGCGGAGGCGGCCCGGCCGACCCGAACCCGCCAGACGCCCCGGGCGGCATCCCAGCGCACGTCCGCCGGCTCACCGGTCTGCGCCTCGAGCTCATCGGCAAGCGCCCGGGCCGCCTCCTCGGAACGGAACGATCCGACCTGCACCCGGTGAACGGCCCGGCCGGCGGCCGCCTTTCCCCCGACCGCCACGACCCGGACCGGCCCGGGAGCAAGGCCCGCGGGAACGATCTCCCTTCCGCTCTCGCCGTCGAGGATCCGCGGGGCGCCGCCCCCGGTGGTCCCGATTTCCACCGGGCGCGGGACGCGCGTGAGGGCGACGCGGATTCTCGGTGGCGGCTGCCGCACGCCGGGATCGATCCGGTCGAAGACGCCCGGGGCGGGCGCGGGCAACTCGACGACCCCCTCCCCGCCCCGCGCTCCGGGCGTCGCCGAAACGAGGGCCGCGAGGAGGACCAGGGCCGCGGGCCGGGGAAACCGCGAGAAAGCGTGCACCACGGGGGGCCGCCGGGTCAGACGAAGCTGGCGATCGCTTCCTGCTCGGTCGGGTGGATCTCGAGCACCTTGACGAGCTGCGTCACGTGAAAGGCATCGGAGATCCGCTGGTTCGCACCACAGACCTTCAGGTCTCCACCGGCCTCGCGGACGCGCTTCAGGTTCGCCACGAGCTCGCCGAGGCCGGCGCTGTCCATGAAGCGAACCCCCTCCAGGTTGAGCACGAAGTGCCGCTGGCCCGCCTCGAGCTCCCTGCGGATCGCTTCCTTGAGCGCCACGTCCCCCTCCCCGATCTTGATGTCACCCTGGGGACGGAGGATCGTCACGCGGCCCTGGTGCACGGTCTCCAGCTTCATCATCGCCTCCTCGCATCTTCCGGTGGACGGGTCCGCCGGCGCAATCCGCGGGCGCCGCCCGCGCGCGACCATTCTACAGGGACCGGACCACCCCGCACGCGCGGTCCTCCCCGGCCCGGAACTACGGCAGGACCAGTCGCTCGAGCGCGGGCGGCACGTTCCCCCGTCGCTCGACGGTAGCCAGCCGGTGGCCGGTCTTCTTCGCGCCCCGGACGGAAAGGCAGAGGTGTTCCGCCTCGAGAACGACGATCGTGGCACGGGGACGGAGCGCCCGGGTGAGCTCGTCGGCGATCGCGGCCGTGAGCTGCTCCTGGAGGGTCAGTCGGCGCGCCAGCGTGTCGACGAGGCGCGCGATCGACCCGATCCCGACGTGGTGCTCCCCGGGCACGAACCCGACGTGGGCCTCTCCCCGGTAGGGCAGCAGGTGGTGGGCGCACACCGACACGAACCTCACCTGGCGGAGGGCCACCGGGCCGCCGGACCCCTCGATCCGGAGCGGGACGAGGTGGGACGCCGGGTCCTCGGCGTACCCCGCGAGGAGGTCGTCGGCGAACGCCGCCGCCACGCGGCGCGCCCCCTCGACCAGTTCCCGCTCCCGCGCTTCCGGGGAAAGGGCCTCGAAGGTCGGATCGCCGGCCCGCAACCCCTCGAGGAAGACGCGGAGCCCTTCCTCCATCCGCGCCCGGTTCATCGCGCGCCTCCCGCCGCCCCCCCCGGGGGCAGGGACTCCCCCCGGTAGGCCACCGAGGCTCCCTCCATCTCCCAGACCTCGATCTCCGCGAGTCCCGGCAGGTGTGGAGCCAGCGTGCGCCAGATCCAGGCCGCGATCCACTCGGCGGTCGGGTTCTCCAGCAGCTCGTTGAGGTGCCGGTGGTCGAGGTGCGGCAGGACGCGTTCCGCGACCAGCCGGTCAAGGTCCTCGAAGTCGATCACCATCCCGGTCGCCGGGTCGACCGGCCCGTCGATCGTCACCCGGAACCGGTAGGAGTGACCGTGGATCCGCCGGCACTGCCCCCCGTGGCAGGGCAACTGGTGGCTCGCCTCGAAGCGGTAGTCCCGGCGCAGGATCATTCCTCGAGCTCCTCCCGGTCCATCTCGATCTCGACGCTGACGTCGTCGACCATCCCGTCCAGGACCGGGGTCTCCTTGTGGACGACGACCCGCACCCGCGGGACGGGAAACTCCCGCAGCAGTTCCCGGCCGAGGCGCACGGCCAGGGTCTCGATCAGGTGGAACGAGTTCTCCCGGCCGACCCGGACGACGAGATCGTGGACCGCCCGGTAGTCGACGGTGTCCTCGACGCGATCGCTGGCCGCGGGGACCCCGATGTCGTGGTCGAGAACGACGTCGACCCGGTGCCGGACACCGACCTGGCGCTCCAGGCGGGTCAGCCCGTGGAACGCGTGGAAGCGGATCCCCGAGACCCGGATCGCTCCCCTCATCGCCCCTCCTCCCGGAAGACCACCCGCAGGAAGCGGCGCTTGCCGACCTGCAGGAGATGCTCCCCCTCCGGGACCAGCTCCGCCTCCTCCGACGTGACCTTCTCCCCGTCGAGGCGGACGCCGCCGCCGCGGATCAGGCGACGCGCCTCGCCCCGGGACCGGGCGAGCCCGGTCTCCTGGAGCAACCGCGGCAGCCAGCGCGGCTCTCCCCCTCCCGGCAGGATGATCTCCGGGATCTCGTCGGGCAGTTCCTTCCGCGCGAACACCTGCCGGAAGTGCTCCTCGGCCCGCGTCGCCGCCTCCTCGCCGTGGAACCGGGCCACCAGGGTCCTGGCGAGAGCCATCTTCTGGTCCCGGGGATTCACCCCCTCCTCGGCGACCCGGCGCCGCAGTTCCGCGACATCCTCGTCGGTCAGCAGCTCGTACCAGCGGTACATCAGCTCGTCGCTGATCGACATCACCTTGCCGTAGATCTCCTCGGGCGGCTCGGTGACGCCGACGTAGTTCCCGAGGGACTTCGACATCTTCTCGACGCCGTCCGTCCCCTCGAGGAGCGGCAGGGTCATGATCACCTGCGGCTCGAGGCCGTAGTCCGGCATG
Source organism: uncultured Acidobacteriota bacterium (assembly GCA_964420365.1). Taxonomy (GTDB): domain Bacteria; phylum Acidobacteriota; class Polarisedimenticolia; order J045; family J045; genus JAMOQA01. The sequence goes on along the minus strand of CAYQTA010000114.1, from coordinate 23,294 downwards.
ATGTCGCGGCCGACGTTCAGGTTGAAGAGCTGGTCGGTCCCCCCGAGCTCCACGTCCGCCTCGAGGGCGACCGAGTCGTACGCCTGGGCCAGCGGGTAGAGAAACTCGTGGATCGAGATGGGGATCCCCTTCTCGAAGCGCTCCCGGAAGTCCCGCCGCTCCAGCATCCGGGCGACGGTGTACCGGCCGGCCAGGCGGATCATTCCCTCGGCGCCCAGCCTGCCCAGCCACTCGGAGTTGAAGCGCGTCTCGGTCCGGTCCTCCCGCAGGACGAGGAAGGCCTGGCGCGTGTAGCTCTCGGCGTTCTCCAGGATCTGCTTCCGGGAAAGCGGTGGCCGCGTCTTCGACCGGCCCGAGGGGTCGCCGATCGCCGCGGTGAAGTCGCCGATCACGTAGACCACCCGGTGTCCCAGGTCCTGGAACTCCCTCATCTTGCGCATCAGGACCGTGTGGCCCAGGTGGATGTCCGGCGCCGTCGGGTCGAAGCCGACCTTGACGGTCAGGGGCCTCCCCTCCCTGCGGGAACGCTCCAGCTTGCGGGCCAGCTCCTCCTCGGAGACGAAGTCGACGACACCGCGCTTCAGCCGCTCGATCTGCTCGGCCACCGGTGGGAAGGTTTCCATGCCCGCGCCTCCCGCCGCCTCAGCGGCCCCCGTACCGCTCCCGGGAGGGAATCCCCAGCCGGTCGCGGACCTCCATCATCGTCTCCCGCGCGATCGGGCGGAGCGTCTCCGTGCCCGCCGCGAGGATCTCCCGGACCCGCCCGGGCCGGGCCTCCAGCTCCGCCCGGCGCTCGCGCATCGGCGCCAGCACCGCGTCGATGTTCCGCGCGAGCACCTGCTTGCACTCCCGGCAGCCGATCTTCGCCGTCCGGCATCCCTCCGCGGCCCACGCCTGCTCCTCGGGAGAGCTGAAGAACGTGTGCCAGCGGTACATGTTGCAGTCCTCGGGAACGCCGGGATCGCTTCGACGCTTGCGTCGCACGTCGGTCTTGGCCGGCGCGATCTTCTTCCAGATCGTCTCGGCATCGTCGTTGAGCCCGACGTGGTTGCCGAGGGACTTCGACATCTTGCGCTCGCCGTCGAGGCCCATCACCCGCGGGGCCTTCGAGAGGATCGCCCGGGGCAGCGGGAAGGTCTCGCCGTAGCGGTTGTTGAACTTCTGGACGATGTCCCGGGTGAACTCGATGTGCTGAACCTGGTCCTCGCCCACCGGGACACCGTCCGCCCTGTAGATCGTGATGTCGGCGGCCTGGAGTACCGGGTAGTCGAAGAGCCCGACGTTGACGTTCTCCGGCTGGGTCCTCGACTTGTCCTTGTACTGGGTCATCCGCTCGAGGAGCCCCATCGGCGTCACCGTGTTCAGGATCCAGGCGAGCTCGGCGTGCTCCGGCACCGTCGACTGCACGAACAGGATCGACTTGTCCGGGTCGAGCCCCGCCGCGAGCCAGCCGAGGGCCATGTCGAGGATCCGGCGCGGCATTTCCCCCGGGTCGTAGGCCTGCGTCAGCGCATGCAGGTCGACGATGCAGAAGATGCACCGGTACCGGTCCTGCAGTTCGACCCACGTCTTCAGCGCGCCGAGCCAGTTGCCGATGTGCAGCTCGCCGCTCGGCTGCATCCCGCTGAAGACGAGGGTGATCGGGGTCTCCTCGCGGCCCGCCTCGCCGGGGCCGCCACGGGTGGCGTCGCCGTCCTCCGGGTCCCGGGGACGGGCCTCGGGGTCCTGGGTCACCGCGGTCCTCCTCCTTCCCCGCGCGGGGGATCGGGGAAGTATATCGGCCCCGGGCCCGCGGCGGTCGAGGCCGCCCCTTCAGAGATGGCCCTCTTCCCGGAGGGAGACGACTCCACCGCGGGCGACCACCAGGTGGTCGAGGAGCTGGAGCCCGAGGAGCCGGGCGGCCCGCTCGACCCGCCGCGTGAACGCCACGTCGTCGGCCGAGGGCGCGGGGTCCCCGGAGGGGTGGTTGTGGGCGACGACCAGCCGGAGGCCACCGCGGCGGATCACCGGCTCGAGGACGTCCCGCGGGCTCGCCGAGACCGCGTTGACCGCGCCGATCGCGATCGTCTCGCGGGCGAGCAGCCCGGAACGCCCGTCGAGGCAGAGCACCACCAGCCGCTCCCGCGGGAGGGAGGCGAGGAATCCCAGGTGGGCGAGGGCCTCGGCGGGGGACGTCACCCGGGGACGGGGCCCGGGAACCAGGGGAGCCAGCCGCCGCGCCATCTCGAGGAGCAGGCGGGCGCGCCGGAGCGCCGCGGGCCCCAGGAGGCGACCCGCCGCCCCCTCCCCCCGCTCCACCCCGCCGAGGAGCGCCACGAGGCCGCCGGCGGCATCGAGGCCGCGCGCCAGCCCCGCCGCGGCGCGCGCCCCGAGCAGCTCCCGGAGCAGTTCCCCGTCCTCGAGGGCGGTCACCGGCCCCCCCCGGCGAGGGTGCCCGGGCGCGGGGTCGATGGAGCTCGTCGGGGTCGCGGGCAGGCCGGACATGGGCCGAGGGTCCCCCGGCCCGGCGGACGCCGCCACCCGGGCATCCCGGTCCCGGGACGCCCTCAGGACACCGGCGCGGGGGAAACCAGCGCCCCGGGCAGCCCGGGATCCTCTCCCTCGAGAACCACGCGCCGGCCCTCGATCCTCAGCCGGCCCTCGGCGAGCCAGCGGAGCGCCAGCGGGTAGACCCGGTGTTCCTGCTCGAGGATCCGCGCGGAGAGGGTCTCCTCGTCGTCCCCGGCGAGCACCGGTACCGCGGCCTGGACGACGATCGGGCCGTGGTCCACCTCCGCGTCGACGAAGTGGACCGTGCAGCCCGCGATCCGGACCCCGTGCTCGAGGGCCTGGCGCTGGCCGTGGAGGCCCGGAAAGGAAGGCAGGAGCGCCGGGTGGATGTTCAGCAGCCGGCCCGCGTAGCGCTCGACGAACCAGGGCGTGAGGATCCGCATGTACCCGGCGAGGCAGACGATATCCACCCCGGCCTCGTCGAGGAGGGCGGCGACGGCCCGGTCGTGCTCCTCCCGGCGGCCCCGGTACTCCTTCCGGGGCACCGCGGCGGCCGGCACGCCGAGGGCCCGCGCCCGGGCGAGCCCGGGCGCGTCCGGTCGGTCCGAGACGACGATCGCCGGCTCGGCAGGGATCTCGCCCGCGTGCATCGCCTCGACCAGGGCGACCATGTTCGACCCGCGGCCGGAAAGGAGGATCCCGACGCGCTTCACGGCAGCTCTCCCCGGAACCGGACCTCCCGGCTCCCCTCGACCACCCGGCCGATCTCCCACCAGCGCTCGCCTCTCGCCTGCAGGTGGGCGGCCAGGTCCGGCAGGCGCTCCCCCGGCACGACGGCGACCATCCCGACGCCCAGGTTGAACGTCCGGAGCATGTCGTCCGCGGGAACGTTCCCCGCCTCCCGGAGCACGCGGAACAGCGCCGGGACCTCCCAGGAACCCAGGTCCACCTCCACCGCGCATCCCTCCGGCAGGACGCGCGGCAGGTTGTCCGGCAGGCCGCCCCCGGTGACATGCGCGAGCGCGTGGATCCACCCGGCCCGGAGCGGCTCATCGAGCACCGGGAGGTAGCTCCGGTGCACGGCGAGCAGGGCATCCGCGACGGTCCGTCCCGTCCCGGGCAGCTCGTCGTCCACCCCGAGCCCCATCACCTCGAAGACGATCCTGCGCGCCAGGGTGTAGCCGTTGGTGTGGAGGCCCGTCGACGCCAGGCCGACGAGACGATCGCCGGGCCGGACCCGGGAACCGTCGAGGATGTCCCCCCGCGAGACGATCCCGACGATCGTGCCGGCCAGGTCGTACTCGCCGGGAGCGTACATGTCCGGCATCTCCGCGGTCTCGCCGCCCAGGAGGGCGCACCCGTTCTCCCGGCATCCCCGGGCGATCCCGGCGACCACCTGCTCGGCCACCGCGGGGTCGAGCCTGCCGACCGCGTAGTAGTCGAGGAAGAAGAGGGGCCGGGCGCCCATCACGAGGATGTCGTCGACGCAGTGGTTGACCAGGTCCTCGCCCACGGTGTCGTGGCGCCCGGTCATGAACGCCAGCTTGAGCTTCGTGCCCACGCCGTCCGTCGAGGCGACGAGAACCGGGTCGTCCACGTCCCGGGGAACCCGGAACAGGCCCCCGAACGACCCGAGGTCCGAGAGGACCCCCGGGGTTCGCGTGCTCGCGAGGTGTTCCCGGATCCGCGCAAGCGCCCGGTCCTGGGCATCGATGTCGACGCCCGCATCGCGGTAGGTCAGCCCCTTCCTCTTCTCCGTCATTGCCGGATTCCTCGCTCCACCGGGTACTCGTACCGCGGCGGCCGCGGCGGGATCCGCGGCACACCGTCCCATGCCATGCGGGTCCCCGCGGCGGCCCGGACCACCGCCGCGAGCAGCTCCCCGGCCACCCGCGCCCGGTCCCCGGCGAGGAGCGCCTCCCGGGCCGCGTCGGAGACGACCGGCAGCCGCCCCGGATCGAACCTCTTCGCCCCGCCGAGGAGGGCGGCGAGCCCGTTCGCCGTCACCCCCGCGGGGGAGTTCCCCTCGAGGGAAACGACGAGGTCGAGCGCGCGGGCCGCCTCCTCCCGGGCCGCCTCGTCCGCGTCACCCGCGAGGAGCGAACCGGCGAGCGCGGCCCACGCGGCAGCATACGCGGGAGCCTCCCCGACCGCATCCCGCAGCCGCTCGCGGCCGCGGCTCGAGCGCGGATCGGCCAGGAGCAGCCGGCGCGCGGCGAGGAAGTCGAAGAGCGCGCCCCGCCCCCCCCGGTCCTCTCCCGCGGCCACGGGCGGGGGCGTGCCACCCCCGACCTCGACCAGCAGGTCCCCGGCGAGGCGGGCGGCCGGGCTCCGCCGCGCGACGGGAGGAAGCGCATCCAGGAGGGCGCGGGCCTGCTCCGCGCGCCCGGAGAGCGTCGCCAGCACGGCGAGCCGGGGAAGCGCGTCCCGGTTCGCCGGAAGCGTCAGGACCGGTTCCTCCGTCAGCAGGGGTTTCCCCGCGTGGTGCCGGCTCCAGGGGAGCCTCCGCAGCGCGAGGTACCGCCGCAGGTACTGGTCCAGGCGCGGGGGCGCGTACCCGAAACTCCGGCGGAATGCCCGGTCGAAAGGCTCGCCGTCGTCGAGCGCGTCGAGGAGGTTCTCGAGCTTCTGCTTGTGGCCGTACCCCCCGGCGAAGACCCAGTGCACGAGGAGCCAGGACTGGGCGGTGAACCGCAGGCGCCGCCGCGGATCGAGGGCGGCGACGGCCGCATCGTCCATCGTCATCAGCTCCCGCACCGGGAGCAGCGTCCCCTCGCGCAGCAGCTCGACGTAGGGCTGGATCGGGCGCCCGATGTCGATCGCGTCCCCGTCGACGCGCAGGACCCCGTAGTACTCCCGCAGTCCCTCCCGCAGCCAGGGGGGTCGACGGGTCCGGTCCAGCGCGAGGAGCAGCCCCATCGCGGCCCGCTGCAGGCTCACGGTCGAGTCCTGGTTGCGGGCCCGGACGAGGACGGCGAGGGAGAGTACCCACGGGTGCCGTCCCCACGCGGCCACGGCCCTCGGGCCACCCGGCATCCCGCCGAGCCAGCGCTCGGCGCTCTTCCGGTCCCGCAGCGCCAGGACGATCAGCGGCCCCGGAAGCCGGGTCGACAGGCCGTGCCCCCGCCGTTCCAGCACCTGGTGAAACGCCTCGAGATCTCCGGCGAGGCGCCGGGCCACCTCCTTCCGCGCGTCGGAGATCACCAGGAAGTGGGTGGTCTTCGCCTCGACGAGGGACCGCTCGCCGGCGACGGCCGGGGCGGGCGCGGAGAGGAGGAAGGCCAGCAGCGCCGCGACGACGACGGTCGATCCGCGCATGCCGCACCTCCGATCGGGACGGGCTCCCGGCACCGGCGCGGGAACCCCTCCCGATGCTATCACCGCAGCGCGCGGCGGAGGATCGCGGGCACGTTCCGCAGCAGCCGGCGCAGGTCGAACGCCTTCCGGACTCCCTGCTCCCCGAGGCGCTCGACGATCCTCTCGTCGTCGAGGCAGGCGGCGAGGAGGTCCGGGTACTTCCCCTCCCACACCTTCATCGAGGCCCCCTGCACCAGCGCGTAGGCCTCCTCGCGGGTGAGCCCCGTGCGGACGAGCGCGAGCAGCAGGGTCTGGCTGAACGGGAAGCCCCGCGAGTTCTCGAGATTCCGGCGCATCGCCTCCGGGTAGACGTGCAGGTCCCGTACCACGGCGGTCATCCGCGCGAGCATGAAGTCGAGCAGCACGAAGCTGTCCGGCAGGACGACCCGCTCGACCGACGAGTGCGAGATGTCCCGCTCGTGCCACAGGGCGACGTTCTCGAGGGCCGCCATCGCGTTCGACCGGACGAGCCGGGCGAGCCCGGTGACGTTCTCGCAGCGGATCGGGTTCCGCTTGTGGGGCATCGCCGAGGATCCCTTCTGGCCCCGCCGGAAGGGCTCCTCGACCTCGCGGACCTCGGTCCGCTGCAGGTGCCGGATCTCGACGGCGATCCGCTCCAGGCCGGCAGCGAGCAGGGCGAGGGCGGTGAGCATCTCCGCGTGGCGGTCCCGGGGCACGACCTGGGTGGCCACCGTCTCCGGGCGGAGGCCGAGCCGTCGCAGCACCTCCCGCTCCACGACCGGCGGCACGTGGGCGCTCGTCCCGACCGCACCCGAGAGCTTCCCGACCCGCACGGTCTCCCGCGCCCGGGCCAGCCGCTCCCGGTTGCGCTTCATCTCGGCATACCAGCCGGCGATCTTCAGGCCGAACGTGATCGGCTCGGCGTGGATCCCGTGGGTCCGCCCGATCATCGGCGTATTCGCCCACCGCCGGGCCTGGTCCCGGAGCACCTCGAGGAACCCGTCCAGGTCCTCGAGGAGCAGGTCGGTCGCCTCGACGAGCTGGAGGGCGAGGGCCGTGTCCAGCACGTCGGAGGACGTGAGCCCGATGTGGATCCACCTCGAGTCCGGCCCGACCTTCTCCGCCACCGCCGTCAGGAAGGCGATCACGTCGTGGTGGACCGTCTCCTCGATCTCACGTGCCCGCGCGACGTCGACGGCCGCCCGCTTCCGGATCGTCCGCAGGGCCCTCTTCGGCACCTCGCCCCGCTCGGCGAGCACCTCGAGCACGGCCAGCTCCACCTGCAGCCACCGTTCGAGCCGCGCCTGGTCGGTGAACAGGGCTCCCATCCTCGGCCGGGTGTATCGCTCGATCATCTCGCTCGGCTCCCTCCGGCGCCCGGGATCAGCGCGCCACCACCGGGGGGGCGGGGGCGTGCTGGCCCGCCGGGATCACCGGGATCGTCCCCTTCCCCGCCCGCTCGAGGGCGCGGCGCACGGCGCCGGCGGCGAGGTCGGGACGGTTGTTCGTCTCGGACAGGTGCGCGAGCACGAGGCCGGCGAGGCCCCGCGGCAGGAAGCGCGCGAGGGCGTCCGCCGCCTCCCCGTTGCTCAGGTGGCCGACCCGGGAGGCGACCCGCTGCTTGGTCGGCCAGGGATAGGGCCCTTCCATCAGCAGGTCCGGGTCATGGTTCGCCTCGAAGACCAGCGCCCGGCAGGCGGAGAGCCGCTCCGCCACCAGGCGCGTCACGTAGCCGAGGTCGGTGGCGTATCCGACGGTGACGCCCCGGGCCGAGAGGAGGAATCCCACCGGCTCGACGGCGTCGTGGGGAACCGGGAAGGCCAGGGCCGCGAACGGCCCGGCCTGGAACGGACGGCCGGTCTCGAAAGGGACCGTCTCCACGTCGTCGCCGAGCAGGGGGGCCGCGGCGGCGAGGGTACGGGCGTTCCCGAGAACCGGGACCCCGAGGCGGCGCGCCAGCACGCGGACGCCGCCGACGTGGTCGCGGTGCTCGTGGGTCAGGACGATCGCCTCGATCGCCGCCGGGTCCTGGCCGACCCCGTCGAGGCGGCGCAGCACCTGCCGGGCCGAGAGCCCCGCGTCCACCAGGATCCCGCTCCCGTTCACGCGGAACAGGGTGGAGTTTCCCCGGGAGCCCGAGCCGAGCACGCGGATCTCGATCATCAGTCGATGCCCGTGTGGCCGAACCCGCCGTCCCGCCGCGCCGTCTCGTCCAGCGCTTCCACGACGGCCACGTCCGCCCGGGCGACCGGGGCCACCACGAGCTGGGCGACCCGGTCCCCCCGCCGAACCGTGAACGGCTCGCGGCCCCAGTTGGCCAGGAGGACCTTCAGCTCGCCCCGGTAGTCGCTGTCGATGGTCCCGGGGGCGTTCGGGAGGCCGACACCGTGCCGCAGGGCGATCCCGCTGCGGGCCCGGACCTGGCCCTCGTACCCCGGCGGGATCGCGACCCGCAGGCCGGTCGGGACCAGGACCCGCGCCCCGGGCTCGATCACCAGCGGTTCCTCGACCGCCGCCCGCAGGTCGAGACCGGCGGACCCCTCCGTCGCGTAGGCCGGCAGGGGCAGGCCCCTCCCGTGGGGCAGCACCTCCACCTCGAGCCGCACCCGCACGGTTTCCTCCTCCCTTCCGTCAGAGGTCGAGCTGCTCGGGCCGGATCCGCAGGCGGGAGGTGTCCCCCACCGCGGCCAGGCCGGCACGAACCCCGGTGAAGAGCCGGGCTGCCAGCTCCCGCACCCGTCCCGGGGTCACGGCGTCGATCTTCCGGGTCAGCTCGTCCAGCCCGATGGACCGCCCGTAGATCATCTCCTCCCGCGCCGCCCGGGTCATCCGGCTGGACGTCGACTCGAGGGCCAGGAGGAGGTTCCCCTTGAGGTGGTCCCGGGCGACGTCGACCTCCTCGTCGCCCGGCACCCGGTCCGCGAGGTCCCGCAGCTCGGCGAGGGCGAGGCGCACGACCTCCCCGGCGTTCCGCGGGGCCGTTCCCACGTAGACCGAGAGGAGGCCGGCCCCCGTGTACGCGTGGACCTGGCTGCTGACGGCGTAGGCGAGCCCGCGTTCCTCCCGGATGCGGTGGAACAGGCGCGAGGAGATGCTCCCGCCCAGGATCGTGTTCAGCACGTGGAGCACGTAGCGGTCCTCGTGCCCGGCCCCCGGGGCCGGTACGCCGAGCAGCAGGTGGACCTGCTCGAGCTCGCGGCGCCGTTCCCGCACGACCCCCGGCCGCCAGCGGGGCGGCTTCCCGGTCCGGGCGGGCTTCCCGCCGGGCAGGTCGGCGAACGCATCCCGGATGCGCCGCCGGGCCGCCGCCGTCAGGTGGCCGGCGGCGGAGACGACGACGTTCGGAGGCACGTACGCCCTGCGGAACCAGCGCCGGACCGTCTCCCGGCTCATCCCGGACACGGTCTCGATCGTCCCCTGGATCGGCCGCCCGAGGGGGTGGCCCGGCCAGAACGACTCGGTGAAGAGATCGAAGACCCGGTCCTCGGGGGAATCCTGCACCATCCGGATCTCCTCGAGGATCACGTTCCGCTCCCGCTCGAGCTCGGCGGCGTCGAACCTCGGGTGCCGGACGATGTCGGCGAGCAGGTCGACGGCGATGGGGAGGTGCTCGTCCAGCGCGCGGGCGTAGAAGCACGTCATCTCCCTGGACGTGAACGCGTCCAGGTTCCCCCCGATCCGGTCGGTCAGCAGGGAGATGTCCCGGGCGGAGCGGGTCTCCGTCCCCTTGAAGACCAGGTGCTCGATGAAGTGGCAGATGCCGGAGAGGCGGGCCGGTTCGTGCCGGCTTCCCATCCTGAGCCAGACCCCCACCGAGACCGATCGCACCCCCGGGACGCGCTCGAACAGCAGCGTGAGCCCGTCGGGGAGCACCTCCTTGTCGACCATGCGGATCCTCCCGGAACGCGCCGGCGCCTGGCGGCGCCGCCGGCGGGGCGGGAGTATCGCACGCGGGCGCCGGCCCCGGCCACCGTGGCATCCTTCCCCGCGATGGACGCGCGAGGGATCATCGAGCTGCGGGTCGTCGGCCCGGGAAGAGGCGCCTTCTTCCTCGCGGAGGACGGGGCGGGCCGCTCGTTTCGTCTCCACGGGGGGCTGCCGGGAGAGCGGGTTCTCGCCCGCCAGCGGCCCGCCGATCCCGGGTCGGCCGACCTGGTCGAGGTCCTGGACCCGTCCCCCCACCGGGTCGCCCCCCCCTGCCCGGCCGCCGGCCCTTGCGGCGGCTGCGCGTGGCTCGCCCTCGCCCCCCGCGCCCAGGTGGAGCTCCGCCTCGCCGCCCTTCGCGACGCCCTCGCGGGGATCGGCGCACCGCTTCCCTCCATCGAGGCCGTCCCCTCCCCGGCCGTCCTCGGGTATCGCTGGCGGATGCGCTTCCAGGCCGACCTCGACCGGGACCCGCCGGCGATCGGGTTCCACGGACCCGGCACCCGGCGCGTCGTCGACATCCCCCGGTGTCCGCTGGTGGCGCCCCCCCTGGACCGCCTGTACCGGGCCGTCCGGGAACGGCTCCTCGCCGAGCGTCCCCGCGACCTGACCGGGCTCGAGCTGGCGACGGTCCCCGGGACGCGGGGCGGCCTTCTCTTCCTGAACCCCCGCGACCGGGCCCCCGCGGCCTGGCCCGGCCTCGGGGAACGCCTGCTGGGCACCGTGCCGGGCCTCGCCGGGGTGGCGGTCCGGCCCCCCTCCCGGCGCCGCCCCCTCCCGGGGAACGTTCCGGACCTCCTCGGCGCTTCCCATCTCGTCGGTACGCTCCCCTCCGGTGCGCCCGTCGCCGTCGCCGCCCGCGGGTTCCTGCAGGCGAACCTGGCCGCGGCGGACCGGATGGCCGACCTGGTGGCGCAGCTCGGGGCCCCCGTCCCGGAGACCCGCGTCCTGGACCTCCACGCCGGGGCCGGGCTCCTCTCGTGGCGCCTGGCCGCGCGGGGCGCCGACGTGCTCGCGGTGGAGATCGATCCGCTGTCCGCGGCCGCGGCTGCCGCTCTCCCCCCGCCCCCGGCCGGCCGTCTCCGTGCCCGGCCCGGCCGGGCCGAGGAGGCCCGGGAAGAGATCGTTCGCTCCGCGGCCGTCGTCGCGGACCCCCCGCGAGCCGGGCTCGGCAACCTCGCCGGTTTCCTGGCCGGGGCCGGCCCCCGCCGTCTCGTCCTGGTCTCGTGCGCCGTCGAGGCCCTGGCCCGGGACCTGGCGCACCTCCTGCGCGGAGGGTACCGGGTGCGCAGGGTCGTGGCCGTCGACCTGTTCCCCCACACCCGGCACCTGGAGACGGTCACCCTCCTCGAGCGGGCATGACCCCCCGCGGGCCCGCGGCCCTCACTCAGTCGTGGTAGTCGATGACGCGGACCGCGTAGCGCCGGGCCTCGCCGGGAAGCCCGTCGAGGACGATCCGGAACGCCCCCGCCTGGCCCGGGTTCAGCCGCTCCGGCGTCGCCGTCGCCGTGCCGGTGGCGACGGTCGTCCCGTCTCCCCCGTATCCCTCCGCCGTCACCACGACCTCCTCGAGGGGGGTCGGGCCCACGTTGCGCAGGACACCCCGGACGACGGTGCGGGTGCCTTCCCGCACCGTCTTCCAGGACACGATCCGGATCACCCGGGGCAGTCCCCGCTCCCTGAGGGCGGCGACCACGAGCGGGTCCCACTCCGCCCGCTCCAGCGCGGTGACCGCCTCCCGGTCCGCCTCCGCCTCCCGCCCGGCGGCCTGGAGGAGGAACGCCCGCAGTACGTGGTAGTCGGGGATCCGGTCGATGTCCGGGCTCTCCAGGGCCAGGTCCGCATGGCGCAGCGCTTCGTCGACGTGTCCCAGCCGACCGTGGCACTCGGCGAGCACCGCGTGGGCCTCCGCCGCCTGGGCCGGTCGGAGGGTCCCCGGCGCGAGTGCCCGCTCGGCGACGCCGATCGCCTCGTCGCAGCGCCCCTGCTGGGCGAGCCAGCTGGCCTCCACCTGGAGGGCCGGCGGCCAGCCCGGGTCGATCGCCTTCATCCGGTCGACGAGGGCCCGCACCTCGGGCCAGGACTGCCGTGCCCACGCGATCTCCGCCGCCTCTGCGAGGAGTCGAAGGCTCCCGGGATGGGCGGCGAGGGCACGCCGGACCAGCTCCCCGGCGCGCTCCAGGTCCCCCGCTTCCCGGTAGCGGCGGACGATCCCCGCGAGCGCGCCGGGACCGAGCCTCGAGGGGTCCGGGTCGTCCAGGGAGCGCTCGATCTCGCGCGCCTCCGCGAGGACCGGGACCAGGTCCCGCAGGGGAACCGCGAAGTTGATGTTCTGCCCCTCGGTGAGCGTGAGGGAGCAGACCCCGAGCACCTTCCCGGACAGGTCGAGGAGCGGCCCGCCGGAGCTGCCCGGCGAGATCGGCGCGGTCACCTGGATCAGCTCCTGGCCCCCCTCCTCGAGCGTCCGGATCGCCGACACGATCCCGTCGGAGACGGTGTACTCGTAGCCGCGGGGATGGCCGATGGCGATCACCCGCAGGCCGACCGGCGGCAGGCGCACCGATCCCGGTGCGAGCGGCTCCGCCTCGAGCCCTCGCACCCGGAGCACCGCCAGGTCCACGTCGTCCCGCTGGTCCAGCACGTCGACCGACGCCAGGGCGACCCCGTCGAAGGTGCGCACGACCAGGTTGCGCACGCCCCGGATCACGTGGGCGTTGGTCACGACGAGGCCCTTCTCGCCGTAGACGAAGCCGGTCCCGTAGCTGGTGTCCCCGCTGCCGGCGACGGTGCCGATCACCTCGACCACCGACGGACGCACCCGGGCCGCGATCGCCTCGATCGCCGCCTCCTCGTCGGTCCGCGGGGTCCCTCCCCGGGCGGGGGCCGGGTCGATCGCCACCAGCAGGGCCGCCGCCACGAACAGGACCAGGGGCCCGCGCCGCGCTCCGTCCATGCCGCTCCCGTCTCCTCCCCGGCGGAATATGGGGTCCGCCCGCGCCGGCGGACTACCCGAAGAGCAGGCGACAGGCGAGGAGCGCCCCGAGGATGCCGGCGAGGTCGCCGGCGAGGCAGGCCGGGATCGCGTGGCGCGTCCGGCGCATGCCGACGGCGCCCCCGTAGACCGCCAGGACGTAGAAGGTCGTCTCGGTGCTTCCCTGGAGGGTCGAGACCAGGTACCCCGCGAACGAGTCCGGCCCGTGGACCTTCATCGTTTCCGCCATGACCGCGAACGCCCCGGAGCCCGACAGCGGCCTGAGGAGCGCCATCGGCAGGGCCTCGCCCGGGAACCCGATCGCCGCGGTCACCGGCGAGAGGGCCGCGACCAGGGCGTCCAGCGCGCCGGAAGCCCGGAACATCCCGACGGCGACCAGGATCGCCACCAGGTACGGGATGATCCGGACGGCCACGTCGAACCCGGCCTTCGCCCCCTCGACGAGGGCGGCGTACACCTCCACCCCGCGGCTCCAGCCGTAGAGCACCGCGAGCAGGATCAGCAGGGGCAGCGGCACCCAGGAGACCGCGGTCCTGCCGGCCGCCTCCCATCCCCGGTCCCCCGCGAGGCGTACCACGGAGACCGTCGCCCCCGCCAGCGCCGCGACGAGGAGGAAGGCCGACACGGCAACCCGTCCGCGCCGCCAGCGTGCCGCGGACGCGTCCGCCCGCGGTGGCGGCGCGGAAGGCGCGGCCGGCAGGACGGTCCCCGGATCGGTGCGCCGGAAGAACGGCAGCCGCGCCAGCAGGATCGCCGCCGTCGCCCCGACGAGGGTCGAAAGGCTCGTCGCCAGGAGCGTCGACACCAGGATCCCCGCCGGGTCCCGGCTGCCCGCCTCCGCCCGGACGGCGATCGCTCCCAGCGGCAGGAGAGCGAGGCCCGAGGTGTTGATCGCGAGAAACAGGACCATCGCGTTCGTCGCCGTCCCCTTCCGGGGATTGAGCTCGTCGAGGCGGCGCATCGCCTCGATGCCCAGCGGGGTCGCGGCGTTCGCGAGGCCCAGCATGTTGGCCGCCACGTTCAGGGTCATCGCGGCCAGGGCCGGGTGCCCGTCCGGGATCCCGGGAAACAGGCGCCGGAAGAGGGGCCGCAGCGCCCGCGCGATCGCCTCCATCAGCCCGGCCCGGCGCACGACCTCGGTCAGGCCCAGCCAGAAGGCCATCATGCCGACGAGGCCTATCGCGAGCTCGACCGCCTGCCGGGCGGAGTCGATCGAGGCGGTGGTGACGGCCTCCATGCGGCCGGTGGCGAACCCGACCACGACGGCGGCGACGACGAGCACGAGGAAAACCGGTCCCATGGGCCGGGATCCTACCACCGGCTGCCCGTTTGCCTCGCCGCTCCCCGGCCCCCAGATTCGAGGATGGAGCCCCCGTGTGCCGCCGGGCGGCGGGGGGCACGGAGGAACCATGGGGAACGACCCCGGCCGGGAACGGGGGATCAGCCTTCTCGAGCTGCTGGTCAGCGTCGCGATCGTCGCGACGCTGGCAACCCTCGCCGTCCCCGCCTCGCGGCGTGTCGTCGATCGGTCTCACCTCGCGCGGCTCGCCGCGGACGGCCGGGTACTCGCCTCGGCGCTCCTTCGCTGGCAGGCCGACCACGGGGCCCCGCCGCCTGCCGGTGCGACCCGGCCCGACGGGTTCAACACGCACACCCTCGACCCCCTGGTCTCCCGGGGCTACCTGCTGACCCCGGCGCCGATCCTCGGTCACCTCGCCGGTGGAAGGGTCACGGCCTACGACGCCCCGGGGGCGGAACCCGGGGCGGGCCGGGGCTTCTGGCTGGTCCTGACCGACGCGGCGATCCCGGGGCTGCAGGTCGTGGTCGCCAGCACCGACGCGTTTCCCCTCGCTCCAGGAACCTGGATCGAGGGGATCTACCTGTTGCGGGGCGATCGCCTCGAGCGGATCGACCGCGCCCCGCTGCCGGGCGCCGCCCGGGGGGGACGGGATGGGTGATCCCCGCAAGTACTGGAAGGAGTCGATCGGCGTGACCCGCAGGCGCCGTCGCAGGCCCGCGCTCCCCGTCGAGCCGGCGACGACCGGGCCGGTCACGGGGACGGTCGATCCGGGGGACGAGGACACCGCCACCTACGCGACCGGGCCCATGGCGACCGGCCCCGTCTCCGGTCCGGTGACCGATTCCCCTTCCCGGCAGGACCCGGCCCATCCCCTGTCACCGGAGGCCCTCGCGGCCCTCGAACGGGCCCTCGACAGCCTGCCGGTCGGTACCCTCTCCTTCGCGGACGAGGCCGCGCGCCTCCTGTGGCGAGACCCCCGGCCGGAAGACCTGGTGGCCATCTCCCGCATCGCTTCCGACAGGCACCTCCTGCCCCCCGGCCCCCTGCGCCGGGCCGTGCTCGCCGCCCTCGCGGTCCGCGCCCAGGCGGAGCTTCTTTTCCGGACCTTCGAGCGCCAGCTCCCCGACGCGGGCATCGCCGCGGCGCGGGCGAGCCTGGCCGAGAAACTCGCCGGCCGCGCCCGCGAGCTCGCGGAGACCCTCGTCGCCCGGGAGGACGATCCCGGGTTCGAGCTCGTCGGGCTCGCCCGCGGTCTCCTGCCCGGCCCCGAGCGTCTGCTCGGCCTCGCGCGGATCGCGCGTGCCACCGGGGACCTCCTCGCGGACCTCCGCGAGGGAATCCCGCTCCCCCGCCTCGCCCACGCCCCCGAGCGGGAAACCATGGACCTCGTGGCCGCGATCCGGGACGGGAACCTGCGCCCCCGCGACGAGCTTCTCCTGGCGATCCTGGCGATGCTGGTCGCCACCGAGGCCCACCTGGCGCGGGGCGAGCGGCAGGAGCTGCTGGGCGACCGCGTCGCCCTTGCCGAGCTGTGGAACCGCGTCGAGGCGGCGGTCGATCGCCTGAACCGGAAGCACGACCGGGACCCGGAACCCCTCGCCCGGCTCGCCGCCTGGCGCCGGTCCCTCCGGGAGATGCGCGGCCGTCTCGACGAGTTCCTGACCGCCCCGCCGACCGGCCCCGTCACCGGCCCGGTGACCGGGCCGCCCGCGGAGCCCCCCGGCGAGCCCGACCCGCCCGCCCCGAGCGCAGCCGTTCCCCCCGCCCTGGTCCAGGCCGAGGACGCGATCCGGGAACAGCTCCGCGAGGTCCGCCAGAAGGTCTCCTCCGAGGGAAAGGAACGACCGCGGCGACGTGGCGGTTTCCTGCGATGGCTGCTCTTCGGCGGGACGCTCGCCGCGCTCGGCCTCGGCCTGGCGCTTCTCCTGCTTCCGGCTCCCCCCCCGCCGCCCCTTCCCGTCGACCTCGAGGCCCTCCGCGCGGGCGCGCCGCTCCTGGGAGCCGACCCGGCGGGCCGCCTCCTCGTCGCCGTCGTCGATCCCGCCTGGAACACGTTCCCCGAGGAGGAACGTCGGGCCCGGGCGACCCGCCTGGCCGCCCTCGCCGAGGAACAGGGCTTCCGGGCGGGAATCCTGCTCGCCCCGGCGGGAGTGCCCGTCGCGACGTGGGCCCCCGGGCGCCCCCCGGTCCTCCGCGGCCCCCTGGAGCCGCCCGCCCCGGGGATGGCGGCCGCCTCCCCCGTCGAACCCCCGGAAACCCGCGCCTCCCGCTGGCCCCGGCACGGCGGAGGAA
The DNA here is from genome assembly GCA_964420365.1 of uncultured Acidobacteriota bacterium. Lineage (GTDB taxonomy): Bacteria > Acidobacteriota > Polarisedimenticolia > J045 > J045 > JAMOQA01. Next base: position 6,978 of record CAYQTA010000114.1, on the reverse strand, counting down.
CCTATCTTGGAACCGATGGCTGAGATCCGTACCGTTCCGATCGAGCGCCGCAAGGGGGAGCGGATTCCCCTCCGCTGCCCCGTCGAGGTCGAGGCGGCCGGCGGCAACGTGCTCCGGGGCCAGACGATCAACCTCTCCGTCAGCGGGACCCTCGTCTCGCTGCCGGCGGAGATCCCCCTCGGCATGCTGCTCCGGGTACGCCTGCACCTGCCGGACGGGCAGCCCCCCCTCGAGCTGGAGGCGCTGGCCACCCGCCAGGAGAGGAGCCCGAGCGGCTCGCCCCCGGTGCGGATCGGTTTCCACTTCATGGTGCCGCCCGCGGAGGCGGTCCAGCGCATCCGCACCCTGATCTACGGCACCTGATCCCCCGCGGAACGCGTGATACCCTTCCCGCCCGGGTCGTTTCCGGCCCGTGAACGGGGAGACGATCATGCCCGGGACGACGCTCGGCATCGGGCTGGCCGGTCTCGGCCAGCACGGCATCCGGTACGCGCGGCACCTCCTCGCCGGGGACGTTCCCCGGGCTCGGCTGGTCGCCGTCTCTCGCCGCGACGAGACGGCCGGGCGCGCCTGGGCCGACTCCCGCGGTCTCCGGTTCCACCGGGAGCTCGGGGAGCTCGCGGCGGATCCGGCCGTCGACGTGATCGTCGCCGTCCTGCCCCCGGGGCTTCACCCGGCAGCCGTCGAGGCGGCGGCCGCCGTCGGCAAGCCGGTGCTGGTCGAGAAGCCGCTCGCGCCCGACGCGGACCGGGGCCGGGCCGCGCTGGAACTCGCCCGACGCACCGGGATCCCGGCGATGGTGGCCCAGACCCTGCGCTTCAACAGCGTGGTCCGGGCGCTCCGGGAGCTGGTCCCCGCCCTCGGCCGGCTCCACCTCGTCGCGATCAACCAGCGATTCGAACCGAGCGGTCGGCCCTGGCTGGACGACCCGGAACACGGTGGCCTGGTGCTGAACACCGGGGTCCATGGCATCGACCTGCTCCACCACCTGACCGGGGGCAGGGTCACCCGCGCCATCGCCCTGACCCGCCGCGTCGTCACCTCGCGGGTCGAGGACCTGTTCGCCGCCGTCCTGGTCGTCGAGCCCGGCTCGATCCTCGCCACCCTGGACAACTCCCGCGCCACCGGCGGCCGCAGCGGCCGCATCGAGCTGTGCGGCGAGCACGGCCAGCTCGTCGCCGACCACGTCCACGGCCAGCTCGGGGAGATCAGGGGGCGGATGTACCGCCCGCTTCCCGTCGAGCCCCCGGTCCCCACCGTCCGCGAGGTGTTGCGGGCCTTCACCGACGCGATCCTCGAGGACCGGCCGGTGCCCGTTCCGCTGGAGGAGGGGCTCGCCGCCGTGGAAGGGGTCGACCTGCTCCGCCGGTCGGCGAGCCCCGCCTGAACTTCCCGGGGCAGCCCCCCGCCCCGCACGGAGAGCGACGCGATGAAGATCATCGAGTGCGTGCCGAACGTATCCGAGGGCCGGGACCGGAAGGTCCTCGACCGCATCGCGGAGGCCGTCCGGTCGGTCGACGGGGTCGAGCTTCTCGATGTCGATCCCGGTGCCGAGACGAACCGCACGGTCTTCACCTTCGTCGGGCCGCCCGACGCCCTCGCCGAGGCGGCGTTCCGCTTCGCGAAGGTCGCCACCGAGCTGATCGACATGCGCCACCACAAGGGCGCCCACGCCCGGATGGGAGCGGTCGACGTGATGCCGTTCGTCCCGGTGGGAGGCGGCGCGACGATGGACGATTGCGTGGAGCTCGCGCACCGGGTCGGGAAGCGACTCGGCGAGGAACTCGGAATCCCGGTCTACCTCTACGAGCGCGCCGCCACCCGGCCGGAACGGCGTTCCCTCGCCGACGTGCGCAAGGGAGAGTACGAGGGTCTGCCCGCGAAGCTGGCCGACCCGGACTGGCGTCCCGACTACGGCCCCGCCGAGTTCAACCCGAAGACGGGGGCCACGGCGGTCGGGGCGCGCCCCTTCCTGATCGCCTACAACGTCGACCTGAACACGAACGACCGGAAGCTGGCCCACGACATCGCCCTCGACATCCGGGAGCAGGGGCGCTTCGCCCGGGGACCGGACGGCAGGATCCTCCGGGACGAGCAGGGCAACAGGCTCCGCAAGCCGGGCAAGCTGCGCAACGTGCGGGCGGTCGGCTGGTTCATCCCGGAATTCGGCCGTGCCCAGGTCTCGATCAACCTGACCGACTACCACGTGACGCCTCCCCACGTCGCCTTCGACACCATCCGGGACGAGGCCCGGGAGCGCGGCCTGCGCGTGACCGGCTCGGAGATCGTCGGTCTCGTCCCCCTCGAGGCGATCCGCATGGCGGGAGAGCACTACCTGGCGGCCCAGGGCAAGACCCCCGCGGTCCCGGAACCCGACCTGGTCGCGGCGGCGCGGACCAGCCTCGGGCTGGACGACGTCAAGCCGTTCGAGCCGGAGCAGGCGATCATCGACTACCGGCTCTTCCCTCGCGAGACCGGCCTGCGGGCACTGAGCCTCCTCGGCTTCGTCGACGAGCTCTCCCGGGCGACGCCCGCCCCCGGCGGCGGTTCTGTCGCCGCCTACCTCGGCTCCCTCGGTGCCGCGCTCGCGTCGATGGTCGCCGCCCTCACCCATGGATCCCTCAAGGGCGACGCCCCGAAGGGGGAGCGTCTCGTCGAGCTGGGTCGCCGGGCCCAGGAGCTGAAGGATCGGCTGGCCCGCGCGGTGGACCGGGACACCGAGGCCTTCGAGGCGATGGTCGCCGCGCGCCGGATGCCGCGGAAGACGGAGGAGCAGAAGGCGGCCCGGGAGGCGGCCATCCTCGAGGCCACCCGCGGTGGCATCGAGGTGCCTCTCTCGGTGGTCGAGGCGGCCGCCGAGGTCGCCGACCTCGCCCGCGAGATCGCGGAGACCGGCATGGATGCGGCCGCCTCAGACGCGGGAGTCGCCGCCTGGTGCGCCCGCGCGGCGGCGGAGGGAGCGGGCCTCAACGTTCGGATCAACCTGCCGGGACTACCGGACGACAAGGAGCGCGCGCGCTACCGGGAACGGCTGGTCGAGCTGCTGGAGCGGACCCGGGCGGCGGCCGAGGAGGCCCTCGCCCGGGTCGACCGGAAGCTCACGGCCCAGGAGAACGACAACCGCTGATCAGCCGCGGGGCGGGGCGTCCGGGTCGATCCCCCGCAGCTCGAGCAACCGGCGGAGGACCAGCTCGACGTCCCGGTCGGGCGTCGAGGCGCCCGCGGTCATCCCGACCCGCAGCTTCCCCGCGGGCAGCCACCCCTCGCCGATGGCCGGCTCCCGGGCCCCGACCGGCTTGTGCCGGATCCTCCGATCGTCGAGGAGGTCCCAGGCGCCCTCCACGTGCCACGTCGGGACCCTTTCCGCGCACAGCCGGGCCAGGTGCCCCGTGTTCGACGAGTTGAATCCCCCGATCACCAGGGCCAGGTCCAGCGGTTCGGCGATCATCCGCAGGACCGCCTGTTGCCGGTCCTCGGTGGCGGAGCAGATCGTGTCGAAGGCCCGGAAGCGCCGGGGCAGTTCCTCCTCCCCGTAGCGCCGGGCCAGCGCGGCGCGGACCCGTTCCTGGATCCGGAGCGACTCGGACATCAGCATCGTCGTCTGGTTGGCCATGCCGATGCGGCCGAGGTCGTGGCGGGGATCGAAACCGGTGGAACACGCCCGGACGAACCGGGCGAGGAACTCCCCCGGGTCCCCGCCCTCCTCGATGAAACGGGCCACGATGTCCGCCTCGTCCAGGTCCCGCACCACGAGGTAACGGCCTCCGGGGTGGATCAGCGCGCGGCTGGCCGTGGCCCGGGTCTCCTCGTGGTTCCACTTGCCGTGGATCAGGCACGTGAACCCGTCCCGGGCGTACCGCTCCACGTTCCGCCAGACGTTGAGCACCGACCCGCACGTCGTGTCGACCAGGACGCACCCGATCGCCCGCAGCCGTTGCATCTGGTCGACCGGCAACCCGAACGCCGGCACCAGGACGACGTCGTCGGGCCGGAGGTCGTCCCAGCCGAGGCTCGACCCGTAGCTCCCGTCGAGGAACTCCACGCCCAGCTCCCTCAGCCGCCGGTTGACCTTCGGATTGTGGATGATCTCCCCCGTGAGGAAGAGACGCCGGTCCGGGAAGCGTCGCCGCGCCTCGTAGGCGTAGTCGATCGCCCGCTCCACCCCGACGCAGAAGCCGAACTCCTTCGCGAGGCGTACGGTGAGCCCGGGCCACCGCAGGACGCCACCTCCCTGCCGTGCGCGCTCGACGAGCGGGGACGCCCAGTCCCGCGCCAGGTCGCCCGAGACCTCCTTCCGGAGACCGAACCCCCTGCGATACAGCTTCTCCTCGCCCATGGGCCCATCCTGCCCCGGGAGGGGTGTCACCGCCAACCTGCCGGAAAAGATTGGCCCCCCGGCGCTCGTGGGGGGGAGGGACGCGCCGGGGGGCCGGATGCCACGAAACGGTGGGTCACGTTTGGGAGTGGGTACCGACGGGCTGGGGGGAGGAAAACCCGCCGGCTCCATCTCCCGGTCAGGAGGATCTTGACCCTGACGATACCGTCAATGACCGGGTGCCACCGTCCGGGGCGGGAGCGGGTGCTGCATATTCACCGCACAAATTGCGCCGTGCGCATCCGCAACCTACTGCTCGCTGGACTTGTCCCCGACCGGCAGCTCGAAGAAACGGCACATCTGCTCCCGCACCGCCCGGACGTGATCCGGGTGGAGGACGTTGACCCGGTACTCGTTGAGGATCCGGGTCTGGATCATCATCCACTCGTTCCAGCACGACGCGCAGACCGTCTCCCGGACCTCGCGCCCCAGGTCGCCCGGCCAGGGCTCGTAGTCGAGCCGGGGAGCATCGACCTGCCCGCATCGACGGCAGGTCCAGGCGTTCTCGCTCGCGGCCATCGCTCGCTCCTTCCGCCCGGCGATCCGGGCGCGCGGCCAGCATGATGCCCCCGGGCCGCCCGTCCCGCCAGCCGCGCGGACCCGCCTACTCCTTGGCGACCCGGAAAGGAATCTCCTTGGTCACCGTGCCGCCACCGACGTTGTCCTTCACCGTGACGACGACCTTGTAGTCCGTCAGCGGGTAGACGTCCGCGATCTTCAGGAACCAGGCCTGGACCGGCTGGGTCTTCCGGCCCGCCTGCCGGCCCGCCCTGACCCAGCCCCGCTTCGGGTGCCGGTACTGGATCTCGTAGGAGATCGCCAGGTCCAGGGTGCCGTCCTCCTTCTTCCCGGCACCGAGCACCTCGTAGAACATGGCGAACTCGTCTCCACGGTGGAGGATCTCGTCGGGCCGCGGGACGACCTCCATCCCGCTGACCCGGAACGGACCGAACGGCTCGCCCTCCTCGACCCGGGCCACCTTCGCCGCCACGACGACGCTCGAAAGCCGGAACGTATCCCCGCCCATCCGCGCGACGATCTGTTCCCCGGCGAACCCCAGCCGGCTGTTCCCCTCGGAATCCGTCCAGCCCCCCGCAAGGGCGTACCGGCCCGGCGGCAACGTCCGGGCGGCCTGGGCGACCCACGTGTCCCCGACCTTCCTGAACTCGAACGGGAACTCGTCCGTGCCCAGGGCCCGGGCCTCGTCCGGCGCCCCGTCCTCGGGCCGCATCAGCGCCACGAGGCGGGCCCCCTCCGGCGGCCGCTCCTCCATGAAGAACGTCACCATCGCGAAGGTCCCCTCCCCGGCGGCCGGGAAGTAGAAGATCCTTGCCCGCCACCCGGCGCCCTCGCCCGGCTCCTCCCCGGCGAGGACCTTCTCGCAGGCCTGCCAGAGGAACTTTCGCCACGCGACCTTCGCCAGCTCCGCGCGCTGCTCGGGCGTCAGCTCGCATCCCCGTTCCCGGAACGACCGCGCAAGGGACGTGAGCAGCGGGGCCGGGTCCTCCGGCGAGAGGTCGAGCAGCTCTCCCTCCTCCGCCGGCACGGGAACGTCCTTCCCCGCAAAGACCCAGCGGTAACCATCCTGGAAGAACGCCAGGGTCCGCACGCCACCGAGGGTCCCTTCCCCCGGGTAGACCCAGACCTCGGCGGGCTCTTCGATCTCCGCCCGCTTCACCCGGGCCTTGACGACCCTCTCCGGGGGGCCGAGCAGGACGTGGAACTTCCCCCGCACCGTCGCCCACCCGGGGATCCCCTCTCCCTCGTACGCCCGCAGGGCATCCTCGACCCGGTTCCAGAACTCGTCGCGCACCGGGTTCGAGCCTTCGGGGCAGTTCCGGGCAGCCGCGAACCAGAACTTCTCGATGAAGATCTTCCTCTCCCGCTCGGTCGCCAGTTCCTCGTAGGCCACGATTTCGTCCGGCGCCAGGAGCAGCAGCGCCACCGGGCCCCGGGTGAACCCGAGCACCGGGCGATCCCACGTCTGGCGCTGGGTCCAGCGGGCGAACCCGCCGGTGCCGGCGTCGTTCGCGGCGGCCGTCGCCGGCTCCTCCGCGAGAACGAGGGCCGGGACCGCCAGCAGCAGGACGAGGAACGGGACGAGGGCACGGACGATCTTCATGCGAACCTCACTCCGGGCGGCGCCGCCGGCTCCACCCGGCGGGCGGGGCCCGTACTCTACCACCCCGCCGATCCCCCGGGCATCCCCGGGCCGATCCCTCGCGCCGGGCAGGAAGCCCCCCGCGGTTGCCCGCCGGGGGGCGGGTGCTAGAATGCGGCCTCCGTCGCCGTCGGAGGCGGCGGAAGTCCCCGGTCGGGGCGTGGCGCAGCCTGGTAGCGCACTCGCTTGGGGTGCGAGTGGTCGCCGGTTCAAATCCGGCCGCCCCGACCATCCGCGGACCCCCGCGCCCGCCCCGCCACGGGCGCGGGGTCGGTTAGCCGGGTCCCCCGGGCTCACTCAATAGAGGCCGAGCTCGCGGAGGACGCCGGTCCTGTCCCGCCAGTCCGGCTTCACCTTGACCCACAGCTCGAGGAACACCTTGCGCCCGAGCCGTTCCTCGAGCTCCTGCCGGGCGTACGTCCCGACCTTCTTCAGCCGGGCG
>CAYQTA010000113.1:0-6309 GCA_964420365.1 uncultured Acidobacteriota bacterium | reverse complement strand
CACCGCCAGGCGGGCCCGCTCCTCCCAGGCGAGGGGGTTGTCCGGGTGGGCCTCGATCACCCGGTCGAGCAGCTCCCGGGCCCGCTTCGCCTCGCCCGCCTCGGCGTAGACCCGGGCGAGCCAGCAGAGCAGCTTCGAGTTTCCCGGCTCCTTCTCGAGGGCCCGGGAGAGTTCCTCCGCGGCGGGCCCGTGCAGGCCGTACCGCAGCATGTTCCGCGCCCGTTCGACGGCCAGGGCGACGGGATCACCACGATCGGCGACGCTCATGGCAATCGCCGTCGCCGCTTCCCCGCGCCTGCCTTCCTCGAGGAGGATCTCCGCCGCCTTCACGTGCGGGTACCGGTACGCCGGGTCCAGGTTGACCGCCTCTGCGTACCTCCGGAGAGCCTCTTCCTTCTCCCCGAGCGATGCCAGGCAGTCTCCCAGCTTCGCCAGGACCTCCGGGGTACGTCCCCGGGGCGAGGCGATCGCCTGCTCGTACGCCCGGCGGGCCTGGTACGTGTTCCCCGCGCGCCGCAGCAGGTCTCCCTGCCAGGTCCGGAGCTCGGGGGCCGGGCCGGGTTCTTCCTCCGCCAGGGCGCCCACGATCTCCGCGGCCCGTTCGCTGGCCCCGGCCTCCGCGTAGAGCTGGGCGAGCGCCAGGCGCTCGCCGGCCGTCGCGGCTTCCCGCTCAAGCCGCCCGGCCAGGGACAGGGCCTCCTCCTTCCGGCCCAGGCCGACCAGGAGCCGCGCCAGGTCGAACCGCCGCGCCAGGTCGTCCTCCGCGAGGCGGCGGCAGTCGTCCAGGACGGATTCCAGCTCCTTCTCGAGGCCGGCACGCCGACGAGCCTCCTTCTTCGCCTCGCGGAGCGCCATCCCCAGGTTGCGAGCGAGAAGGGTCCGCGGCGCGAGGCCGGTCGGTGTCATCCCGGCGATCTCCCGGAGAACCGCCCGCGCCTTCTCCACGTTCCCCTGGAGGGTCAGGCGACGGGCCTCGGACATCTTCTCCAGGACCGCCGCGGCTCCGGCGGGGGGAGCATCGTTCGGCCAGCCGTAGAGCCGCGAGGGCCACCATGTCGCCGCACGGACGTTGCCGGGCTCACCGCCCGGAGCCACCCCGATCGACCCGGCCAACACCCTGCCCAGGCCCCCGAGATCCAGCTCTCCCGGCGGGACCTCGACCGGCCGGCCGCCCGGTCCCAGCAGCCAGGCGGGTACCCGGATCACCTCGTCCGAGAGGAAGATCCCGTGCCCGGTCTCGCCGCGCACGCCGAGGGCCTCGCCGTGAAGGGAGACGACGGCGATCTCGGTCTCCCCGTCCACGCCGTAGGTCCGCAGCGCCCCCAGGATGTCCCCCACCGCCTGGTCGACCACCCCGAGCGCCCGGTCGTAGGCCGCGCGCGGATCCTCCGCCCCGGTCGCGGCCGAGAGATCGCCGAGATGGACCCAGAGAAAGAACCGTCCCTCGCGGGCATGGTCCGCGAGCCAGGCACCGACACCGTCGCGCACCTTCTCCGCCGGGAAGAGGCCTCCCCCCTGCGGCTTCATGCGGTACGTCTCGTCCGTCAGGATGGGGGTGTCCCCCACCCCCGACGGCGAGTGGAACGTCTCGAAGCCCCGCGCAAGCCCGGTCATTTCCGAGAGGGCCCCGTCCCCGACGAACGCCACGGTCCGGTAGCCGCGTTCCCGGAGTTTCTCCGCCAGGACCGCGTGCTCCGGGGGCACCCGGAAGAGGTCCCCGTACCGGTTCCCGAGCCCGTCCAACCCCTGCCCGGTCACCAGCGCCTCCAGCGCGACGGCCGTATCCGGCACCGGGACCACGACTTCCGCCGGCAGCCGACCGTCCAGCGCCGCGAGGTTCGGCGCCCGCTCGGCATCGACCACGTCGGCCCGCAGGCCGGACACCGTCACCAGCAGCACGTTCGGCCGCCGGCTGGAACATCCAGCCCCGAACGTCACGCCGACAAGCAACCCGAGAAGCGGGAACCAGGAGCGGAAACGATGCATGCGACCATCCTTCCGGGATGAACTCGAGGCCCGGGAAGGTATTCTAGGCGTGGCCGGCGTCCTTCGCAGGCGCTGACCAGGAGGACGGCATGCGCGGCACGGGAACTCACCGAACCACGCCTCCGGGCACCGCCTTGCTGTTGGCGCTCACGTTCTGTGCCGGCTTCGCGATGATGGCCATCGAGATCACGGCGACCCGTCTCCTGGCGCCGTTCTTCGGGTCCACGACCTACCTGTGGACCAACGTGATCGCCGCGATCATGGCGGCCCTCGCGGCCGGTTACTACCTCGGAGGACGGCTCGCCGACCGGCAGCCTTCCGGGCGACTCGCTGGGCTCCTGGCCACAGGGGCCGGCGTGCTGGGGCTTGCCCTGCCGGATGCGGCAAGAGGCCTGGCCCGGGTCCTGCTGCCCGGCACGGCGAGCGACCCTGCGGCGATCCCGGCGACGGTGCCCGCGTCCCTCCTCGTGGCACTCCTCGTCTTCGCGCCGCCCGTGTTCCTCCTCGGGATGCTCAATCCTCTCCTGGTCAAGCTCCTCGCCTTCCGGCGCGAGGTCGGCTGGGCGGCCGGCGCCAACGCCGCGGCATCAACCCTGGGAGCGATCCTGGGGACGTTCAGCCCGACCCTCTGGCTCGTTCCCTGGATCGGCAGCCGGAAGACCGTGCTGGCGTGTGTCTTTCCCGTCCTGGTGCTGGGGGCCCTCCTGGCCCTGCGAGCCGGCGCCAGGAAATCGACGGCCGTGGCACTGCTCGCCGCGCTCGCTGCCATCGCCCTCATGGCGGGTCCCCGGCGCCCGGTCCTTCCGGGTCCGGACCTGGTCGCCGAGGACGAGACGGCGTACCAGTACGTCCGCGTCGAGCGACGCGGAGAAGCCCTGGCACTGACGATCGACGGAATGCATGGATCCGCGCAGTCCGTGCTGGTCCCGGGCAGGTACCTGACCGGGGGCACGATCTATGACCAGCTCGCCACCGTTCCCCTGCTGCTGGATCGCCCGGCCGGGACCCGCCTCGACGTCCTGGTCCTCGGGTTCGGTGCAGGCACGCTCGCCCGCCAGCTCGTCCACTTCTACGGGGAACACTACGATCTCCACGTCGACGGCGTGGAGATCGACCCCGGCCTGCTGGCCATCGGCCGCCGTCACCTCGCGACGGCGGCCCTCGACCCGGAACGGGTCCGGGTCCACGTTCAGGACGCCCGGCTCTGGCTGACCGTCACCGACCGCACGTACGACCTCGTCGTCCTCGACGTCTTCGCCCGGCGTGCCCTCGTGCCGTTCCATCTCGTGACCCGCGAGTTCTTCTCCCTGGTCCGGGCCCACATGCGACCCGGCGGACTCCTCGCGATGAACTTCGTCCTGCCGTCGTCCGACTCGCGGCTGTTCCGGTGCCTCCATCGCACGCTGGCGGACGCGCTCGGCCACGTCGCATGGTACCGCGTCTCGGCGACGATGAACGTGGTCCTGCTGGCGTCGCCGCAGGCAGCCTTGGAACCCGGCCGGGGAAAGCATGCCCTCGAGATGCTCGCGGCCCGCGGCTGGAGAAAAATCTCCGAGGCCCCAGTCCTTGCCAAACTGGCCCGGCAGGGCTGGCGGCACCTGGTGCTCGATGCGACCGTCCCGCTCGTCCCTCCGCTCACCGACGACCTGGCTCCCGTCGAGGTCCTCTTCCTCGACGACGTCCACCGCTCGATGGCCGGGAGGTGAACCGTGGGTCCTTCACCCCGCGCGCTCGTCGCGACCCTCTGCTTCCTCCTGCTCCCGGCCGCCGCGGCCGGGAGCAGGGACGGAATCCCCCCCGAGGTCCGCTCCGCCCTCGACGAGGCGGCCACGGGTCGAAAGTGTGCAGCCCTCCACCGGGTGGACGCCTGGTTGCAGCGCAACCCGGAGGACGTCGGAGCACACGTGCTTCGGGGCGACCTGCTCCTCGACTGCCTCCGGGGCCGGGAAGCCCTGGCCGATTACCGGGTGGCCCTCGCCCTTCGTCCGGGTGACGACTACGCCCGGGGCCGCTTCCTCGAGACGCTCCTCTTCTGTCGGCGCTACCGGGAAGCCGCCGATCTCCTCTCCCGGCAGACCGACAACGACACGATGGGTCGGCGCCTTCTCGAGCAGGTGCGGGAGCGCGGGCACGAACTCGATCGGCTGGCACATCGGCGGCACCTGTTCCGGTGGCTCGTGGGTCTCCTGGCCGCCGCCTGGCTGCTCGGGCTCGGCCTGGTCGATCGCGGGCTCTCCCGGCCCCGCGGATGAACGAACGCACCCCTCGGCGTCCGGGTGAAGGGAAACTGCCGCCGCCTCCCGGCCCGCTCCGGTGCTCCGTCGATCAGAAGCGGAAACCCCTGTCGATCCTGATCTTCCGTCGACCGCCCGCGGGCACTTCCGCCCGGGTCGGCCCGAAGACCTTCTGGCCCTCGTTCCCGTCGATGGCCTCGACCTCGTAGTAGAGACCCGAAGCCGCCACGCGGCCGCTTGCCGTTACGGTGTCGATGAACGTGTACTTCGAGGGCTCGCCGTTCGCCGGCACGAGGTCCGAGACGCGCTCGAACGGGCCGTCCGGGGTGAACGCACGCCGCACGTAGAACCCCACGACGCCGTCCTCGAGGGACGTCTCCCAGGAAACCTCGACCAGGTTCCGCCTCAACCACCGCGCGCGCAGGTTCACGACCTCGGCCGCATTGCCCCAGAACGAGAGGCACGTGCTGTCGGCCGAGTAGTAGCGGGACGTGATCTTCTCCCCGCCCGCGTCGGGGTACACGATCTTCAGCACGAGGAAGAAATGATCCCATGAGCCCCACTCGATCCCGACGTCCTCGTTCGTGATGTACGTCCACGTGCCACGAACGTGCTTGAGGAAGTGAAACTGGTCGGCCGTCGGAAGATCGCAGCTCATCTCCGTCTTGACGTAGTAGAGATCGTATTCCGCTTCCCAGGGATCCTCGCCCGCGATCCCGGTCCCCTCGGCCCGTTCCCACTCCACGCGCATCTCGCCATTCTCGACGCGTGTGCCCCGGGGAACGGGCATCGGGAGCAGGCCCCCGTGAGGATAGAGGGTCCCGAGCCCGGTTCCCTCGATCTCGTGCCCCGAGGCGAAGTCCGGATCCGAGTTCCCGAGGCAGGAACGGGGCACCGCGTCCCCCGCACAGCTCGGCACCCACGGATCCGACATCTCGCCGACCCACACCTCGCGCGCGTTCCACGCGTAGTAGCCGCGGTGTTCCGGCGTTCCTGCCCCGAACTCGGTATCCCAGACGGCGTGGTAGACGTTCCCCTCGACCCCGTCGTAGTTGAAGATGTCCTCCAGGTACCCGAGGTAGCCCACCCTGTTCTTGCTCGGCTTGTTCGTGTGCGGGACCTCGCAGTAGGGAGGATCCCACGTGCCCTTGCAGTTGTTCGAGCCGGACGGGTTCACCTTGGCCATTTCCGCCGTGTAGTACCGGACCCAGACCGGTCCATCCGCCGCCGGGGTCTCGTTCCCCACGATGGCGTAGAACGGCTGGGAGGCCGCCTCCGCCGGCACCGCCGGGAACACCATCGCGACGAGCGCGATGGCAAGCATGAGAAACTGCCGATGGTCCATGACGCCCCCCTTTCATCGTGCCGAGCAGCACCCCGTCCGACGGTTCCTATTCCACTCCGGTCCGTGCAGGCAGGTCAAGGGGGCGAAGAAACGAAAAAAAGAGGGAGCCGCCGTGGCAGCCCCCTCCGGTCGATCATGCCGACCCGTGAATCAGAAGCGGAAGCCCTTGCGGGTCTTGATCTTCCGCTGCCCACCCACCGGCAGCTCGGCCTGGGCCGGCCCGAAGACCTTCTGGCCCTCGTTGGCATCGACGGCCTCGATCTTGTAGTAGAGGCCCGACGCCGCGATGCGGCCATTCACCCTCACGTTGTCGATGAAGGTGTACTTGGACGGCTCGCCGTTGGCCGGGACCAGGTCGGACACCCGCTCGAACGGACCGTTCGGGGTGAACGCGCGCTGCACGTAGAACCCGACGACACCGTCCTCGAGGGAGGTCTCCCAGGAAACCTGGACCTGGTTGCGGCGCAGCCACTTCGCCTGGATGTTCACCACCTCGGCGGCAAAGCCACCGAAGACGATGCACTGGCTGTTCGCCGAGAGGTAGCGGCTCAGCACCTCGTTGCCGGCGGCGTCGGGGTACTTGATCCGCAGGGCGAAGAACACGCCCTTCTGGTCGCTGCTGGAGAAGCCCAGGTCCGCGACGTTGACGTCCGCGGTCGTCTCCGTGTAGGGGCCGAGCCGGTGGGCGTCGTCGAACTCGTCGGCGGTCGGGGCATCGCAGGTGGCGTCACGGACGACGTAGTA
>CAYQTA010000112.1:0-8834 GCA_964420365.1 uncultured Acidobacteriota bacterium | reverse complement strand
ACCCCGGGGACGGTGACGGCAGGGAGGCCGACTGCGACGACGGGAACGGGTCGGTGAACCCGGGCGCCAACGAGGTCTGCGACGACGGGATCGACAACGACTGCGACGGCGACGTGGACACGGACGACGAGGACTGCATCGGCGACCTGGAGGTCCGGGACATCCGGTTCCGCTCCGGGACGAAGGACGAGATCACGTGGGTCGCCGGGGCGCGGGCGAACCGGTTCGGCGTCTATCGCGGCGAGATCCGGCCGGGCGGCTTCCGGTACGATCATCGCTGCGTCGCCGCGGGCGTGCACGATCGCCAGGCCGTCGTCGCCCGGACGCCCTCGCCGGGCCGGGCACTCTACTACCTGGTGGAGGGGTTCGACGCGAGCTCGCCCGACTGGGAGGCGGGAGGCTTGTCGGGCCCCGGGGCCGGGGGACGGGGAGCGGACCAATGGTGCGGCAAGCGGTTGTACGTCGATCCGGACGCGACCGGGGCGGCGGACGGAAGCTCGTGGGAGGATGCCTACACGAAGGTGTCGGCGGCGCTGGCCCACCAGTACTCCCGGGAACGCCCGTTCACGATCTGGATCCGGCGTGACGTCGGAGACGACGAGGAGATCGTGATCGATCACAACGCGCGGTTCGTCGGCGGCTTCGCCGGGACGGAGAACGAACCATGGGACCGCTCACCGGGCACGTCCAGGGCGACGTGGCCGGTCCCGATGAACTTCGCTACCCAGTCCGATGGCTACGTTTTCGCCTACGAGCAGGTCTCGTTCGGAGATGGCATCCGCATCCCCCTGGAGTGGAAGGACGAGCACTATGACATCGTCGTGACGGACTGCCGGTTCGGTTCAGACGGCGGCCTGACGTTCCGGGCCCCGGCCGACCAGATGAACGGGGCGGACGTCGTGATCGAGAGCTCGTCGTTCGAGGGAGGGTCGGAGCCGATTCTCGACATGAGCAGTGACGGTGACTGGCTGGACGTCACCGTGCGGGACTGCGACATCCGGCGGGACGGCGGCACCGCGATCGTCCTGGAATACGGTGGCAACCTGATCGTCGGGGACGACGACGTCGAGATCGTCGGCAACAGGTTCCAGGGAGGCGGAACCGGGGTCCGGATCTCCCCGACGATCTACGAGGGCGGGGGCGGGGCCCGCTACGCGGGCACGATCGCGTCGAACGTCTTCACGCATCTTGCCGGGACCGCGATCAGTCTCTCGTGCAACGTCTGGGGTCACGGCGAGGAAGATCGTCCGAACACCTGCGAGATCACCGTGGACGTGGTGGGGAACACCTTCGTGGAGAACGACGGCGACGGGGTGCGCTGCAACTTCTCCGTGAACTGTGCCGACACCATCGAGGGGACCGTCGTGCGCTGCGAGCCGCGGGCCTGGAACAACGCCTGCGTGGACAACGGGGGATACGCACTGGCGGAGGCCGGTGACGGCGACTGGTGCCTGTACGGCGATCCGCCCTTCGTCGGCAACGACCTGCACGGGAACGGTCACATGTACCTGGACGAGGGGAGCACGACTCTCGATGACATCGACGAGGTGAACGGGCTGGCGGAGGCGCGGGAGAACGTGTCGGTGGAGCCGGGCTTCGTCGATCCGGCGGGGGGCGACTATCACCTGCGGGAGGACAGCGCGCTGATCGACGCGGGCGTGCCCGGGTTCCCCGGGGCGTGGTTCGCGGACATGGACGGGGAATGCCGCCTGCTCGACGGTGACCACGACGGCTCGGTCCTTCCCGACATCGGGGCGGACGAGGTGCCCTGAGGGGACGCCGCCGGCGTCTCCGCCGGTCGGGGAGGGGCGCGACGGTACTTCGCCCCGTGAACGTTCGTGGGCCGGTTCCACACGGGGCGGCGAGTGTCGCGCTGGCCGGGAACGGTTTCGGCGACGCCTGCGGCCGCGCGTCGAACGACGACACGATCTGCCCCCGGGCCCGGGGAGGTCAGGGCGCGGCGGCGCGGAGCTCGTCGAGGAAGCGGGGCAGGCTGCAGGAGAGCGTGCGGTCGTTGCCGGCCGGGCGACGGACGTGGGAGACGAGGAAGCGGCGCGTCGCGCCCACGAGGTCGGCGGCCCGCTCGAGGCGGGCCAGGTCGGCCGGCGAAGGAGAGGCGGTCAGCTTGACCTCGACCGCCCAGCGCTCGCGGCCGAGCTCGAGCACGAGGTCGAGTTCCCTCCCGTCGGACGCCCGGAAGTAGTACGCCTCGAACGCGGTCCCGCGGGCGGACAGCACGCCGATCGCCTGCTCGATGACGTAGCCCTCCCAGCTCGCCCCGACCCAGGGCTGGGCGAGGAGCGCGTCGTGGTCCGGCACGTTCATCAGGGCGTGCAGCAGGCCGGTGTCCCGCCAGAACAGCCGGGGACGCTTGACGAGGCGCTTGCGCACGTTCCCCCGCCACGCCGGCAGCAGCCGGACGAGGAACGCCCCGGCGAGGTAGTCGAGGTAGCCGTTCACCGTGTGGTAGGAGAGCCCGAGGGACTGCCCGACCTGGCTCGCATTCCAGGTCTGCCCGTGGAGCGCGGCCACCATCCGGAGCAGGCGCTCGGTCACCCGGGGCCGCGCGGGCATGCCCCAGGAAGGCAGGTCCCGCTGGGCTAGGAGGGCGAGGTAGTCGAGCTGCCAGCGGGGGAAGCGGCGCCGGTCGAGGATGCCGCCCTCGGGGAAGCCCCCGACCAGCCAGTGGCGCCGGAGGGACGCCCTCCGCGCCACCTCCGGGAGCAGGAACGGCGTCAGCTCGACGATGGAGAGGCGCCCGGCGAGCGACTCCGAGACCCGCGTCATCAGGGACGGCGCGACCGAGCCAAGCAGCAGGAACCGGCCCGTCCGCCGCCGGTCGCGATCGATCGCCGCGCGCAGGCGCGGGAAGACCTCGGGCCACGCCTGGGCCTCGTCGAGCACGACGAGGCGGCGCCGGGACACCAGGTCGTCCCACTCGAGGTCGAGCCGGAGCCGGTCGGTCTCCTGCTCGAGGTCGTAGTACGAGCCTCGGAAACCCCGGGCGAGCGTCGTCTTGCCGCACTGGCGGGGACCGACCAGGACGACCGCGGGATACCGCGCGAGGCGCTCCCTCACGAGCTGCCGGACCGTGCGGGGGACCATGAGGATATTTTAGAAGTGAACTTCTATTTTGCAAGAGTCGGCCGGGAGGGCGGGGGGCCCGGGAGCCCCCGGGACCGGGCGGACCCGTGGCGGGGGCGGAGAGACCGGACGCACCAGCGGCGGTGGAGAGACCGGACGGACTGGTGGAGCCGGGGAGCCGGAACGGGCCGGGGGGCGGCGGGGAGACCTGGCCGACCGGGATCATCGCCCCGGTTCGCGATCCCCGGAACACGCGGGGCGGAGCTGCCGGCCAACGTTCCCCGGGATTGCGACTTTTGGGGGAACGTTGCCCGGGAAACGCAACAAATCCGGGGAACGTTCGCTGGAAATGCGACGGGAGGGGCCGGTTTCGCGAACGTTGGCCGGGAAATGCAACAGGACTTGTTGCATTCGCGGCGAACGTCGGGCCGGGTGTCGCAAATCGCCGGAACGTCGGGCCGGACGGACCTGCCCCGGCCGGGTCGGCGGCCACGGGGAACCCGGGGACGCCGTGGCTCCCGGCTTCGGGGGAGGCTCGCAGGCGGGCTCGCGCCGCCGCTAGAATCGACGCGCGGGTGGGCCGGAGGAGGGGATCGGTGCGCCGGGGCGCGGTCGGTCCTGCCGCGCGAGGTACGCGACGGTCGCTGCGGAGGCGAGGGGGATGACGGTCAACTTGGTGGCGGCGTGGATCGGCTTCCTGCTGGGGTGCCTGGCCGGGGCGGCCGGCGGGCTGTTCTTCCGCGGCGAGGACTGGCTGGGGGGCTACGGGTCCTGGCGGCGGAGGATGACGCGGCTGGGGCATGTCTCGTTCTTCGGGATCGGTTTCCTGAACCTCTCGTTCGCCCTCACCGCGCGGGCGCTCGGCCTGGCGGACGGCCTGCTGGCGCCGTCCGTCCTGCTCCTCGTCGGGGCGGTCACCATGCCGCTGACGTGCTACCTCGCGGCCTGGCGGGAGGCGTTCGCCCACGCCTTCGTCGTGCCGGCGGGCGCGGTGATCGTCGCGGTCGCCCTGTTCGTCGCGAGGCTCGTCGGGCCGTGAGGATCGGGTTCTTCCCGCTCAGCGGGATCCGGGCCTGCGACGAGGAGCTGCTGCGGCTCGGGCTGACGCTGCCCGGCTTCGTCGAGCGGAGCCGGACCGTCGCCTCGCTGCCGAGCCTGGGCCTGCTCACCCTGGCGGGGATGACGCCCTCGCGCCACGAGCTCCTCTACGTGGAGGTGCCGGACGTCGCGCGACTCGATCCCCTGCCGACGGAGATCGACCTCGCGGCGATCTCGAGCTACAGCGCCCAGGTCGAGGAGGCCTACGAGCTGGCCCGCCGGTTCCGGGAGGCCGGCGTGCCGACGGTGATCGGCGGCCCCCACGTGACGGCGCTGCCCGGGGAGGCGCTGGAGCACTGCGACGCGGTCGTCGTCGGCGAGGGGGAGCCCGCGTGGCTCGAGGTGCTGGCGGACGCCGAGCGCGGCCGCCTCGCCGGGATCTACCGTGGCGGCGACTGGGACCTGGCCGATGCGCCGGTGCCCGCCTTCGAGCTGCTCGACGTCTCGCGGTACAACCGGCTGACCGTCCAGACGAGCCGCGGCTGCCCGCACCGGTGCGAGTTCTGCGCGAGCTCCGTGATCCTCTCCTCCCGCTACAAGCAGAAGCCGGTGGGAAAGGTCCTGGCCGAGATCGAGAAGATCCTCGCAGCCTGGGAGCATCCATTCCTCGAGTTCGCCGACGACAACAGCTTCGTGCGACGGCCGTGGTGGAAGGAGCTGCTCCCCGCGCTGCGGGGGAAGGGCATCAAGTGGTTCACCGAGACAGACCTCTCGGTGGCCGAGGACGACGAGCTGCTCGCCCTGATGCGCGAGAGCGGGTGCGCGCAGGTCCTGGTCGGTCTGGAGAGCCCGACCGAGGAGGGGATCGCCGGCGTCGAGCTGCGAAGCGACTGGAAGCGCAGGAAGCTGCCGGAGGCAAGGGAGGCGATCCGGGCGATCCAGGCGCACGGGATCACGGTGAACGGCTGCTTCGTGATCGGCCTCGACGGCCAGGGGCCGGACGTGTTCGAGCAGGTGGTCGAGTTCGTGAAGGACGCCGGGCTGTACGAGGTCCAGGTGACGATCCTGACGCCGTTTCCCGGGACGCCGCTCTACGAGCGCCTCGAGCGGGAAGGGCGGCTGCTCGAGCCCCGGAACTGGAAGAAGTGCACCCTCTTCGACGTCAACTTCGTGCCGCGGGGCATGACCGTGGAGGAGCTGGTCCGCGGGTTCCGGTGGCTGGCGGTGGAGCTGTACAACGAGGAGTTCACCAGGTGGCGGCGTCGCCGGTTCTGGCGCGAGCTGCGGCGGCGCCGTGCCGGAGGGAGGAGCGAAGGATGACGAGGGGAACGATCCGCGCCCTGTTCGCGGTGGCGGGCGTGTACGACGGTGGGCTGGGGCTGGCATTCCTCTTCGCGGGCCGCGCCCTGTTCGAGGCGTTCGGCGTGACACCGCCGAATCACCCGGGCTACGTCCAGTTCCCGGCGGCGCTGCTGGTCGTCTTCGCGCTCATGTTCTTCGCGGTGGCGGCCGACCCGGTGCGGAACCGGAACCTCGTCCCCTGGGGCATCCTGCTCAAGGCGTCGTACTGCGGCGTGGTCGGCTACCACTGGCTGGCCGGCGGGATCCCCGGGATGTGGAAGCCGTTCTGGTTCGCCGACCTGGCTTTCCTCCTGCTCTTCGCCTGGGCGTGGTCCGCGCTGCGGGCGGAACCGGCCCCCGGCCGGTAGCGGGAAGCCGGGCGAAGCGGGCCACCGGGCCCGGCGGGCCGGGCCATGGGGGGGGAAGGGGTGTTCCGCGCAAGGTTCCCCGGGGTCCCGCGTAACGACCATCGAGTGCCCGGGACGGCGCCCGGGCCGGTGGGACCGGGAGGCCGGGCGCGGTAGGCTTGGCGGGTGCGTCCCGGGGGCCCACGGGGCCCGGAGTCGCCGGAAGGAGAGAAACGGATGAAGTGGGGATGGATCGTCCTGCTGGTGGCGGCGATCGCCGTCGGCGCCTGGACCGCGATGGCGTACAACCGGCTGGTGACGCTCGACGAGCAGGTCGCCGGCGCCTGGAGCGAGGTGGAGAACCACTACCAGCGCCGGATGGACCTGGTGCCGAACCTGGTCGAGACCGTCAAGGGGGTCGCGGGATTCGAGAAGGAGACCTACACCGCGGTCGCGGAGGCGCGCGCCCAGGCGGGGAAGATCACCCTCTCGCCGGAGCTGCTGCGCGACCCGCAGGCGTTCGCGGCGTTCGAGCAGGCGCAGGGAAAGCTGTCGAGCGCCCTGTCGCGCCTGCTGGTGACCGTGGAGAAGTACCCGGACCTCAAGGCGAGCGCCCAGTTCCAGGACCTGATGACCCAGCTCGAGGGGACCGAGAACCGGATCGCCGTGGCGCGGAAGCGGTTCAACGACGCGGTCCGCGCCTTCAACACGCAGGTGCGGAGGTTCCCGGGGAACCTGGTCGCGAGGATGCTCGGGTTCGAGCCGAAGCCGTACTTCAGGGCGAAGGAAGGGGCGGCCGAGGCCCCGAAGGTGAAGTTCTGAGGCCGCGGGGATGAGGGGCGATCGCGGGACCCGGGCACCGGTGCCGCCGCGCCGCGCGGCGGGCGGCCTTCCGGCCCTCCCCGCGCGGATCCCGGGGGCCCGGTTCGCCGTCCTCCTGGCGGTGCTGGTGCTGCTGGCGGCGGCGCCGGCGCGGGCGGCGTTCGAGGTGCCACCGCCACCGCCGCGGTTCCTCCACGACGGGGCGGGCCTGCTCTCGCCGGAGGAGCGGCGGCGGATCGAGGACCGGCTGGTGCGGCTCGACCGGGAGCGCGGGCTGCAGGTCGGCGTGGCGATCCTGCCCTCCCTCGAGGGAGAGCCCCTCGAGGAGGCGACGATGAGGATCGCCGAGGCCTGGAAGCCGGGCCACGAGGGGCGGGACGACGGCGTCCTCCTCGCCGTGTTCGCGAAGGATCGCCGGATGCGGATCGAGGTCGGCTACGGCCTCGAGGGGGCGATTCCCGACATCACCGCCGGCCGGATCCTGCGGGAGCAGGTCGCCCCGGAGTTCCGGGCCGGGCGCTACGCCGAGGGGATCCTCCACGCCATCGACGCGATCGCGGCAGCGGCCGCCGGCGAGACGCTCCCGCCACCGGCCCGGCCGCCGCGCCGCGGGGGAGGGGACGCCAACACGGTCTTCGTCCTGCTGGTCACCCTCTTCCAGCTCCTGTTCGCCGTCGTCATGGTGCTGACCTTCTTCGCGCGCCGGATCGCGGCCCGCGAGCGGCGGCTCCACCCGCGGGGCGAGCTGCGGGACCACGTGCCGTGGTGGGTCTGGTTCCTGCTCTACCAGGCCGGGGCGGGGACCGGGCGGCGGCACGGCGGCTTCTCCGGTGGCGGCTTCGGGGGCGGCGGCGGCTTCTCGGGCGGGGGCGGTTTCGGGGGCGGTTCCTTCGGCGGCGGCGGCGCCTCGGGAGGCTGGTGATGGCGACCGACGGGAAGGCGCGGGGCCTCGCCCGGGCGGGGCGGCTGCTGGTCGCGGCCGGCATCCTCGGGATCCTCGCGTCCGGCGTGCTCCTCTGGCAGGCGTGGCGGGGACCGGGCCCGGACACCTGGGCGGAGGTCCCGGCCTGGCCGGGGCTCGTCGCCCTCGCCGCGGCGATGGCGGTGATCGCCGCCGGGCTCGTCCTGGGGCTGCGGGCGCGGGTGGCGGCGCGGGCGGTGCCGGCGACCTTCCTGCGGCCGGACGAGGAAGAGAAGGTCCTCGCCGCGATCCGGGAGTTCGAGGGGCGGACCTCGGGGGAGATCCGCGTGCACCTCGCCGAGCGGGCGGGGGACGACATCCTCGCGGCGGCCCGGGAGGCGTTCGAGCGGCTCGGGATGACCGCGACCGCCGAGCGGAACGGCGTCCTCTTCTTCGTCGCGGTGGCGGACCGCCGGTTCGCGGTGCTCGGCGACCGGGGGATCGACGAGAAGGTCCCGGAGGGGTTCTGGGACGACGTCGTCGCCCGGGTGCGCGAGCGGTTCGCCGAGGGGCGGTTCGCGGACGGCCTGGTCGAGGGGATCTCGATGGCCGGCGAGCAGCTCGCCGCGTTCTTCCCCCACCGCCCCGACGACGTCAACGAGCTCCCGGACGAGATCTCGAGAGACTGAGCGCCGCGCGCGTGGCACCGTGGCCCGCGTTGGCCGATGGTGCGCGGCGCTCCGCGCCGCCGGGGGATGGCCGGGAGGGGCGGGGTTCCGCCGGACGGGCGGGATAACGGGCCCTGGTACAACAGGGGTGTTCGATAACGGCCGAAAATACAACTTTCCGGGGGGTTCCGAGGGGGGTCCTGTTGCATTTTCCGGCGTTATCCCGCCGGCGTGTTGTAAATCCCCGGGTTATCGAACACCCCTGTTGCAGAAACGCGGGTTATCCCGCTCTTCCGCGGGGGGGCGCGCGATTCCGTTTCCTCTGAACAGGTCGAGGAGCGTTCTCCCGCCCTTCCGCGGTAGGGTGGCCGCGCTCGAGGGGCGCGCGTCCCGCCCCGCGCCGCTTCGCGCCGCCCGGGTCGCCTTCCGGCGACCCCTACAAGAGGTCCGCATCGCCTTCCGGCGGCCCCTACGGGAGGCCGCGACCCGCGGTCCGCGGGCCGCCTTCCGGCGGCTCCTGCGGGGTGGGCGGCGGGGCGGGTTCCCCGTGGTCGTCGACGATCCGGCCGTCGCGGAGGTGGACGACGCGGGCGGCGCGGCGGGCGAGGGCGGGGTCGTGGGTGACGACGACGA
>CAYQTA010000111.1:0-3638 GCA_964420365.1 uncultured Acidobacteriota bacterium | reverse complement strand
CGGACAACTGCACCGACGGGACGGCGGCCGTCGCCCGGAGTTTCCCCGGCGTCGAGGTGCTCGAGCGGCACGAGCCGCAGGCCCCCGGGAAGGATCAGGCCCTCGCCTGGGCACTCGCCCGCCTCGCCCGGGAGGACTGGGATGCCCTCCTGGTGCTCGACGCGGACACGAGACCGCGCCCGAGCCTGCTCACGGCCTTCGCCCGGGGCTTCACCCGCGGATACGTGGCCCAGCAAGCGGCCTACGACCGGCCGACAAGGAGGTTGCCCGCGGAGGTGATCGGCCCCTCGTTTCTCGGCCTCCTCGGCCGGTATGCCGAAACCCGGGTCTTTTACGCGGGGAAGGAACGGCTCGGCCTCGCCGTTCTCCTCCTGGGCAACGGGATGTGCTTCGCCCGCGAGACGCTCGAACGGGTCCCTCCGCCCGTGGGCTCCACGGTCGAGGACGTGACCTGGTCCCTGCAGCTGCACGCCGCGAGGATAAGGCCACATCTGGTCGAGGACGCTCTCCTCGAAACCGTTGTTCCCACGACTCCACGAGCCCTGTCGGTACAGCGGCAGCGATGGGCGGGCGGAACCCTTCGCCTGTTGCTCACGCGGGTCCCCGGAGCTCTGTTCGAGGGAGTGGCGAGGGGCAACCCGCTCCTTTTCGATGCGGCCTTCACGCTGATCGCCGCCAACCGTCCCCTGGTACTCCTCCTCGGCCTCCTGGGCGCCGGAGGCACGGTGCTTGCCCGAACCGCCTGCCCCGGTACGCCCCTGGCGTCCTGGCCGGTCGTGGCACTCGCCGGCGTCTTTCCGGTCCCGGGCCTCCTGGCATGGACCGTCGCCGTCGCCTGGTCGTTCGCCGGGTTCGTCGCGGGCACCCTGGGCCTCCTTCGCGCCGTTCCGGCGGCCGGTGTCACGCTCCTCGCCACGGTCCGTTCCTTCCTGCCGGGTCGCCTCTCGTGGAAGCGCACGCCGCGGGACGACGGGAATCCCCGGTGACAGGACGTGCCCGTCGCGTCGTCCACCTCCTGGCCACCAACTTCGTCGGGGGGCCGGAGCGGCAGGTCCTCGGCCATCTCGCCGGCCTGCCGCGGGACACCGTGCACCCGGTCCTCGGTTCGTACCTCGAGGGCCGGCCTCGCGTAGCCCTCCTGGAAGAGGCGGCAGCCCGCGGGATCGATACCTTCGCAGTCGCCACTCGCCGCCCGTGGGATCCCCGTTCCGTCCGGGAACTCCGTGATCGCCTCCGGGCGGCGGAGGCGGAACTCCTGGTCTGCCACGGCTACAAGCCCGACCTGCACGGTCACTTCGCCTGCCGATCGCTCGGCATTCCCCGGGTGTCCGTCCTGCGGGGGCTGACGGGCGAGAACCTCCGCGTCCGGTTCTACGAGCGGCTCTACCGCTGGTCCCTGCGCCGGGCGGACCGGGTCGTTGCCGTTTCCCGGGCCACGGCTTCGATGGCGGGGGAGATGGGAGTTCCGTCGAGTCGCGTCCGGGTCATTTACAACGCCTGGTATCCTCCCCCCGGCGGGCTGGAACCGCTCGACCCCCGATCGGTCCATCGCCTTCCTGCAGACGTGCCCGTCCTCGTCGCCGCCGGCCGGCTCAGCCCGGAGAAGGGCCAGGACGTCCTTGTCCGCGCTCTCGCCCTGCTGGCGCGGCAGGGGTGTCGTTTCCGGGCGGTCCTCTACGGGGACGGCCCCCTGCGGGCCCGCGTCGAGGAGCTGATCCTGCGGGAGAACCTCGCCGAGCTTGTCCTCCTGGCGGGCTTCCGCCCCGATGCCCGTCGGCTGCTGGCCGGGGCGGACCTGGTCGTCAACCCTTCCCGGAGCGAAGGGCTTCCCAACGTCCTCCTCGAAGCGATGGCCGCGCGAGTACCGGTCGTCGCCACCCTCGTGGGGGGCATTCCCGAGATGCTGGAGGACGGACGCACGGGCTGGCTCGTCCCCCCGGACGATCCGGACGCCCTTGCCCGCGCCCTCGCCGAGGCGCTCGCCTCCCCGGGACAACGGGCGCGCAGGGCTGCCGCCGCGGCGCGGGTTCTCCGGGAACGGTTCGGGGCCGACCGACAGCAGGAACTCTGGCTCGACCTTTACCGTGACCTCCTCGGCCCCCTCCGCCGTGCTCCGGGGAGGAGCGCGGAGCGGGAAGGACGGCGCCGCAGATGACCGCCTCCTCCCGAAGGACCGCCCGGCAGCGCTCCACCGGCGGGAGCGCGCGGACCTCGCTCGGCGCCGGGCACACCGGTGACGGCCCGCGCGGGAGGAGGGAGTCCCCGCCGCTCGCCCCGGTTCTCCTCATCGACCGCCTGGCCCATGCCGGGACCGAACGCCAGGTCCTCCAGTTGACGTCGGGGATGGAGAAGCGCGGCGAGGCCCCGGTGCTCGTCACGTTCGAGCGCCCGACCGACCCGACCCTGGCCCCGCCGTGCCGGCACGAGGTGGTCGCCTTTCGGTCCTTTCGCTCGCCCTCGCTCGTCCCCAGCCTGCGCCGCCTGCGGGCCCTCATCCGGGAGACGAGGGCCACGGTGGTCCACGCGTTCTTCGTCGACTCGACGATCCTTGCCTGGCTGGCGACCCGGGGACTCCCCGTGGGTTTCGTCGCCTCGGTTCGCCAGGTTCCGTACCAGAGGCAGCCCTTCAAGCGACTCCAGCTGCGGCTGGCCTACCGGGGCTGCGACCGCGTCCTCGTCAACGCGCGGGCCGTGGCGGACGCGTTCCTGGCGAACCACCCGGTCGACCGGGGCCGGGTCGTCCTCATTCCCAACGGGATCGAGATCCCCGATCCGCGCCCGGCGGTCGACCCAAGGGTGCGTCCTCTCGCCGACCGTGGGCCGGTCGTCGGGATCGTCGCCAACCTGAACCGCCCGGTGAAGCGGGTGGACGTCTTCCTGGCCGCGGCGGCGATGGTCGCGCAGGCCAGGCCGGAAACCTCTTTCGTCGTGGTCGGGGGAGGAGAACTGGAACCGACGCTCCACCGGATGGCAGCCGACCTCGGGATCGGCGAGCGCGTCCTCTTCACCGGCCGCGTGCCCCGGCCCCTGCACCTCGTCGCTGGATTCACCATCGGAGTCCTGTCGTCCGATCTCGAGGGCCTGCCGAACGCGGTGCTGGAGTACATGGCCCTCGGCCTGCCGACGGTGGCGACGGCGACCGGCGGCATACCCGAGCTGGTCGTTCCCGGGAAGACCGGGCTGCTCGTCCCCCCGGGCGATCCCGGGGCCATGGCCCGCGCCATCCTCGAGCTCCTGTCCGACCCCGGACGCAGGACCGCCATGGGGGAACGGGCGCTCCGGCTGGCTCGCGAGCGCCATTCCCCCGCCAGGGCCCTGGAGGCGCACCTCGCAGTCTACCGGGACGTCGCCCGGTCCCCGCGGGAGGGCAGCGATTGATCGCCAGGATCGAGGACTGGATCGTCCGACGCCTCCTGTTCGCCGGGCTGGTCACGACCCGCCACCCGGGCCCGGGCATCCTGTTGACCTTCGACGACGGTCCCCTTCCCGGGTCCACCGACGCCGTGCTGGACCTCCTGGCCGGCCGGGGATGGCGCGGGGTCTTCTTCGCCGTCGGGCGGAGGATCCGCGCCAACCCGGAACTGGCGCACAGGATCGTCGCCGAGGGCCACGTCCTCGGGTGCCACTCGTGGACCCAC
>CAYQTA010000110.1:0-2555 GCA_964420365.1 uncultured Acidobacteriota bacterium | reverse complement strand
CGTCCTCGGGTGCCACTCGTGGACCCACCGGGAACGCCCGTTCCTGGACGTCCGCGGGGAACGGGAGGAACTCCAGCTCTTCCTGGAGGAGACGACGAGGTTGCGGCTTCCACGACCCGCGCTGTACCGGCCCCCGGAGGGCCTCCTGACCGTGGCCCGGCTCCTGGCCGCACGAAGCGCCGGGCTCCGGATCGTCCACTGGTCGCGGGAAGCCAGGGACTGGGAGATTCGCGAGGCCCGTCGGGCCCGAGACCGCGGCTTCGAGCTCGCCGGCCGGGTGACCGACGGAGACGTCGTACTCTTCCACGACGGGGCCGAGCACGCGCGGGAGTTCCTCCAGGGCTTCGTCTCCGGGATCACGGCCCGCGAAGCCGCTCCCCCCGTGGTCGATCCGGAAGGCCTGCTGCGATGACCGGGCGCTCGACGGGCCGGCCTCCACGTGTCACGGCGCGGCTGGTAGGACACAATGCCCTTTCCGGGGCGGCCCTTCTCTTCGTGCGCCTGGCCATCACGTTCGTCGTCAGCCCCGTGGTCGTCCACGCCCTCGGCAACCTCCGCTACGGCGCCTGGGAGCTGGCCCTGGGGGTCATCGGGTACATGGGGCTCCTCGACCTCGGGCTCTCGCCGGCCATCGTCCGCCACGTGGCGCTGGCGATGGGTCGCGATGACACCCGGCAGGTGGCGCGCGTCTTCTGGACCGGCCTCGTCGTCTACGCGGGTCTCGGCCTGCTCGCCGGCGCGGGGACCCTCGCCCTGGCCCTCCGCCCGTCCCTCCTGTTCGGGAACCTGGTCTCGGGAGTGCCGGAGGCGCGCCTGCTGCTGGCGCTGCTGGCGCTGGACCTGGTCGTCCGGTTCCCGGGCACGGCGATCGTCGCCCTGTGGAACGGCATCCAGCGACACGTGGTCGTCAACTCGGCGGACGCCCTCCTCTTCGTGCTCCAGGGCGCCCTGACCCTGTGGATCGTGCCCCGCACGAGCTCGTCGCCCCTGCTGGCCCTCGCGTGGATCGTCGTCGGGATCACGGTGATGCGCTACGTCCTGCTCGCCGCCCTCCTCGCGTTCCTGCACGGCGGCCTCGTCGGAAGGGCGTCGCTCGGGGAACCGACCGCCCTGTTGCCGCTGCTCGCCTTCGGCGGGAAGAGCCTGCTGCTGCGCGGAGCCACGGTTCTCAACCGGGAACTCGTGCCGATCGTGATCGCCCACGCGGTCGGCCTCTCCTCGGTGGTGTTCTTCGCCATTCCCGGCCGCCTCTTCGACTACGCCCGCCAGCTGGCCTACGCCATCGGGGGCCCCCTGACGGCATGGTTCGCCCACGCTCTCGGGCGGGGAGACCGCGAGCAGCTCCTGCGAAACTGGTTGCGCTCGGCCCGTCCCCTCCAGGGGTTCCTGCTTGGCTCGGCCGTGACCCTGGCATTCCTCGGGGAACCCTTCCTGGCCCGCTGGATGGGCACGGAGATCTCCGGCCGCGGTGCGGTCGTCGTGCGCTGGTTCTCGCTGGGCCTGGCCTTCGAGGCGCTCGGAGTGAACGCGGTCCGACTGCTGACCGCCTCGGCCCGGCACGGCAGGGCCGCCCTGGTCCAGGGAGGCACCGGCCTCGTCGCCGTGGTGCTGTCCTGGGTGTTCGGATCCCGGCACGGCCTGGTCGGCATCGTCGTCCCCCTCGTGCTGCTCCAGGTCGTTCGGCAGGGGATCCTTCTCGCCATGGCCGGCCGGGAACTCGGCCTGCACCCCTGGCGCTACGCGGGGCGAACGGCGCTGGTCTTTGCCCTCCCCGTGGCCCTCGCGGCCATCGCCCTCCGCGGGCTCGCCCTCGCCGTTCCACCCTCGGGCTACCCGGCCCTCGCACTGCATGGCGCCGTCGCCGTGATCGCGTTTCTCCTCGGCTGCCTCCCGGTGCGCGAGTTGCGGGCGAGCCTCCTCGACATCTTCAGGACCGTCGCCTGATCGACCGGTGCGCAGGCAGCCAGGTCGAGATCCAACCCCACAGGGCACGCGGTCCCGGCCATGCCGCCAGGCTGCGCAGGTAGTCGGCCCGGGCGGCCGCGAGGTTTCCCGCCTTCCGTTCTTCCCACGCGAGGGCTTCCCGGGCGGCGGCGATCCGGCGTCGCAGGATCGCCGTCGCGCCACGCCGCCGGGCCTCGGGCCACTGGCGCTCGAGAACGCGGACCCGGTTGCGCATCTTGGACTCCCCCGAGCTCGAGATGCTGCCGGGACGCCGCCGATAGCGGAACCCGGGAAGTCGGCACCGGATGACGGGAAACCGGCATGCGAGTCGCAGCCAGAGGTCGTAGTCGTCCCCGTTGGTCAATGTCTCGTCGAAACCGCCGACCGCCAGGACCATGTCCCTCCGGGCGATGGTCGACGAGACCCGGATGCAGTTCCCCCGCAGGAGCGCCGGGTAGAACCGGTCGGCCGGAAGCAGAACCGCCTCCCCGTCGAGCGGCCGCCCTCCCAGGCGGTCCAGGCTCCGAAAGCGCGCCTGGCCGGACGCCACGAGCAACCGACCGTCGGCGTCCCGCTCCTCCCAGTCGAAGAACACGAGGGAGGCCTCCGGG
>CAYQTA010000109.1:0-4547 GCA_964420365.1 uncultured Acidobacteriota bacterium | reverse complement strand
GGGAGGACGGTCCTTCCCCCCCCGTGCCGAGGGACGGTTCCGGGGCCGTCCGATCGACCGGCGCGGACCGCTCCGCGGCCGGAGCCTTCCCGGCCTCGGAGCCTCCGCCCGCGACGAGCTCGGCGAGGAGGCCGGTCAACGGGTCGGCCCTTCCCTCCGCGAGACACCGCCGTGCCCGCTCGTCGATCTCGGAGGCGACGGAAGCCAGGTCGCACGCCCGGAGAACGTTCCCCGCGAAGCGAGCAACCGAGAGGATCCTCCCGGCGAATCCACCCTCGTCGCAGGGAAGGGTCAGGATCCGGCGCTGGGTCTCCAGCAGCTCCCGGGCGTCGCCGGGCAGGCCCGGGCCGTCGTCAGCGCCGGCGCGGGCGGTGGCCTTCCCCGCCTCCGGCGCCTGCCCGGTTCCGCCGAACCAGGCGGGCGAGACCGGTGCGATCGAGACCTGGTCGGGCACGTACTGGAACGCCTCGAGGAGCGGTCCCGGCTCGGACCGGTAGAGCACGCGGAAGACCAGGTTGCAGTCGTAGGGGTCGAAGTCGTCGAGGCCGGGCCAGGGCTCCCGGGGGACCACCTCGGCCCACGCCACCTCGCCCGCGCGGCGGACGGTGAGCAGCGGGTCGTCGCCGGTGAAGAAGCAGCCCGGGTCCGGCTCGTAGCGCACGGCGGTCAGCGGGCCCTCGCCGGCGTCGAGCATCCCGCGCCAGGAGTCGAGCACGCCGGAGGGGATCTCGTCCGCCCAGGGGGGGCGGCCCTCGACGAGGGGGCCTCCGGCGGACCCCGCGCCGGCGGTTTCCCCCCCGCCTTCCCGCTCCCCGAGCAATCCCCGCAGCCGGGCCGTGATCTCCTCTCCGACCTGTACCGCGTCTTCGCCGAGCCGCTCGGTCGCCTCCAGGTCGTCGATCCAGGCCGAAACCTGGTCGAGGCCGTCGAGCAGGGCATCGACGATGTCCGGAGTCGGTTCCAGCTCGCCCGAGCGGACCGCGTCGAGGACGTCCTCCGCGGCGTGGACCACCCGCGTGAGGGGCTGGACCTCGAAGAGGCCCGAGGCTCCCTTCAGGGTGTGGACCGCCCGGAAGAGATCGTTGATCGTCGTCTCGTCGACTCCCTTCTCCATCGCGAGCAGGAGGGAGGAGGCCTTCTCGAGGATCTCGCGGGACTCGCCGACGAACTGTTCGAGCAGCGCGTTCATGCGGTCACCTCCCCGGTCCCGGTGGCCAGGGCGACGAGGCGCTGGAGCACCTCCGGCTTCGCCGGCTTGACGAGGTACGTGTTGGCCCCGGCGTGCCAGGCGAGTTCCTTGTCCGAGTCCTCCGCCTCCGTGCTGATCATGACGGCGGGAATGTCGCGGACGGTCTCGTCCCGGCGGAGCTCCCGGAGGAACCGGTAACCGTCCATCTTGGGCATGTTGATGTCGACGAGGAGCAGGTCGACCGGGTCCTTCAGCACCTTCTCGAGGGCCTCCAGGCCGTTCTCGGCCTCGATCACCTCGTGACCGGCCTGCTCGAGGACCATGCGGTGGTAGGACCGGACGGTCGCGGCGTCGTCGACGACGAGAATCCTGGCCATCCTCACCTCTCCTACAGCGGCCGCTGGTAGACGATCGCCTCGGGAAAGCGCCGGACCTTGAACAGGGACGAGATCCGGCTCATCGACTCGGAGTGCCCGAGGAAGATGAAGCCGCCGGGATTCATCACGCCGAACAGGTTCTCGGCGGCTTCCCGGCGGGAGCGATCATCGAAGTAGATCAGGAGGTTCCGGCAGAAGACGACGTCGAAGCCGCGGAAGCGTTTCATGTCGGCGGCGTCGGTGACGTTCGCCCGCCGGAAGTCGACGCACTCGCGCATGAACTCCTTGAGCTGCCAGTGGTTCCCCGGCAGGGGATCGAAGTACTTCTCGAGCAGCGCGGGGGGCACGTGCTGGACGGACCGCTTCGTGTAGATTCCCTGGCGGGCGCGCTCGAGGACCGTCGTGTCGATGTCGGTTCCGACGAGCTCGACGTCGACCTCGTCGATCGCGTCCCACTCCTCGACCAGCTTGATCGCGATCGAGTAGGGCTCTTCGCCGGTGGAGCAGGGCATGCAGAGGATCCGCACCGGGGTGTCGGGCCGCCTGTTCCGCAGGACTTCCGGGAGGACCGAGTTGACGAGGCAGTCGAACTGGTACTCTTCCCGGAAGAAGTAGGTCTCGTTGACCGTCATGATGTTGATCAGTTCCTGGAGCTCCTCGCCGGAGGCCTGGAACCTGACCATCGTGAAGTACGAGCGGAACGAGTCGTGCCCGGTGGCGCGGATCCGCTCCACCAGCCGCTTGTCGACGAAGTAGCGCCGGTTGTCCTCGAACCAGATGCCCGTCTTCCGGTAGAAGAAGTCCCGGAAGCGCTGGAAGTCGGCGTCCGAGATCCGGATCGCCGGGGCTTCCGTTCCTGCGGCGAGTGGCGTCATGGCCTCAGGCTCCCGTGGCGATCCTCTCGAGGGCGGTCCGGATCGCGAACTGGATGTACGGCTCGTCCGCGAACCGCTGCCCGACCTCCTCCAGCAGCTCGACCATCGCGGGCGTTCCGACATCGGCGGCCCGGTCGACGGCGACCGCGATCACGTTGACGTGGTCGTCCTCGGCCAGGATCTTCGCGATCCAGTCCGGGCTCTTCGGGTGCGGGAGCACCCGCAGGATGTCGAGGGCGAAGATCCGCACGTCCGGGTCGGGATCGTGAAGCAGTTGCTCCATGCGGGGTCCCGTTGCGTCCGGCAGCTCGGTCAGCACCTCGACGGCCCCGTTCCGGAGCTGGGCGTCCTCGGAGCGAAGGAGGGGCAGGAGCAGCTCGGCAACCTCGTCCCCGCCGATCCGGGCGAGGGAGTCGAAGATCGCCTGGCGGACCGTCGGGTCCTCCTCGTGGGCGAGGGCGTCCGCGAGGTCGCGGGCATGCTCCGGGTATTCCCCCAGGTCCCGGGCCGCCCAGCGGCGCCGGGCAGGATCCGGGTCGCGGAGCTGCTCGAGGCAGCCTGCCGGGTCCCGGGCGTACTCGCGCTCGTGGGTCGTCGACCCGACCACGTCCTGCGACTGGCTCTTGACGAATCCCATCGTCGTTGCCTCCCCTCAGGCCGGAGCGTGGGCGAGCTCGGCCGCCATCTTCCGCGCCCAGGTGCGGAGCTGGCCCGCCACCTTGTCCGCCGGGATGACGACGTCGGCACCGCCGAGCTCGACGAGTTCCCGGGGCATCCCGTAGACGACCGCGCTCTCCTCCGACTCGGCGATCGTCTTTCCCCCCCGGTCGTGCAGGTCCTTCATCGCCGCCGCCCCGTCGTAGCCCATCCCGGTGAGCTGCACGGCGATCACCCGCTCGGGCCGCCAGTGCTCGAGCACCGAGCGGACCAACCGCTCGACGCTGGGGTGCCAGAGGTACTGGGGATGGGCCGGGACCGACGTGACGACCCTCCGGGCACCGCGGCGCGCGACGACCACGTCGGCGTCGCCCTTGCCGATGTAGATGTTCCCCGTCTCGATCGGCACGGCCCGACGGACCTCCTGGACGACGAGCTGGCAGATCCCGTCGAGCCTCCGGGCGAAGACCGAGGTGAACGTCGCCGGCATGTGCTGGGCGACGATCACCGGGAACGGGAAGTCCGCGGGCAGCTCCGGGAGGATCCGCTCGAGGGTGCTCGGCCCGCCGGTCGAAACGCCGATCACGACGAGTCCCTTCGGAATGCCACCGCCCGCCTGCCGCTCCACGGGCCGCTCCCGGCGCGCCGGCCGGACGGCCGGCTTCCGGGCGGCGGGGCGGGCGGGGCGGGGAGCGAGGGCCTCGCTTCCCCCCGCGGCGCCGCGGTTCCGGCCGCGCAGGGCGATGCGGCCCTTCGCCCGGGCGGCGGCCCGCACCTTCTCGACCAGCTCCTCCGCGATCCGGTTGATGTGGAGGGAAACCGTCCCGTCCGGCTTCGGGATGAAGTCGACCGCGCCAAGCTCGAGGGCCTCGAAGGTTGCGACGGCCCCCTTCTCGGTGAGGGAAGACACCATCACGACCGGCCGAGGCATCTCCGTCATCAGGTGCGCGAGGCAGGTCAGGCCGTCCATCACCGGCATGTTGATGTCCAGGGTGACCACGTCCGGGTCCTCTTCCCGGCAGCGGTCGAGGCCGTCCTGCCCGTCCCGGGCGGTCACCACCTCGAAGCCGGCGTCCTCGAGGATCGCCCGGATCTTCTTCCTCATCAGGGCGGAGTCGTCGACGACGAGGACCTTCGTGCTCATGCCTGCGCGGGCTCCTTCTCCATGTCGGGGGCGTCCTGCTCCGTCTCGAGTTCGCTCATGACCGTGCCGAGATCCGCCTGCTCAACGTCGTCGAGGACCCGCGAGACGTCGAGCACGAAGAGCATCCGGTCCTGGTCCGGGAGGTTCGCCACCTGGCGGACGGCGTCGATGGCGGAGCTGGCAGCCGCCGGGGCCGGCTCGAGGGTGCGCGCGGGGAGCCGCAGCACCTCGCTCACCGAGTCGACGACCATCCCGGTGCGGACGCCTTCCATGTCGAGGACCAGGATCCGCTGCCGATCGTGGTC
>CAYQTA010000108.1:0-2798 GCA_964420365.1 uncultured Acidobacteriota bacterium | reverse complement strand
CTGCTGCCGGCCTGACCGCCGGACTGTCCAGGGTTTACGTCCTCTTGAGGAGGGATGAGACCGCGAGAGGCGACGAACAACTGGCTTCCGTGGCATGGACCGTGTTGCTGGCGGTGGTCACGACAGGAACCGCAGAGAATGCCACAGGCACGAGTCTTCAGAAAGCTATCGCAGTTGGGACGGCCCAATTATCGGGAGAACTGCTTATGACCACAACGCCAGGCCTTGGGCCATACAAAGTGGAAGGGTTTGCAGAGCGAGCCGCAAGGATGAGAGCCTGTCACCTAGCTCCCCATACACGAGATCGAAGCTGTGTACTGAGACGGGCCTCTTATGCCGTCGTAGTCCTGGAACGTAGACCTCCATTGATACCATCACACTAGGCCTAAAATGATGCTGGCAAGACTCAAAACCACAGGTCAGGAAACGCCAAAGCTTGTTCGAGTTCTTCGAGTTGTGTTCGTCCTGTGTGTCCTCATCTATCTATTCTATTGGAGTTTCATTGGGCAGCCCCCAACCGTGCGAAAAGCGTACCGAGTGTGGCTGTACGGCTACCTGGCGTTTGGGGCATGCTGGCTGGTGTTCTTTGCGTTTACGAGGCTATTCTCTCGTCGGGGTTGTCCCCCGCAAAAAGTCCATCCGCCCGGTCCGGGGCAGCGATGGGGGCACGAAGGCGAGCATGACGGAGGGTGAGTACGCAGGAGATGGCCACGAGGACGGGCGGGAGTGACTTCCGATGCTTGAAGCGACAGGATCCGGGCGCACCTCGACCGTCCTGCTCGGCTGCTCATGGGTTGTCGCCGGCGTCCTACCGGCCCACCTGTCATTGGGCGCCCGCCTCGGCACGATTTCGGAGCCAGTGAGCGGCCTCGTGCTTGATGATGATGCTCTCGGAAATGGTGCCCGTCACGCCGTTCCGCCATTGTCCGGTTCCCCCATCTGGGCCGGTCACTGATCTTCCCTGACGACCGACGCTGACGAGGGTACACTGCGCCCCTCTGGGGTTGGGCCACCAATACGACATGGGCGGGGGCAGGGAGGGACACGTCGTCGTCGAGGTTGCCGGACGGGACGGTGATCGCGACGAGCTACCTGGCGGACGGGAAGGTGGAGTCGCGGACGGTGACGGGGCCGTCGGGGTGGAGCGAGACGACGGGGTACACGTACGACGATCACGGGCGGGTGTCGGCGGTGACGGATCCTGCGGGGCGAGTGACGACGTACTTCTACGACGAGCTGGGGCGGAAGACGGCGGAGCTGGTGGACGGGAGCGAGGTGGATCCGGGGACGGGTGAGGAGAGGCCGGTGAGCCGTCTGAGGACGTGGAGTTACGGGGAGCTGGGGCGGACGGTGGTGGAGACGCGGCCGGACGGGGCGGAGATCACGCGGGAGTACGACGAGCGCGGAAACCTGATCGCGTACACGGACGATGCGGGGCACGCGACGGTGTACGGCTACGGCTGCGAGGGGCGTCTGGCGTCGATCACGTATCCGGACGGGAGCGTGAAGGGGTTCACGTACGGGCCGGACGGGGAGCTGGAGAGCATCACGCGGGCGGACGGGACGGTGGTGGAGTTTGCGTACGATGCGGCGGGGCGGATGACGGGCGTGACGGTGGGGGGTCAGGCGGACACGAGCTACGGATACGACGCGGCGGGACACCTGCTGAGCGCGTCGAACCCGCGGGCGGAGCTGGGCTTCGGGTGGGACTCTGTGGGCAACCAGCTCTGGGAGAGCCTGGAGCTGCTGGATCCGGCGTTTTCGGGTCTGGGCCGCAAGACGGTGACGCGCGCCTTCGATGCTGCGAACCGTCCGGTCACGCTGGGGATGCCGGACGGCTTAGCGGAGCTGGTGCGGGGCTACGACGCCGGGGACCGGCTGAGCTCGCTGAGCGTGGGCGGGGCGGCGGTGTGGCAGGCCGGCTACGACGGCTCGCGGCTGGCGGGCATCACGCGGGGCAACGGGCTGGTGACGGCGCTCTCCTACAGTGCGGCCGGGGGTCGGCCGGAGCGGGTGGTGACGGGCGTGCCCGGGGCGGACGGCGCCATCGCGGATCCGATCCACACCCTGGAGCTGACGTGGACGGTGGATGGTCTTCGCAGGACGAAGGCGCGGCGGGACACGGAGGCGCTGCTGTACGCCTTCCACTACGACGAGGTGGGGCACCTGGAGAGCCTGGCTGGGGCGGCGCGGTACCCGGCGGTGCGGCGGGATCTGCCGGGTCTTGCGGGCGCGCTGCCGAACCTGCCGGTGCCCACGGGGATGACGGAGGACTGGCGAGTGAACCTTGTGGACGAGCTGACCGACCGGAACCGCGTCGAGCGGGGGCGGTACGAGCCCGTGGGCTACACCCACAACGAGCTGCACCAGGTGGTGGCGCGGGCGCACACCGCCCCGGCGGACTATACTTGGGACGTGCACGGCAATCTGAAAACCCGAGCCAACGGCCTCTACGGCGACGCCGTCTTCACCCACGACTGGCGTGACCGGCTGACCGGGGTGGAGCAGGGGAGTGTCACCACGGACATCGTGCTGGATCCCCTGGGGCGGATGGTGGGGAAGGTCAGGCACACCCCGGACGGCGATATCGCCCGCGCCTACCTGCACGACGGGGACCAGGTGGTCGTCGAATACGTCCAGGCCGCGGGAAGCGCCACCTGGCAGCCGGAGCGCCGGCACCTGTGGGGCCGGTGGATCGACGACCTCGTGGTGGAGCAGGTGGACACCGACGGCGACGGCAGCCTGGAGACGACGCTCTACCCGATCACCGACCTCCTGGGCTCCGTCCAGTTGCTGAC
>CAYQTA010000107.1:0-41674 GCA_964420365.1 uncultured Acidobacteriota bacterium | reverse complement strand
CGAGATCGTGAGGAAGGAGGGGAAGGTCCCGGAGAAGCTTCGCCTGGAGATCCTCCAGTGCGCCGGCGGCTACCTCCCTCCCGTCGTCGAGACCGCCGACGAACCTCCCTCCCCGTCCTCTCGGCCCGTGCGCTGACCCGTCGCGGGCCGGCGGGGTCTTCGTCCTCGGCGGGGGTCGCGGCATACTGGGCGGCCGGGAGGGATGCCGATGGGACGGCCGACGCTGAGGGAGCTGATCGCCGAGCGGGTCGTCGTCCTCGACGGGGCGATGGGGACGCGCCTCGCCCGGGAGCGGCTCGGGCCGGAAGACTTCGGGGGCGAGGCCCGCGAGGGTTGCCCCGAGGCGCTCGTGCTCCACCGGCCCGACCTCGTGCGGACGGTCCACGCCGAGTACCTCGCCGCCGGGGCGGACGTCGTCGAGACCTGCACCTTCGGCGCCCACCCGGTCGTCCTCGCCGAGTACGGCCTCGCGGACCGCGCCCGGGAGATCGCCCGGCGCGGGGCGGAGATCGCCCGGGAGGCCTGCCGGGAGGCGGAGGCACGGGACGGGCGCCCCCGCTACGTCGCCGGGTCGATGGGGCCGACGACGCGGACGCTCGTGCTCGAGGGAGGAGCCGGCTTCGACGAGCTGCTCGCGGGGTACCGGGAGCAGGCGGCCGGCCTCCTCGAGGGGGGCGTGGACGTCCTGCTCGTCGAGACGTGCACCGACCCGCTCAACGCGAAGGCGGCCGTCCTCGCGATCGACGCGGCGATGGAGGAGACCGGCCTCCGGGCGGAGATCGCCCTCTCCGCCACCGTCGAGCCGACCGGGACGACGCTGGCCGGGCAGACGATCGAGGCGTTCGCCGCCGGCTTCGAGCACCGGGACCTGCTCTGGATCGGGCTCAACTGCGCGACGGGCCCCGCGGACATGGCGGACTCCCTGCGGACCCTGGCCGCGATCTCCCCCTTCCCGGTCGCGTGCGTTCCCAACGCGGGGCTCCCGGACCCGGAGGGGAACTACGGCGAGACGCCGGGGCACGTGGCCGCCGTCCTCGGGCGGTTCCTCGAGCGGGGCTGGCTCAACGTGATCGGCGGGTGCTGCGGGACGACGGTCGACCACGTGCGGGCCCTCGTCGAGCTGGCGCGGCGCCACTCCCCCCG
The DNA here is from genome assembly GCA_964420365.1 of uncultured Acidobacteriota bacterium. Lineage (GTDB taxonomy): Bacteria > Acidobacteriota > Polarisedimenticolia > J045 > J045 > JAMOQA01. The sequence goes on along the minus strand of CAYQTA010000107.1, from coordinate 40,531 downwards.
CACGCCGCTGCCCCGGGAACGGATGGCCCCCCGCCTCGCCGGCATCGATCCGCTCCCCCTCGACGTGGACCGCAGGCCGATCCTCGTCGGCGAGCGGACCAACGTGATCGGCTCCCGGAAGTTCCGCGAGCTGGTCCGGCGCGGGGAGTGGGACCGGGCGGCCGCGATCGGCCGGGCGCAGGTGCGGGGGGGCGCCCAGGCGATCGACGTCTGCGTCGCCGACCCGGACCTCGACGAGCGGGCGGCGATGGAGAAGATCCTCTCCGCCCTCCTGCGCCGGGTGCGGGTCCCCTTCGTCCTCGACACGACCGACCCGGCGGTCCTCGAGACGGCCCTCCGCCTCGCCCCGGGGAAGCCGCTGGTCAACTCGGTCAACCTGGAGGACGGGGAGGAGCGTCTCGCCCGGGTCGCCGCCCTGGTCCGGCGCCACGGCGCCGCCCTGGTCGTCGGGTGCATCGACGAGCGGGGGATGGCGACGACGGCGGAGCGGAAGCTCGAGGTCGCCCGGCGCGCGGTGCGTCTCCTCGAGGAGGAGCACGGGATTCCCCGCCGGGACCTGGTGGTCGATCCGCTCGTCTTCCCCTGCGCCAGCGGCGACGAGGCGTACCGCGGGTCGGCGCGGGAGACGATCGAGGGGCTGCGCCGCGTCCGCGAGGAGCTGCCCGGCGTCCTCACGCTCCTCGGGATCTCGAACGTCTCGTTCGGGCTGCCGCCCGCGGCCCGGCGGGTGCTCAACGCCGTCTTCCTCCACGAGGCGGCCGAGGCCGGCCTCGACCTCGCGATCGTCGACGCGGAGCGCCTGGTCCGCTGGCCGACGATCCCGGAGGGGGAGCGGGAGGCCGCGCTGGACCTGCTCCACGGCCGCGGCGACGACCCGGTCGGCCGGTTCGTCGCCCTGTTCCGCGGGCGCGGCGGGGAGCCGCTCCGCCGCCGCGCCTGGCCCTTCGAACCGGTGGAGGCCCGCCTCGCCCGCCGGATCGTCGAGGCGGACCGGGAAGGCCTCGAGCAGGACCTCGCCGAGGCCCTCGTCCGGATGGAGCCCCTCGAGATCGTCAACGGCCCGCTCCTCGACGGGATGGCCGAGGTCGGCCGTCTCTTCGGCCGGGGCGACCTGATCGTCGCCGAGGTCCTCCAGTCCGCCGAGGTGATGAAGGCGGCCGTCGCCTGGCTCGAGCCCCACCTGCGCCGGGCGGGGGGCGGAGGGAGCCGCGGGAAGGTCCTCCTCGCCACCGTCCGGGGGGACGTCCACGACATCGGCAAGAACCTGGTCGGGATGCTCCTCGAGAACAACGGCTTCACCGTCGTCGACCTCGGCACCCGGGTCGACCCGGCGACCCTCGCCGCGGCGATCGAGAAGCACCGGCCCGACGTGATCGGGCTCTCCGGCCTCCTCGTCCGCTCCGCCCACCAGATGGCGGCGACCGCGGAGGACCTGGCCGCCCGCGGGTACGCGGTGCCGATGCTCGTCGGCGGCGCGGCCCTCTCCGGCCGCTTCACCCGGGAGAGGATCGCCCCGCGCTACCGGGGGGGGATCGTCCTCTACGCCCGCGACGCGATGCAGGGGCTCGACCTCGCCGGCCGCCTGCTCGACCCGGCCGAGCGGGAGCGCCTCGCCCGGGAGGCGGCGGCCCGGGACGAACCCGCCGCGGAGCCGGCGCCCGCCGAGGCGTCACGTCCCGGAACGGCCGGCCCGGCGCCCCGTTCCGTCCCGCCCGCGCCCGACGTGCCGCCGATCCCGGGAACGGACCCGGAGGTCGTCGAGATCCCGCTGGACGATGCCCTGGCGCTCGTCAACGAGCAGGCCCTCTACGGCCGGCACCTGGGCCTGCGCGGGCCCGTTTCCCGCCTCGACCGGGAGGGAGACCCGAGGCTCGCCCGCCTGCGCGGGACCGTGAGGGAGGTCCTCGCGAGGGCCCGGGAGCGGGGGTGGCTCGCCCCGCGGGGGGTCTTCCGGTTCCTCCACGCCGCGGCCGACGGGGACGACCTGCTGCTGGCCGACCGGCCGATCCGCCGGGCGACCGACCCGGTGCTCGCGCGCCTCCCCTTCCCCCGCCAGCCGGACGGGGAGCGCCTCTCGATCGCCGACTGGGTCGAGCCGGCCGGGACGCGGCCCGACGGGATCGCCGTCTTCGTCGTCACCGCCGGGGAGGCCTGGCGCGAGGGGGCCTTCGAGCTCCGGGAGGCGGGGGAGCTCCTCGCCTCCCACGCCCTGGGCGCCCTGGCCCTCGAGCTGGCGGAGGCGGGCGCCGAGTGGCTGCACCGGGAGATCCGCCGCCGGTGGGGATTTCCCGACCCGCCGGGGCTTCCCGTCGCCGACCTCCTCCGCGGGCGCTACCGGGGCGCGCGGGTCTCGTTCGGGTACCCGGCCTGCCCGGACCTCGCGGGCCAGCGGGTCCTCTTCGAGCTGCTCCGACCGGGGGAGACGATCGGCGTGCGCCTCACCGACGACCTGGTGATGGACCCCGAGGCCTCGGTCTCCGCCCTCGTCTTCCACCACCCCGCGGCCCGCTACTTCTCCGTCCCGGCTTCCTGAGGGGGAGGCGCGAGGACGGCGCGGGCGTGGCGGCCGAGGGCGCCCAGGTACGCCCCGTGGGCCAGGAGGCGGAGGGCGAGGATCGCGACGATCCCGGCGAGGGCGATCCACGGGCTCGCCGCCCGGTACGGGTCCCACAGCGGGCGCAGCCACCGGGCGACGAGGACGACCGCGGCGTCGGCGAGGAGCCAGCTCGCCGCGGCGGTCCACGGCACGAGGGAGCGGAAGGCGGCCACGTATCCCCACCCGAAGGCGAGGAGGCCGGAACGCTTCCCGCCGGCGACGATGCGGGCGAGGCCGAGGTCCCCCGCGACCACCAGGGGCACGGTCAGCAGGAACCACAGCGCCTGCGGACCGACCCGCATCAGGATCGACTGGAGGTCCGACGGCTGGCGCGCCGCCGCCTCGGTCGCCCACGGCAGCAGCACCAGGTACGCGTCCCAGCTCACGAGCGCCAGTCCCCCGAGGACGAGGCCCGCGAGGACGAGGATCGCGGGGGCCCGGCGCACGGCGTCGGCCCACGCGGCCCGCGCTCCCTCCCAGGGGCCGCTCCCGGCCCGGAGCAGGACCGCCCTCCCGAAGGCGAACAGGAACAGGGCGAGGATCCCGATCGCACCCCACAGGGTGCCGGTCCCGAGCCGCCAGGCCCGGCTCGCCCAGGCGAGATCGACGTAGCGCGGCAGGTCGATCCCGCCGGGCCCGACGACCGGGTCGACCTGGTGGTCCAGGTCCGGGGCGAGGGAGATCGCCGCCGGCCCCGCACCGGCCGCGGCGAGCAGCAGGAGTCCCGCGAGCACCACCGCCCACGCCCCCGGCCGGAACGCCAGCCGCACGAACGAGAGCGCCCAGTCGAGCGCGCCCCGCATCATCCGTGCCTCCCGAGGACCAGCAGCCGCTCGGCGAGCTGGTGCAGGAGCGCGAGGAAGACCCGCCAGGCGTCCTCCCCGGTGTGGCCCCGGCGGACCTGGTTGTTCAGCAGGTCGACGTCGATCGGGTAGCGGCGCCCCGGGTCGACGACGACGCCCCGGACGCGGTGCGGGCCGCGCCGCTCGATCACCACCCACCGGTCCTTCCCGTCCCAGGTGACGAGCTCGGTCTCCCCCCCGTCGTACCGCAGCTCGATCTCGACCGGGAAGCTCCACGGCCCGCGCTGGCGCACGAGCGCCCGGCAGGTGTAGGTGGTCGCCCCCGCGCCGGCGTCCTGCCCCTCGGCACCCGCCGCGTCCTCCGGCGGCGGGTCCTCCGCGCACCGGATCCAGGCCGCCTCGAAGTCGGTCCAGCCGGCCGTTCCCCAGGTGGTCGCGAAGAACTCGTCCGCCGGGGGCACGATCGCCTGGGCCGACGGGTCGGTCTCCCCGGCCGCCAGCATTTCCTCCCGCACCGCGCACGCGGCGCGCACGAAGTCGCCGGGGCGCGGATGGCGGAAACGCTGTTCCCGCACGTAGCGCCTGAGGGCGCGCCAGAGCGCCCGGTCACCGGCCACGCGCCGCCAGGTCTCCAGGGTCAACCCGGTCAGCTTGTAGACGTGGGCCCGGTAGGTCGCGTGGTCCGGGTAGGTCCAGCTCTGCCGGAGCACCCGGTCGCTCCCGGCACGGGGAACCCAGGCCTGCCGCTCCCGCCAGGGGAAGAGCCACTCCAGGCGCACGTAGGTGAGCGGGGGACAGTCCCGCACGTACCCGGCGATCAGCCCGTCGGCGAAGCCGAAGACCGTCCCGTCCCCGAGGGCGAGAAAGCGGCCCCAGCCCCGGTCCGCGGTCGCCACCGGCGCCGGGGGGCTGCCCGGGTACTCGAAGGGAAAGAAACCGGTCGTCGCCACGTCCGGCCCGTGGAACCGGTCGAGGGCGGTGGACTCGGCGAACGTGTTGAACCCCTCGTCGAGAAAGGCGTGCTCCTGCTCCGAGTTGGCGACGAGCCCGTAGAAGTACTGGTGGCCGAACTCGTGCATCGTCACCACCTCGGGGCTCTCCCGCTCCGGCGGCACGAGCAGGTGGGATCCGCACGAGATCAGCATCGGGTACTCCATGCCGCCCGAGCCCCCGCCGGACACCGGCGGATCGATCACGCGGAGCACCGGCCACGGGTACGGCCCGAACGCCCGGCCGAAGAACGTGAGCCCGAAGTCGAGGGTGGCCAGGTACCGCCGGGCGATCGACCGGTGGTCCGGCTGCAGGTAGAGGACCACCTCCACGTCGGGAAGCTCGAGCTCCCCGTCCCGCAGTTCCGGTCCGAGGACCTCGCGCCACCACGCCTCGTCCCCCGGGTCCCGGTGCTCGTCTCCCCGGAAGGCGTGCCGCACGACGACGAACCGCGGGTCGGCGAACAGGGCGAAGGCATGGACCGGGGCGGCGTCGAAGGAGACGACGTACCGCCCGTCCCGGGTCTCCTCGTGGACGATCCGGCCGGTCCCGGCGACCTTCCCCTCGTACCGCTCCGGGAACGAGACGGTCACGCGGAAGTGGCCGAAGTCTGCGTAGAACTCGGTCCGCTTGTGGAACGGGCGACAGTTCCACCGGGCGGGCTCTCCCGGGCCGGGGGACTCGAACACGCCGGGCACCGGGATCCAGCGGGTCGCGGCCAGGTAGTCCCCGGCCCGCCCGGTGCGGGCGAAGATTCCCGGGAACCGGGCCCGGAAGGCGAGCTCCAGGGTGACCTCGCCCCCGGGCGGGACCGGCTCGTCGAGGGGAATCACCGCCACCGTCCGGTCGTCCGGGTTCCCGGTGTCCTCGTCGACGTAGCGGACCCGGCCCGTCCAGTCGGCCCCCCCGGGACCCGTGACGGCGAGGAGATCGAGCCCCCCGTCCGGTCGCCGCTCGCTCGGCGAACGACGCCAGAGGGCCTCGCGGCGCCACGTGGACCGGTCGTCGCGGAAGGCGTTCAGCCAGAGGTGCAGGCGCAGCTCGTCGGCCGGCGTGTCCGCGAGGTTGCGCCAGGTGAGCCGCTCGCTCGCGGCGAGGACGCCGGTGGCCGGGTCGTAGTCCCCTTCCACCGCGATGTCCCACGCCAGTCCCACCGCGCCGGGCGCCTCCGCGGACGGGGAAGGAGCGACCTCCCCGCTTCCGGCCGGGGCCGGCAGGCACGCGAGGACCAGGACGATCAACGCCGGGACGACCCCGGGGCTCCCTCCGCGTCGTGGCGACATGCCCGCACGCTATCCCGGCCCGGCCCCCCGCGGCAACCGGGGGCCGGCCATTTACCGGGGCCCGCGGATGCGTTTGCCCGTATCCTCTGGAGGGCCGGTCCCCCGAGCGGAGCCGGTCCGGAGGAGTTCGCCATGTCGTCCTGCCCCCCGCCCCGCGCCGGGCGCCGCGCCCGCCGCGGGATCGTTCCGTTCCTCCTCGCCCTCCTGCTGCTCGTCCCGGCGGCCCTCGCGGCGAAGCCGGCACCGAAACCGGTCGGGCCGGACGGCCGGGCGGTCTACCGGGTCGTCCGGATGGAGGAGCTCGGCCCCCTGGACGTCCTCGAGCTGGTCTCCCTCGGGATCGACCTCGAGCGGAACGGCCGGGGAGACTGGATCGCCTACCTCTCGCCCGAGGAGATGGACAAGCTCGAGGGGCTCGGGTTCACCTGGACCGAGCTGCCCGACCCCGGCCTCGCCGCCCTCGAGCGCGAGCGGGACCGCGGGCCGCTGGCGGAGGGAACCCGCGACTCCTACCACGACTACGACGCCCTGACGTCGGAGCTGCAGGCGATCGCCGACGCCCACCCGGAAATCACGCGCCTGGTCTCCGCCGGGCAGTCGGTCGACGGCCGCGAGCTCTGGTGGATGAAGATCACCGACAACCCGGACCAGGACGAGGACGAGCCGGGGTTCAAGTACATCTCGACGATGCACGGCGACGAGCCGGTCGGCACCGAGAACTGCCTGAAGCTGATCCATCTCCTGGTCGACGACTACGGGACGGACCCCCGCATCACCCGGATCGTCGACGAGGTCGAGACCTGGATCATGCCGATGATGAACCCCGACGGGAACGCCCGGCACCAGCGCTACAACGCCGACGGCGTCGACCTCAACCGGGACTTCCCCGACCGGATCGACGACCCGGTGAACACGACCGAGGGGCGGGCCGTCGAGACGCGGAACATCATGAACTGGCAGTTCGGCCACTCGACGGTCCTCTCGGCGAACTTCCACACCGGCGCCGTCGTCGTCAACTACCCCTACGACAACAACGAGGACCACGCGAACGTCTACACCGCGACCCCGGACGACGACATCGTCAAGGACCTCTCGATCGACTACTCCGAGGACAATCCCCCGATGTACAACTCCTCCAGCTTTCCCCAGGGGATCACCAACGGGGCGGACTGGTACTCGATCTCCGGGGGGATGCAGGACTGGAACTACACCTGGGAGGGCGACATCGAGGTCACGATCGAGCTGAACGACGACAAGTGGCCTCCCGAGTCCGAGCTTCCCCGGCTCTGGAACGAGAACCGCGAGTCGATGCTCTCGTACCTGGAGCGGTCGCTGACCGGGGTGCGAGGCGTCGTCACCGACGCGGAGACCGGCGCACCGGTCGCGGCCACCCTGCACGTCGCCGGCCGGGACATCGACTTCTTCACCGACCCGGCGGTCGGCGACTACCATCGCCCGATGCCCGCCGGGACGTTCGACCTGGTCGTCTCCGCGCCGGGCTACGAGACGAAGACGGTCTCGTTCACGGTGACCGACCCGCGGGCCGAGGCGGTCCGGGTCGACGTCCAGCTCCGGCCCCGGCCGACCGAGCTCGAGCACCGCGGCCACCGGATCCTCTCCGACGGGAACGGCGACGGGTACATCGCCGCCGGCGAGAGCGGCCAGGTCGCCGTCACGCTGGGGAACGACGGCGCGACGGCCCACGGCATCACCGGCGTCCTCGTCCCGCTGACGCGGTACGCGACGACGGCCAACACGGTCGGCTGGCCGGACCTCGCCCCGGGCGAGGAGGCCGAGTCGCTGCCGCCGCACTTCAACGTGCGCGCGGCGGACGATGCACCCCCGGGGCACGTGATGGCGTTCACCGTCGACTGGGACACGACCGACGGCGTCTCGGGCGAGACCGACGCGTTCTTCATCCCGGTGGGGCCGCCCGTCCACGAGATCGACGAGTCGACCGACGTGCCGAAGGACATCGACGACAACGCGACGGTCGAGAGCACCCTCGACGTCGCGAAGGACGAGCGGATCGACGAGGTCAACGTGCGGGTCGACATCACCCACACGTACATCGGCGACCTGACCGTGACCCTGGTCGCCCCGGACGGGACCGAGGTCCGGCTCCACGACCGCTCCGGCGGTTCGACCGACGACATCCACACCTGGTACGACACCGAGACGCAGCCGGTCGACGACCTCGGGGTGCTCGACGGCAAGGGCTGCCAGGGCACGTGGACGCTGCGGGTCACCGACCATGCCGGCGGCGACACCGGCACGCTGGACGGCTGGAAGCTCGAGCTCTACACCCGGCCCTGGGAGGACCCGGTGGCCGAGGTCCGGCTCCGCTCGGTGACGAGGACCGACGACGGGAAGGTCCGGCTCGAGTGGTGGCCGGTCGGCACGGCGGACCGCTACCGGGTCCACCGGTCGGCCGACCCCTCCGCGGCGGAGAACTTCGCGGACGTCACGGCGGAGGACGACGACCCGGCCGACACGGTCTTCGTCGACGCCTCGACCGGCTCCTTCGCCTGCTGGATCGTCACCGGCGAGGGGCACACCGGCGAGGGCGCCTGGGGTCACTACGGCCGCTGATCCCCGCGGCGCTGCGCGCCGCCCGGGTCGCCTCCCGGCGACCCCTACAAGCCCCTCGGGTCTGCTGCCGGCGACTCCTGCGGGAGGCCCGTACGCCAGCGCGCGGACCAGGGGTTCCGTGGTTTCTTGTAGGGGCGCCCGGAAGGGCGCCCGCCGGTCAAGCGAAGGCCGGGTCACACGCGCCGGCGGGATCGAGCCAACGGACCCGCTCCAGGTCGAACCGGTCGACCAGCTCCGGGTGCCACGGCCGGACCCGGGCCGTGTAGCCGAACCGACCGGTCTCCTGGCAGGGAAGCTTTCCCTCGTACACCCAGGTTCCCGGGCCGGCGGGCCCGCGACAGAGGAGCTCGACGGTGCGACCGTCCTCGATCTCCCCGTCCGCGTCCAGCGGGCCGTACCACAGCTCCACCCGCACGTCGTCCGGCGAGAGGCCGCCGAGGCGCACCCGGGCCTCCACCTCGAGCCGCTCCCCGACCCGCGCCTCGGCCCGGGAGAACCCGGCCGAGAGGATCCCCACCTCGTGCCAGGCGGAGCGCACCCGCTGCTTCCAGGCGACGAGCTCCCGGGCCAGGGCAAACCCGTCCCCGGACAGCTTCCGCCAGCTCTCGGCGGAGGGGATGTAGTAGCGGGTGACGTACTGCTCGACCATCCGGTTCGTGTTGAACACCGGGCCCAGCTTCCGCATCGAGGCCTTCATCATCGCGATCCAGCCGCGGGGAGGACCGTCCCCCTTTCGCTCGTAGAAGAGCGGAATCACCTCGTTCTCGAGGACGTCGTAGAGCGCCCGGGACTCGACCTCGTCCTGGTAGTCCGGGTCCTCGTACTCCTCCCCGTGGCCGATCGCCCACCCCGTGTCCGGGGCGTACCCCTCGCACCACCAGCCGTCGAGCACCGAGAGGTTGAGCCCGCCGTTCGGAATCACCTTCATCCCGGACGTGCCGGACGCCTCGAGGGGCCGCCGCGGGTTGTTCAGCCACACGTCCACGCCCTGCACCAGGTACCGCGCGATCTCGATGTCGTAGTTCTCGAGGAAGACGAAGTGGGGCCGCACGTCCGCCTGGCGCGCGAAGTGGATGATCTCCCGGATCAGCGCCTTCCCCCCGTCGTCCCGCGGGTGGGCCTTCCCCGCGAAGATGAACTGCACGGGCCGCTCCGGGTCGGTCAGCAGCCGGCGCAGACGGTCCGGGTCCCGCAGCAGCAGGGTCGCCCGCTTGTACGTGGCGAACCGCCGGGCGAAGCCGATCGTCAGTGCCTCCGGGTTCAGGACCTCCCGGGCCGCCTCGATCTCCCGCTTGGACGCGCCCCGGGCCCGGAGCTGCCCGGCGAGCCGCCTTCGCGCGAAGGCGATCAGCCGCTCCCGGCGCCGTTCGTGCACCCGCCACAGCTCGACGTCGGGCACCTGGTCGATCCGCTCCCACACCGAGTGGTCGGCGGGCCGCTCGAGCCAGTCCGGCCCCAGGTAGCGCTGGAGCAGGGTGGTCATGTCGGCGCTGGTCCAGGAGCGGGTGTGGATGCCGTTGGTGACGTGCCCGATCGGGATCTCCTCCCGGGGCACGGCCGCCCAGATGTCGGCCCACATCCGCCGGGAGACCTCCCCGTGCAGGCGGCTGACGCCGTTCGCCTTGGCGGTCGTCCGCAGGGCGAGGAGCGCCATGTTGAACGGCTCGGAGGGATCGTCGGGGTTCCGGCGGCCGAGGGCCATGAACCAGTTCCGGTCGATGCCGCTCCGGTCGAGCAGCGGGCCGAGGAACTCGTGGACGAGGGGAGGCGGGAACTCGTCGATGCCGGCCGGGACGGGCGTGTGGGTCGTGAAGAACGTCCCGCCCCGGACGACCTCCAGGGCCTCCTCCGTGGAAAGGCCGTCCTTCTCCTTGCGCCGCCGGATCCGCTCCACCGCCATGAACGCGGCGTGTCCCTCGTTCATGTGGCAGACCTGGACGTGGAGGCCGAGGGCCCGCAGCGCCATCATCCCGCCGACGCCGAGGACCAGCTCCTGCTGGATCCGGGTCCGCTGGTCTCCTCCGTAGAGCTGGTAGGTGATCCTGCGGTCCTCGTCCGAGTTCTCCTCCACGTTGGTGTCGAGCAGGAAGAGGGGCACGCGGCCCACCTGGACCCGCCACACCTGGGCGACCACGTCGCGCCCAGGGAAGGGAACGCGCACGGTCAGCGCGGCGCCCCGGTCGTCCCGCTCCAGGTTGACCGGCATGTTCCAGAAGTCGTTGTCGGGATACCGTTCCTGCTGCCAGCCGTCCGCCGACAGGTACTGCTGGAAGTACCCCTGCCGGTAGAGGAGCCCGACGCCGCAGAGGGGAACGCCCAGCTCGCTCGCCGACTTCAGGTGATCCCCGGCCAGGATCCCGAGACCGCCCGAGTAGATCGGCAGGCACTCGGTCAGGCCGAACTCCATCGAGAAGTACGCGATCTGCGGGGCGTCGACCTTTCCCCAGCGTTCCTCGAACCAGGTCGTCCTCTCGAGGTGCCGGTGGAGCTGCTCGAGGGCCCGGTCCAGGTGATCGAGAAACCCGTTGTCCCCGGCGAGCCGCTCGAGGCGCGCCTGGGAAACCCGGCCGAGCATCCGTACCGGGTTGTGACCGGTCGATTCCCACAGGTCCCGATCCAGGCGCCGGAAGAGGGCGATCGCCTCGTGGTTCCAGGTCCAGTGCAGGTTCCACGCCAGCTCGACGAGCCCCGCGAGGGGCTCCGGGAGGTTGGCGCGGACGCGGAAGGTACCGATCGGACGCGGCATGGCGGGCTCCTTCCGGGGGACGTGGCGCTCCCCCTGCCCGTCTCTTCGGCCGCGGCCGCACGAACTTCAGCGAACCGTCCCGGGTGCTCCCGGTCAGCGCCCCTCGAACCGGGGAGGACGCTTCTCCGCGAAGGCCCGCAGGGCCTCCTTCCGGTCTTCCGTCGGGAGGATCGACAGGTACTCCCCGTGCTCGACCTCGAGGCCGGCGGCCAGGTCCCCGACGGCGAGCCCCCGGTCGATCGCGCGCTTCGCCGCGCGCAGCGCGAGCGGACCGCACCGGGCGATCTCCGCGGCGAGCGCGAGGGCGACCTCCCGCAGCCGGTCCGCGGGCACCGCCAGGTCGACGATGCCGTCCCGGGCGGCCTCCGCCGCCGGCGCCACCCGCGCCGTGAAGATCCATCGCTTGGCGACGGCGGGGCCCGCGATCCGCGCGAGGCGCTGGGTCCCGCCCGCGCCGGGAATGATCGCGAGGGAGCACTCCGGCAGCCCGACCCTGGCGTCCTCGGCGGCGACCCGCAGGTCGCAGGCCAGGGCCAGCTCGAGTCCTCCCCCGAGGGCCGCGCCGCCGATCACGGCGATCACCGGTACCGGGATCCCCGCGACCGCCGAGCACATCTCCCCGATTCCGCGGACGGTGTCGACGACCTCGTCGTCGGTCATCCCCTTCCGTTCCTTGAGGTCCGCCCCGGCGCAGAACGCCTTCCCCCGGGCGGTCACCAGCACGCACGCAAGGGCCGGGTCGTCGCCGATCCGCTCCGCCGCCTCCCGCACCTGCCGGACCATCTCCCGCGAGAGCGCGTTCACCGGCGGCCGGTCCAGCACGATCTCGATCACCCGTTCCGCCGGCCGCTCCACCTTCACGAACGTCTCCGCCATCTCGTCCTCCTCGTCCACGGGCGCAGGGTGGCACGGCGGACCGCACGGCTCAACCGGCCGTTGGCAGGAGGCGACGGGTGGGGCAGGATCTTCCCCATGCGCGGGGTGCCCGGACGCTTCCTGGCGACGCTCTTCGGCGTCGGCGTGCTGCTGGCCGCGGGGACGGTCCCGGCCCGGGCGGGGCGCGTGCCGCGGCCCCGGGCGGCGTGGGACGGGGAGTACCGGGGCTGGGTCGCCGTCGTCGACGGGATCGAGCGTCCCGACCTGGTGGTCCGGCCCGGGGACGGGCGGGCGCCGGGGGACGAGCGCACCGCCATCCGCCGCGCCCGGCGCGCTCTCCGGCGGCGCCGCCGCCGGGCCGGCGCCGCGGGTCCGCGGCTCCTCCCGGTGGCCCCGGCCCACCAGCACGGACGACTCTCCCGGAGGTTCCTCCGCCGGCACGCGGTGGTCACCCGCCTGCTCGTCGTCGACGACGCGGAGACGCCCGTGGCAGGGGCCCGGGTCTTCCGCTACACGGACCCGTCCTTCTACGCGGTCAACACCGGGGAGGACGGGGCACGCCTCTTCGGCGCGTGGCGGTACCTCCCCTGGTCCTACCCGGCGATGGACGCGATCGGAGACGCGGCGCTCCACCTCGGGTACTGGCGCGACCGGGGGTTCGCCCCCGTGGCGGCGCTTCCCCCCGACGGGGACTGGCGCGCCGCGTTCTTCACCCCGGGGGTGCGCCCGGTCCCCCAGCCTCCCCTCGAGTACGTCGGCCGCACCGACGACGCGGGCGTTCTCGAGGCGACGTGCGGGATCTTCGCCCTCCGGGACCGGAAGCGGTTTCCCCGGGCGGTCGTCCCGACGGCGATCCGCGTCGGGTACGTCGTCCTGGCCCCCGGCTACCTGCCCGCCTTCACCGAGCGCCGGTTCGTCGCGGGAGGAGTCCGCGAGCGGCGGACCGTGCACCTGCTGCGGGCCCCGGACGCTCCCCTGTTCACGTCGATCGCGTGGAAGGCCACCTGCCGCCTCGCCGACGGGATGCGGCTCGCGGGACGGGCACCGGCGGACGTTCTCGCGGAGATCGACCGCCTGGTCCGCCGGCTGGCACCGGAGCTCGCCCGGGTCCCCGGCGAGGTGCGGGAGGCGACGCGGCGCCGGGCCCGGGCCCGGCTCCTGGACCGCCTGGTCCGCCGGGCGGGCCCGGGGCTCCGCGCGCCCCTCGCGCGGGCCGCCCTGGACGCGACTCCCGGGGATCCCTCCCGGGCGTTCCGGCTCGCCGTCGCTCTCGCCCCCGCCGCGGTGGCCGGGCAGGTCCCATGGGGCCGCGGGCTCGACGCGGGCGAGCGAGAGGCCCGGGGGATCCTGGAAGACGTGGTCCGCCGCCGGCCCCGGTTCCTCCCTGCCTTCCCCGCCCTCGACCGGCTGTTGCGCCTCGCCGGAGAAGCGGAAGACGTCCGCCGGGCCCACCTGGAGCGGATGCTCCGGGAGGCCCCCTTCGATCCCTGGGCCCGGGGCCGCGTGGGGGCGACCCTGCTGCGCCGCGGCCGGGCGGTCGAGGCCTTCGACCACCTGCGCTACGCCCGCATCGAGGAACCCGGCCTCGGCGGTGACGAGGAGCTGGGCCGGGCCCTGGCGGCCCACTGGTGGCGGCTCGGCCTGCCGGAAAAGGCCGGCTTCTACGCCTTCCTGCTCGGCGGAACGGTCCCCGAGGCGCCGGCCGTGCGCCCGCGGGGAGGGTTGCCGTGAGCGAGGTCGGCCGCCCCCGCAACGCCACGAAGGCGGACGTCCGCATCGAGACGCGGAACGGCCGGGAGGTCGTCGTCAAGGACTTCGGTCCCCGCTCCCTGCCCGTTCGGCTGCTCGCCGGCCGGCCCGCCCTGCGCCGCGAGGCCCGGGTCTACGCGCGCCTCGCCGGCATCCGGGGGATCCCGTCCTGCCTCGGCCTCGAGGAACCGGACCGCCTGGTCCTCGAGCGGGCTCCGGGGACGCCACTCGACCGGCTGCGTCCCGGGCGGGTCCCGGCCGCGGTGTTCGACGACCTGGACCGGGTCCTCCGGGAGATCCACGCGCGGGGGGTGGCGATCGCGGACCTGCACCGGTCGAACGTGCTCGTCCACGGGGAGCGGGTGCACGTCATCGACTTCGCGATCGCCCGGATCGCCCGGGACCCGGCCCGGCCGGGCTGGCTCGTCCGGCGGCTCCAGGAGCTGGACCGCCACGCCGCGGCCCGGCTCCGCGCCCGCTACCTGGGCCTGCCCGAACCCCGCCCGCGGGGGTTCTTCGGGCTCCTCTACCGGGCCGGCCGAGCGATCAAGCGCCTGCTCCGTCGCCGGTGACCCGGGCGGCGCGAAGCGCCCCACATCACGCGGCGAACGCGGACCATGGCACCCCGTGCGTCCGGCACCCTCGGGCGGCCTCCCGGCCGCCCCTACAAGACCCCACGGAACGCGCGGCGCGGGGTTTGTAGGGGTCGCCGGCAGCGAACCCGAGGGGCTTGTAGGGGCCGCCGGAAGGTGACCCGGGGGGCGATCAGGCCTCCTGCTGGACGGCGATCGCCACGAGTTCTTCCCACCACTCGAGGCGCGGCACGTCGCCGCCCCCTTCTTCCACGGGGAGCCGCGCCGGCTGCGCGGCCAGGGGCGGCTCGTCCGGGGCCGGCTCCGGGGCGGGACCGGTCTCGTCGGCGCCGGTCGCCGGCGTTCCATCCCCGCCGGCCTCGCCCTCGCCGTCCGGCTTCCTCTTCTTGCGGCGGCGGCGACGGCGCTTCTTCTTCCGCTTCTCGCCGTTCGCACCGGGATCCCCGGCGTCGCGGTTCTCCCCGGCGGCCGCGTCGGCTTCCTCCGTGGCAGGATCGCCGGAAGCGTCGGTGGAGGGTTCCTCCCCTCCCACCTCGCTCTCCCCGGGAGACGGTTCGTCCGCGCCGGCGTCCGCTCCCGCGCCCGACTTCTTCTTCTTGCGCCGGCGACGGCGCTTCTTTTTCTTCCTGCCGTTCCCTTCCTCGGCGGCCTCCTCGGCCGCGGCGGCAGCCTCCTCGGCCCGGACCTCCTCCATCGCCTCGAGGATCTCCCCGGAGGAGGGCGGCGCCACCAGGGGTTGCTCGGTCTCGTCCCGCTTCCGCGGCACGGTCCGGATCTCCGCGTCGTCCCGCAGGAGCCGGGAATCGGCCCGGACCAGGATCGTCGTCCCGTACCGTTCCTCGAGGCCGATCAGCTCGTGGCGCTTCTGGTTCAGGACGTACTCGGCGACCTCCGGCGGCAGGACCACCTCGATGTTCTCGAGGTCACCCCGGACGACCCGGGTCTGGAGCCGGCGCAGCGCCTGGAGGGCGGCGGCCTCGACCGTCTTGATCGACCCGGTCCCGGCGCAGACCGGGCAGTCGACGTACCGGAGGGAGGACTTCTCCGGTCGCAGCCGCTCGCGGCTGATCTCCATCAGGCCGAGCTTGCTGATCCGCGTGACGTCGTACCGGGCCTTGTCCCGGCGGAGCGCATCCCGCATCGCCTTCTCGACCTGGCGCACGTGCTTCGACGAGCGCATGTCGATGAAGTCGATCACGATCAGGCCCCCGAGGTCCCGCAGCCGGAGCTGCCGGGCGATCTCCCGGGCCGCCTCGACGTTCGCCTTGAGCGCCGTGTCCTCGATGTGCCCCTCGCCGCGCATCTTGCCGGAGTTGACGTCGATGGCGGTCAGGGCCTCCGTCGTGTCGAAGATCAGCGCGCCGCCCGAGGGAAGGGGCACCCGCCGGCGGAAGATGTTCTCGATCTGTTCCTCGAGGTTGTACTTGTTGAAGATCGGGCGGTCGCCCTGGTAGAGCTTGACGATCTTCTTCTTCTGCGGCAGCACGACCTCGAAGAACTCGACGATCTCCTCCCAGGTGTCCCGGTCGTCCACCAGGATCTCGTCGATGTCCGGCGTGAACAGGTCGCGGATCGCCCGGATCACGAGCGACCGCTCCTTGTAGACGAGGGCCGGGGCCTTCACCTCCCGGGCCGCCTGCTCGATCTTTTCCCACAGGCGGAGGAGGTAGCGGAGGTCCCGCTGGATCTCCTGCTTGGTCGCGGCGGCGCCGGCGGTCCGCACGATCACGCCGAACCCCTCCGGGAGCGGGAGGGAGTCGACGATCTTCTTGAGCCGGTCGCGGACCTTGTCGTCCAGCTTGCGGGAGATTCCCTTGCTGTCCTGGAACGGGGTCAGGACCAGGTAGCGCCCCGGCAGGCTGAAGTAGGTCGACAGGGTCGGCGGCTTGTTGGCGAAGGCGTCCCGGACGACCTGGACCAGCACCTCCTGGCCCTTGTGGATGTGGCTCTCGAGGCGGTTCCGGTTGCCGTTCCCCCGGGCGGGATGGACCCGGAAGTTGACCTCGTCGAGGGGAAGGAACCCGGCCCGCTTGTCGCCGATGTCGACGAAGGCCGCCTGCAGGCCGGGGTGGACCGACTCGACCTTCGCCTTGTAAAGGTCACCCTTGCGCGACTTGTGATCGAAGGTCTCGATCTCGAACGACTCGAGGACGCCGTCGCTGACGATCGCCACCCGGCTCTCCTCGGCGTGGGTGACGTTGATCAGCATCACCTTGTGCTTCTTCTCGGCCACGGATCATCTCTCCCGGCGCCGGTGCCGTTCCGCACCGTGGCGCCCAGGCGGGGCCCGTCACCGTCCGTCCTCCGGCCGGGCGGGATACGTCTCCACCCGGCTCTCCGGCAGGGCACGGCGGGCCGCGGCGGCGATCTCCTCGAGCTCTTCCGGGGAGAGGGCCGTGATCTCCGGGGTCGGGGGGCGGCGGGCGACGGTGGTCACCTGGACCTCCGCGATCGCTCCCCCGGCCGCCCGGATCTCCGCGAGACGGCCTGCCCAGGCCTCGATCTCCTCCCGGGCGGGCGCGATGCCCGCCTCGCGGAAGAAGAGGGACTGGACGACGACGGGGCGGCGGCGCGCCTCCCCGCGAATGTTGTCGAGGACGCGCTGGAACGGGACCCGCGTCCCGTTCACGTGGTGGAACCGTTCCTCGGTCCCCGCGTCCAGCTTGGCCCAGACCCGTCCCCCCCGGGCGGCCAGGGCGTCGAGGCCCCGCCGCACTCGCTCGAGGTGGAACAGGCTGGCGTTGGTGATCAGGGTCATCGGCACGCCGGGAAGGCGACGGACCAGCAGCTCTCCCACCTGCTCGACCAGGTCCGGCCACCCCGGCCAGCCGGTCGGCTCGCCGTCCCCGGAGAACGCGACGTCGGCGACCCTCCGCCACGCGGCAGGCGCCCCGTCGATCGCCGCCAGCTCCGCGAGCCGGCCGGCGGCGGCCGCGGCCAGCATCTCGTCCAGCTCCGCGAGCAGCCGCCGCACGTCGACCTCGGTCACCGCCGGGGGGATCGTCCGGTCCACCTGGCAGTAGATGCAGGCGAAGTTGCACGCCTTGTCCGGGTTGACGTTGATCCCGATCGACACGCCCCGCGCCCGCCGCGAGAGGACGGCGTAGACGTAGCGGTTCGTGCCGAAGGTCCGGGGATGGCTGTCGGTGCGGAGCCTCGCGGCCTCCCGGCCGGCGCCGTGGTGCGATCCGGTCATGCCGCGCGGATTGTACCCCGGCGGGCCCCCGGGCGCGCCCCCGCTATACTCCGCGCCATGAAGCGCGTCCCGGCCGAGCTGCGGATCGACCTCCTCGACGCCTCCCTCCGCGTGGCCACCGACGGGGATGCGCTCGTCCGCCTGCTCCGCGACGAGCTCGGGCCCCTGGTCCGCGAGGCGGACGGCGCCGACCCCTCCCTGCCGCTGGTCGAGGTCCGCTTCGACCCGCCCCCGCCCCGGCTCGCCGCCGGGGATGCGCCGGTCCCCCTCGATCCGGCCTCGGCCCCGGAACAGGCGTACGGGGCGATCTTCCGCGCGCTTCTCGACCGGGTCCGGGGGTGGCTCCTCCTCCACGCGGCGGCCCTGGAGCGGGACGGGCACGCGTACCTCGTCGCCGGCCCGTCCGGCAGCGGGAAGACCACCCTGGCCCTCGGGCTCCTCTCGCGCGGGTACCGGCTCCTCTCGGACGATTTCGCCCCGCTGCACCGGGAGACCGGCCTCGTGCACCCGTTCCCGAAGCCGCTGGGAATCCGGCCCGGGGAGGCGGCACGCCTGGCGGCGCCCTGGCTGGCCACGGGGCGCCTCCCGGCCGGCCTGCTCGCCGGTGACCCGGTTCCCCTCGGCGGGATCGCCCTCGTCTCCACCGGGAACGGCCCACCGGATCCCCGGGCGCCCTACCTCTACGCGATCACCGTGGCCGGGGACGGCTGCGCGGAGGCCGAGCGGCTCGTGCGGGTGCCCGGCCTGCGCCTCCTGGAACGCCGGGGCGGGGAGTTCCTCTGCGAGATCGACCCTGCCCGGGTCCGCGGGGCGGACCTGGACCGGCTCCTCGAGGAGATCACGGCGAACGCCCTCCAGCACGGGGTGGTCGCCCCGCCCCACCGGGAGGGCGCGCGGGCGACCCTCGCCCCGCTCCGCCCCTCCGACGCCCTGGTCCTCCTCCTGCGCGAGCTCCAGAACCGGCGGGCCGGAAACGCGCTCCTGCGCTCCGTGGGGGGAGACGCCGCGCGCCTCGCCCTCGAGCTGGCGGAGCACCTGGCGGGAGTGCCGGTGACCGGCGTGCTCGCGGGCGCTCCCGGCAACACGGTGGAGCTGCTGGACCGATGGTTCCGCGGGACGGCATCCGGCTGACGGCGCCGGCGGGAGAGGCCGGCTGCTTCGGGGCGCCCCTCCTCGCCGCCGGGGAACTCCGGCCCGGGATCGCCGACGTCGTGGTGGTCGGCATCCCCTGCGAGGCCGGCGCCCTGGGGCGTCGCGGGCCCGCCCGTGCACCCGCGTCCCTCCGCGAGGCGTCCCGCGAGGTGTTCCTCTACCGGGAGGACGCCGAGAGCGGCGAGCCGCTCGGTGCGATCGACCTGGAGCGCGGCGAGCTGGTGCTCGCGGGAGTCCGCGTGCGGGACCTGGGCGACCTGGTCCTCCCCGGGGAACCGGGCCCGGAGGAGGTGGCGACGCGGGCCCGGGAGGTCGTCGCGCGGATCGCCCGGGCCGGTGCCCTGCCCCTCGTGCTCGGGGGCGACCACTCGGTCTCGGCCGGGGTCGTCGCCGGGCTCGCCGACGCCGGCGAGCTGGGAGTGCTGGTCCTCGACGCCCACCTGGACACGTCGCCCCGCTCCGACGTGCCGCTGACCCATGCCACCTGGATCCCGGCGGCGCGCCGGGTGCCGGCGGTCCGCAGGCTCGTCCACGTCGGTGCCCGGGGCTGGCATCCGCCCACGGCGGACTTCCGGCGGCGGCTGGCCGCCGGGGCCCCTCCGGCGGAGGCGCTCGCGGCCACCCTCGCCGCGGGCGGGATCGACCGCATGGTGCCCTCGGCGGAGCTGGTCGACCGGGGCGGGCAGGCGATCCTCGCCGCCCTCGACGGCGCGCTCCGCTGGCACGTCAGCCTGGACGTGGACGTCCTCGACCCCGCCGCCGTGCCGACCACGCCCCTGCCCGTCCCCCTGGGGCCCCAGCCCCGGGAGCTCGCCCTGCTCCTCGAGGGGCTGGGCCGGCGGATTCCCCTCGCCGGGATCGACGTCGTCGAGTACGCGCCCCTCGGGATCACCCCCGCCGCGGCCCGGACGACGATGGCCCTGGTCGTCCGCCTCCTTGCCGCCGCCGCGCCGGCCCTCGGTTCCTAGTCCCCCGGGGGCGTGACCTCGAGGACGATCGGAGGCAGGTCGAACACCCGCAGGCGGTAGACCGCCGGTTCCGCCGGGACCTCGAAGACCGCCTGGAACGGCAGCGATGCGGGACGCTCGTCCTCCCCGGTCCAGGACTCGAGCTCTCCCCGGGACGTGAACAGCACCGCCTGGCCATGGACCTCCAGCGGGACGCCGACGGGACGGCGGACGCCTCCGTCCTCGTCCTCGAGGACCACGTCGGCGGAGGGGCCCGCCGGCCGGAGGCGCAGGGTGTCGATCTCCGGGTGCAGGCCCCGGAGCAGCACGGAGACCTCGAGGAACATCCGCCCCTCGGGCGGGCGCACGCCGGAGTAGTCCTCGCGCACGTGGTGACCGAGCGGCACGAGCCGCAGGCCGTCCCGCTCCACGTGCCGCCCGGGAACGTGGACCGCGTCCCGGCCGACGACGTGCCGGTCCAGCCACTCGACGATCCGCAGGTGGGCGTCCAGCCGGTGGGCCGGCTCGAAGATGCCGTGCCCCTCCCGCGGGTAGAGGACGAGTTCCGTCGTGCGGCCGAGGGAGACGAGGGCCCGGTGGAGGGCCTTGCCGTTCGTGAACAGGGTGTTGTCGTCCTCGAGGCCGTGGAGCACCAGGACCGGGGCCGTGATCCTGTCGGCCCGCAGCAGGGGCGACCGCTCGCGGTAGAGGTCGGGTTTCTCCCAGGGGCGACCCCCGAGGTAGTGGACCTCCCACGAGCAGTAGTCGGACCCGGCCCAGTCCTGGGCGAGATCGAAGATCCCGGCGATGGAGATCCCCGCCCGGAAGGCATCGCTGGTCGCCAGCAGCCAGTTGACCAGGTAGCCCCCGTAGCTGGCGCCCGCCACCGCCGCCCGGGACGTGTCCGCGAGCCCGCGGCGCCCGATCTCGGCGACGCCGGCCAGGACGTCCCGGGCGTCGGCCCCTCCCAGGTCTCCCCGGTTGGCCAGGGAGTACCGCTCCCCGTAGCCGGAGGATCCCCGGTAGTTCGGCAGGAAAACGGCGAAGCCCCGCGCCGCGAGCGCCTCCGCCTCGTACACGCGGAACGTGTCGATCGCCCGCCAGTGGGGGCCACCGTGCAGCCAGGCGAGCAGGGGGGGCGGCCCGCCCGTGGCGGCCCGCCCGTCCCCCGGTGGCAGGACGACCAGCCCCTCGTGGCGGAACCCCTCGTTCTCCCAGGAGAGCCGCACCCGCCGCGCCCGGAGCCACTCCCCGGCGCCCGGGTTCAGGTCGGTCAGGCGCTGGAGTGCTCCGCCCGCCAGGTCGAGGAGGCACACCTCCGGGGGGGCGTCCGGCCACTCCGCGACCACCGCCGGGAGGCCCTCCCGCAGCGGGGCGTCGAGCGCGTGGACGACCACCCCCTCGACGGGCAGCACCTCGTGTTCCCCGGTCCCCGGGTCGACGACGACGAGCCGCGATTCCATCCCCCATGCGACCGCCGCCGCCACCCGGCCGTCCGCGAGAACGGTCCACGCCTCCACGTCCCGGTCGATCCCGGCGAGCAGCAGTCGCGGGGGGGCATCCGGGTCGGCGAGGTCGACCGCCAGCAGCTCCTGGCGGGAGAAGGCGACGCGGGGATCGGCCCAGCCCTCGAACACGAGGAACCGGCCGTCCCGCGTGAAGCGGGGACCGGTCTCGTTGCCGCCTCGGCCCCCGCTCACGCGCCGTTCCTCCCCGGACGCCAGGTCCCGCAGGATCACCTCGCACCGGTCCAGGTCCTCGGGGCGCCCGGTGTGGTTGGTGGCGTACGCGAGGGCCTTTCCGTCGGGCGACACGTCGAAGTCGACGACCCCCCGGCGAGGGGGGAGCAGCACCCGGGAACGGTGACGCTCCTCCCGGTCCCGCCCCTCCCGGTCGTCCAGCGGATGGAAACGGATCTCGAGCAGCGGGATCTCCTCGTCGACGACCAGCGGGTCGTCCCGGTCGTCCCGGCGCCGGCGGCGCCAGCCCCGTTCGGCGGCGGGCCGCGGGGCGGGGCCCAGGGTGACGACGCCGGATCCGTCCGGCCAGAACGCCCAGGCTTCCACGCCCTCGGGGGCCTCGGTCAGGCGTTCCGCCTCGCCGCCGCTCGCCCGGAGGGCGAACACCTGCTGCTTGTCCTCCCCGTCCTCGCGGACGTCGTCCTCCTCGTCCTCGTGGGGCTGGGGCCGGAACGCGAGGAAGCCGAGCCGGCTCCCGTCGGGCGACCAGCACGGCGCGGTCGCGTCGTGGAGCCCGTGCACCCACTGCTCCGAGGACGGGGCGTCCCGCCCCGCGGCGGGCGCCACGTGGACCCGCGTCCGCAGCTCGCTCTTGCCGAAGTCGCTCTCGGTCAGGGTGAACGCCACCCGCTCCCCGCCGGGAGCGGCCGCCGGGTCTCCCGGCACCGCCAGCCCCAGGAGGTCCCGGGCGGTGACACGTCGCCTGCGCTCGTCGTGGGTCATCGCTCTTCCTTCGCCGCCCCCGGAACCCGGGGACCCTTCAGCTTGCCCCCTCCCGGGACGATAAGCACGTGCAGGAGTGGCCCTAGGTGAGCGACAAGACCCTGGAGCAGGAAGCGACCTTCTTCCCCGTGGCCCTGGCGATGCTGGAGCCGGGGAAAGTGCTGCCCTGCGAGATCTGGATTCGACACGAGGGGAAGAAGCCGGTCCTCTACCGGACGGCGAACCTGCCGTTCACCGAGGAGCACCGGCGGCGGCTCATCGAGGCCGGGGTCCGGCACGTCTACATCTCCTTCGAGGAGGCGGGCGCCTGGAACCGCTACCTCGAGGACCAGCTCCGGGACCGGATCAGCGACCCGAGCCGCCCGCTCGAGGAGCGAACGAGGATCCTGCTGGATACCGCGGCCCCCCTGATGCGCGAGGTGCTGGAGAACCCGGCGGCTCCCGGGGTCAAGGAGCGCGTCGGCAACCTGGCGGACGCGATCGTGCACCTGGTCGACGGACCGGAGGCGTTCTCGACGGCGGTCCAGCTCCTGGAGCACGACTACTACACCTACACGCACTGCACCCACGTGGCGATCTACCTCGTCGCCCTCGCCCGGGAGACGGGGATCGACTCCCCGGACGTCCTGGCGAGCCTCGGGCGCGCGGGCCTGATGCACGACTGCGGCAAGTGCCGCGTTCCCCGGGAACTGATCAACAAGCCGGGGAAGTTCACCCCCGAGGAGTGGGAGCAGATGAAGCGCCACCCCGTGGAGGGGTCGCGGATCCTCGAGGAGGCGGGCTGGAAGGACGAGATCGTGCGGGAGGTCTGTCTCCGGCACCACGAGCGCCTCGACGGAACCGGGTACCCGGACGGAATGACCGACCGGGAACTCGGCCGGTTCACCCGGATGGCGGCGATCGTCGACGCCTTCGACGCGATGACGACCGACCGCTCCTACCAGAAGGGGATGACCGGCTTCGAGGCGATGCGGATCATCCACGGCAAGGGGAAGGGAAAGTACGACCCGCAACTGGTGCGCGAGTTCCTCGGCCTGATGATCCGTCGCTAGCCTCGACCGGAGCAGGTCGCCATATTCCCCGTGGGGATCGGGGAAGGGACGATGACGCGATGGTCTTCTCCTTCCTGAAGAGGCGGACGAAGCACGAGGACCCCGCAAGGGCCGTGGCGGCCGGGGACTACGAGACGGCCCTCGAGATCTACCGCGAACGGGCGCGGAACGACGCGATGAGGTCCGCCACGTGGCACAAGAAGGCGGCGGAGGTGCTGGCCCTGCTCGGACGCACCGGGGAGGCCGTGGAGGAGTACCTCCTCGCGGCCGCGGCCTACGAGCGGGACGAGCGCCATCTCCAGGCCCTGGCCCTCTACCGGACGATCCTCCGGATCGACCCGGACAACGAGGCCGTCCGGGAGAAGCTCGGAGAGATCGCGGCGCCGGAACCCGCCCCCGGGGAGGACGAGGCGCTGGCCCACGGGATGACGATCCGGACCCGGCTCAAGAAGTACGTCCCCCTCTTCTCGGAGTTCGACCGGGAAGAGTTGACCGGCATCGTCGAGGTGATGGAGGTCCACCGGGTCGACGCCGGCCACGTGGTCTTCTCCCAGGGGGAACCGGGGGACTCCCTCTGGATCGTCGCCGAGGGAGAGGTCGCCCTGACCGTCCGGGGGAACGACGGCGAGGCGGTCGAGGTCGACCGGATCGGCGAGGGCGGCTTCTTCGGCGAGGTCTCCGCCCTCTCCCGGGCGCCCCGCAACGTGACCGCGATCACGACCCGGCCCGGGGAACTGCTGGAACTCTCCCGGGACTACCTGGAGGCGGTGGCGATCGTCCACCCGCGGG
Organism: uncultured Acidobacteriota bacterium; assembly: GCA_964420365.1. Taxonomy (GTDB): domain Bacteria; phylum Acidobacteriota; class Polarisedimenticolia; order J045; family J045; genus JAMOQA01. The sequence continues at coordinate 16,705 of CAYQTA010000107.1, read as the reverse complement.
TCTGGGAAGTCCTCGAGGAGTTCCAGAAGCGCCGCCAGGTCCCGGTCGGGATCTGAGCCGTCACTCGGTCTCGGGCGGCTCCACGTCGAACGGGTCGCGCGGGCGCCGGAACAACCGCCAGAACACGACGGCCAGGATCAGCAGCGCCGACCCGAGAGAGACCCAGAACGGCCAGCGGACCCGCGGTGGCGGCACGACCCGGACGTCCGGCCGCCCGACCACGGCGAGGGCCGCGGTCCCGTCCTCCCGCAGTTCCTCGAGCAGGGGACGCAGCGCCTCGAAGACGGTCCTGCCCCGGCCGAGCCTCCCGTAGAACTCCTTCCACCCGGTGGCCGCCCGGCCCGGCGGCAGGTCCGCCAGGCTGACCACCGCCGCCCGGGCCCCGCGACCGACGAGGAGACACGCCGCGCGGGCCCGCGAGACCGGGTCGTCCGCGAACCCGTCCCGGGGGTCGAGGACGACGAGTTCCCGGCGCTCCCCCGCCACCTGGAACCGGTCCAGGGAGAGGGCCAGGAGTTCTCCGCCCTTCCCGTGAACCCCGAGGACGAACCGGCGGGCCTCCCTGCCGGCCAGCAGGAGCGGGAGCCCCAGGTGGAGCACGTCCCGCGCCCCCCGCAGTTCGAGGAGCAGGTCATCCACCGGCGTCGCGTCCGCGTCCACCGCCCGGAAGGAGGCGAACCGGACCAGGCCCGGCACCCGCGGGTCCCCCGGGATGCCGGGAAGTCCGTCCAGCCCGACCGCGAGGAGGTGAGCCTCCTCCCGGGTCTCGGCCACGCCGACGGGAAAGGCCGCAAGCAACCGCGCCAGGGACGGCAGCACCGCCGGCTGGAACAACTGTCCGAGGCAGCAGGCCTCCCGGTCGAACGCGCCGGGAGCCGGCATCTCCGCCCAGGGCACGCCGAACAGGAACCCGTCCGGCACGATCAGGAGCTGGGCGTCCCGGGGAAAGTTCGCGAGGGGGCCGACCAGGGACCCGGCCTGGGGACGTCCCCCGGCAGGCAGGGTCCTCCCCTCCCCCAGCGGACCGATCCATTCCCGGAGCGTGTCCCCCGCGGGCAACGTCTCGAGGGAGATCTCCCCCGGCTTGAGGAAGAACGCCCAGCTCCGGGTCTCCCCGAGGACGAACAGGGCCATCCCCGCGTCCTGGGCCGCGAGCTGTCGCTGCAGCCGGTCGATCTCCGGCACGTCCGTCTGGCGGGCGATTCGCATCCCGAGGGCGGACCGCAGCTCCTCGGCCAGGGAGAGGACCCGGACGAGCTGGGCCTCGCCTTCCGCCCCGGCCGCGAGCACCCGGTCGAGGACGACCTGGACGGCCCGGCGCGGGAGCCCCGGGTCCGCCCAGGGGTTGCCCCAGGCGTCTCCCCCCGGCCATTCCCGCAGGGGCCGCAGCACCTCGAGGCGGGCCAGGGCCACTTCCCCCGGCCGGGCCTCGAGCCGGTACTGCTCGACCACCGCCGAGAGGACCAGTTCCGGGATGCCACGTCCCCGCGCGAGCTGTTCCGCCCGCCCGTACTCCCGCACCGCGCCGGCCACGTCCCCCTCGGCCTCCGCTTCCATCGCGGCGGCGAAGGCCCCGAGCACGGCCAGGTCACCCTCCCCCTCCCGGCGCACCGTTCGGAGGAGGCTCTTCCCCTCTCGCACCCGCTCCACCCGGAGGAGCAGCATCCCGCGCAGCAGGCGGAGCGTCGCACGCTCCCCGGGCGCGACCGGGACGCCCCGCACGGCATCCAGGGCCTCGAGCCCCTCGGCGGCCTTGCCCGGGTGCCCCCGGTCCAGCGCCGCCCAGGCGGCCGCGAGGGCGGCGCGGACCCGGTCCCGGGCCGGCAGCGCCGGGTCGCGCGCGGCCTCCAGGTGGCCGGCGATCCAGCGGTGGTAGGCGCCGGGCAGGAACCCCTCCCGGGCGGCCGCGGCGGCGGCACAGGCGGCGGCCCGGTGGTGGAGGAGGGGAAGTCCCACCGAGCGATCCGCGGCCCCCTCGCACCACGCCCGCCCGGCCGCGGCGTCTCCCGCGGCGAGGAGGATCTCCCCGGCGGCCAGCGCGACGCGGGGGTCGGAGCGACGGTGAGGATCCTCAGCCGCCCGCACGGGCGCGAGGAGCGCGAGGGCCTGCCCGGGCGACCCGCAGCGGGCCAGGGCCCGCGCCGCGAGCACGCGGGCCCCGGGCGCCGCCGGCAGGGCCGCCGTTCTCTCCTCGAGCCGGGCCCGGACCTCGTCACACCGCTCCTCCCGGGCCAGCGCGTACAGCGCCCCCGGGCTGCCGCCACCGGCACCCGCCAGGGCCTCCCGTCCGGCCGCTCCCGGGCCGAGTTCCACCAGGAGCTCGGCCATCGCGGCCCGGAGGTCCGGGTCCACGTCCGCGGCGGAAAGCCCCCCGACCAGCACGGAGCGCGCGCCCTTTTCCTCGCCACGGGCCAGGTGCCAGAGAGCCCGGGCATAGGCACGGGCGGCCGCTCCCCCGGGGAGGCGCCCCCCGTGCGCCGGATCGGGAGCAAGGGCGGCGGAGCCGGCGAGGGTGATCCGGCGGGCCACCCGGCGCTGGACCTCGAGGGCGGGGGCTTCCGGGGCGGCGGCCGCCGGCACGAGCACGGCGGCGGCGAGGACGACTGGCAGGATCCGGCGCTTCATCGGTACGGGTCCCTCCTCCCCGGGGCCCCGGGACGGGGGAAAGATAGCCCTCCCGGGGCCCCGCCGCACCGGGGTTCCGGGCGCCCTTGACAACCTCGCGGTCGACCGCCAGAAAACGTTCGGAGTTCTCGTGCAGGGCCCGCGTTCGTTCGGGCCCGAACAACGACAACAGAATATGGAACGGCCACCCACGGGGAGGAACCTCATGGACTGCACCATCGGGATCCGCCGCGAGGACAAGAACCGCTGGGAACGCCGCGTCCCGCTCACCCCGGCCGCCGTTCGGCACCTGGTGGACCAGGGGATCGGGGTCGCGGTCCAGCCGTCACCGATCCGGGTCTTCACCGACGCCGAGTACGTTCGCGCGGGGGCCGAGGTCCGGGAGGACCTCTCGGGCTGCTTCCTCGTGATGGGAGTGAAGGAAATGCCCCGGACCTTCTTCCGGGAAGGCGGCGTCTACCTGTTCTTCTCCCACACGATGAAGGGCCAGCCGGCCAACATGGAGATGCTGGCGGAGATCCTGCGGAAGCGCGCGACCCTGATCGACTACGAGCTGATCACCGACGACGAGGGCCGGCGCCTGGTCGCCTTCGGCCACTTCGCCGGCCTCGCGGGAATGCTCGACGGCCTCTGGGCCCTGGGCCGGCGCCTCGAGGAGGAGGGATTCGCCACGCCGTTCGCGTCCGCGCGCCGGGCCTGGGAGTTCCCGGACCTGGCGGCGGCGAAGGCGGCGACGGAGCGGCTCGGTCGACGGATCGCGGACGAGGGGCTCCCGGTGGAGGTCGCTCCCCTCGTCTTCGGCATCACCGGCTACGGCCGCGTCGCCCGGGGTGCCCGGGAGATCCTCGACCTGCTGCCGGTTCGCGAGGTCGCGCCGGAGGATCTCTCGGCCCTGCTGACCGAACCCGCGCCGGCCCACCGGCGGCACGTGTACGTCACGACGTTCCGCAAGGAGCACATGTACCGCCGGAAGGAGGACGGGGGGTTCGACCTGGAGGAACTGGACGCTCACCCCGGGCGGTACGAGAGTCGGCTCGGGGAGTTCCTGCCCCACCTGGCCGTCCTGGTCAACGCCCTCTACTGGGAGCCCCGTTTCCCGCGGCTCGTCACCCGGGAGATGCTGGCGGAGCTCTGGGCCGGCGACCGCTCCCCCCGGCTGCGGCTGATCGACGACATCACCTGCGACATCCGCGGCTCGGTCGAGGCGACGGTGAAGCCGACGGATCCCGACCGGCCGACCTACCTCTACCTCCCGGACCGGGACGAGGTGGTGGACGGCGCCTGGACCGGTCGCGGCCCGGTCGTCCTGGCCGTCGACAACCTTCCCTGTGAACTTCCCCGGGAAGCGTCCGAGGAGTTCTCCGGGGCGCTCGCCCCGTTCGTGCCGGCGCTGGCGCGGGCCCTCGGGCCGGAAGGGCTCGACCTCGAGCGGCTTCCCGCGCCGCTCCGCCGCGCGGTGATCGCCCACCGGGGCGAGCTGATGCCGCGGCATGCCCACCTGGCCGCCCTCCTGCCGGGCGGCCCCGGGAACCGGGAGCTGCGGAACGCCTCCTGAGACGCCCCGGCCGCCACGGCGGCGGAGGAGGACGGCGATGACGGCGGAGCCGGGACGGGACGCGCGGGTCCTCGTGCTGGGGGCGGGCCTCGTGGCCCCGCCCCTCGTCCGTTACCTGCTCGAGCGGGGGGCGACGGTCACGGTCGCCTCCCAGGTCGTCTCACGGGCGCGGGAGCTGGTGGGGAACCATCCGCGGGGCCACGGGGTCGGCCTCGACGTGCCCGGGGACATGACGGCGCTCGAGGAGCTGGTCGAGGAGGCGGACGTGGTCGTCAGCCTGCTCCCCGCGTCGTTCCACCCGGTGGTGGGCCGGACCTGCGTCGAGTACCGGACGCACCTGGTGACGACGTCCTACGTCTCGGACGAGATGCGGAGCCTCGACGCCCGGGCCCGGGAGCGGGGCGTCGTCCTGCTCAACGAGTGCGGACTCGACCCGGGGATCGACCACATGGCCGCGATGCGGGTGATCCACCGGGTGCGGGAGGAAGGAGGGCGGCTCGTCGCCCTGCACAGCTACTGCGGGGGTCTGCCGGCGCCCGAGGTCAACGACAACCCGTGGGGATACAAGTTCTCCTGGAACCCGCGGGGGGTGCTCCTCGCCGCCCGGAACCCGGCCCGCTACCTGTTCGAGGGCCGGGTGGTCGACGTGCCGCCGGAGAGGCTCTTCGACAACTGCCACTACCTGGACATCGCCGAGGTCGGCCGCCTCCAGTCCTACCCGAACCGGGACGCGACCGTCTACGTCGAGAAGTACGGCCTCGCCGGCATCCGCACGATGTTCCGCGGCACGCTGCGCTATCCCGGGCACTGCGTCACGTTCAAGCAGCTCGCCGCCCTCGGGCTCCTCGACCTCGCGGAGATGGACCTCGCGGGAGAGACCTGGGCGGGGCTGATGCGGCGCCTCGCCGGCGGCCGGCGCGGGGAGGACCCGCGGGAGGCGGTGGCCCGGAAACTGGGAATCGGCCTCGCCTCGGAACCGATGCGCCGCTTCGACTGGCTCGGGCTCTTCGCCGAGGAGCCCCTTCCTCCCGGCGCGAGGACGCCGCTCGACGCCCTCGTTGCCCGGATGGAGGAACGGCTCCGCTACCGCCCCGGCGAGCGGGACATGGTCGTCCTCCACGACGAGTTCCTGGTCGTGGCGGACGGGGAAACCCGCCCCTCCCGGGTCACCGTGACGCTGCTCGCGTTCGGGGAAGCGCGCGGGGACAGCGCGATGGCGCGGACGGTCGGGCTCCCGGCGGCGATCGCGACCCGGCTGATCCTCGAGGGGAAGGTGGCGGATCCCGGCGTGCGGCTGCCGACGACGCCGGACCTCTACGAGCCGATCCTCGCGGAGCTGGCGGAGCACGGGATCCGGCTGATCGAGTCCCGGGAAGGGCCGAGCTCCATCGTCCGGGGCGGGGGCGCCCCGGTCTCCACCGGCGACCCGGCCTGACGGGCGCTCAGCGCAGGGGCGACTCGCCGCAGGCGTTGACCGCGGTCACCAGGTAGAACCAGGTCTCCCCGTCCGCCGCCGCGCCGGCGTCGGTCCACTGGATCCCCCCGGTCCCCGGGTCCTCGTCGGTCACCCCGTCGGCGTGGGGCGACGACCAGTCGGACGGGTCGGGATGGTCTTCCCGCCAGACGTTCCACGACGTGACCTCCGGGTCGCCGGGTTCGTCCCAGGTCAGCTTCACGTCATCCGACGCCTTGTCGACCAGGAGGCCGGTGGGATCCGCCGGCGGGCCCGTGCAGCCCCCGGCCTCGCGGATCGTCAGGAACTGGTCGACCGCCACGTCGTGGAGTTCCGTCGTGGAGAGCGACGCGTTCGGCCAGCGGACCCGGATCGTGTCGATCGAGGTGACGTCCCCGAGGCCGAACGTGAGGGCCAGCGGGTGCATCGGGCCCATGTGGCCGTTCCCGGCGTAGACCTCCCGCGTCCAGGTCGTCCCGCCGGCGATCACCTCGACCTTCGCCCCGATCGCGGCCCGGTTCGCCTGGCCATCCCCCCCGCCCCCCTCGAGGCGGATCGTGATCCAGTGCCGGGTGTTCCCCAGGTCGTTGCGGAACAGGCGCGGCGAGTGGGTCGTGTCGGCGATGCCGACGATCAGGTCCTCGTCCCCGTCCAGGTCGTAGTCGAACGCGATCACGTTGTGGGCCGGAAGGTTCTCTTCGTTGATCACGTTGAGACCCGAGCCGACGGTCGCCGGCTCGAACGTGTCGTCCGGCAGGTGGTGAAAGAGGTAGAGCCGGTTGTTGTCGTAGCCGCTCTCGGTGAGGGCGAAGTCGACGAGCCCGTCCCCGTCGTAGTCGAACCAGGTGGCGTAGTGATCCCCGTGGTGGCCGAGGTCCGGGTCCTCGTTCCCCCGGTCGTGGACCCGCCAGAAGTCCCAGGAGAAGACGCCGGCGACGTTGGGGACCACCGTCGTGTGGGTGTTCCCGTCGTCCCCGTCCCCCTTGCCGTGGGTGATGATCTCGAGGAAGTCCTGGTCCCCGTCCCGGTCGAAGTCCCGGGGCATCGAGCCGAACGAGACCGTCTGGCCCCACACCCCCCGGTACTGGTCGTAGTGGGTGTCCGCCTGGACCTGGGTGAACGTCCCGTCGCCGTTGTTCCGCCACTGGACAGGGATCGAGTTCAGGTTCGTCCGGCTGTAGGGCGGGGCGAACAGGTCGGGGTACCCGTCGTCGTTCCAGTCGAACGTGGAGACCGCGTAGACGCAGGTCGGCTTCTGGTCGATCCCCGCGTCGTGGGTGACGTTGGTGAACGACCCGTCCCCGTGCCCCTCGTAGAGCTGGTCCACCGTCAGGTCGTCGTCCATGTACCAGTTGCCGACGTAAAGATCGATCTTCCCGTCCAGGTTCCAGTCGACGAAGACGGCCGCCGCGGTGTTCCACACCGGCTCCTCGTGGAAGGGCGAGTTCGGCGCGAGGGTGAAGTGCCCCTCCCCGTCGTTCAGGTAGAGGTCGTTCGTGTCCGAGGGGGAGTGGTAGCTCCGGTGCAGGTACGCCAGCGTGAAGAGGTCGAGGTCGCCGTCGTTGTCCACGTCGGCGAAGATCCCGCCGTCCGAGTGGTGGCCGGTCGCGCTGCCGTCGCGCTTCGCCCGGATCCCGGACTCGCTCGTGAAGTCGACGAACTTCCGGGTGCCCGGCGCATCCCCCTCGACGTTGAGCAGCAGGTACGCCCGGTCGGCCCACTCGCCGTTCTCCCAGTCGGAGCGCTGGTGGAGCAGCAGGTCCGGGTAGCCGTCCCCGTTGACGTCGGCGACCGAGACCCGGAACGACGGGAAGGACGAGAGCCCGGCCTCGTCGGTGACGTCGACGAAGAACGACCCGTCGTAGCTGGGGTCGGCCCCGGACCCCGCCGCTGCCGGGACGGCGGCCGCCAGGAGGACGGCCGAACACGCCAGGATGACCCGCCGGTCGATCGACATGAGAAGACCTCCCTCGGAACCCGCGGTTCCACGCCTTCCATGTACGCGGCTCCGCCCCCCGCGGCCACACGCATCGCCACCGGCGACCACGCACGGGCGAAACCGGCGCGAAGGCTACTCCCAGCGGGCGTGGGGCGGACGGTTCCGGACGAACCAGTTCCAGAGCAGCTCCCGGTAGGTCCGCGGACGCAGGCCGATCTCGGCGTAGACGGGGCGCAGCAGGCGGTGGAGCCGGGGCAGCCCGTAGAACGGCACCCGCGGGTACCAGTGGTGCTCCAGGTGGTAGTTCGACCAGAGGAACGCCCGGTCCCAGAACGGCGACGGGGCGACCGGGGTCGACCACCTGGCCGGGTCGTCCGGGTCGATGTCGTAGTGCTGGCCGAGCCGGTTCAGCGTGAAGAACACGGGAAAAACGAAGAACCAGGGGAAGAGGTAGGCGCGGAACGCGACCCCCCAGCCCAGGGTTCCCGCGACGAGGGCGAGGATCGCGACGTGCCCCGCCGCGTTCGCCAGCCGTTCCCGGGCGATCGCCCGCCGTACGTCCGGGGGATACGTGGCGGCCTCCCGGGCCGCCGCCCGGAAGTAGATCGCGAAGAGGGCGGGCGTGGCGTAGAGCAGCTTGAGCCGGCGGGAGTTGCGCTTCGGCGAGAGATGGTGCCGCTTCGGGTCGCCGGTGGCGCTCCCGAGGGCCTCGTGGTGGTCGAGGTGCCACCGGGTGAACTGGGTCGCCGAGATGCCGACCGGAAAGGCATAGAGCAGCCCGAGCAGCCGGTTGGCCCGGGTGTTCTTCCGGCGGAAGACCGCGTCGTGGACGACCTCGTGGAGGAGCACCGTGAAATCGAAGACGACGAGGCCGCAGGCGATCGCCCCGGGAACCCACAGGAGGGGGTTCGTGGACGAGGCGGCGAGCCAGGCCCCCGCCCCCCACAGGACGAGCTGGCGGGCCAGGACGGCGAAGTGCCGCGCGGGACGGGGCCGGTGCAGGCGGCGGATCTCCTCCGCCGGGACCCGTTCCCGCAGCCTCCGGCGGAGCGGGCGAAACGCCTCCCGCCAGGGGCGTTCCCTCCTCGATGCCGCGGACTTACTGGACGAATCACTCATGTCAGCCCGAGGATAACCGATCCCGGGAGTGGTGCCACGGGCTGCACGTCGCCGCGGCGGACCCTATCCTTTGGCCGTGACGACTCCCGTTCGAATCCGGGTCATCCCGGGGAGGATCGAGACGATGCGTGCGACGAGACGGTTCCTGGGCGGACTCCTGGTCTTCACCCTGGCGGCGACGCTCCTGCCCTTCGCGGCGGGGACGACCGCGCGGGCGGCGGAGGAGAAGAAGATCCGGGTCGCGGTGATCGACTTCGACACGGAGGCCCTGACCCCCTCCTGGAGCTACGGCTGGCACGTCCGGAACCTGGCCCGGGCCGCCGCCGACGCCCTGACGACGAAGCTGGTGCAGACCGGGAAGTTCCGGGTGATCGAGCGCCAGCAACTGGACAAGATCCTCCACGAGCAGGACCTGGCGGACACCGGCCGGATCGATCCCTCGACGGCGGCCCGGATCGGCAAGGTGCTCGGCGTCCAGGCGGTGATCATCGGGTCGGTCACCGAGTTCGGGATCTCCGAGACCGGCGGGCGGATCCCCCAGATCGGCAGGTGGAAGTGGGGGCACGGTATCGGCGGGAAGGTGGTGACCGGGAAGACGACGGTGACCGCCCGCCTCGTCGACACGACGACCGGTGAGATCCTCGGCGCCTACGAGGCCAGCGGAAAGTACACCTTCGGCAAGGGCGAGTTCTCCGGCGCCCGCTTCGGGAAGAACTTCGACTCGGGCATGGCGACGAAGATCCTGAACAAGGCGGTCAAGAAGATCGCGCAGCAGATCGCCGAGAACGCGGACAAGATCAAGCCGTCCACGTACCGCGGCGGGATCGTCGGGAAGGTGGCCAAGGTCTCCGGCGACAGGATCTACCTCAACGTAGGCGACTCGCTCGGGGTCAAGGTCGGCGACCGGTTCGAGATCCGCGGCATGGGCGAGATGATCAAGGACCCGGATACCGGCGAGGTCCTCGGGGGCGAGGAGGAGTCCCGCGGTATCGTCGAGGTGATCAAGGTGCTGGGCGCCCGGCTCTCCATCGCCAAGCCGGTCTCCGGTTCCGGCTTCCAGGTCGGCGACAAGGCCGTGATGCAGTAGGGACCGCCGGAAGGGAGCGACGGCCTCGCGGGTTTCGCAGGGGCCACCGGGAGGCGAGAGGGCCCTTGTAGGGGCCGCCGGCAGGCGGCCCGGGCGGCCCCCGGCGCCGCGCATCGCGCGCCGAACGCGCACGACGGCGACAGGCGCATCAGGCACCCTCGGGCGGCCTTCCGGCCGCCCCTACAAGACCCCACCGAAACCCTCGTCACGCGGATCGTGCAGGGGCCGCCGGCAGGCGAGAGGGCCCTTGTAGGGGCCGCCGGCAGGCGGCCCGGGCGGCCCCCGGCGCCGCGCCGGTCAGGGGCAGGTCGCCTCGGAGCGGGGACGCTCGGCCCCGGAGGAGTCGTACCCCGCGGGACTCTCCACGTCGTCCACGTGCCCGGTGACGAGGAGGTAGCTGCTCCCCGAGGGAACGTCGTCCGCCGGGATCGTCGTCCTGCGGCGTCCTGCGCCGGCCGGCTCGGTCGCCACGTCGCAGAGCGGCTTTCCCTCCGGCTCGTGCCCGTGGGTGTAGCGTCCCTCGTCGTGGAGCACCGGCAGAGAACCGAAGTAGACGTCGTACCGGTCGGCACCGGCCAGCTCGTCGAAGGTGACGACGAGGCCGCCACCATCCGCCTTCTCCACCGTGACGTTCGTCACCTCGGGCGGCCGCTCCTTGCGCAGGCCGTAGACGTCGAGCCAGGCCGCGTCGACGACGACGCGGAAGTCGTCCCCCGGGGTCTTCGCCACCGGCGCCGCGACCACGCGCACCTCGGTCGTGCCGAGCTCTTCCCGGGTGAAGGGCGGCCACTCGTAGTGGCTGCCGTCCCCGGAGAGGACCGGGTTCTTCGTCAGGGTGGCGGTCACCTCCCGCCAGTCCGCGACGTTCGGGACGACGAGCAGCTTCATCTCGGGGTAGTCCGGGTCCTCCGGCGGCATGTTCGGGCCGCCGGAGCCGACGATCGGGGTGTAGAAATCCCAGTCGGTCGGCCGGAAGGCGTGGCCGGGGGGCGCGCGGAACACCCCGTTCCGCGACGCCTCGACCCGGTAGAAGTCGTCGGTGACGGTCCCGGTCGTCCGGTAGCGGACCCCGACGATCACCCGCACCGGGACGATCTCGTCGTACCAGTCGGGGAAGCCGCGGAAGCGGACCTCCTCCTCGCCGATGCCGAGGCGGATCGAGGCCCCCTCGCCGTCCAGCTCGAACGCCTTCTCCGGGTCGGTCACCTCCGCGCCGTTCCGCGCCTCCCATCCCGAGGGGAAGAGCCGGATCACCCGCTCCAGGTACCCGTGGTCCGCCCCGGTGATCGAGCCCGCGCCGATCCCGTCCTTCGGCCCCAGGTTGACCCCGTCCAGCGACTCCCAGACCTTCTCCCGGATCACGTGGTAGCCGTTGTCCTTCGGGTGGATGTCGTCGTCGAGGACGTGGCAGATCTGGTCCTCGAAGCCGGTGCACTCGTCGGCCAGGTCCTCGTGGGCGAACTCGGCGAACACCTCCGCGTTCGTCACGCGGCGCGCCTGGCCCCAGGCGACGTCCCGCAGCATGCGGTTCAGGATCGGCAGCCACTGCACGTGGAACGGCTCCGAGTCGCCCGCCGAGCAGTTCCACGCGAGGTTGTCGTAGAGCGTGTTCAGCTCGATGTCGGCACCCGGGATCTCGCTGACCAGGGAAGAGAGAATCTCCTGGAGGTTCGCGCGGGAGTCGATCAGCTCGGCGGCGGCGGTGTTGATCTCGTCCTGGGTCGGGTTCGACGAGGGCTCGTTGTTCAGCAGGTCGTTCCCGATGATCGAGACCGTGACCAGCTCCGACTGGGCCTCGATCACCCGGAAGACGTTGTTCATGTCGTCGTGGTCGTCGACCAGGAGGTCGTCGGTGTGCTGGCCCTTGACCGCCGCCTCGTCCAGGTCGACCGTCGCCGAGGGGAAGACGCACCGCAGCCGGTCGCGCACCTGCTTGCTGTACCAGAACGACGACGTGTCGAAGCAGTTGTTCCAGTTCCAGGCGATGGAATCCCCCATCGACGTGTAGCGGACGTGCCCCTCCTCGAGGTTGGCGAGGAGGTACCGCACGCCGCCGAACCGCCGGAGGCCGACCGGGTGAACGTACCCGGGCGTCCCCTGCGCGCGCCCGTCCGCCCGGGCGAGGGTACGACGCCAGCCCGGGGGATCCTCGACGTGGAGCAGGTAGCAGCCGTCGCCGGGGGCGAAGGAGAAGGCCCCGTCCTCCCCCGTCGCGGTCGTCTCGTCGAAGGTGCCGCCGGCGTCCCGCTGGCCGCGGAGCCGGACGGTGACGCCGGAGAGCGCCGGCTCGCCGGGATCCCGGACGCCGTCCCCGTCGTCGTCCCGGAAGACGACCCCGGCGACCTGCTGGGCGGGGGCCGGAAGGGAGGTCGCGACGAGGGCCGCCGCGAGGACGAGGAAGGCGATCCCGGGGGCCCTCATCGGCCCGCCTCCCGGCGGAAGGTCCGCCGCCAGGTGAAGCCGCCGCGGAGGACCCCCCGTCGCTCGAAGCGAACGTGGACCTCTCCCTCGAGACGGTCGTCGTCCGTCACCCGGTACCACTCGGTGACGACGAGCCAGGTGTCGTCCCCGGGAGCCGGCGGAACCCGGTAGGCGGCGGTCACGCCCCGGCCGTCCGGGGCCGGCACGACCCGGACGTCCTCGACGGCAACCGGTCCCTCCGGCGAGAACCAGCAGGGCCACGGGGCACCGGCCCCCTCCCGCTCGGCCCGGGCGGAAAGGCCGGCCGGCGCCCGGCGGAACGACAGCCGGAACGGCCGGTCGGCCCGGGCGAAGTTGTGTTCGCCCTCGCCGTAGACCTGGCGCTCGAGGACCCAGGTCCCGTCGAGGCCGGCGGCGACCGCCGGCGGAACCAGCAGCAGGACGGCGGCGGCGAGGGCCGCCGGAACGAATGCGCGCATCGATCCTCCCGGCGGGCCGGCCGGCCCGCCACCCTCCATGTACGCCGGAACGGCCCCCCGCACAACGGCGTTCCGGGGCGCCGCGCGCGCCCGGCACCCTCGGGCGGCCTCCCGGCCGCCCCTACATGAACCCCCACGGCCCCCCTGTCACGGGGACCGTGCGGGAGCCGCCGGCAGGCGAGACGGCCCTTGTAGGGGCCGCCGGCAGGCGGCCCGGGCGGCGCGAAGCGCCGCGCATCACGCGCCGAACGCGCACGACGGCGACAGGCGCATCCGGCACCGGCGGGCGGCCTCCCGGGCTCCCCCACAGGCCCCCCCGTCACGCGGATCGTGCGGGAGCCGCCGGGACCGCGCAACGAACCGGGGAACGGGGCGTAGAGTGGGGCGCGGGGCCGCCCGCCCCCGGGGAGGACTCGATGCCAGGCCGTGCCCGTCACCTCGCCGTTCCGGTCCTGTTCGCCCTTCTTGCCCTTGTCGCCGCGCTCCCGGCCCCGGCCGGCGGGGAACGGGCGGAGGAGACCACCTGGTACGGGATCCGGGTGGGAGACCAGCTGGCCGGCTGGGAACGGGTCGTCGTTCGTCCCGGGGACCCGGAGGTCGTCGAGAGCGAGACCCTGCTGAAGCTGACGGCCCTCGGCCAGCCGTTCGACGTGCGAACCACCGGGCGGCTCGAGCGCGACCCGGTCACCCGCCTCCCTCGCCGCCTCGACTTCTCGATCCGGCGGGGGAACGACGTCCAGGAGCGCCGGATCGTCTTCGCGGACGGGGAAGCCCGGCTGCTCGGCGACGACGGCACGCCGCGGAAGACGCTGCCGATGGACGGCGTTCTCCTCGAGGACGAGCACGACGTCGGGGCGATCCTGCGACACCTCCCGGGGGACGGAACGACCTGGAAGGCCCGCATCCTGTTCCCCCTGACCTTCGAGATCCACGCCAAGCGCTGGACGCGCGAGGGAACCGAGGAGGTCGAGGTCGCCGGCGCGAGCCGGCGGGCCGTCCGGATCACCTCGTACGACGAGAACACGGGAACGGGGGCCACGCTCTGGGCCGACCCGGAGAGCGGTCTCGTCCTCCGAACCGCCGCCCCGAACGGGATCACCGCGTTCCTCGCCGACGCCTCGGTCCGCGACCGGATCGCCTCGGCGGACTTCGACAAGGTCATCTTCGCCGGGGTCGGCGTGGACATCCCGAACTTCACCGAGCTGACGTACATGAAGGTGCGGGCGAAGCTGCGAACCACCGGCGTGGCGGTGACGGCGGAGTCGCTCAACGTCCCCGGCCAGCGGTTCGAGGGGACGGTCCGCGAAAACCTGGTCGAGGGGGTCTTCGAGATCTCCTGGCCGCGCTACGACGGCAAGGGTGCGCCCCCGTTCCCCTGGAAGGAGGCGGCCTCCCTCGTCCCGGAGAAGTACCTGGCGCCCGAGGAGCTGATCGAGTCGGACGACCCGGAGATCGTCGCGAAGGCCCGGGAGCTGGCCGCGGGCGCCACGGACGCCTGGGACGCGGCGATCCGCCTTTCCCGCTTCGTCGCCGACGAGATCGCCTACCGGATCCCCGGCGGCTCGGCGAAGCACACGCTCGAGACCCGCAGGGGGGAGTGCGGGGCCCACTCGGCGCTCCTCGTCGCGCTCTGCCGGGCGATCGGCATCCCCGCCCGCGTCGTCTCCGGCGGCGTCTACGGCCCGCTGCACGACGGGAGCTTCGGCCAGCACGCCTGGGTCGAGATCTTCATGGGGAAGGACCGGGGCTGGTTCCCGGTCGACCCGACGATGCACGAGGTCGACTCCTGCGATGCCGGCCACCTGCGCCTCGGGGAGAGGGCGTCGTTCAACCCGGTCGACATGGAGGTCCTCGACTGGGTGGCCGGCGACCGCCGGATGGGCGCGGCGCCCCCGACCCTGGCGACGAGGCGGCTCCCGGTCCCCTGGGAGGTCGGCAGGCCGTACGTCTTCCGCTACCGGGTCCGCGGGCAGGATGCGGGCACGGAGACCCTGGTGATCGAGAAGGTCGACCCGGACGGGACGGTCCACGGGACGACCGAGCTGGCCCTGGGGCCCCTCCACTCGAAGGCGGGCTGGGCCCTCGACCCCACGGGGACGCCCCGGGAGTACCGCGGCCAGGGTACCGCCGGCGAGCTCCGCTTCGAGATGACCTGCACGTTCTCCTGGCCGGCGGGCGAGGGGGCGGGGAAGGTCCACGAGGTGGCGAAGCGGAGCGACCGGGACGAGCCCCTGGAGCGGGACATCGAGCTCCCGGCCGGTACGTGGATCCTCCCGAACAACAACTTCGGCCTGCTCTCGCTGCTCTTCGCGTCGGCTCCCGCGGAGGAGGGGACCGGTCGCACGGTCCCCGTCTTCTCGCCGAACATCGCCCGGGTGCTGACCGGCGACCTGCGAAGCGGTCCCCGGGAGACGATCGAGTGGAACGGACGACACGTGGAGGCGAGGAGGGTCACCCTGGTCGTCGCGGGGATGGAGATCCTCGGATGGCTCGACGAGGACGGGCGCCTGCTCCGCTCGTCGCAGCAGCGGGGTGCGGTGGTCGTGGAACTCGTGCCGGAGGAGGCCGGGACGGACTGATCCCCGGGCGGGGTCGGTGTATCCTCGGGGCATGAACCCGCTCGACATCTTCTTCCTCCTCGTCCTCGGCGCGGGGACGGTCTACGGCCTGCTCAAGGGGTTCGCGCGGATCGCGATCGGCACCGCCGGCCTCGCGCTCTCCGTCGCCCTCGCCCTGCGCCTCGCGGACCGGGGGCCGGACTGGTTCTCCGGGGTATTCGCCTCGCGCCAGCTCGCGATGCTGGCCGCGTTCGTCCTGGTGCTGGTCGCCGGCCTCCTGGTCACCGGCGTCGTCGCCTGGCTCGCCGGCAAGCTGGTCCGGGCGGCCGAGCTGACCTGGGCCGATCGCCTGGTGGGGGCCGCCGTGGGCTTCCTCGGGGGCGTCTTTCTCCTCTCGGCGCTGCTCGTGGGGATCACGTCGTTCCTGCCCCCCGGGTCCCGGGTCGTCACGGAATCGCGGGTCGTCCCCGTGGTGCTCCGCGTGATGGACGCCGCGGCGACCATCCTCCCGCCGCGGATGGAGGAGGCCTGGCGGGAGCGCCGCGAGGCCCTCGGTGACCTGCCGGGCGCCGCGCGGGAACGGGCCGATCGGGGCGGGAGGCCCGCCTCGTGAGCCCGGCCGGCCGGCTCGCCGCGTTCCTCCTCGCGGCGGCCGCCAGCGCCTTTCCCGTCCTCCCCGCGGAGCCCTCCCGGCAGGCGCCGGCGACGGGGGGCGACCTCGATGTCGCCGCCCTCGAGCGCACGGTGGCGGAGGTCCGGGAACTCGCCTGGAAACACCCCGTGGCCACCCGCCGCGTCTCCCGGAACGAGGCGCTGGCGAAGCTGCGGGAGATCCTCGCGGAGGAACTGCCGAAGGAGCGCGCGACGCGCGTCTCGACCCTCCTGGGGAAGCTCGGGCTGCTCCCGGAGGACTACCCGCTGGCGGAGCGGCTGGGTGAACTCCTCGAGGAACAGGTTGCCGGTTTCTACGTGGCGCGGGACGACACCCTCTACGTGCCGGAGCTGGACGCGGCGGCCCGGGAAGCCCTCGGGGACAACCTGGCGCTGGCCCGGCGGACGATCCTCGCCCACGAGCTGGACCACGCCCTGACCGACCAGCACTACGACCTGGGGAGGTTCCTCGAGGACCCGGCCCTGCGGGACCGGGACGACCTCCTCTTCGCCCGCAAGGCCCTCGCCGAGGGGGACGCGACCCTCCTGATGATGCTGGTCACGATGCGCGACTCCGGCCTCCCGCTCTCCCGGGAGGCCTTCCCCTCGGGGGCCACCCTGCGGGGGATGTTCGACCTCCTCGGCTCCGGGCTGTACCCGAGGCTCGACGAGGCGCCCCCCTGGCTCCGGGACCAGCTCGTCGAACCGTACGTCCTCGGGCTCATGCTGGTGGTCGACGCCTGGAAGACCGGGGGGTGGAAGGCGGTGGACGCCCTCTGGAAGGATCCACCCGCCTCGACCGAGCAGCTCCTCCACCC
>CAYQTA010000106.1:0-4785 GCA_964420365.1 uncultured Acidobacteriota bacterium | reverse complement strand
AAAGAGATGACTGGGTGACGAGCACCGCCAAGGTGCGGCAGTATCTTCCAACCTACCTCTTCCTCTTGACACGAGATGAGATCCGGGACTTCTGCCGTCGCAGTCCTCGGGGATTCATGCTTGCCTTGGGTCGTGTTCCTCCAGTCGTGCTTCGAGACGTTGCGATGTTCGTTCTCAGGAGGTCAACGAAGTCGTGGGGTGGTTACCGGGCTCTCGAACGGGAGAAGCTCGACGTGGATCTGGAAAGACTTCATCGTGGGGAGTTTTCTCGCGAAGGAACGGCCTGGTTGCAGGTGAGGTTTCTCGGGGAGATGGTTCGCGAAGCGAACCGTCACGGGATGCGGGCAGCACTGTTTCAACCGCCGATCCACGAGGCGTTGCGGAAATACTACGAGCCGATTGTCGGCCGGTATCGGGCGATCGCAGAGCGCGAGCTGGCGGGAGCTCCGCTGCTCGATCATGCGACCGTGGAGGTCCCGGATCGCGGGTTTGGAGATCTGTTGCACCTGAATCGATACGGGGCAGACATCTACAGCCGCTTCCTGCGGGAGTCCGGGCTGGAGGCACTCGGATACCGGCGGATCGGCGGAGAACCAGGCGGGATGCGGTAGCGGACACCGCCTCGTGCGCGAACAGTCGGGTCGCCTAGCGCAGCTTGCCGTCCCAGGAGGCGATGACGCCGGCGATCCGGTCGGCGGCGTGGCCGTCCCACTTTTCCGGGACGGCGCCCTCCTTCCATGTGCCGGCGAGGATCCTGTCGACCTCGGCCTCCATGCGGGCGACGTCGCGGCCCACGAGGACGTTGGTGCCGACCTCGACGGTGACCGGGCGCTCGGTGTTCTCGCGCAGCGTGATGCACGGGATGCCGAGGACCGTCGTCTCCTCCTGGATGCCGCCGGAGTCGGTGAGCACGAGCCGCGCCTCCGACATCAGGTGCAGGAACTCCAGGTAGCCGAGCGGCTGGAGGAGGCGCAGGCCACCGGGCGCGGGCCCCCGCTCCTCCTGCCAGCGCTCGAGGGCGGGGCGGGTCCGCGGGTGCACCGGGAAGATCACCGGCAGCCGCTCCGCGACCCGGGCGATCCCGTCCATGAGGGGCGCGAAGACGGCGGGATCGTCCACGTTGGAGGGACGGTGGAGGGTGAGGAGCGCGAAGGCCCGGGGCTCGAGGCCGAGCCGCTCGACGGTGCCCGTGGCCCGGGCCCGGTCGAGGTGCCCCCGGAGCGTGTCGATCATCACGTTGCCGACGAAGTGGACCCGGTCCTCCGGGATTCCCTCGGCCAGCAGGTTCCGGGTGCCGGAGGGCTCCGAGGTGAACAGCAGGTCGGAGAGGACGTCGGTGACCAGCCGGTTGATCTCCTCGGGCATCGTCCGGTCGAACGAGCGCAGGCCTGCCTCGACGTGGGCGACGCCGATCCCGTGGATCTTCTTCGCGACGAGGGAGCAGGCGGCGGTGGAGTTGACGTCGCCCACGACGACCACCAGGTCGGGCTTCCGGTCGAGCACCACCGGCTCGAATCGCCGCATGATCTCGGCGGTCTGGACGGCGTGGCTGCCGGAGCCGACCTCGAGGTTGACGTCCGGCTCCGGGATGCCGAGCTCGTCGAAGAACAGCCGGCTCATCTCGGCGTCGTAGTGCTGGCCGGTGTGGACCAGCACCGGGTCGAGCCCCCGCTCCCGGAGGGCCCGGTGCACCGGCGCGATCTTCATGAAGTTCGGCCGCGCCCCCGCGACCAGCATCACCCTCGGCGTTCCCGGCATCGAGCTCGTCCTCCTGCCGCGGCCGGCCCCTCCCCGGCCCGGCCCGCCGGCACGCGCGGCAACATACCGCCTCGGGGCCGCCGGCGCAGCCGGGGCCCGCCCGGTGCGGCCCCGGCGGGATTCGTCAGCGCCCGCCGGCGCCCTCCTCGTGCCGGACGGCGGCCCACTCGGCGAGGGCGCGGAGCATCCAGGCCTGGACCCAGCGGATGTAGGGGATGTCGATCCGGTACCAGCGCTTCACCTGGAAGCGGAACCATCCCTTCCGCGGCAGCCAGAGGTGGCGGATCGTCCAGTCGAGCACCCGCTCGGCCTGCTCCCGGGCGCCGGGGAGCCGGTCCCGGAACCGCAGCAGGGTGATCACCGCCACCGCGGCGGCGTGGGCGTCGGTCGGCCACGGGGTGTGGCGGTAGTACCAGGGCCGTCCGTCCGGGTCGAAGAAGTTCGCGGAGTAGTGGCGGGCGGCCCGGTCGACCCGCTCCCACGGGACCATCTTCCCGGCGTCCAGCCCGAGTTCCTCGGCCGCCTCCCGGATCGCCCGGAGGCTGAGCAGGTTGAACCCGGTGTGGAAGGCGTCCTCCCAGCGCTGGGCGCTGGCCTCGCCGTAGGCCCAGCCGCCGTCCTCCTGCTGGCGCGACCAGGACCAGGCGATCGTCCCCTCGGCGCGGCGGAGCAGGTCCGGCGTCCCGTCCATCACCGCGACCCGGGCGAGGGTCTCCGCCCCGAGGAGCGTCGCGTTGACGACCCGGCTCCGGTCGAGCGGCGAGTAGGAGAAGCAGAAGCCGTGCTCGTCCTCGGTGCGGTTGAGGTCGTGGAGCACGAAGGCGACGGCCCGGCGCATGGCCGCGGCGATCCGCTCCTCGAGGGGATCGCCCGCGAAGAGCCTCCGCGCGTGGTCGAGGGCCCGCACGACGAACCCGGTGCAGACCACCGTCGGCGTGCCGGCCGGCTGGTAGAAGACGCGGGACTGCCAGTGGAACGGGTAACCCCAGCCGTGCCCGTGCGGCGTCTCGGTCGCGTTGCCGAGGAGGCGCTCGGCCAGCTTCCGGGCCTCTTCCCGGGCCCGCTCCTCCCACCCCGGGACGGGGACCAGCCGGCACGCCGACTCGAGCCCGAGGGCGTGGGCCTTCGGGTTCTGGAGGGGCGGCACCCCGAGGAGCCCCCGCAGGTCGACCGGGAGGTGCTTCATCCCCTGGATCAGCGCCAGCCGCCCGACCCGGCTCCGCAGCAGGAGCGTCGCCGGGAACCGCGTCGCCATCAGCCCGTCGTACGGGTCCTTCCCGGCCCAGTCCGACCCGACGCAGAAGTTCCAGGTGCGGGCGAGGGCTTCGGTCGGGGGCGTCGGGGAGTTCATGTCTCCTGGTCCTCGCCGTCCCCCGGGAGGGTCAGCTCGATCGGTCGCCGCTCCCGGATGCTCTGCTCGATGGCGAACGTGGCGATCGTCGTCCAGGCGAGGCTCTCCGGCTCGATCGCCGGTTTCCCCGTTCGGATCGCCTCGAGGAAGGCGTCGATCTCCTCCCGGTACCCCTTGGCCTGGCCGCGGACCTTCTTCGTCTCGAGGGAGCGCCCCTCGTAGAGCTCGAGGGACGACCAGTCGTCGATGATTCCGCCGCGCCCCGCCGCGAACGCCTCGATCCGCTCCTTGCGGACCCGCGTGGAAGCGTTCGCCTGGTAGACGAGGACCCCGACGGAGCCGTCGGCGAAGTCGAGGATGGCGGTCGTGGCTCCCTCGGCGTCGGATCCGAAGCGGGTCGCCTGGACCCGCACGGGGCGGGCGCCGACCAGGTACTGCATGAGGTCGATGAAGTGGCAGCCCTCGCCGACGATGCGGCCGCCCCCCTCGACGGGATCGAGCAGCCAGTGGTCCGCGGGCAGCGGGCCCGCGTTGACCCGGTAGGTCACCTGGCAGGGGGAGCTGGAAGCGGCGAGCCGCTCCCGGAGGGCGACGGCCAGCGGGGAGAACCGCCGGTTGAAGCCGACCTGGAGCACCCCCCTGGCCCCGGCGAGGACGGGCAGCAGGTCCGCGAGGTGATCGGGGCTGACCGCCAGGGGTTTCTCCACGAAGACGTGCTTGCCGGCCTCGAGCGCGATCTTCGCGAGGGGAGCGTGCTCGTCGTGCCGGGTCGCGATGAAGACGGCGTCGATGTCCTCGGCCGCCGCGAGCTCGGGCGCGTCGGACCGGGCCTCCCGGAAGCCGAACCGCTTCGCCGCCTCGGTGGCGGTGTAGCCCCGTGCCGTGGCGACGGCGACGAGGTCGACGCCTTCCCGGTCCTTCAGGTGGGGCAGCAGGTACGACTTGGCGAAGGAACCGGCCCCGAGGAAGGCGATCCGCACGGTGCCCGGGGTCGGCTCCGGCCGCGCGACCGGCAGTTCGACGCGGCGCGAGAGGTCCGGCTCCTCGTCGTACTGGAGGACGATCCCGACGTGGAACTCCTTGACCTTCCCCGAAACGATGTCGTAGGCCTCCGGGGCCCGCTCGAACGGAAACCGGTGGGTGATGAGCGGCTCGACCCGGACGCCTCCCGCGGCCACCGCCTCGAGGAAGGCCTGCATGTTCCGCTGCTCGGTCCAGCGGACGAACCCGTAGGGGTAGTCGCGCCCCTTCTCCTCGTACTCGGGGTCGTAACGCCCCGGCCCGTAGGAGCGGCTGATCACGAGGTCGAGTTCCTTGCGGTAGTAGTGGGGATCGCGGGGGATGTCCATGTTGACCGCCCCCACGACGACCACGCGCCCGCGCTCGCGGCAGGCGGCGCCGGCGAGCTCCACCGGGTCGCGCTGCTTCGTCGAGGCCGTGATGATGACCGCGTCGACTCCCTTTCCCCCCGTGAGGGCGGCCACCGCGTCCTCGACGTCGTCCTTCCCGCGCACGAGGGCCCGCTCGAGCCCGAGGGAGCGGGCCAGCTCCACCGCCCTCTCCGAGACGTCCGTCCCGATCACCTCGCATCCGGCGTACCGGAGAAGCTGCCAGGTAAGCTGCCCCAGCAGCCCCAGCCCGATGACGAGGACGCGTTCGCCGAGGGATACGCCGGC
>CAYQTA010000105.1:0-2779 GCA_964420365.1 uncultured Acidobacteriota bacterium | reverse complement strand
GAAGACCCGCAAGATGCCCCCGATGGGTCCCTACGAGCGCCGCCTCGTCCACCTGGCCCTCGCGGAGATCGAGGGGATCCGCACCTTCTCCACCGGTTCCGGCTACCAGCGGCGCCTGCACATCGCGCCGGCCCGGAAGGGTGAAAGGGACGGCGCTTCCGAGGGGCAGCCAGGCGGTAAATCCGACTGAGTGGGTTCTTTTTCTGTTCCGTTTCGCAACCGCGTCGCGGCGATGACGGCGGAAACGGCGGCGAGAGTCGCCTGCGACGGCCCCGTCTCATCAACTGTATTGTTTGCTACTAGTTAGTCGCTAAAGCCCCGCGTCCGCCAGCCGATACGTCCTCCCGAGGGGCGGCGGAGCGGCGCGTTCGGGTGCTCCCTCCGTCTCCCGGCGGAGGCACGAAACCGGTGATGCGGGGGCCCCTCACGCGCGTTCCTTGTCCCGCTGCACTCGCAGCAACCCGATCCCCCCGCGTCCGGTCCTGTTCGCGCGAGGCCGCCCCGGCCTCGAGGAGGTCCAGTCGATGCCACTCGTGAAGCAGACCCCGTCGGGAGGTTCCGCCACCGCGGTCGCCGAGGACCCGAAGCTGAAGCGCGAGGCGGAAAGCAGGCGCAAGAGGGCGCGCACCCTGGCCCGCCAGCAGGCGGCCGCGGAACGGATCGCGAGCGCGTCCACCGAGCTGGCCAGCGGCATCACCGAGGCGTCCGCCGCCCTCGAGGAGCTGCGCCAGGCGGCCCACGAGATCGCCACCGGCGCCGAGCAGGCGTCCGGCGCGAGCCAGGAGTCCCTCGCCGCGATGACGCAGATCGCGGGACGGGCGAAGAACCAGGCGGAGTCCGCCGCGGCGGCCCGGCAGAAGACGAGGGAGCTGCAGGAGGCCCTGGACCAGGTCGGCGACAAGATCGCCGGCCTCGTCAAGAACGTGATCCAGGCCGCCGAGCGCCAGACGGCCAGCGTCGAGAAGATGGCCGAGCTGGAGCGGCAGGCCGCCCAGATCAACGAGGCGGTCAAGGCGGTCATCCGGATCGCCGACCAGGTGAACCTCCTCGCCCTGAACGCCGCGATCGAGGCGGCCCGGGCCGGCAAGCACGGCAAGGGGTTCGCCGTCGTCGCCGACACCGTCCGGACCCTCGCCGAGCGGGCCGAGAAGTCCGCCGCCAGCATCGCCGAGCTGATCGAGAAGATCCAGGAGTCGGTCGGGCGGATCAGCTCCGGGGTCTCGGAGAGCGCCGAGGCGGCGAAGAAGGAGGTCGAGAAGGGGCAGCAGGTCCGCGAGCAGCTCGCCCGGATGGTCTCGGTGATGAACGAGGTCTACCGCGGCGCGGAGGAGACCTCCGCGGCGGCCGAGGAGATGATGCAGGCGACCGGCGAGGCCCAGAAGGCGTCCGAGCACATCGCCGCCGCCGCCGAGGAGCAGTCCGCCGCCTGCCAGGAGTCGCTCCAGAGCCTCGACGTCCAGGCCCAGGCGCTCTCCCAGTCGGAGATCGCCGCCCAGCAGCTCGAGGAGCTGGCCGAGGACCTGAAGAACAGCACCGACATCGCGAAGAGCGCCGAGGACGTGGCCGCCGCCGCCGAGGAGCTGGCGGCCGCCGTCCAGGAGATGAACCGCTCCGCGGCGGAGATCGAGACGGCGCTCGGGCAGATCGCCAAGGGGGCCGAGCAGCAGGCGGCCGCGGTCGAGGAGGCGGTCGCCTCGATCACGCAGATCGAGAAGGGCGTCGCGATGGCCGAGGAGAAGGCCCGCGAGGCCCTCGAGAAGTGCACCGCGATGAAGGAGCTCCTCGCCGAGAACCAGGAGGCGGTCGAGGGGATGGTCGAGGGCGTGCGGGACGCGGTGGAGGCCGGCAAGCGGAACCTGGCCGAGATCGAGGCCCTCGAGAAGGTCAGTCGCGAGATCGACAAGATCGTCGACGCGGTCGCCACCATCGCGATCCAGACCTCGATGCTGGCGGTGAACGGAGCCGTCGAGGCGGCGCGGGCCGGCGAGTACGGCAAGGGATTCGCCGTCGTCTCCACCGACGTCCAGAACCTGGCGAACGACGCGTCGGAGAACGCGGACCAGATCAAGGACCTGGTGAAGGCGATCCAGGACCAGGTCGTCGTCGTCCGCACGGACCTCGCCCAGATCGCGGCGGCGACGATGCGCGACCTCGAGGCGGCCGGCGAGGCGATCGAGGGACTCGAGCAGGTGGACCGGAAGATGGACGAGGTCCTGGCGGGCAACGAGCAGATCAGCGCCGCCGCGACGGAGATCGCCACCGCGGTCGCCCAGGCGAAGAAGGGGATGGAACAGATCAGCGCCGCGGCGGAGGAGGCCTCGAAGGCGTCCGCCGAGGCGGCGGCCGCCGCGAAGCAGCAGGCCCAGGGCGCCGAGGAACTCGCGGCAGCGATCGAGGAAATCGCGTCGATCGCCGACGAGCTGCAGAACGGCTGACCGCACCCCGGGACCGCGGCGGTCCCCCGTTCCGGCGGGGTACGCCGCGGGAGGAGGTTCCATGAGCGACACGTCGCCCGCCACGGCGTCGCACGCCGACACGCCCGGGGAGACCGCGGCCGTCCGCCAGTTCGTCGTCTTCCTGCTCGAGGACCAGCCCTGCGGCTTCCCGATGGAGTCGGTGCGGGAGATCATCCGGGCACCGCGACTGATCCCCGTGCCCCTCGCCCCGCCGTCGCTCCTCGGTCTCGCCAACCTGCGGGGAACCGTCCTGCCGGTCGTCGACCTGCGGTCCCTCGTCGGGCTCCCCTCCCGGGACCCCGACGATGCGTCGCGGATCCTGG
>CAYQTA010000104.1:0-2554 GCA_964420365.1 uncultured Acidobacteriota bacterium | reverse complement strand
GCCGCCGGGGACGGTTTCCTCGTGCCCGGCGTCCGGGAAGATCGGCCGCCGTCGGACCTCGACGCCGCCCTCGGGGACTCCCTCAAGGGCGACGGCCACGGGGCGGACTGGCTGCTGGTCGGCTGGCGCCCGCTGCTCGACCCCTCGTCCGGTTCCCAGCTCGACCGGCTCCTCGAGCACCGCCGGGCGCAGGGGCTCTCGACCGCGATCGTCGACATCCGGGACGTGTACGACGAGTTCTCGTACGGGATCAAGGATCCCCAGGCGCTCCGCGACTTCATCCGGTGGACGCTCGAGCACTGGAGCCCGGCGCCGTCCTACGTGGTACTCGTCGGGGACAGCGCGTGGGACTACAAGAACGCGTACGGGTACGACCCTCCCCGGGAACTCGTTCCGACCTACATGTTCGACATCTCGGAGAACAGCCAGTACGGGCACTACCCGTCGGACACCTGGTTCACGACGGTCCTCGGGGAGGACGGCCTGCCGGACGCGGAGATCGGGCGGATTCCCGCCCATACGCTCGCCGAGGCCGAGGAGGTCTTCCGGAAGATCGTCGACTACGAGACCGGCCCGGTCGACGTCTCCTGGGCCGGCAGGACGCTCCTGATCTCCGAGAACGACGTCGACGACTTCTTCACCGTGCACGACGAGATCTACGACCGCTGGTTCACCGGCGACGTGCCGCAGCGCGCGGACAAGATCTACGAGCAGGATCCGGACGTCCTCGGCTGCCAGCAGGCTGCGGACGACGAGAACGAGCGGATCGACTCGGCGATCAACGCCGGCGCGGCCTTCCTCTCGTTCGCGGGGCACGGCGGGTACCGGTCGTGGGGCAGGGGATGCTCGATCTTCGAGACCGACGGAACCGGTCCCGACGATCTCGACGATTTCGAGGAGGGTTCTCCCCTCGTCTTCGCGGTACACGGCAACTGCATCACCGGCAACCACGCGGCCACCAGCTCGCCCTCGTCGACGCGGGATTCCTGGTACTCGTTCCTCGAGGACTGGCTGACGACCGCCCGCAAGGGGGTCGTCGGGGGGATGGCCCCGGCCCACCTCTCGTACCAGGACCAGATCGACCGCGTGCTGAAGCCGGTCTACGAGGAGCTCTGGGGCAAGCACAAGGAACGCCTGGTCGCCAACCTCGACATGCGCCTCCGCAGTGACTTCGAGAAGCGCAACGAGCTCGTCTTCGTGCGGTCGTTCTCGCTCCAGGCCGACCCGGCCACCCGCCTGCGGATCCCCGCGCCGCCGGCCCCGACGATCACGTCGATCGACACGGCGGGTTCCGGGGAGCTCCGGATCGAGTGGACCAGCGTGCCCGAGGCGTCGGTCTACCGCCTCTACCGGGCGGACACCGCCAACGGGACCTACGAGCGGATCGTCGAGACGGAAGAGACCAGTTACCTGGACACCGGTCTCACCAACTGCGCGACCTATTACTACTACGTCGTCAGCGTCGACGAGAACGGCTTCGAGAGCCGGTGGTCGAACTACAACGAGACCTGCTACGGCGGGAACCCGGACCCGGACGACTGCAAGTCGGGCTCGCCCGAGAACCCGGACCCGCCCCACGCGCCGACGTTGCTCTCCGTGACCGACACCGAGGAGGGAGGACGGCTCCGGGTCCACTGGGACAACACGGACCGGGAGCCGGACGTGCTCTACTACCGGGTCCAGTGGGGGACGACGTCCGGGGGACCGTATCCGTCCGAGGAACGGGTGACGGCGGAGCGCGACACCCTGGTCGTCGGCGGGCTCGAGGACGGCGTCGAGTACTTCTTCGTCGTGCGGGCGGAGCACTGCTCGAAGATCTCGGACCCGAGCAACGAGCTCTCCGGGATTCCCCACACGGTGAAGGGGATCAACCCGCCCCGCGCGATCGGTGACCTGATGGTCTACCGGCAGGAGGATGCGGGCGGGCCGGACGACCTGCGGCTCGAGTGGACGCCGCCGACGGATACGGTCTGGGGCGTCGGGACGACCGTGGTCGCGCAGAAGGTCTACGGCTCGGACGGCACGCCGGCGTTCCCCGCGGACGCCGGGCACGACCTCTCCGGCGACCTGGCGGCGGACGCGACCGAGTGGATCCACGCCGACCAGGGGGAGCCCTCCGGGGCGGCGACCTGGTTCTACCTGGTCGTCGCGCGGGACGACGAGGGGTACGAGTCGGCCGCCGGGGTGGAGCTTCCCGGGCCGGTGGAGGACCTGCGGGTGATCCGGCACGACGACACCGGCGAGGTCGAGCTGCGCTGGAGCCCGGTCGGCGAGACGATGGACGGGCGGCGGCTCCACGTCGCGGGCTACGACGTCCACGGTCGCGACTCGGTCCTCCCGCGGAAGGAGTGTTCGGCCGGGAACCTGCTCGCCGCCGACGTGCCCCAGCAGTCCGGGGAGGTCTTCCTTCGGCTGCCGATGCCGGAGGGGACCCTCTACACGTGGCAGGTCCTGGCGAAGGACGTCCACGGAAGCGAGAGCGTGTGGTAGCTTCCGGCGCATGAGCGCCAGCGGTCGCCGGGAGACGGTCCTCGCCCGCGGTACCTGTGCCGCG
>CAYQTA010000103.1:0-3614 GCA_964420365.1 uncultured Acidobacteriota bacterium | reverse complement strand
AGCTGGACCGGATGGCGCGCGAGACGCAGGCGCCGGACCGGCTCCGGGAGCTGTTCGCCGCGGTGGGCAACGATGCCGTGCTCGCGGCCGAGGTGATCGCGCGCCCGGTGCTGGCCGAGCGCCTGCTGCGCGGCTGGTACGAGGGCGGGCCACCGGAGGATGCCGTCGGGGAGGACGGCGAGCCGCTGCCGTTCGACGCCTGGTGGGCGGCGCAGCGGCCGGCCCTGGTCGCGGAGATCGAGGCCGACCCGGGACTCGTCCACGTCTCCGGTCCGGGGGACGGGCTCGTGCTTCCCCGCCCGGCAGAGAGTTCCTCGACGGACGAGGGCTCCTGGTCGCGGATCCCGGCCGGCGTTCCCGACCCCGTCACCGGGGCCCGGGCCGCGTGGACAGGGAGCGAGATGATCACGTGGGGAGGGTTCGCGGAATACCCGGTCGGCCGCGGCTGGCGATACGACCCCGCCACCGACACCTGGAGGCCCCTGCCCGTCGACGGGGCCCCGGCGCCTCGCTCGTCCCATGCCCTGGTCTGGACGGGGCGCGAGGTGATCGTCTGGGGCGGCCAGGGGTCCTCGATGGTCGGCTACCTGGGAGACGGCGCCAGGTACGACCCCGCCGAGGATCGGTGGAAGCCGGTCTCCGCCGACGGTGCCCCGTGCCCGCGCTACAGGATGGCGTACGCGTGGACGGGGCGGGAGATGCTGATCTGGGGCGGGGCCGGCCACGGCGGCCGGTTCCGGGACGGGGGGCGGTACGACCCCGACACCGACTCCTGGCGCCCGATCACGGAGGACGGGGCGCCGGGGAGCTGCACGGACTGCGCGTTCGCCTGGACGGGCAACGAGCTCTTCGTCTGGCGGGGCGGGGCTCCCGACCTGTACGACCCGGTTGCCGACCGGTGGCGCCGGGGAAGCCGGGAGGATGCCCCCCCCGCCCGCACCGGAGGAGGGACCGCCTGGACCGGTTCCTGTGTCGCCGTGTGGGGAGGCGGGAGCTCCGGTGACTCGGTCCGCGGTGATGGCGGTTGCTACGACCCGGTTGCCGACGCCTGGCAATCCCTGCCCGATGACGGGGCTCCCGCTCCGCGATATCGGCACGGTGTAGCCTGGGCCGGCGACCGTCTCGTCGTGTGGGGTGGGCTCGGGGCGGGGGACGTCGTCCTGGGCGACGGGGCGGCGTGGATCCCGGGCGAGGATCGCTGGGTGCCTCTCACGACGGAGGGCGCACCCTCCCCGCGCTACGATCACGTCCTCGTCTGGACCGGGGACGAGGTGATCGCCTGGGGAGGCAAGGACAAGAAATGGAACGGCCAGGCCCTCCACACGGGCGGCCGGTACGATCCGCGGACCGACTCCTGGGTGCCGACGCGATCGGGCTGGGAAGGACCCGGTCCACGGTGGGGGTTCCCGGGCGTCTGGACGGGCGAGGAGTTCGTCGTGTGGGGAGGTCGGTCCGGTGACGACATCGTCCAGGACGGGGCCGCCTGGGATCCCGCCACCGCGAGCTGGAGACACCTGCCCGACGGACCCTACCGTCCAGGGCCGAGGTGGCACCACCGGGGAGTCTGGACGGGGCGCGAGGTGATCTACTGGGGCGGCACGCGGGGCATCACCGCTGAGCCCGGTTTCCCGCTGGGTGACGGAGGTCGATGGAACCCCGTCTCGGGGACGTGGGAACCGATGGCGGTCCTGGGAGCCCCTGCCCCGAGACTGTTCCACACGATGGTGTGGACCGGCCGTGAGGCGATCGTCTGGGGTGGTGGCAACTTCGAGGTGAGCTTCAACGATGGTGCAGCGTACGATCCTCGAACCGATTCGTGGCGGCTGGTCTCCCCGTGTCCGTGGTGGCCCCTCGGGATCCGAGCACACCGGGCGGTCTGGACCGGCAGGTGGATGTTCGTGTGGGGCGGGGAGAAGGTTGATCCGCAGCAGATGGCGGTCGAGCTCGTCGAGCGCGGAGGCCGCTACGACCCCGCGGAAGACCTGTGGGAGCCCGTGACGACCAACGGGATGCCCGAGCCCAGGATCGATCACGAGATGGCCTGGACCGGGTCGGAGGTCCTGGTCTGGGGAGGCAGCCCCAGCTCGGAAGGAGGCCGGTACGATCCCTGGCAGGACCTGTGGTTCCCGATGCCGAACGAGGGCGCGCCTTCGGACCGGTACTTCCACGCCCTCGCGTGGACCGGGCGCCGGCTCGTCGTCTGGGGGGGGTACGACAAGGACACGATCCTGCCCCTGCGGAACGGTGGACAGTGGGATCCCGGGACCGGTACGTGGGAGCCCTTGCCCGTCACGGGGGCGCCGGGAGCCTCGGAGCGGATGGGTTGGGCCTGGACGGGTGACGGCTTGATCACGTGGGGCGGAAGGCCCTCGACCGCCGACGGCGGGATCCTCCATCTCCCCTGCGGCGAGTTTCCGTGGTACCGGGACGCCGACGGGGACGGTCACGGGGATCCCGCCGACCGGGTGGATGCCTGCGAAGCACCGGCCGGGTACGTGGCGTTCGGAGACGACTGCGACGACGCCGACCCGCTGCGGTACCCGGGGCGGCCCGAGGCGTGCAACGGCATCGACGACGACTGCGACGGGACGGTGGACGGGGACGTGCTCCCGCCTCCCGGGTGGGTGCGGCTGTCGGTCGCGCACGAGGGAGCGGAGGGAGCCGGGCTCTCGTGGGATCCCCTCGCTGGGGCCGACGCCTACGACGCCGACCGGGGCGATCTCGGGGTGCTGCTCTCGACGGGGAGCCTGTTCGATAGCGTCGACGGTTGCCTCGCGGACGACACGGTCGAGACGTCGGTGACGGATGCCGAGCCGGTCGCCGCGGGCGAGGGCCGTTGGTACCTCGTGCGCGGCGTCAACTGCGGCGGCCCGGGGACGTTCAACGTCGGTGGTCCCGGCCAGGGACGGGACCGGGACGGGCAGCTCCTCGAGGCGCCCGGCGCCTGTCCCTGACACGCCTGGAAGGTTGAAGCGCTCCCCGGCGCGCGGGCGCCGGGGAGCGCGTACCCCGGGCCGGGAGGTTTCCTCCCGGCCGGGTCACTCGCAGGAGTCGTCGAGCCTCTCCGTCCCGTCGCTCGCGTAGCCCCAGGTCCCGGGGCCCCCGCAACCGGCGTCGACGCCCCGGACGAGGTAGAGGAAGGCCATCCCCGGGGTGGGAACGTCCGGATCGGTCCAGCCCGTTCCGGAAACTCCCCGGGCGAGGCACGACCCGTAGTCGTCCGGCAGGTCCGCGACCGGGCCCCGGAGCAGGTCGAACGAATCCGCCGTGGGAGGAGCATCCCAGGACAGGGTCGTCTCTTCGCCGCCGTGGAGGAGGAGGTTTTCCACGTCGCCGGGCCGCCCCTCCGTCGCGTCGAGCGGTGCGCAGTCGGCGGTGTCGTCGATGCCGTCGCCGTCGTCGTCGGGGTCGCAGGCATCACCGCTGCCGTCGGCGTCGAGGTCCGCCTGGTCGGGGTTCGCGTCGTCCGGGCAGTTGTCGCAGGCGCCGAAGAGACCGTCTCCGTCCCCGTCAGAGCTGGCCGTCGCCTCCGGCGTGTTGCCGTAGCGGCCCAGGTTGACCCGGCAGCCGGCTGGATCGGGTTCCCCGGACCAGTCCGACGCGGGATCGCCCGC
>CAYQTA010000102.1:0-5117 GCA_964420365.1 uncultured Acidobacteriota bacterium | reverse complement strand
GCGCCAGGACTCCCTCCAGCAGCACGTCGTCCGCGTCGAGGAAGCAGGCGAACCTGCCCGACGCCTCGCGGAGCCCGGCGTTCCGGGCACGCGACGGCCCGCCGTGCGGCCGATCGTACGTCACCAGCCGGAACCGGGGGTCCCGTCGCACGACGGACCGCAGGAACACCGTGGTGCCGTCCGTGGACCCGTCATCCACCAGGATCGCTTCCCACGGGGGCCCGGACTGCGCCTCCAGCGATGCCAGGCACTCGTCCACCGTCCCGGCATCGTTGCAGCTGGTCACGATGACCGAGACCCGGGGGGCCGACATCACCGGCGCTTCCTCGCCCGGTCCCCGCTGCCGGAACAGGCCGCGCCCGCGGAGCGGCAGGCCACGGCCATTCCGGCAGCCAGCCAGGCCCAGTTGTACTGGTAGAGGTTGTGCCCCGGGATGCCCAGGATGAGCATCAGCAGGAAGGAGACGGCCAGGGCATCCGCGATCGGAGCCACCGCACCCCGGTCCTCCACCGGGGGAGGCCGTCCCGGCAGGCGGCGCGGTCGGCGTACCGACCGCCTCAAGGATCGCCAGGAAGCGAGGAATGCCGCGGCCAGGGCAGTGAACCCGACGAGCCCCACGGTGCCGGTCTCACCGAGAAGCTGGCCGGCAAGGTTATGCGGCTGCAGGCCGGGGACTTCCCCGGGGATCGGGCCGACGTGAGGCCTGGAGACGACGAAGCAGCCCGGCCCGATACCGGCCACGGGAAGGTGGCGATACAGCCACAGGCCCTTCCAGAAACCCGCCTTGCGACCTTCCACCGACTCCCGGGCGGCCCTGTTGAGTTCCGGGTGCACGATGGTCTCGTACCTCCGGGCGATCTCCCGGGGGATCCACGCGAACAGGAGGATCCCGCCAACGAGCCCGAGCACCAGCGCCAGCCGGCGCGTCTCGGGAACCAGGAGGGGAGAGAGAAGGAGGCAGCAGGCAAGGGACAGGAGCCCCGCCCGCGAGCCGGTCAGCACGACGACGAGCCCCGCCTGGCCGAACAGCGCCAGCCAGGCGAATCGAAACGCGCGGCGGTCCTCCCGGGCGGCAAGTACCAGGAGAAAGGGCAGCACGAGGACGGTCTTCGCCGCGAACGTGTTCGGATCACCGAACGTGTCCTCGATCCCGACGAGGCGCCAGATCCCCATGCGGTAGACGCCGCGGCCGTGCACGAAGTACTCCCACAGGGCCTTTGCCTGGTAGAGGCCCAGGATCAAGACCCATGCGCGCAACCACGCAGCCAGGTCCCGGCCGTCCCGGAGCCCCCAGGCCACGCAGAGAGAGAAGAGGACCGCCTTCAGGAACTGCTCCACCACCAGCCAGCTCCGGTAGGGCTCGACCGACAGGAGCGTCGCGAGGACGAGGGAAGCAGCGAACGCCAGGAGGCCCCGAAGAGGCCATGGCAGGGAGATCCGGCGTTCGCGGCCGAGGAGCACCCGGAGGATGACCGCGATCCCCGCGATCTTTTCCAGGGGAACGACTGCCAGCGCCGGTACGAGCTCTTCCCACGGGCGCAGGAGGAACAGGGCCATGTAGGCCGTGAGCCAGGGCAACAACGGGTTCCGGCTCCGCCTGCCCCGGTCGACCACGGATACTCGCCTCCGCCCCGTCTCCGGCACTGCCAGGCCCTCCCCCCGCGCCATGGCCGTCCCCCGGGCGAGCGTATACTGGTCCGGGTGCGGGGAGCGGCCAGGCCACCAGCGGTGGTTCACCCTACAGGATAAGTCCTTCGATGAAGACCTGCCCTGTCGATGTCGTGATCCCGGTCCATGACGGCCGGCGCTGGATCGCCCGGGCCATCACCTCCGTTCTCGACCAGGATCCGTCTCCCGCCCGGGTCCTGGTCGTCGACGACGGCTCCCGGGACGGAACGCCCGAAGTCGTGGCCGGGTTCGGCCACCGGGTCACGCTGGTGCGCCACCCGGAGCGCCGGGGCCTGCCTGCCGCGCGAAACACCGGGATCCGGGCCGGCAGCGCCGAGCTCGTGGCGTTCCTCGACGCGGATGATGCGTGGCGGCCCGGGATGATCGCGGCCCAGCTGGAGGCCTTCGCCCGCCACCCGGACATTGGCCTCTGCTGGACCCGGGTCGTCGAGTGCGACGAGGACCTTCGCCCGGTCCGGGAACGCCGTTTCCGTCGGCGGGAGGCCGAACGATGCTTCGACGAGCTCTACCTCGAGGCCTTTCCGATCCCTCCCAGCGCGACGTTCGTTCGACGGAAGGCGCTGGAGGATGTCGGCATGTTCGACGAGCGGTTCCTGAAGGCGCAGGACTTCGAGTTGTGGCTCAGGATCGCCCTGGTCTACCCCCTTTCGTGCATCGACCGGCCACTCTGCCTGCGCCGGCTGCACGGCGAGTCGATCACCGGCCGGAGCCGCGTGGAGGACATCCTCCGGTTCGACGAGATGTGTTTCCGCTCCATCGCGGACTTCGCCGCCACCCGGGGGCGACCGCTGCCGATGCCGGTGGAGGAGCGGATCGTCCTGTCCCGCAGGAGACGGCTCGAGGAGATGCTGGCGATCCCGGCGCCCTCCGCGGCCCGCGCCTGTCGCGCCGACCTCAGGTCCCGGCGGTCCTGGCGCGTGCGGGACGAGCTCGCGTTCTGGCCCCGCCTCGGCCTCGCCGCGGCGCGCCGCCTCCTCCGGGGCTTCGACTTCCCGATCCCGGGACCGTAGTTTCGGTCCTGTAACCGGCGAGAAGGCACGGCTCCCGGCGGGGCAGGCAGAAATCATTGGCGCGATTCTTGCAACATACCTCGGACGCGGAGGTGACCGATGAACGCGGAGACACGCCCCATCGTCCGACGACATCTCGTCGCGATGTTGATGTTGCTGGTGCTCGCCCTGGCCGGCCCGGCAACCGCGCTCGCGGAGACGATCGACGTGTACGGCCCCGCGACCCTGGACCGTGACGGCGCCACGTACGTCCTGCGCCGGGACGTGACGGTCGACGGAACTCCGTTCACGATCGCGGGAGACGACATCACGTTCGACCTCGACGGACACACGATCACGTACGGAGAGGGCAGATCCGAGTTCATCCCGAACCCCGGGTTCGAGGAAGGACGGGGTTCCGTCCCCGACGACTGGGATCTCTCGGCGGCCCCCGGCGCCCGCCGGGCCGCCGTCGAGAAGTACTGGGGAGACTGGGAACTCCAGGTCGACCTGGACGCGGGCAGTCCCCAGGTGGTCCGCTCCTCGACAACGACCCTGCCCCCGGGAAGGACCTTTCTCGCGTACGCGTGGGTCCGGAGCCGTTCCGGCAACACGGCGACCCTGCGGGTCGTGGATCCCGGGACGGGGGAGGTCCTGGCCGAGGACTCGAGCGACGCCATCAACCGCGGCTTCGCGATCGTCACGCGGCTGAAGCTCGAGCGGGAACGTCTCGTCCGCCTCGAGCTCGACCTTCGCGGCGACGGCACCGCGTGGTGCGACGAGCTGGACATCCGCCCGGCCTACGCGTACGGCATCGCCAGCTACACCTACCGCAACGACTCCCTCTTTCCCGATCTCCCCGAGGGCTCGCTGGCGAAGGGCCGAAACCTGGTCATCCGCAACGGGACGATTCGCCAGGGAAGCGCCCGCTCGGTCCGGTCACCGGCGATCAAGGCGAAGGGACCGGGACTCGTGCTCGAGGATCTTGTCCTGGAGGTCAACGGCATCGATACCCCGGTGGTCGACCTGACCTGGGCGCGCGACGTCACGATCCGGGATTCCCGCCTCCACAGTTCCAGCCCGGCGGTCTTCAATCGAATGAGCCCGGTCGGGCTCGTCAACGCCAGCCGGACGTCGGGCGCATTCCGCGTCAGCGGATGCATCCTCGAGGGCGGCGCCCAGCAGGGCATCTCCCTCTACCGCCACCTCGAGGAGAGCGGCGACGACTCCTCCATCGTGATCGAGAACAACGAGATCAGGAACCACGCGCGGGTCACCAACGGCTATGCCATAGCCATCACCGGGGGGCGGCACTACCGGGTCCTGGACAACGTGATCGAGCCGGTGTATGGACGCGGGATCCTTCTCGATACGAGCGGCACCGATGGCAGCCACCGCGACGGGGAGATCGCGCGCAACACGATCCGCGTTCGTGAGCGCCCCAACCACGAGTTCGGCCCGGACGGGCTGCAGGCCGCGGGAATCCGCCTGCGCGACTATCCGCCGAAGGGCCTGTTCGACATCCGGATCCACGACAATACAATCGTCGCCAGCACGGGTCCCGGCCTCGTCGGCGAGGCCAACGGGATCACGGCCACCCTCCGCACCCCGGGCGAGAGGGTCATCATCGAGGGAAACACCGTTCGAACCACGATCGATGGGTCCGGTTTCACGGGCCAGGCCCTCCTGCTCGAGGACTCCTACGACGACGGGACGGTGCTCATCCGCCGCAATATCCTCGAGGGCAACGTCGCGCTCGTCCGCTTCGGCGACTACGACGGCGAGAGCACGCGCGGCCTGGTGCTGGAAGGAAACACTTTCCGCCGCGGAACGCCGGAACGCGATGACTTCCATGCCGTCGTCTATGGCTTCGGCAGCGGGACCGAGGAGGGCAACGCGCTTCTCGATACCGTGGTGGAAAGGGGCGTGACGCTGGAAGACGTCCATCCCGTGGGGCGTGGCGCCAAGGATCTCGCGATCCAGTGGACGCTCACGGTCGTTACCCTGGACCGGAACGATCGCCCGCTCGCCGGTGCCGAGGTGAAGTTCCTGGACAGCGAGGGCACCGAGACCTCGGGCACGACCGGTGTGGATGGCCGTGTCCGGCAGGCGCTGGCGCAGTACGTGCGATCGGGAGCCTCCCTCGAGCACCGCCGCGAACTCTCCCCCTACCGGGTCGTCGTGCGCTACGGTGGAGAGCAGCAGGAGCGAACGGTTGTTCTCGACGAACCTCGGGAGGAAATTTTCCACTTCGATGTCTCGGCGGGAGAAGGCCCGTCGGAAGTGACGAACCTGCAGCGCACCGATGTCCACTGAGCGTCGAGAGCCGAATGTGAAATCGGCCGGCCGGCGGACTGGTCCCTCGACGGCTCGACCGGATCTGCTCGCCCCGGTCGTGCGTCGAATCATCGGGCCGCTCTGGGCTACCTGGGAGAGAAG
>CAYQTA010000101.1:0-14728 GCA_964420365.1 uncultured Acidobacteriota bacterium | reverse complement strand
AGGAACTCCTCGAGGGGAAGGCGGCCGAGATCGCGAAGCTCGGCCGGGAAGCGGCCCGTGCCTTCGGGGACAGGGGGAAGACGCAGCTCTCGAACCTGGAGCAGGCGGCCCTCCACGCGGAGACGTTCGCCGAGGTCGAGGCGTTCATCAAGCGCCAGGTCGGCCTGTCGGACCAGTCCCAGCGGAAGCCGTGGAAGGAGTTCGGTCCGGAACTCCTGGAATTCCTTGAGAAACTGCGCAAGGAGGCGGTGAAGAACGCTGGCGGCGACACCGGGAACCAAGACGCCACGATGGTTGCGCTCCTGGAAGACCGGGTGCCGGAAAAGCTCTACGGCACGGCCTGTCGCTGGCTTCACAGCGAGTACCTCTACCGGCTGGTGGAGGGAACGGGAGGGCCCGGACGGTGAAGGCAGTCGAAAGACTCCAGCGCCGGGAAAGACTCGGGCAGCTGGCCAGGAACCTTGCCGGGGAGGAAGGTGTCCTGCGGACCCAGGACCGGGGAACGCGGCTCGAGGCCAGCCAGCTCTACCGGGCCGTCCTCCTGGCCCAGGAGGAACACGGGCGGGCGAAGGTCGCGGAACTGGCCAGCCACCAGGTCTCGCGCGCCACGATCAAGCCCCACTTCAAGGAATTCTGGAAGCTGCTGGGGAAGCTGGCGCGGGGTGAGCACGAGCAAGCGCGGGAATACCTTGGAGATCGGCCGGTCCTTGATGACGACGAGTTCCGCGTCCTGCTGGAGTTCCTGGTCGTCGAGACCCTGTACGCGCGGGCCGTCAACCCGCAGGGCGACCGGGACGGCCACCGCGGTTTCCGCCGGAGGTGACGAGCCATGATGACGATGCGGAGGGTGACGAGGGTTACCGGGACGATCGTCCTCGAGAGCGCCCTGCATGTGGGCACCGGGAGGCCCGGCCGCGCGGCGAGCGACCACGGGGTACTCCTGGACCCGGACGGCAGGCCGGTCATCCCTGGCAGTTCGCTCAAGGGTGTCCTGCGCTCCACGGCGGAATCCCTGGCGGGCCACCTGGGCATGAAGGCCTGCTTCCTGGCCGGCGAGGCGGGTTGTGCCACGGGCAACACTTCAAGGGAGAAGGACCTGCGGGATCGGCTCGAGGCGGCAGGCCCGTCGGAGGTGGCGTCGATCCTCGCGGAGGCATTCTGTGACGTCTGCCTCCTGTTCGGCAGTCCCCTGGTCGCCTCGCGGGTCCGCCTGGTCGACGCGTCGACGGACTGGAAAGGAATGCCGGAGGTCCGGGACGGTGTCAGCCTGGACCGGGACTCGCGGACGGCCCGGCCGGGGCTGAAGTTCGACTTCGAGGTCATCCCGGCCGGCGTGTCGTTCGCGTTCGAGCTGCGAGCCACCAACCTGGGGCGGCGCGAGCGGGCACTCCTCTGGGCTGCGCTGCGGGAATGGAGCCGCGGGTTCGCCCTCGGGGGCAAGGTCTCCCGGGGACTCGGCGCGGCGAGGCTGGAGGACCTTTCCTGGCGGGAGGCGGACCTGGAAGATCCTGCCCAGCGGGTGGCCTACCTCGCGCGGAGCACGATGCAGGAGGTTCCGGGGGAGACCCTGGACCGCGAGCTGGAGGAGATCCTCGGCGGGGGCGAGAGCGATGCGTAGAAGGAAGCTGTGCGAGCTGGAGTTCGTGGTCGAAATCGAGGCGGACGGGCCGATCCTGGTCAAGAGCGAGCGGGACTCCGGGCTTCTCGGGGCGAGCATGTGCTTCGTGCGCACGCGGCGGGGCGACACGGACAGCGAGGCGGGAGACCCGTTCCTCCCGGGCACGAGCCTGAAGGGCGTCCTGCGCAGCCACGCGGAGCGACTCGTTCGGACGCTTGCCGGGAGGGATGACGCGGTGTGCCTGCCGTACGTGCAGAAGGCCTCCGGGGGAGAGGACCGGGCTGTCCTATCCTGCGGGTCGCGCCTGTCCAGGATCGAGAACAAGGGGGCGGCGTACGCGTCCTCCTGCCTCGCCTGCCGTCTCTTCGGTTCCCTGGCGTTCGGGGGCAGGATCGCCATCACCGATGGTTACCTCGTGGACAAGGACAAGGTTCCGCTGCGACTGGAGGTCCGCGATGGTGTTGCCATCGACCGGCGGACGGGAGCCGCGGCGCGAGGGGCCAAGTTCCAGTTCGAGGCGCTCGTGCAGGGCCGGTTCCTGGCCAGGATCCGCGTGGACAATTGGGAGGCCTGGCAGGCGGGCATGATCGCGGCCGTGCTGGAGGACTTCCTGGGGGGCCGTGTCCCGGTGGGCATGGGCGCTTCCCGTGGGCTCGGGCGCGTGACCGGCAAGGTGCGCGAGGTCCGGGCCCGCTGGTACGGGGCGGCTCCGGAGGGCTGGGTCGGCATCGAGCGACTGATGCCGGAAGACGAAGCGCGGAAGTGGGGGCTGCGGCGCGGCGGTGGCACGCCCCCGGCCCTCGGGGAGACCGCGCGGCAGGGCGTGGCGGTCGAGGTCTCGACCGACTGGAAGAACTGGGAGGCGGCGCGAGCGTTCCTGGTCCGGGAGTTCATGGACGTCTGCCGGACCGACGACTGGCCGGCCCGGGCCCGGGCCTGAGGGGGACGAGCGATGCCGGACACGGACGCCGTGCAGGGCCGGCCACGTCACCTGCGCAGGCCCTTCCAGCAGGCGAGCCGCGGGTATCGCCCCTCGAGGCTCCGGCTCGACGGGTTCCGTGGCTCCTGGGAATGCGAGCTGATCGCCTGGACTCCCCTCGAGGCCGGGGGGGTTGCCGACGTGCTGAATGGCAGCCTGGAATCGCGGGTCGGGGGCATGAAGCGGAAGCGCGGGCAGGGCGGGAAAGAGGAGGAATTCAAGCCGTTCCACGTGGACCCGGTGACCATCCCCGGCACGGGTCTCAAGGGGATGGTCCGCGCGGTGGCGGAGTTCGTCGGCGCGGGCTGCTACCGGGTGGCGGACACGAGGGAAGTGGGGCGGATCCCACGGGAATGGGAGCCCTGCAAGAGCCGGCGGGGTGTCTGTACGTGCTGCGACATGTTCGGGGCCATCGGCGGTGACCTGCCCGGCCTCCGCGGGAAGGTGAGGATCGGGGATGGTCGGCTCGTCGGTCAAGGCGTGGACTGGCGGCTTCCCGAGTTCAAGGAGAACCGGTGGGCACCCCACCACCACTTGGAGGGACCCCGCGATGCCATCCAGGTCTTCTTCCCCCACCTGCCGTGGAACGGAAACCGGCGGAGGGACGGGAAAGGAAACGCCGAGTTCTTCCCGGTGAAGGTCGGCGCCCGGTTCCGGTTCACCGTGACGTTCGAAGGACTCGATGCCGAGCAGCTGGCTCTCCTGGACTGGTGCCTCTTCCTGCAGCCGGGACTGCTGCACAAGCTCGGCAAGGGGAAGGCGATCGGCCTGGGCTCGGTGGGAATCCGGTGCCTCGAGCAGCACCTCGAGAAGTTGCCGGACCGGTTGCAGGGAGAGACGGGTACGGAGGTCCACTGGAAGGGCGACGAAGGGGAAAAATTCCTTCTCGACCACGCGAAGGAGCGGCTCGCCACCCCGTGGCTCGCGGAGGTGCTCGCCGCCCGGAACGAGATCGAGACCCGGGAGGACCTCCGGGAGCTGCGGGAGGTGATGCAGTGGCCTGCCGCACGGCCCGGGGAACCACTCGAGATCCCGGGAGCCGGTGTACCGGAGAAGCCCAGGTCGCAGGAGGCGAAGGAGTTCTGGATTCGGGGAGCGAGGGCGACGTACCGGCCGCAGGTGGGCGAGATCGAGGTCGAGCACCAGGGGAAGCGCTACTCCGCGCGTGGAGACCTGGTGAAGCAGTTCAAGGAGCGGCTCTCGAAGAACCAGCTGAAGAAGATCAAGGGCGGAGCCCTGGTGGTGGACGCCCGCGTCCGCGAGGAGCGAAACCTGCGCAAGGTTCTCGAGATTCGCCTGCCGGGGCCGGCCTCCTGAGGAACCGGCCGAGGACGGGCACGCTCTTTGACAACCTGTTGACGAACACGAGCTTTCCGGGAGCGCATCCGGTCGGCGCGGGGAGGGCGGGGCTCCCGTTCCTCCCCGCGCCGGCCGTTCTTTTCGGGGACGGGTCGGCGCGGTACGATCGGCATCCCTGCCGCGGGAGGCGACGATGGGCAGCGATGGAACGATGCCGAGAACGATGATCGAGGGAGTCCTTCCGGCGGACCTGGACGCGCTGGCCGAGGAGCGGCGCCGCGAGTGGGAGGCGATGGAGCCGGGCGAGGCCGCGGAGGCGTTCTACCGGGAGAAGCTCTTCCCGGCCGCCTGCGAGCGCATGCGTGCACTCGGCAGGCGGCGCGGCCCGTTCGCGCTGGCGTTCGTGCCGGTCGGTACCCAGCCGTACTCGCCCATCCTGGCCGCCCTGGCGAGCCCGGCGTCCGCGACCGTCCTGCTCCACAGCGAGCGCACCGTCACCGAGGCGCGGCTCGTGGCGGACGCCCTGGCGGGGGAACGTGGAAGCCTCGTCCTGCGCACCATCGGGAGCGGGACCGACGTGGCGAGGATCGTCCGGGTCGTCGAGGGCGAGTACGCGGCCGCCGGGCTCCCCGAACCGGGGGCCGTCGTCGTCGACCTCACCGGCGGGCGGAAGGCGATGTCGGCCGCCCTCGCCTCGATCGCCTCGGTGCGAGGGTTCCGGCAGGCGTACGTCGAGGGCCAGGCCTCTGCCGTGCACCGCGGTTTCGTGGCCGGGGAGCGGTTCGTCGAGCTGCCCGGCGTGCACGAACTGACGGGAGCCGGGGAGCGCCGGACGGCGGTGGCGCTCCTCCGGGCCGGGGCGTGGCGCGAGGCGGCGCGGCGCTTCCGCGAGCTGGCCGGCCGGTCGGGAGCGTCCGCGGCGGATCTCTGCCTGGCCCACGCGTCGGAGGGGTGGGCCGCGTGGTGCCGGCTGGAATGGCAGGCGGCTGCCCGGGGGTTCGGGCGGGCGCACCGGCTTGCTCCCGGCGAGGAGGCGGCCGCGTGGCTGCAGGACCTGCGGCACGTCGCCCGGGAAGCCGCGGAAGGGATGCCGGGAACGCGCGGGTGGCTGGCCGCCGGCGTGGCCCTCGACCACCTGGATCGCCGCGAGACGACCTGTGCCGGGGCCGTCGCGGCGGCGGCTCGAATCCCCGCGAGGGAGCGCGACCGGAAGGCCCTGGCGGCCCGGGCGCGCGACGTTCCGGGCCTGGAGGGTGTGCCGGCGAGTCGCCTGCGTCGCCTCGTGCGTCCCTCGCGGGCAGTCGACGAGCTGCTCGGTCGACTCGGCCCGGCGGTCGGGCCCCGCTGATGGGTCGCTACTACCGGCGTCGACCGGTCATCCCGGAACGGGTTCCGCTGACGGTCGATACCCTGCGGGACGCGATCCGGGTCGAGAAGCGCACCGAGACGGTCGTTCGTGCGGCGGCGACAACGGTGCTGCGCCTGGGCGACGGCGGCTACTACGAGATCCGCTACGACCCGGAGCGCGTCCGGGCGCAGACCGGCGATCCCGCCCGGATCGACCAGCAGTTCGAGGGAGCCCTCTTTCGGACGCCGAACGAGGCGAGCGGCCTGGTGCTCCTGGTCGAGGAAGGCAAGGCCGTCATCACCGTTCGGGTCGGGGCAGGCCAGGTGGTCCGGCCGGCGACGGCATTCACGCTCAGGCCTCTCTCGTGGCTGGGCGACCTGCAGGATTGGGCGGCGGGGATCGAGCGCCTTCCGGGGCGGTTCGAGAAGATCGAGGAAGATGCCCTGTCCCGGGAGACCCCGGCCGGCCGGCTGCCCCGTCGGGTTCAGCGACTCCTCCGGCCGGGACAGCGGGCCGTACTTGCGGCCGCGCGCCGCCCCGTCCTGCTCCTGTGGGGGCCGCCCGGTACCGGCAAGACCTACACCCTCGGCGCGCTGGCGGCCCTGCTCCTGCGGCAGGGCGAGACGATCGTGGGGCTGTCGACGACCAACGTGGCGGTCGACCGGCTGACCCTGGCCATTGACGATGCCTGCCGCGAGTCGGGCAGGCCGCTTCGACCGGGAGAACTGGTCCGCGCCGGCCGGCCCCAGGAACGCGAGCTCTCGGAAGACCCGGGCCGGCGGCACCTCCTGCGCTGGACGGAGGTCCTGGACGAGTTCGCCCGGCGCCGGGAAAGGATCCGGCAGCAGCTCGAGGCGGTGGAGGAGACGCTGCGCCGGGGAGCCACGACGCTCGACGAGGACGTCATCGTACGGCTGAAGGCCGAGCGGGCCGAGCTGATCGACCAGCGCCTGGAGCTGGACCAGGAGCGGGCCCGGGTACTGAAGGAGCTCGCCGCCGAGGCCCGGTGCGTCACGACGACCTTCGCCGCCTGGGTGATGAACCGGGCGCTCTGGGAAAAGCGGTACACCCGGCTGCTCGTCGACGAGGCGTCGATGGTTTCGCTGGCTGCCGTCGCCCGGGCCATGGCATCCCCCGCGCTCGAGGGAGCCGTGTTCGCGGGGGACTTCCGCCAGCTGGCCCCGATCAGCCGGGCAGGAAACCGCTCCTCGGAAGCGATGGCCTGGTTCGGGCGGAGCGTCTTCGAGATGCTGGGCCTCGAGAAGCGGGCAAGGAGGAGGCTCCTCCGGGAAGCGGGAGGCCTCGTCATGCTGACCGAGCAGGGGCGGATGAACGAGACGATCTGCGAGGCCGTCTCCGACAGCTTTTACGACGGCGAGCTGCGGACGGTCGGCAGCCCCCCGGAGCCGCCCACCGGTCGGCCGGTCCCGGCGGAGCCGCTCCTGGTCATCGACCCGTACCGGGTCGAACCGCCCGGCGGCGCGTCCCGGATGGCCCGGATGCCCCAGCGCGTTCGTCCAAGCGGCTGGCAGTGGGACCGGAGCGCGATGATCGCGCGGGCGCTGACCGAGGCCCTCCTCGGGCTCGACCGGCGGTGGCCCGACCGGGTGATCGTCGTCAGCCCGTTCCGCGCGCAGGCGTTTCTCCTCGAGCGACTGCTCCAGCCCCTCGACCCGGACCGCGTCAAGGTGGGGACGATTCACCGGATGCAGGGAGACGAGGCGGACATCGTGATCTTCGACCCGGTCGTGCCCGGAAGCCCGTTCCTGGCCGCGGACCGGGCGAGCCCCCGTCTCGTCAACGTGGCGA
This sequence comes from uncultured Acidobacteriota bacterium, assembly GCA_964420365.1. GTDB lineage: Bacteria > Acidobacteriota > Polarisedimenticolia > J045 > J045 > JAMOQA01. The sequence goes on along the minus strand of CAYQTA010000101.1, from coordinate 7,675 downwards.
TCAGCCGGGCCCGGGGACAGGTGTTCCTGCTGGGCGACCGGGAGAAGCTGCGCGCGAACCCCTGGCTCGAGGCGTTCGTCGACCGGGCCGTTTCGTGGGTGCCCGACTGGCAGGCACTCGGGCTCGAAGGCGGCGGCCGGGAGGGCTCCCGGTGAAACGGGGTCTCATCCTGCTGGTCTCGGGCCAGGCCGTTCCGAACCTGCAGGCCCTCTTCACCCTCCAGCCCGACAAGGCGTGGCTGCTGGTCACTCCCGGGATGGCACGGCGCAACGACCGCTGGTTCGTTCGCGCGGTGGCGGAGTCGAAACGGGTGCCCCCGGGTGGAATCGTCCCCGTGCGGGTGCCGGCTGCCCACCTGCCGGGGCCGACGGCGGAGGCGGTCCGGGGGATCCTGCAGCGCAATCCCGGGTGGTCGTGGGACATCATGCTGGCGGGGGGCACGAAGCCGATGGCGCTCGGTGCCTGGCAGGCGGCGGTCCCGGCAGGGGCGCGTCCCTGGTACATGGACCCGGCCGATCCCGGGTCCCTGCTGGAACTCCGGGGTGGCCGGACGGTGGCGGTCCCGGGGCCGCTGTCCCTCGAGGTCTTCCTCGCGGCTCACGGTTACGCGGGGGAAGGAGACGCCAGCCCGTGGAGCCGGGTGGAGGTCGACCTGGCCGGCAGGATCGCCCGGCATGCCGACCGGCCCATCTTCCGGGAAGAGGACCAGCGACTCGATCCGGGCGTCGATCCCGGGCTTGCCCGGGAGCTCGTCCGGCGCATCCCCGGGCTCGCCGACGGAAGCCTCGCCGAGGCCCGGTGGCGCGTCTTCCTCTCCGGTGGCTGGCTCGAGGTCTTCCTGTGGAGCGTACTCCGGGATGCCGCGGACAAGGAGATCTTCCGGGACGTCACGAGGGGCCTGCGCATCGTGGAGGCGGCGGGCGAGGTCCGCAACGAGATCGACGTGGCCGCGATGCACCTGCGCGGCCTCGTGGCGATCGAGGCGAAGAGCGGCAGCCGGGTGGGCGAGGATGCCGTGTACAAGTTCGCCACGGTCCTGCACCAGGTGCGGGCCCTCGGGATCCACGGCGTCCTCGTCGTCGCCGGTGCCGGCTCGTCGTCGATCACCTCCGCCCTGCGCCGGCGCGCGGAGCTGCTCGGGATCCGTCTCCTGGACGGAGACGACGTGAAGGTGCTGGCCGAGCGCCGGGACGGGAAGACCGTCCTCGAGGTGCTCGGTCTTCCCGTGGAGGGACCGCGATGAACCCCGGCGAGTGGGCTGCAGCGTACCGGGAAGCCCTCGCCGGGCTGCCGGTCCGCATCCTGGACCTGTCCCTCGAGCTGGAGGCCCGGTTCCCCCTCGAGTTCCCGGGGGCCTTCCTCCGCGGCGTGCTCGGCAACCGGCTGCGCGCCGGCTGTCGTTCGAGACGGACCGGGGACCGCTGCCCTGCCGGCACGTGTCCCTGGTGCGACCTCTTCGACGCGGAGCCCTCGGGACAGGCCGCGGATCACTGGAGCGGCGACCTCCGGACGATCCCGGTCCCGTACGCGGTGCAGGTGACTCCCCCCGAGTGGAGCCGGGGCAGGCTGCGCGTCCTTCTCGTCGGGCCCGCGGCCCGGCACGCGGAGGCCGTCGTGGAGGCGTTGCGGGAAGCGGGCGCGCGGGGTCTCGGGCGGGAGCGGGTCCGGGCGCTCGTCGTCGACGTGGAGGACCGGCAAGCGTCGGCGGCGGAACGCACCGCGTCGGTGATGGCTGCCGGCGGCTCCGAGCGACTCGTGCTGGAGGCGGTCTCGCCTCTCCGGCTCAAGTGCGGGGGGCGGTGGTGCCGCGAGCTCGCTCCCCGCGCGCTCGTCGTTGCGGCGGCCCGGCGGGCATCGGCCCTGGTCTTTCACCACGGGTCCGGCGAGGCGTTGCCGGCTCCCCCGCGTCCCTGGCTCGAGGAGCTCGCGGAGCGTTCCCCGGCCGCGGCCGATTGGCGATGGGTTCACCTGGAGCGGTGGTCCGCGCGCCAGCGCCGGCGGTACCCCGCTGGGGGGCTGGTCGGCCGGGCGGACCTGCGGGACCTCGACGAACCGGCCGCCTTCCTGCTGGCCGTCGGCGCCGTGCTCGGGGTCGGCAAGGGGATCGCCTACGGTCTCGGCCGGTACCGGCTGCTCCCCGGTGCGGCCTCCCCGGGCTTGCCGTAACCGGTCGGCGGGGACGATCTTCTCCCCGGGGAAGCGGGGAGGAGAGCGCCATGTCGGAAGCGGATCTCCCGGCGCTGGAAGCGGCCCGGGCCCTCGTGGAAGCCGGACGGACGGGGGAGGCCGGGCGCGTCCTGCGGCGCCTGCTCGAGGCGGACGAGGCCGAGTTCGATCCGCGCGAGGTCGCGCTCCTGGCGGAGCGAACGGGCGACGTGGTGGTCGCGGCCATGGCGTGGAACCGCGTCCGCGCGTCGGGGGGCGATCCCGAGGCCGCCGCCCACCTCGTCTCGCTGGCGAGGGCGGCCGGTGACCTGCAGGAAGCCCTGCGCGTCGCGCGGGAAGAGCGGGCCCGGGATCCCGCGGACTCCCGCTGGATCCGGGAAGAGGTGGAGATCCTGCTGGACCTCGGCCGCGAAGGGGAGGCGCGCCAGGTGGTCGAGGATCTCCGGCACGCCTCTCCCCAGCCCTGCGCCCTCTGCGACGAGCTCGAGGACCTGCTGGCGGGAAGGACCGCTGCCGACGGGATCATCGAGGAGTTCGAGGAACCCGGTACCGCGGAAGGAAACGCAGCCGAGGCGGTGGTGGAACCTCCTCCCGCCGCCTGGTCTCCCCCGGATGCCGACGTCGTCCGGTTCCTGCACCTGTTCGGGGGTCGCGAGGACGTGCACGCGCGGATGTGGGTCAACGCCGAGGGCCGGACCGGGTACCAGCCCGTGCGCCATCCCCTCTCCGCGCGCGACGTGCGGAACCACCTCCTGGGGAACGTCACGCTCGGCGTCTACCCGGTCCGGCTGGACGGGATGACGCGCTTCTTCGCCATCGACCTCGACCTGCGCAAGGAGGCCCTCGAGTCGGCGGCGGGGGACCCGGAGCGGGCGCAGCGGCTGCGGGAGGCGGTCCGGCGGGCCGCGGCCCACGTTCGTGCGCGACTCCGGGAACTCGGGCTCGACGCGCTCGAGGAGAGCTCGGGGTTCAAGGGCCGACACTTCTGGGTGTTTCTCGACCCGCCGGCGCCCGCGGGCCACGTGCACGAGATGGGGCGAAGGCTGCTCGCCTTCGTCGACCCGGCGGATCCGGACATCGGGCTCGAGTTCTTCCCCAAGCAGGGCTCGCGGCGGGGCCGCCTCGGGAACCTGATCAAGCTGCCCCTGGGAATCCACCTCCGGACGGGGCGCCGCAGCCTCCTGCTCGACGAAGAGGGGCGTCCCCTGGCCGATCCGTGGGAGCGGCTGCGTTCCGTCCGGCCGCTGGACCCGGCCGGGTTCGAGGCACTCGTGGATCGCCTGGCGGACGTCGGGCCGGTCAGCGACGTGACGGGGAACGGTGCGCAGAACGGGCCGGGCACCGCTTCGGCCCGCCCGGAAGAGCCGTCCCTGCCCCGGCCGGTGGAGGCCCCGCCGTGGACCGAGGCCGACTTCCGGCTGGATCCCCCGGTGCGTGCCCTGCTGGACGGGTGCGTGATCGTGCGCCGCATCGTCGAGACGATTCTCGAGGGCGGTGCCGCCTCGCCGGAGGTGGTCACCTCGCTGCGCGCGACGCTGGGGCACCTTCCCCGCGGAGTCCACGCGGTGAACTGGCTCTTCGACCGGGCCGGTTCCGTCCCACGGGACGCGTACCTGAAGAGCCGGCTTCGTGGGAACCCGGTTTCCTGCCAGAAGCTGAGATCGCGCTTCCCGGCCTGGGCCGCGCTCGACGAGTGTTCCTGCTCGTTCGAGGGAATCCTCGCGTCCTATCCCTCGCCGGTTCTCCATGCCGAGGCCGTTCCCCCTGCCGGGGGGGAGGATGGTTCCCCGCGGTTCGACCCGGAACACGAGGCCCGGCGCCTCGGCTGGCTCGAGCGGCGGTCCCGGGAGCTGGCCGAGGAGCTGGCGTCCGTGCGGCGCGCCCTGGTCGCCTGGATGAAGGCCCACGGCCGCCACTCCATCGAGCTCGAGGAGGGAGCCTGGGTGCTCGTCCAGGAAGAGGGGGTGGATGGCCTCGAGTGGAAGCCGTCGGGGCGGGACGCGCCCGGGAACGGTTCACCGTGAGGACGGTTGTCGTCGAGACCCAGGGCGTGCGCCTCCGCCTCCGCGGCGAGGAGATCATCGCGGAGCAGGCGGGCACGCGTCTCGTCGAGGTGCGGCTCGGGGAAGTCGCCCAGCTCGTCCTGATGGGCTCGATCGAGCTGACGCCGTCGCTGCGCTCGGCACTGTTGCGCCGCGGCATCGACACCGTCTTTCTCACCAGGACGGGTCGGTACCTGGGTCGCCTGGCGGGCCGGGCCCACGGCAACGCGGCCGTCCGGGTGGCCCAGTACCGCCGCCTGCTGGACCCGGCGCAGGCGGCGCGCCTCGCTCGAGCCATCGTGCGGGGCAAGATCGTCAACCAGCGTCGCCTCCTGGTGCGGGCCCAGGCAAGGCGTCCCCGGGACGAGCGGGCGGCCGCCATCGTCCGGCTGGGGTGGTACGTCGACGCCGTGGCCCGGGAAACCGACCTCGAGAAGATCCGCGGCATCGAGGGGCAGGCGGCGGCGGAGTACTTCGGGGCCTTCGGGACCCTGCTGCTCAACGAAGACTTCTCGTTTCACGCGCGAACGAGGCGTCCGCCCCGCGACCCGGTCAACGCGATGCTCAGCTTCGGGTACGCGATCCTCCAGGCGGTCGTCGAGGGGGCCGTCAACCGGGCCGGGCTGGACCCCTTCCTCGGTGCCCTGCACGCGACGCGACACGGGGCCACGGCGCTCGTCTTCGACCTGATGGAGGAGTTCCGGCCGCTCGTCGTGGACTCCACCGTCGTCTCGCTGATCAATCACCGCCAGGTGACGCCGGGGGACTTCCGCCGGTTCCTGCCGGGCACGGAGGCCGAGGAGATCCTGGCCAGGGAATTCGGCGAGGGAGAGGACGGGAGTGGTCCCGCCGGAGAGCCCGGGGTTCACCTGGCGGAGAGCGGGCGGAAGATCGTGGTGCGGGCCATCTACCGGGCCCTGCGCCGCCGTGCTCACCACCCGGGCCGGGGCATGCGCCTCACGCTGGCCCACGCGATCGTGGAGCAGGCCTACGCGGTGGCGCGCTGGCTCGAGTCCGGCCGCGGGGACTACGTGCCGTACACGCCGCGATGAGCAGTTACCGGCACCTCGTGGTCTCGTACGACATCGTCGACGATCGCCGGCGAAACAGGGTGGCGCGGCTGCTCAAGGGATACCTGCAGCGCGTCCAGAAGAGCGTCTTCGAGGGCGAACTGCTGCCCGCGCGGGAGCAGCGCCTGCTCGACCTCCTCTCCCTCGTGATCGACCCCGAGGAGGACAGCATCCGCGTCTACAGCCTGTGTGCCCGCTGCCGCGAGGGGGTGCGGGTGATCGGGCAGGGACGCCCGGTGGAGCCGCCCGACGAGGACATCCTGCTCTAGCGAGGGCGCGTGCCGCGCCTAGGAGTCTGTCCTGGTACCGTCGCCCGGGGATTCCCGGTGCGGCTGCCGGTGGCTCGAGCCGGGAAGATCGATGCCGATCGCCCGCAGGGAATCCCGCTGCTTCTTCCGGTCCCAGGACAGCTTCCAGCGCACGTGGACGCGGGTGCCCCGCTTCCGGAGGGCAGGAGGCAGGACCTCGAGGGGCGTGAACACGTCGCGGCCGTCCTCGAGGCGGATGAACGCGAAGGACTTCCCCTCGGGAACGGCCTCGACGGTTCCATCGCCCTCGCCATCGGGGACTTCTGCAGCGGATTGCCAGGTGCGCCGGCACCGTTCCAGGAGCTGGTCATAGGGCAGTTCCGGGAGCGGTTTCTCCAGCATGCTCTCCGCCCGCGAGGCGAGATCCTCGAGCTCGAACCGGATCTTCCATCCCTCGCGCTCCCGGACGGCAAGGGCCAGGCGGACGTTGAGAACCGCGGTTTCCGCGTCGCCCCGGTCGGCCGCGAGCCGCGCGAGCCGCTCGATGGACCGGATCTTCACCGGGATCTTGCCCGGTGCGGCCAGCGCCCGGCAGGTGGCCGCGAAGGCCAGGTCCGCGTTGCCCGCCTGCTCGGCGATCTCGGCGAGGGTGTCGTGGATGTAGGCGTCCTTCTCGCGGGCGGAGACCCGGCGCATGATCTCGAGGGCCGCGGCGACGTCTCCCTGCCTGGCCAGGGCCATCGCCTTCCAGCGCTGGAGGTCCTTCTGTCCGGGAAAGTCGCGCTCGGCGTTCTCGACGAGTTCCAGCACCTCGGACAGGAGACCGAGCTCGAGAAGCGCCCGCACGCGGGCGAAGTACCAGAGCAGGCGCTCGGGCAGGTAGACGCGGTCCCGGTCGCTTCGGGGGTTCGGATCGAGCTCCCGGGGTTCAACCTTGCCGGTCCACTCGAGAACGGCATTCCAGTCGCCGTGCTGCTTCGCGAGACGGGGCAGGGCCAGCGCGATTCGCTTCAGCGCGAACCCGTCGGCCCCGAGAGCCTCCATCCTCCGGGCAGCGGCCACGGCGGCTGGCAGGTCGGACCGCTCGATGGCAGGCCGGAACGCGGAGGCATAGACCGCCCACACCGCTTCGCGTTTCGCCTGGAGGTGATCCGGCTCGGCCTCGAGGATCTGCTCGCAGACCGCGAGGGCCTCGGCGGGACGGCCAACGTTGCGCAGGCAGTTGGCATACCGCCAGCCGACATCCGGGTGGTGGCGGGCCTTCCAGGCCTCCTCGAAGGTGGGCAGTGCCTCGGCGTGCTTCCTGTTTCGACGGAGCTCCTCGGCCTCGGAAAGAGAGGGCATCGGCACACTCCTGTCCCCGCAACCCCTGCAAGGTGAAGGTCTGGCCGGGGGCCGTTGCCGTCAAGTGGGCTCCGCGGGCGAGCTCCGCCCGGCGGCGACGCGGGTCGATCGACGCGGAGGGCGCAACGAAAGCGGAAGTCGGCAAGTCGCTGGGAGACAGTCGGTTGGCTCCGGCTCCCTCCCTCCCGCGTCGATGCCCGTAACCGCCGATACCACGGGCACTTGCCACCGCCACCGACCGTTCGCGCCACTCGCCGCCCGGGTTCCAACCCCTCCGCGTCGCAACCCGCCTTCCAACCTCCTGTCTTTCTTCTTCTTCCAAGGCTACTCTGGAAGACGACTCCCCGAGAGAAAGGGGATTACGACACCTTCGGCAGCTTGTAGACTGCCGACGGGTCCCCGGTCTGGAAGACGACTCCCCGAGAGAAAGGGGATTACGACAGGTCTCGATGGCGCGCTTGCAGTAGGCCGACCGCACCTGGAAGACGACTCCCCGAGAGAAAGGGGATTACGACATACGCTCAACGGTGGGAATAAGTGAGGACGCTTTCTCAACTGGAAGACGACTCCCCGAGAGAAAGGGGATTACGACACGACCTTTGATCCTGTACCGGGCCCCCTTGGACCCGGCTGGAAGACGACTCCCCGAGAGAAAGGGGATTACGACGCGCGCCATGGCGCTTCCTCCTAACGCCCCCTGGAAGACGACTCCCCGAGAGAAAGGGGATTACGACGGGGCGTTTACCAAACCCCGGGGCAGGGGGGACAATCCACTGGAAGACGACTCCCCGAGAGAAAGGGGATT
>CAYQTA010000100.1:0-2949 GCA_964420365.1 uncultured Acidobacteriota bacterium | reverse complement strand
GTGCGGGGACTGACCGTGATCCCGCTCGCCCTGCTCCTCGACGGGAACTGGATCAAGGTCGAGCTCGCCCTCGCCCGGGGCAAGCACGTCTGGGACAAGCGCGAGACCCTGCGCCGCCGGACGCTCGAGCGGGAGGCCCGGCGGGCGATGAAGGGCGAGGAGTAGCGGCACCGCACGGGGACGGGATGACGCGGCGGGGGGATCACGGCGGACGGGCTGCACGGGACGCGATCGTCATCCGCGGCGCCCGGGAGCACAACCTCGCGGACATCGACGTGACGATCCCGCGGGACCGGCTCGTGGTCGTCACCGGCGTCTCGGGCTCGGGGAAGTCGTCGCTCGCCTTCGACACCCTGTTCGCCGAGGGGCAGCGGCGGTACGTCGAGTCGTTGTCGGCGTACGCCCGGCAGTTCCTCCAGCAGATGGAGAAGCCCGACGTCGACGCGATCGAGGGCCTCTCGCCCGCTATCTCGATCGAGCAGGCGACGACCTCCCGGAACCCGCGCTCCACCGTCGGCACCGTGACCGAGATCCACGACTACCTCCGTCTGCTCTGGGCGTCGATCGGCGTGCCGCACTGTCCGGACTGCGGGGTGCCGATCCGGCCGCAGACGGTCGGGCAGATGGTCGACCGGATCCTCGCCCTCGATGAGGGCACACGGTTCCTGGTGCTCGCGCCGCTCGTCGAGGGCCGCAAGGGGGAGCACCGGCGCCTGTTCGAGCGGATGGTCCGGGACGGGTTCGTCCGGGCGAGGGTGGACGGCACCGTCGTCGAGGCGGCGGACCCGCCGGAACTCGACCGGAACCGCGCCCACACCGTCGAGGTGGTCGTCGACCGGCTCGCCGTGCGCGACGGCGTGCGCTCCCGCCTCGCCGGCTCGCTGGAGACGGCGCTCGAGCTCGCCGATGGACGGGTGCGGATCGCCCCGGTGGACGGCGAGCCGTTCGTCCTCTCGTCGCGGCACGCCTGTCCGGAGTGCGGGTTCTCCATCGGCGAGATCTCACCGCGGCTGTTCTCGTTCAACGCGCCGCAGGGCGCCTGCCCGCGCTGCTCCGGCCTCGGGTACCTCCGGGAGATCGACCCCGAGAAGCTCGTCACCGATCCCGACCGTTCCCTGGCCGCGGGCTGCCTCGCCACGCCGCAGCGCGGGCCGGCCCCGTGGCGCCGTCGAGAGCTCGAGCGCCTCGCCCGCGCCCTCGGGTTCTCGATGGACACGCCGTGGCGCCGCCTGCCCGAGGCCGTCCGGCGGACGATCATGTTCGGGTCCGACGGGCCGCTCGAGCTCGTCTGGGAGGGGCGGAACGGGGTGTACCGGTACCGCGAGCGGTTCGAGGGGCTCGTTCCCCGGCTCGAGCGGCGGTACCACGAGACCGGCTCCGAGGAGTTCCGGGCCGAGCTCGAACGGTTCATGTCGCTCGCCCCGTGCCCGGCCTGCGGCGGGGCACGGCTCCGGCCGGAGGCGCTCGCGGTCAGGGTGGGCGGGGCGACCCTCGCCGAGGTCTCCGCCATGCCGGTCCGCGAGGCGCTCTCGTGGTTCCGTTCGCTGGAGCTGACGGAGCGGGAGCGGCGGATCGTGGAGAAGGTGCTGCGCGAGGTCGTCGACCGGCTGGGGTTCCTCGTGTCGGTGGGGCTCGACTACCTGACGCTCGACCGGATGGCGGGGACCCTCTCCGGCGGGGAGTCGCAGCGGATCCGGCTGGCGACCCAGATCGGTTCGGGGCTTTCCGGGGTTCTCTACGTCCTCGACGAGCCCAGCATCGGCCTGCACCAGCGCGACAATCGCCGCCTTCTCGAGGCCCTGTTCAAGCTTCGCGATCTCGGCAACACCCTGGTCGTGGTCGAACACGACCAGGAGACCATCATGGCCGCCGACCAGGTCGTCGACATGGGACCCGGGGCCGGCCGCCTGGGCGGCGAGGTCGTAGCCCAGGGAACCCCGGCCGAGATCATGGCCGGCGACTCCCTGACCGGACTCTACCTTTCCGGGCGTGAAAAGATCGCGGTTCCGACCCGCCGCCGGCGGCTCGACCCGGACCGCCGGATCGTTATCCGGGGAGCCGCCCTGCACAATCTCAAAGAGATCGATGTCGAGTTTCCGCTGGGGGTCCTGATCTGCGTCACCGGGGTTTCGGGGTCGGGCAAAAGCAGCCTGATCAACGAAACCCTCTATCCGGCCCTGCACAACCACCTGCACGGCTCCCGGCTGCCGGTCGCAACCCTGGCCGCGATCGAGGGTCTCGAGCATCTCGACAAGGTCATCAACATCGACCAGAGTCCGATCGGCCGCACTCCGCGCTCCAACCCGGCCACCTACACCGGGGTCTTCACCCCGATCCTCGAACTTTTCGCCGGCCTGCCCGAGGCCCGGATGCGGGGCTACAAACCCGGCCGTTTCAGCTTCAACGTCAAGGGCGGCCGCTGCGAGGCCTGCAAGGGGGACGGCTGGACCCGGGTCGAGATGCACTTTCTGCCCGATATTTTCGTCAAGTGCGACGCCTGCGGCGGCCGGCGCTTCACCCGCGAGGTTCTCGAGATCCGCTACAAGGGCGCCAATATCGCCGAGGTCCTGGCCATGACCATCAACCAGGCGGCCGAATTCTTTGCCGCGGTGCCCCGGGTGGTCAACAAGCTCGGCGTGCTGCGCGATGTCGGGCTCGGCTACATGACCCTGGGCCAGGCCGCGACCACGCTTTCGGGCGGCGAAGCCCAGCGCGTCAAGCTGGCCCGCGAGCTGGCCAAGAGGGCGACCGGAAAAACCCTCTACCTGCTCGACGAGCCCACTACCGGACTCCATTTCCACGATGTCCGCCAGCTTCTCGAAGTTCTCGGCCAACTGGTCGCCGGCGGGAACTCGGTGGTGGTCATCGAGCACAATCTCGAGGTCATCAAGAGGGCCGATTATATCATCGATCTGGGGCCCGACGGGGGCGACGGCGGCGGCCGGCTGG
>CAYQTA010000099.1:0-15154 GCA_964420365.1 uncultured Acidobacteriota bacterium | reverse complement strand
GGAGATGACCTGGACGGGCGGGGTGACGATCACCTGCCGGGTCTCGGCGTTCCAGTGGAGGACGGGCATGACGGGGAGGTCGCCGGGGTCGGCGGCGGCCGGCGGGATGGCGCCGGCGAGGAGGGCGAGGGCGAGGAGGGTTGCGCTGCGCGGGAGGGAGATGTGCGTGATCATGGCTCGGCTCCTTGTTCTCTGCCGGGAAGCGGTCGGTGCTTCCCGGGAGGGGGCGGGCGACCTGGCCGGGGTCGCCCGCGGATCGGAGCGGGCCCGCGTTGCTGCCGTGTTCGCGGAGAGGGATACGCGGGGAGAGGGGCGGCCACAAGGGGAGGGACCGTCCCGGTCGAGGGAGGGAGGGCGTCCCGGGAGCGGGATCCCGGATCCGGGACGGGACGCGTCCCGGTCCCGGGAAAACCTGGGCGGGGGAGGGAGCGCGGGAGGCATCGCCCACCGCCGGTCCCCCGGGCCGGGGGGGCTGGTGCGACCCCATCGCACGGGGGAGCGTCGTGAGGCCCCTGGTGCAAGTCGTCCGACTCTCGGGCCTCCTGGCGCAAGGAAACGTGGTCCAGGCCCCGAAAATGCACGGGTTCGCGCCGACCGGGGCCGGGTTCCTTGCACTGGAGGGCCCTGGCTGCGGGGCCCTTGCAAACCGGGCCTTTCGCCCTCGACGTGCGTTCCCCCTTCGCCATCGGCGCTCGCACCTCGGGCCAGTCCCCCCGGCTTCCGACACGGTTCCGCCCCCGCGAGTCGTGTCCGTCAACCTGCTCCGCCGATCCCACGGCGTCGCGACACGGCGTAGCGGAGCTCTCACGGAGGGCGAGCGTCCGGTGCGGGTCGGACGTCGGCGGTCGTGCGCACCGAGGCGACGACCCGTCGTCACCGCGGTTCCCGGGATGCCCCCGGCCCGGGACCACCCGGAAACGCCGCTGCACCGCGGGGACGTGGACGCGGGCGGGAACCGGGGCGGGGAACGGGGAGCAAGGTGGCCGACCGGGTCCCGCCGGCGTGCGCCCCCCGGTGAGTGGGCCGGCGGGACCCGGTGCGGCCGGAGCCGTCGAGCCTCCCCCCTCGTCCGCCGGGCCCGCCCGATCGCCCCGATCGGCGGCGGGCCTCGCGGCGGCCGCCTCGGAAGCCGTCTCGGCGGCCCCTCGCTCGTCTCTCGAAGCGGCTCCGTCGTATGCATTCATGGATACCGGCTCGCGGGCCGTGCCGAAAGGAGAAACCGTGTTTCCCGGCGAGCGGGGGTTGCGGTTCGGCAACGGCCCGGCGGCGGGAGGCGCCGGGGGCGCTCCCCGCGCCCGCCGGTTCCGACCGCCGCGTTTCCTTCCGTGGCATCATCCCGCGGGAGGAGGGCTGCGCCGTGGCCGACGACGCCCGGGACGACCGGCTGACCTGGACCGAGGAGTTCATCGTCCGTTCCTACGAGATGGACCCGTGGCAGCGGGCCCGCGTGCCCGTCCTGGCCAACTGGCTCCAGGAGGCCGCCGGCAACCACGCCGACGCCCTCGGCTGGTCGGTCGAGGCGCTCCAGCGGGAGGGGCGCACCTGGATGCTGCGCCGCCTGCACGTCGAGCTCTCCGCCTGGCCCCGGTGGCGGGAGCGGGTGCGGATCGTGACGTGGCCGAGCAGCGCGGGACCGGTCCAGGCGACCCGCGACTTCGAGCTCTTCCGGGCGGAGACCGGCGAGCGGATCGGCGTCGCGACCAGCGCCTGGGTCGTGGTCGACATGGAGCGACGGCGACCGGTGCGCATCCCCCCGGACGTGCGGAACCACCCGCTCCCGGAGCGCCCCCGGGCCCTCGAGGACCCGTTCCGCGGGGAGCTGCCGGCGGGCGGGGAGGGGGGCACGGAACTCCGGTTCCGGCTCCGCCGCGGGGAGATCGACGTGAACCTCCATGCGAACCAGACGGCCTACGTCGCCTGGGCGGTGGAGGCGGTGCCGGAGGAGACCTGGCGGGAGCTCCGGCCCCTCGGCCTCGAGATCGCCTTCCTCGCCGAGGCCCGCTTCCCGGCGGAGATCGTCTCGCGGTGCGCGCCGGCCGGCGGGGGAGACGGCGTCCTGCTCCACCGGCTGACCGCCGCCGGGGACGGGCGGGAGCTCGCCCGGCTGCGGACGAGGTGGGCCGCGCCGTGAGCGCGGGGACCACCCCCGGCGGGCTCCGGTTCCGGCTGCGGCAGCCGCGGCCGCTCCTCGCGGTGGAACTGCGCCCGCCCCGGAGGGACCTCGAGGGGGACCGGGCGGTGGACGCCTGGATCGACGTCCACCAGGCGGTCCGGCGGCTCTCCCGGGCGGACACCGTGATCTTCCTGACGGACGACGCCGTCGGGACCGGCGAGGAGGAATCGGTCACCCACCTGGTCCGGAACCTGGGTCCCGACGCGCGGCGCGAGAGGATCGTCCCGTTCCTCACCCTGAAGCACCCGCTCGAGTACTGCCTGCGGTTCGCGCACCGGGCGGCGGAGGAAGGGTTCCCGGGGCTGGTCGTCCTCGGGGGCGACGCGTCGGTGGGACCGCCCCGCTGCCTGCCCCGCTCCTGGCAGCTCCGGGAGAGGATCCGCGCCGCGCGCCCGGGCCTCCTGCTCGGCGGGTGGGTGAACCCGTTCCGCGACCCGGCCGAGATGGTCTCCCTGCTCCTCGACCACGCCGACGGCCTCGACTTCCTGCTGACCCAGGTGGTCTCCCACCACGACCCGGCCCCCCTCGAGGGGTTCCTGGAAGAGGCCGCCCGGCGCGGCCTCGACCTGCCGCTCTTCGCCGGGGTCTTCTACTGGCGGAGCGCCCGGCGGAAGACCCTGGACGCCCTTGCCCGCTTCCTGCCGGTGCCGCGGGAGGGGCTCGCCCGGGAGTTCGACGACGAGGGGGTCTCCCCCGGGGAGGTCGCCGCCCGGACCCTCCGCTGGCTCCTGGCCCTCGGGCTCTCCCGCTTCTACGTCAGCAACCTGCCGACCGGCCGGGCCGCCGTGCTGCTGGACGGGATCGCCGCCCTCGCGGGGCTCCCCGGCCTTGCCAGCGGGGCCCCCGGATCCCATGGAGGGGACCCGGGGCGCCCCCGCCGGGGCCCCGGAGGAGGATGACGCCATGCCCGCACACGCTCTCGACGTCAGCGCCGCGACCTTCGCCCGGGACGTGATCGACCGGTCGAAGGAGGTCGTGGTCGTCGTGGACTTCTGGGCCCCCTGGTGCGGCCCGTGCCAGGTGCTCGGCCCCGTCCTCGAGGACGCGGTCGCCCGCACCGGCGGCAAGGCGGTGCTGGCCAAGGTCAACGTGGACGAGAACCAGCAGCTCGCCGCCCAGTTCGGGGTCAGCGGGATCCCGGCCGTCAAGGCGTTCAAGGACGGGGTCGTCGTCGCCGAGTTCGTCGGAGCCCAGCCGGCCCACGTGGTCGAGGCGTGGGTGCGCCAGCTCGTCCCCGCCGAGGACGAGGACGTGGTCTCCCGCGCCCGCAGGCTTCTCGCCGCCGGCGACGTCGCCGAGGCGGAGGCGACGCTGCGCCGCTTCCTGATGAAGGAGCCGGAGGACGGCAAGGTCCTCCTCGAGCTCGCCCGGATCGTCGCCGCCCGGGGCGCGGTCGACGAGGCGAAGGAGCTCCTCGCGAAGATCCCGGACGGGGCGCCGGAGAAGGAGGCGGCGGACCGGGAGGTCCTGCTGATCGAGATGATCGCGGCGGGAGCCGCGGCCGGGGGCGTGGAGGCCGCCCGGGCGCGGGTCGAGGCGAACCCGGACGACGCCGACGCCCGGTTCGCCCTTGCCGGCGCGTACCTGGCGGCGGGCCGGACCCGGGACGCGATGGAACAGCTCCTCGAGATCGTCAAGCGCGACCGGGCGTACCGGGACGACGGAGCCCGGCGCACGCTGCTGGCCCTCTTCGACCACCTCGGCGCCGACCACCCGGACGTGCAGGACCTGCGCAACCGGCTCGCGATGATCCTCTTCGCGTGAGGCCCGGAGGCACGCCTTGAAGAACCCGGACCGGCTGGACGGCGTCCGCGCCCTCGCCTGCGGGGCGAGCGCGGGGATCGGGAGGGCGATCGCCCGTGAACTCGCCCGGCGCGGCGCCCGGGTGACCGTGCTCGCGCGGCGGCGCGCGGTCCTCGAGGATGCCCGGGAAGAACTCGAGGCGATCTCCCGGGAGCACGGCTCGGCCGGCGGTCACCTGGTCCTCCCGGCCGACATGGACGACCCGGAGGGGACGGCGGCGGCCGTCCGCGCCCACCTCGAGGAGCACGGTCCGCACCTGGTGCTCGTGCACAACTCCGGCGGCCCGCCCGCCGGGCCGATCGTGGACGCGACCCCCGCGGACTTCGAGGCCGCGCTCCGCCGGCACCTCTTCACCGGCCAGCTCCTCGTGCAGGCGCTCCTGCCCGGGATGCGGGAGGCCGGGTGGGGCCGGGTGATCCACGTCGTCTCCCTCTCGGTCAAGGCCCCGATCCCCGGCCTCGGCGTGTCGAACACGACCCGCTGGGCGGTCGCCGCCTGGGCGAAGACCCTCGCCGGCGAGGTCGCCCGGGACGGGATCACGGTGAACTGCATCCTGCCGGGCTACACCGACACCGAGCGGCTCGCGGAACTGTTCCGGAAGATCGCCGGCGAGCGGGGCACGACCCCGGAGGAGATCGCGCGGGAGACCGCCGGACGGATCCCCGCCGGCCGCCTCGGGCGCCCGGACGAGGTCGCCGCCCTGGCGGGCTTCCTCGCCAGCCCCGCGGCCTCCTACGTCACGGGGACCGCGATCCCGGTCGACGGCGGCGCCTCGCCCGCCCCCTGAACCGTTTCTCCCGGCCTTTCGCGTCCGCCGGGGTGGAAGTCGCGCCATGGCGATCCTCGTCCCGCTGTTCCGCGCCTTGGAGGACGTGGAACGCCTGCTCGAGGTCCTGCGCGGGCGCGGCGAGGAACCGGCATGAACGAGCCCCGCTCCCGCCGCGAACCGGGTCCCGGTTCCTTCGAGTGGACCTCGCGGGAGCATGCCGCTGCGCTTCCCCGGCGGCGGGCCTCCACCGCCGCCGGACGCCACGACATCGACAGGTAGAAGAGACGCGGCTCAGGGCGGGGCGATCGTTCCGGGGGGGAGGAGGAGGGCGCGGACGGGGCTGGCGTCCGCGCCGGCGATCCGCAGGGGAACGGCGACCAGGTCGTAGGGCCCGGGGGCGACGCCGGCGAGGCGCAGCCCCTCGATGGCGACGATCCCGTGGCGGACGAGCGCGCGGTGCGCCGGCAGGTCGTCCGAGTCGAACGGATCGACGCTCGGGGTGTCGATCCCGAACAGGCGGACGCCGGCCTCCGCGAGGGCGTCGACCGTCTCCGGCGCGAGCGCCGCGAAGTCCCGGGTGAACTCCCGGTCCGGCTCCGGCACGCTGCCGGTGGCGACCAGCACCCGCGGCACGTCCAGGGCGCCGGCGAGGTCCCCCGGCCGGACCAGGCCGCGGGGCGGCACCTCGACCCGGACGACCCGGCACGGCCCGAGGAAGAGCAGGGGGTCGAGCTCGTCGACGGCCGGCGCCCCGGGCCCGTAGTGCCGCGGGGCATCGACGTGGGTACCGGCGTGGAGCGTCGTCGTCACGTGGGACAGCTCGTACCCGTCGCCCGCCCCGTGGGACGCGGTGACGACCCGCCGGAACGGCACGTCCCCGGGCCAGGCCGGAAGGCCGTTCGCGAGGGGCGCCGAGACGTCGATCACCGGCGCCGGCCCGTTGCCGGTACGCCCGTCCGTGCTCATGCCGACTCCCTCCCGGCGGCCGCGTCCTCCCGGAGCGACGCCGGCGAGACCGCCCGCCGCAGCACCGTCCCGGCGTCCTCGAGGAGCGTCGTCCAGACCGGCAGCGCCAGCAGCGTGAAGATCGTCGACGACGCCAGCCCGCCGATGACGACCACCGCGAGGGAGTCGATCGTCGCCCCGGCGACGGTCGCCCCGCGCAGCGCCAGCGGGACGAGCCCGGCGATCGTCGTGATCGCGGTCATCAGGACCGGGCGCAGCCGGTCGCCCGAGCCGACGACCAGCGCCTCTTCCCGGGGCATGCCGCGGCGGCGGAGCAGGTTGACGTGGTCGACGAGGACGATCCCGTTGTTGACGACGATCCCGATCAGCAGGATCACCCCCATGAACCCGGTGATGTCGAGGTCGTAGCCGCCGAGCCAGAGGGCCCACCCGGCCCCGAAGAAGGCGAGGGGAAGGGTGATCACGATCGCCAGCGGCTGGGTCAGCGACTCGAAGAGCGCCGCCATCAGCAGGACGACGACCAGGAGCGAGAGCAGCGTTCCCCGGCGCATCATCGCGAGGACGTCGTCCCGCTCGCGCCCGAGGCGCCCCCAGTCCCAGGTGATGTCCGCCGGGAACGGGTAGCGGGCGAGGGCGGCCGCGACCCGCCCGCGGGCCTCGTCGGTGGTCAGCTCCCCGGGGAGCGCGACCATCACCCAGGCGGTCACCCGCCGCCCGACCCGGCGGATCGCCTCGGGCGTGTCGGCGACCTTCCAGTCGACCAGGGCGGAGAGCGGGACCGTCGTTCCCCCGCGCACGGGGATCGGCACGTTGGCGAGGTCGGCGAAGCCGGGCAGTTCCCGGTCGGGCAGCCCGACGAAGACCTGGCGTTCTCCCTCCGGCGTCCGCATCCGCCCGATGAAGCGCCGCCGGAAGAACCCGGCGACCGCGCCGGCGACCCGGTCCGGGTCCGCCCCCGCCGCGCGCACACGCTCCGGGTCGACCAGCACCCGGACCTCCTTCTGCTCGCCGGAGGCGGGGAGCATCACGTCCTGCACGCCCGGGAGGTTCTCGCGCAGCCACGGCTCGAGGCGCCGCGCCTCCCCGGCGACCCGCGCCGCCTCGTTCCCGTGCAGCGCGATCACGATCCGGCGCTGGTCCCGGTCGCCCCCCTGGCGCCGCCAGAACATCCGCTCCTCGGTCTGGAGGGTGACCCCCGGGATCTCCGGCAGCAGCGGCCTGACCTTCCGCCGGATCTCGGCGGCGTGCTCCTCGGTCGCCAGCTCCCGCGGGACGAAGAGCAGCGTGACCGCCCAGTTCCCCTCCTCGGTGAAGAAGGAATAGATGTCCGAGATCCCGAGCTCCTCCCGGTGGGGCCAGATCGCCGCCTCGACCCGGGAGACGACCTCGCGCAGGCGGTCGAGGTTCATCGGCTCGCGGATCCGGTACGAGATCGGCACCCGCCGCGGCATCATCTTCGGCTGGCCGTTCATCTCGACGTGCCGGAGCGGCCAGAGGGTGCTCGCGGCGAGGGCGACGAGGAGGGCGAGGGTCGCGAGCCGGTGGCGGAGCGTCCAGGCGAGGATCGCCCGGTACGCGGGGACGAGGCGCCGCTCGAAGAAACCGGGCCGGTGCGGTCGCGGCCGCAGGAACCGGGCCGCGACGAGCGGGATGAAGGTCAGCGAGATCAGCAGGGAGCAGCCGACGGCGAGGCTGATCGTCGTCGCGATCTCCCCGAGGTACGTCCGGAACGGTCCCGGGTCGGCGAAGAGCAGCCAGGACCACACGATCACGGTCGTCAGGGTCGCCGCGGTCACCGCGAGGGCGACGTCGCCGGCCCCCTGCCGGGCGGCCTCCCGGGGCGGCAGCCCCTTCTCCTGGAGGCGATGGACGTTCTCGACGACGACGACCGCGTTGTCGACCAGCATCCCGACGCCGAGCATCAGCCCGAGCAGCGTCAGGACGTCCAGCTCCATCCCGAGCAGGTAGAGCACGCCGCACGTGACGATCACCGAGAACGGGATCGCCGTCGCCAGCAGGACCGTCGTCGCGAGGCGCCGCAGGAAGAGGAGCAGGACGACCGCGGCGAAGAGGGCGCCCCACATCCCGGAGCGGAAGAGTCCGTTCAGCGAGTGGCGGATCTCCTCCGCCTGGTCGCGCCAGACCAGGATCTGGACGCCGCGCAGGCGCGGGTCGGCGTTGATCTCCTCGATCGCCGCCCGCACCCGGTCGGCGACCGCGACCGTGTTCGCCGCCGGGTCCTTGAAGACGTCGAAGCCGATCGCCGGCCTCAGGTTCAGGCGCCGCCCGTAGGGGAGCCGGGGCGGGGCGAACGAGACCCGGGCGAGGTCTCCCACCCGGAAGCTCGTTCCCGGGACCGGCAGCGCGGCGATCTCCGCGGCCGTCTCCGGCCGCCCTCCGCCGCGTACGTCGAAGCGCAGCCGCGAACCGTGGATCGCGCCGAGGGCCAGGTCCGCGTTGGCCGCGCGGATCGCCCGGACGATGGTCTCCACCGGCACCCGGTGCCGGCGCAGGGCGGGCAGGTCCAGGTCGACCTCGAGCCGGGGCGCCTCGATCCCGTAGAGGTCGACCCGGGCCACGCCGGCGACCCGCTCGAGGCGCGCCTTGATCCGCCGCTCGATCAGCTCCCAGTCCCGGGAAAGGTCCCGGTCGGCGGAGATCCGGCCCTGGAGGGTCGCCTCCGCGTCCGGGCCGTGGCGGCCGACCCGGACGTCGATCCGGTCGACGCCGTCCGGCAGGCGCGGACGCGCCCGGTCGACCGCCTCCCGGACCTCGAGGCGGCGGACGGTCATGTCGTCCCAGGGGGAGAACTCCAGGTCGATCGAGGCCGACCCGGCGCCCGCCGTCGACTCCATGCCGACCACCCCCTCGACCAGCGCGAGCTCGTCCTCGAGGGGCTCGACGATCTCCCGGAGGACCTCCTCCGGGTGGCTCCCGGGGTAGGGGACGTCGACGACGACCCGCGGCCGGTCGACCTCCGGCATGAAGCCGAGGGGCAGCCGGGTGACGGCGACGGCGCCGAGGACGACCAGGCACAGCAGGCCCATGAAGGTCGTCACCGGGCGGTCCACCGCCAGGTCGGGCAGGCTCATCGCTCCGGCTCCGCGGCGGGCCGGGCCTTCTCCGAGACCCGCAGGACGCACGGGATCACGACCAGGGTCAGCAGCGTGGCGACCGTGAGGCCGCCGATCACCGAGACCGCCAGCGGCACCCGCAGCTCTGCTCCCGGCCCCCGGCCGAGGGCGAGGGGGAGCAGGCCGAGCACCGTCGTCGCCGTCGTCATCAGGATCGGGCGCAGTCGCTCCGAGCCGCCGCCGACGATCGCCTCCTCGAGGGACTGGCCCTCCCGCAGCCGGCGGGCGACGGCGTCGACCAGGACGATCGCGTTGTTGACGACGATCCCGGCGAGCAGGACCGTGCCGATCCCGACCAGGACGCCGACCGGCGTGCCGGTCAGCCAGAGGGCGAGGACGACACCGACGAGGCCCAGGGGGGCCGTGAAGAGGATCACCAGCGGCCGCCGCAGCGACTCGAACTGGCTCGCCATCACGACGTAGACGAGGAAGAGGGCGAGCACGAGGGCGAGGCGCAGCGAGCGGAACGACGCCTGCATGTCCTCGTCCTGGCCGGCGAGGCGGGCGTCGACCCCTTCCGGCAGATCGAGGGCGGCGAGGCGTTGCCGGATCTCGGCGAGGGCGCCCCCGAGGTCCCGCCCGCCGTAGGCGGCGGTCACCCGGGCCATCCGCCCGCCGGCGAGCCGGTGGATCGCCGCCGGCCCGCGGGCGAGGACCACGCGCCCGAGGGCGGAGACCGGCAGGGCGGTGCCGGTCCCGGTCGGGACCATCAGGGAGGCGACGTCCTCGGCGCGGCGGCGGGACCTGCCGGAGACCCGTACCCGGATGTCGATCCGGTCGTCCTCCCGGCGGAACTTCCCGACCAGGTCGCCCCGGATCGCGGCCCGCAGCAGGTCGCCCACGGTCGCGGCGTCGAGCCCGAGCCGCGCGAGCCGGTCGTGGTCGAGCAGCACCCGGACCTCCGGCTGCCCCGCCTGGGTCGTGCTCGTGACGTCGCGCACGCCGGGCACCCGCTGGATCTCCCGCCGGATCCGCTCCGCCGCGGCGGCCAGCTCCTCGAGGTCGTCCCCGTAGACCTCGACCTCGACGGGCGGCCGCACGCCGAGCAGCGCGGCCCGGGTCAGCTCCACCTCGGCCCCGGTCCGCCGCTCGACCAGGCGGCGGACCTCCTCGGCGATCCGCGCCTCCTCGGCGGGACCGGTCCCCGGCGGCAGGGCGACCTCCACCTGGGCGAGGTTCTCGCCGATCGTCTCCTGGCTGCCGCCGGCACCGGGGAGGATCCCGCACAGGGAGAAGACCCGCGCGAGGTCGTCCCGGGCGAGGAGCGCCCGCTCGGCGGCCTCGACCCGGGCGGACGTGACCGCGAGGGGCGTCCCCTCCGGGAAGACCACCCGCACGCCGAACTCCCCCTGGGAGAGGTCCGGCACCAGCTCCGTGCCGAGGCGCGGGACCAGCAGCAGGCTGCCGGCGAACGCGGCGACGGCCGCCGCGAGGACCGCCCAGCGGGCGGCGAGGGCGCGGCGGAGCAGGGGCGGGTAGGCCCGGGCGATGCCCCGCCAGGCGACGAGCACCGGCCAGGTGACCACCGCGAAGAGCCCCGAGGCGACCTTCCACAGGACGAGCACCGTCCCGCCGACGGCGAGGGCGACGAGGCGCACGAGGCCGAAGACGAGGAGCCGGAGGGGGAAGGTCGCCCACCAGGCGGCCTCCTCGACCGGCGAGCGGTCCGCCGGCGGCCGGGCCGCCAGCGGCCAGCCGAGCCCGGCGAGCCACGCCGGGAGGCCGGGCCGCGCCCGCCGGCCGGTCTCTTCCGAGAACGCGAGGACGAACGGCAGCGCCAGGAGGAACCCGGCGGCGCCCAGGACCAGCACCACCAGCCGGACCGGGAACAGCAGGACCCGCGCGAGCCCGCCGCCCGACCCGCGCAGCACGTCCGCCGGCCGGGGGAACGCCCGCGCCGCCCGGGGCCCCTCGAACCGGTCGAAGAGGAAGAGGGTCCGCGCGCGGGCCGCCGCGGCGCCGGTGCCGTCCCCGAGGGCGGCGAGGGCGGGGACCAGGGTCAGCGCGACCGCGAGGGAGGCGAGGAGCGACCAGCAGACAGTCAGCGCCAGGTCCCGGAAGAGCTGCCCCGCGACCCCCTCGACGAAGACGATCGGCAGGAAGACGGCGACGGTCGTCAGGGTCGACGCGGTGATCGCCCCGCCGACCTCGCCCGCCCCCTTCGCCGCCGCCTCCCGGCGGGAGAGCCCCTCCCGGCGGCGGCGGTCGATCGCCTCGAGGACGACGATCGCGTTGTCGACGAGCATCCCGATGCCGAGGGCGAGCCCGCCGAGGGACATGATGTTCAGGGTGACCCGCTGGGCGAGCAGCGGCAGGAAGGTGGCCGCCACCGAGACCGGGATCGCGAGGGCGATGATCCCGGTCGAGGCCGGGTCCCGCAGGAAGAAGTACAGGACGAGCACGGCGAGCAGGCCGCCGAGGAGGGCCGCCGACTTCACCTCGGCGATCGCCCGGTCGATGTAGCGGGACCGGTCGGAGAGCAGCTCGAGCCGGAGGCCCGGCGGCAGGCCCTGCCGCACGCCGGGGAGCGCCTCCCGCACGGCGGCGGCCATCTCGGTCGTGTTGACCGCCCCCTCCCGGTAGAGGTCGATCTCGACGGCGGTCTTCCCGTCGACCCGGGCGACCTCCTCCGGGTCCGCGTGCCCGAACCGGACCTCGGCGACGTCGGCGACCCGGACGACGCCGTTCGCCGTCCGCCGGATCACCGTGCGCCGGACCTGGTCCAGGTCCTCGAACTCGTGCAGCGTGCGCACCAGGAAGACCGCGCCCCGGTCCTCGAGGCGGCCGCCCGGCCGGTTGATGTTCTCGGCGCGGAGCGCCCGGGCGACGTCGGCGATCCCGAGGCCGAGGGCGGCGAGGCGCCGGTCGTCGACCAGCACCTGGACCTCCGGCTCGAGCCCGCCCCGGACCTTCGCCGCGGCGACGCCGGCGATCGACTCGAGGCGCGGGCCGACCTGCCGCTCGGCGAGGCGGCGGATCTCGGTGAGGGGAAGCCTCCCGCCGAGGGCGAGGCGGATCACCGGCTCCTGGTTCGGGTCGAAGCGGAGGACGCGGGGAGCCTCCGCCTCGCGGGGCAGCTCGACACGGCCGAGCTTCTCCCGCACGTCGAGGGCGGTCTCCTCGATCCGCGTCCCCCACTGGAACTCCAGCGTGACCTCGGACCGGCCCGCCCGGCTGACGGAGCGGACCCGGCGCACGCCGGGGATCACGCCGACCGCCTCCTCGATCGGGCGCGTGACGAACGTCTCCACCTCGACCGGGGCGGCGTCCGGGTAGTCGGTCTCGATCGTGACGGTCGGCCAGGAGAGGTCGGGCAGCAGCCGGACCGGCAGGCGTCCGGCGGCGAGCAGGCCGAAGGTGACCACCGCGAGGGTGATCATCCCGACGGCGACCGGGCGGCGGACGGCGGTGGCGGGAAGGTTCATGGTGGCGTCCGCTCAGCGCCCGCCGGTGCGGCGCATCCCGGGCCGCCGGCGCCGGGCCGGGCCGCCCGGCCCCCCGGGCCCGCCCGGGCCGAGGGGCCGCACCGGCGTGCCGTCGGCGAGCGCCGCCGCCCCGGAGACGACGACCGGGGTTCCCGCGTCGAGGGAGATCTCCGCCTCCTTCGCCGGGACGATCTCGACGTCGTCCCCGTCCTCGATCCCGGTGGTCACCGGCACCGCGCGGGCCTTCCCCTCGACGACGACGTAGACGAGCCAGCGCTCCCCGTCGGCGACCAGGGCGTCGCCCGGCGCGACGAGGGCGTTCTCGTGCCGCTCCGTCGGCAGCGACACCTCGACGAACGAGCCCGGCTTCATCCCGGGAACCGGTTTCGCCGAGAGGGTGATCTTCACCGTGCCGGTTTCCGGGTCGACGGCGGCGCCGACCCGCTCGATCCGCGCCGGGACCTCCCGGCCGAGGGCGGTCGGCTTCAGCAGCGCCTCGCCGCCGGGCCGGAGCTTCACCGCGATCGTCTCCGGCACCGGGATCTCGGCGAGGAGCCGGGAGACGTTCGCCAGCTCGAAGATCGCCTGTCCCTGGCTGACCGTCGCCCCCTCGTCGAGGTGCCGCGCGGTCACCACGCCGGGGAACGGCGCGGTCACCCGGGTCCACTCGAAGCGCAGCCGCGCCAGCTCCCGCGCGGTGCGCGCCTGGGCGAGGGCGTTCTTCTTCTGCTCGAACTCCTCCGCCGAGACCAGGTTCTCCCGGAGCAGCCGCTCGGCCCGCTCGAACTCCTTCCGCGCGACCTCGAGGTCCACCTCGGCCTTGTCCAGCTCCGCCCGGGCCTGGTCGTCCTCGAGGAGGGCCATCGGCTGGTCCTTCGCCACGCGGTCCCCCTCCTCGACGAGGATCTTCCGGAGGATGCCGGAGGCCCGGGCGACCACCGGGGCCTGCTGGAGGGCCCGCAGGGTGCCGGACGTGACGTAGACGCGCCGGACGTCCCGGCGCTCGAGCGGCGCGACCCGGACCGGGACCGGCTCGTCCCCGCCGGCTCCCTGGCGTCCCGGGCGGTGCGGCCGGGCGCCGGGACCCCCGGCTCTCCTCCCGGCCGGGCCGGGACCTCCCTTCCGCGGGCCGGCCTTCGCGGCCCCGGGGCGGCCGGGGGCGTCCGCGGCGGCGGCCTTCGCCGGGTCCCGCGCCGGGTCGCCCGGGGCGGTCGCCTTCCCCCCGCAGGCGGGGAGAAGCAGGAGAGCGAGGAGGGCCGCGGCGAGGAGCGGCGGCGCGGAGGGGGTCCGGGCGGGTCTGGTCACGGCACGGTCTCCTCGCCGGGCGCACGGCCCGGCGCGGGACCAGTCTGCTGCGGGCCGCGTCGACGAGGCCAGCCCTCCGCCGCGGGCGGTCGCCCCCCCGGCCCGGGCGGTCGGCGGCCCCGGCGGGGCTTCCCCGGAAGGGGCGGCGCTACCCGGACGTGGACCGGTAGATCCGGTAGAAGGCGGGCTCGGGCGGGTCGTTGTCGACGTACTGGCCGCTCGGGGATGCCCCGAGCATCTCGGCGTCCGAGAAGTCCGGGCGCGTCGAGCGCCACACCTCGCAGAGGTCCCCCTCGAAGTAGTGGGTCCACTGGAGGTAGACCGCGCCGTTCTCGAGGCGGGAGACCCGGAGGTCCGCCCCCGAGGGCCACATCTCGAGGTGACGGTAGTCGATCTTCGTGTAGGTCATCCGGGCCGGGTCGAACAGCTGGCCGACCGGCAGCTCGACGTGGTCGAACGTCCCCTGGCCCTTCGCCTCGGCGTACTCGAGGTACCGCCGCGCCCAGGAGCGGATCGAGCCGCACCCGCCGTCGTAGGCGGGTTCCTGCTCGAGGATGTCCGCCATCACCGAGTCGGCGGCGACCGGGTCGTCGGAGACGACCAGGGAGTTCGGCCACTCGCCCCGGAAGATGTCCCAGGGCCGCGGTTCCTTGCCGAAGTTCGAGCAGGGTTGCCCGTAGAGCATGTCGCCGACGACGAGCGCGGTCTTCTCGGCGAGCGACTTGACCGACGGGTCCCCGGGCACCGTCGGTGAACCCAGGATGTCGGCGAGGACCGAGGCCTCCGGCACGTCCTGGTACACCCAGGGGTGCAACCGGTCGCACCGGTCGATCGTGCCGAAGTGGTTCTTGTAGCCGAGGGTGATGTTCGCCTGGCTGTGCCGCTTGACGATCGGCACGTTGACCAGGTAGTCCCACTCGAGGGCGAGGCCGTAGATGCGGGTCTCGGGGGGCGGGTCCTGGTAGGCCGGGTCCCAGGTGACGCACTCCCGGGGGTCGCAGTCGCGCCCGTCGCCGTAGTCGTCGTAGCCGGAGCCCCCGTGGAACTGGACGTCGGGGAAGTACGCCCGGACCTTCTCCCGGAACCAGGTCGCGATGTGTCGCTGCGGCGACGTGTTCGTTCCGTCGTAGACGTGGCAGTTCGCCGAGCGCCCCCCGGCGGTCACGAAGCCGCGGATCACGGCGATCACCGGCTCGGGGATCGCGTCGATCTCGTTCCCGGCCCCGTCCGCGGGATCGAGGGCGTTGTTGCAGTTGACCTTGATGCCGAGGTGCCGCGTCTCCGGGTTCGCGAGGGGGAAGACCGCGCGCCAGGCGTCCTCCGTCGACCCGCCCTTCAGGTGGCGGACCGCCTCGTCGAGCATCAGGAAGACGGTCTCCTGGTCGACGAAGTCCCGGTACATGCCGGTGTCGCGCGGCCAGGTGGCGGCGCGGCCGTGGTGGACGTGGACGACCCGCGAGAGCCCGTCCCGGGCCGCGGGCGAGCCGAGGGTCAGCCGGGGCGCCGCCAGCAGCCCGCCGGCCGCCCAGGCGGTCCGCACCAGGAACTCCCGTCGCCGCAGGGGGGGCACCATCGAGAC
>CAYQTA010000098.1:0-18241 GCA_964420365.1 uncultured Acidobacteriota bacterium | reverse complement strand
GATCATGCCGCCAGAGCCCATTATAGCGCCAGTCGCAGTTATAGAATCATAGTCGACAGGAGTATCGATAAGATCCTCTGGGATGCATCCGCCGGATGGACCGCCCAGCTGGACTGCCTTGAACTTGCGGTGTTTCTTGGGGATGCCGCCGCCGATGTCGTAGATGATGGTGCGCAGGGTGGTGCCCATGGGCACCTCCACCAGGCCGATGTTGTTGACGTGGCCGGTGAGGGCGAAGACCTTGGTGCCCTTGCTGTTTTCGGTGCCGATGGAGGCGTACCAGTCGCCGCCGTTCACGATGATCTGGGGCACGTTGGCCCAGGTCTCCACGTTGTTCAGCACCGTGGGCCGGTTCCACAGGCCGGCCTGGGCGGGGAAGGGCGGCCGCGGCCGGGGCATGCCGCGCTGGCCCTCGATGGAGCGCATGAGCGCGGTCTCCTCGCCGCAGACGAAGGCCCCCGCGCCGATGCGGATCTCGATGTCGAACGAGAAGCCGGTACCCAGGATGTTCCGCCCGAGCAGCCCGTAACGACGCGCGGCGTCGAGGGCCGCCTCCAGCCGCGCGATCGCCAGCGGGTACTCGGCGCGCACGTAGACGTAGCCCTGGCGCGCCCCGACCACGTGGCCGGCGATCGTCATCGCCTCGATCACCGAGTGGGGATCGCCCTCGAGGATGCTCCGGTCCATGAACGCCCCGGGATCGCCCTCGTCCGCGTTGCACACGACGAACTTGACGTCCCCCGCCGCGTCCCGCACGAACTGCCACTTCAGTCCCGCCGGGAAGCCCGCGCCCCCGCGCCCCCGCAACCCGGACCGCTTCAACTGGTCGAGCACGTCGTCCGGGCTCATCTCGCGCAGGACCCTTTCGAGCGCCCGGTACCCGTCGACCGCGATGTACTCGTCGATCTCCAGCGGATCGATCACGCCGCAGTTGCGGAGAGCGATCTTCACCTGCCGGGAAAAGAACGGGACCTCGCGGCTCCGCAGGAGCGTCCCGTCGGGCGCCTCCCACGAGAGTTCCGCATCGCGCAACGGTTCGCCGCCGGCGAGATGCTCGCGAACGATCCGGCGAGCGAGGTCCTCGTCCACCTTCGGGTAGTAGACACCGTCCGGCACGACGAGCACGAGGGGCCCGGCCTCGCACAGGCCCATGCATCCCACCCGCACGACCCGCGCGCGATCGGCGAGGTCGGCGGAACGGATCTCCTCCTCCAGCACGGACGCGACGGGCAGGGAGCGGCACGAGATGCAGCCCCCTCCCGCGCAGACGAGCACCTCCCGCCGCTCGGTCCCGTGCGCCGCCCGCGAGGCCTGCCGGGCCTCGATGACGGGCCGGGTGCGCGTCCGGATCGCCGCCAGGTCTTCCGGCCGGAGGATCCGCCGCCCTTCAGCGACTTCCCGCTTCACCGCGGTCCTCTCCATCGTCCTCGCTCCCGCCTCCCGCGGCCTCGCGCCGCAGCCGGCGCACCAGGCGCTTCACCTTGCGCCCGTCCAGGTTCCCGTGGACCTCGTCGCCCACCATCATGGCCGGGGCGATCGAGCACGCCCCGATGCAGCGCACCTGCTCCAGGCTGAAGAGCCGATCGTCCGTCACCTCGCCGACGCCGATCCCCAGCTCCTCGCGAATGGCGTCCACCAGCCCGTCGGCGTGCCGAACGAAGCAGGCGGTCCCCATGCAGACCTTGAGCTGGAACCGGCCCCGCGGGGTCGTGGTGAAGAAGTGGTAGAAGCTGACGACCCCGTGCACCTCGACCGGGGACATGCCGAGGCGGTCCGCGACGTACTCGAGGACCGGGAACGGCAGCCAGCCCAGGCGCTGCTGGACCCTGTGCAGCAGCGGGATCAGCCGTTCCCGCCCGCCCGGGTGCTCGGCCAGCCAGCGGTCGATCGTCTCCCAGGTGTCCGCGGGGATCTCCGCGATGTCGGGCAGGTCCTCGGCGCCCCAGTAGTCCGGCGGAACGATCGCGGCGTGGGCAGGACCGTGTTCGCTCATTCCGACCTCCTCAGCCGGGCCCAGACCGGCCCGTTCCCCGGGGCGAGGAACGACGGCGGCCCCTCGTCCCGGTCGCGCCACGGGGCGAGGGCGACCCCCGGGCGCACGGTCCGGTCGATGCGGGCCCGGAGAAGCGCCTCGCGCCCGTTCGCCTCGACCACGACCCGGTCGCCGCCCCGGACCCCGAGCTCCCGCGCGTCGGCGGGGGAGAGCCGCAGGGCCACGGCGGGCGCGAGGGCGGACAGCGTCGGGCTGTGGTACGTCGTCGCCCCGGAGTGGAAGACCTGGGGAGCGACGTCGAGGAGAACCCCCTCCCCCGGCGTGAACGTGCCGGGGACGGGGGCGGCGGCGAACCGGACGTCGGGAGCGGCCCCGAGGGCGCCGATCCCCCGCTCGATCCGCCGCTCGAGGTCCGCCGGCGACGGGAGTTCCACGTCGAGGCGGCCGGCGATCTCCCGCAGCAGCTCGCCGTCGCCCGGCAGGCCGCAGGGCGGCGCCACCACGGGGAGGACGCGCCGGACGGTCCCGTCCACCGACACCAGGCTGCCCTCCCGCTCCCCGAGCATCCGTACAGGCAGGACGACGTCGGCCCGGCGGGCGGTCGCGCTCTCGAACGGGTCGATCACGCACACGAAGTCGGCCCCGTCGACGAGCCGTTCTCCCTGGAAGGCGCGGGGCCAGCCGGCGACCGGGTCGTGGGCGGCGAGACAGAGGAAGCCGAGCCGCCCCTCGCGGGCAGCGGCCAGGAGCACCTCGAGCTGCGGCGCCTGCCCGGTCCAGCCGTCCGCACGGGATTCCTCCCGGTCCACGTGGCTGCCGGGCCGACCGAGGAGCCCCGCGACCAGCAGCCCGCCCACGTTGGCCCCTCCCCACGGCACGAGCACGCGGCCGGGGAGGCCGTCCCGCCGGAGCAGCGTGGAGAGTTCCAGCGCGGCGCGGGCGATCTCGGCCTCGTCCCCGGGGATGCCGGTCCCGCAGACGACCGCGAAGACCGGTCGTTCCGCCGCCGCGAGCAGTTCGGCGATCTCGTCCAGCAGCGCCTCGTTCAGGCCGCACGCTCCCTCGACGGCCGCGGCGTCGTAGCGGGCCAGGCTCTCCCGCCACGCGGCGAACCCCGGCAGCCGCTCGAGGGGGCCGGGGGTGCGGAGTTCCCGGTCGAGCAGGCGCCGGGCCAGGCCGCGGAGGAAGACGTCCTCGCTCCCGGGATGCAGGGGGGCATGCCGCGTCGCCACCCTGGCGAATCCGCCGGAGAGCCCGTGGACGGAGATCACGGTGCGCTCCTGCTGGCGCACCTTCTGGACGAGCGTGGTCTTGAGGAGCGGGTGGGTCCGGCCGGGATCGGCCCGCAGGACCATCACCAGGTCGGCGTCCCGGACATCCTCCCAGGTGGCCGTCGGGAACGGGTGCCCGGTGAAGGCGGCGACGCCGTCGAGCAGGGCGGCGGTCCCGGGGACGGGCCCGGCGGCAACGCCCCGGGCGCCGAGCTTCTCCCGCCAGAGCGCGCGGAAGAGGATCGCGTCCTCGGCGAGGAGCCGCGGGCCGGCGAGGGCCCCGATCTCCCTCCCGTCCTCGAGGGCGGCGCGAACCGCTTCCTCGACGAGACCCAGGGCCTCGTCCCAGGTCGCCTCGACGAGCTTCCCGTTCCGGCGCACGAGCGGCAGGCGCAGGCGCTCCGGCGAGGAGAGGATGTCCCAGCCGAGCCAGCCCTTGGCGCACAGCTTGCCGTGGTTCGGCACGCTCTCCGGGTCCGCGGTCACGCGAACGATCCGCTCCCCGTGGACCTCGACCGTCACCTCGCACCCGCACGGACAGAAGGAGCAGGCGGTCCTCCGGGCCTCCCGCAGCCACGGCGGGATCGACGCGTCCCAGGGCTTCGCCACCAGGGCGCCCACCGGGCAGGCGTTGACGCACTGCCCGCAGAACTCGCAGTCGAGGGGCCGATCGAGCATCGTCGCGACGGTCGTCTCGAGTCCCCGGTGGAGGAGACCGATCGCCGACACCCCCTGCACCTCGTGGCAGAGCCGCACGCACCGGCCGCAGAGGACGCACTTCTCCGGGTCGCGGACGATCACGGGCGAGGACTCGTCGCGGGCCCGACGGACCAGCTCGAACGGGAGCCGGTCCTCCTCGAGCCCGTGCTCCCAGCACAGGTCCTGCAGCCGGCAGTCGCCGTTCCGCTCGCAGACGGGACATTCCATCCGGTGGTTCAGGAGGATGAGCTGGAGCTGGCGCCGGCGGTTCTCGCGGACCGCGGGGGTGTCGGTCGCGATCTCCATCCCCCGCTGCACGGGCGTCGAGCATGCCGGGACCAGGCCGCCCCGACCGTCGCGCCGCTCGACGAGGCACAGCCGACACCCCCCGTACGGCGTGAGCCGGTCGTCGTGGCAGAGGGTGGGCACCTCGATCCCCAGGTCCCGCAGCACGTGGAGCAGCAACCGCCCCGGCTCAGCCTCGACCTTCTTCCCGTCGACCGTGATCGCGATCGTCTCCCGGGCCATCGTCTCTCCTCCCCTCGTCACGGCCGCACCGGGCCGAGCCGCCGCAGGGCCCACCTGGTGCGCAGGCGGTTCCAGTAGCGGAGGAGGCTGCCGGGCGGCTTCTCCCGGGCCTTCTTCGTCCAGTCGTCGGCGAACAGGAAGTCGAGGGCGTGGATGGCGTCCTTGCCGTCGCTGGCGAGCGCCATGCGGCACCCGGCGCAGTAGGTGACCATCGGGAGCCCGGTCTCGGACGCCCGCCGGTGGATGATCGTCTTCGCCAGGTCGGTGTCGACGGGCCAGATCATCCCGCCGAAACCGCAGCACCGGGCCTTCTCCCGGTCGTACTCCAGCTCCTCGATCTCGGCGCCGGCGTCCCGGAGGAGCTGCCGGATCCCCTCGTGGATGCCCGCCGCGTGGCGCGCCTTGCACGAGTCGTGGATCGCCACGCGGACGCCCGACCGGGCCGCCGGCGGCTTCCACTTCCCCCCGAGGGCTTCCCAGATCGTCGTCGTCCGCAGCTCGGGGACCCGTTCCCGCAGCGTGTGGGCACAGTCCGGGCACGCGCAGACCAGTTCCTCGGCCCCGACGGAGGCGGCCATCTCGAGGATCTTCCGCTTCGTCGCCAGGAACTCCCGCTCCATCCCGATCAGCTCGACCGGCGCCCCGCAGCAGACCATCAGGACGCCCGTGCCGGGCAGGAGGCGACGCAGCTCCTCGTAGACGCGGAGCGTGTTCCGCGGCGAGACCGCCGGAAGGGCGCACCCGGTGAAGAAGAGCCGCTTCGCCCGCGCCGAGCCGGGCTCGGGCATGACCATCGTGAACAGGTCGGCCACCCCCGCCTTCCAGTAGTTGATGATCGGCTTGTGTTCCCTGAGGGGCCCGACGCCCTGCTCCACCGCCCGGCGACGAGCCTCGAGCAGCAGGCGCCCCGTGTCCAGGTCCTCCGGGCAGACCGTGGCGCACAGGGAGCAGATGTTGCAGGAGTAGGCCATCTTCAGGACGTCCGGGTCGGTGAGCCCGGTCCCGAGCACCCGGCGGGCCAGCTCCTTCGGCGATCCGCAGTGCTTCTTCAGGAACTCGCAGTCCTGCACGCAGAGGCCGCAGGTGCAGTCGAGGCAGCGCTCGGCCTCCGCCCGGGCCTCCTCCTCGGTCATCCCGGGCCCGGCGGGCACCATCATCGTCGGTTGCCGCACCCGGCGCCGACGCTCGTCGTCGTCCACCCCGAGCTTCCAGAGGAGGCGGGCCGGCAGGGGCGGCTCGCGTCCATCCCGCAGGTCCCGCCCGGTCAGCCAGCGATGGGCCGACTCGGCGGCCCGCCGGCCCAGGGCCAGGGACTCGATGACGGTCGCGGGGCCGGTGACGGTCTCGCCCCCCGCGAACACGCCGGCGATGCCGGTCTCGCAGGTGATGGGATCCGCCCAGGGGGTGCCCCGGGCGGTCTCCCGCAGCCGTCCCCGTTCCCGTGCGAGGAACCGCTGCCCCCCGGCGAAGCCGAGCAGGAGCAGGACGGCGTCGTACCCGTCCCGCAGCTCCGCGAGGGTGACGTCTTCGCCGAGGGCGACGCCGGTGCGCACCTCGATCCCGAGCGCGTCGATGATCGAGAGGTCCCGCTCGACGACCCGTCGCGGCAGCCGGTACGCGGGGATCCGGTGGACGAGACACCCGCCGATCCGGTCGGTCGCCTCGAGCACGGTGACCGCGTGGCCCCGGCGCCGGAGATCGTGGGCCGCGAGCAGGCCCGCCGGGCCGCCGCCGACCACGACCACGCGCTTCCCGGTGTCGGGCTCCCGCTCCAGGACGTGCTGCGGGTCACCCGGTTCCCACTCGGCGAGGAACCGCTTGATGTCCCGGATGCGGACCGGCTCGTCCTCGTCGATCCGCATGCAGTGGAGCTCGCACGGGTGGGCGCAGACGTACCCCAGGATTCCCGGGAAGGGCAGCTTCTCGCGCACGAGCTGCAGGGCCTCGCGGAACTTCCCCTCCCTGGTGAGCTGGACGTATCCCCGCGCGTCGACGTGCAGGGGACAGCGGGCGACGCAGTTGGGGGGGCCCTCACCGCGGCAGCGCTCGAGGATCTCCTCCGCCAGCTCGCGCAGGGGATCCCGCGGCCGGCCGGCGCAGGGCTCCTCCCGCCAGGAGACCGCCCCGGGGGCGGAAGCCGTCACGGCCATTCCACGTCCTCCGGCGGCCGCCCGTTCCCGGCCGGGACCGGCGGGCGGCGACGTCACGGCGCCGTAACGCGGCCCTTCCCCGTTACGAAACGCCGCTCCCTCGGCCGGAAGTGCGCGCACGCCGGTTGCGGCTGCTGGAACCGACCGGTGACCCGGCAGATCCCCGAGTTCCCCCGGGTGGAACCCCAGGCGGATGAAAGGATGTAGATGCCGGGCAGGGCATCTTCGAGGGCCTGGGGATCGTCGAGGAACTCCCGGCACCACCGGCAGTCGCCCGGGCCGTCCTCGCCGCGGAACCTCATGGCGCACCTCCGCCCCGGAAAGCTGCAAGGTCCGTGCCCCCGCCTGCGGCCGGACCGGCGACCGGTCGGGCGGCGTGCGCGACCGCTGGAGCGCCCCCCGGTCCGGGTCCCTTTCCTTGCCGCCCCGCTCGCGGGACAATCTCCCGCGATGTTCGTGCGCCTCCGTTGGTGTGAGCACGCCCCCGGGCCACCGCGCCCGGGGGCGTCCCCGTGGTGGCGGCTCGTCCTCGCCCTGGCCGCCCTGCTCGTCGCCGCCCTGCCGGTGGCCGGGGCCGCCGAACCCGTTCCGCGGCCCGGCAACCTCGAGGAGGCCGAGCCCGCTTCCCCCACCGGCTTCTCCCTCCCCCCCGTTCCCCTGGCCTACCGCGTGGAGCTGACCCTCGAGCCCGGCACGGGCGAGTTCCGCGGCCGGGAGACGATCCGCTGGCAGCGCCCGGGAAGCGCGCCGATCCGGGCGATACCCCTGCACCTCTACCTGAACGCCTTCTCCAACCAGGAGACGACCTGGATGCGGGAGTCCGGTGGGTTCGCCCGGGACCTTCCCGCGAGGCTCGAGGACGAGGACTGGGGTTTCGTCCGGCTCGACCGGGTCGTGCGCCTCCCGGCGGACGGCGGCGGAACCGGGGGCGGCACCCCGCTCGAGCACCGCTTCGTCCGGCCGGACGACGGCAACCCGTTCGACACGTCCCTCGCCGAGGTGGTCCTCGACCGTCCCCTCGCCGCAGGCGAGACGCTGGTCCTGGAGATCGAGTTCTCCGGGAAGTTCCCGCGGATCATCGCGCGCACCGGCTGCACGGCCGGCTTCTGCCTGGGCGGCCAGTGGTACCCGAAGCTCGGCGTGTACGAGCTGCCCGGCACCCGGGGCGCCACCGCCGAGCGCTGGGTCGCCCACCAGTTCCACGGGCCGACGGAGTTCTACGCCGAGTTCGCGGACTACGACGTCACCCTCGACGTTCCCGCCGGCACCACGGTCGCCGCCACCGGCGTCGCGACTCCGGCCGCGGAACCGGCCGCGCCGGGGCGGGAACGCCACCGGTTCGTCCAGCGGGCGGTCCACGACTTCGCGTTCGTCGCCTCCCCCGGGCTCGAGATCCTCGAGCGGGACCACGTCCCCCCGGGGCGCACGGCCCCGGTCCGGCTGCGCTGCGCCTTTCCCGCGGGCGCGGCGAACCGGCGGCAGGCCGAGCGGGCCCTCGACGCCGCGGTGGGGGCGATGGACGTGCTCGGCCGGGCCATCGGGCCCTACCCCTACGACGTGCTGACGATCGTCCTCCCGCCGTGGCAGGGGCGGTTCGCGGTCGGCATGGAGTACCCGACGTTCATCACCGGCCTCGTCGCCGACCCGATCCTCGAGACCGGGCTCCTCGCGAGCGTCCGGCTCCCGGAGATCACCGTTCTCCACGAGTTCGCCCACCAGTACTTCTACGGGATGGTCGCCACCTGCGAGCAGGAGGACGCCTTCCTCGACGAGGGGTTCACCCAGTACTGGGAGGGACGCGCCACGCGGGAGCTGTACGGCCGGCAGACCTCCGGCGGCTCCTTCCTCGGACGCCCCGTCGACGTCCTGGACCGGGGCCGGCTCCAGCTCGCCGGGCAGCGCGACGAGATCCGCGACCCCGTGCTGCGGCGGCCCTCGTGGCTCTACTGGCCGGGAACCGGAAACACCGGGATCTACACGCGCACGCGCCTCCTGCTCGACACGATCGACCGCCGGTTCGGAACGAAGACCGTCGACGCGATCTTCCGGGCGTACTTCGCGCGCTGGCGGTTCCGCCACCCGGGACCGGCGGACTTCCTCGCCGTCGCCCGGGAGGTCGGAGGGGACGAGATCGCCGACCTGGTCCTCGAGGAATGGACGAGCCCGCGGGTGGCCGACTACCGCGTCGAGGACGTCGAGGTGAAGCGCTGGAACCCGCCCCGGGGGCGGGCGTTCCTCCCGGGCGGGGAGGAGGCGCCGGCGAGCCTCGCGGGGGAAAAGGACGAGATGGACCGGGTCGCCGCCCTTCCCCCGGTGGCCGAGCGATGGCTCGAGCGGGACGGGAACCTGCACGTCCGGGTCAGCGATCCCGGGTACGCGGAGCCGGACGGAACGGTCGTTCCGGGAGGCCGCCGGTGGACGGCGGTCCCGCTGGACGTGGCCCGGGCCGCCGGTGTCCCGGGCGCCCCGGGCGGAGACGGCGCCGCGGACGACGATCCCCGCCCCTGGCGAAGCGTCGTCCGGATCACGGGGCCGGGCCGCCGTCACCTCCCGGTGCGGGTCCGCCTGGTGTTCGAGGACGGCGCCGTGTTCGAGGAAACGTGGGACGGGCGCGCCCCGTGGCGGGAGTACCTGGCGATCCGGCCCGCGCGGCTCGAGCGGATCGAGATCGACCCGGGCGGCGAGCTGGCCCTGGACGCCGGTCCCTTCGGCAACGGCCGCCTCCGGGAACCGCCGGCCGCCCCGGTCCGCGACTGGCGGGCCTGGTTCGGGGCGCTCGCCGCGTGGCTGGCCGCGGGGGTGACGTCGTGGCTCTGACGGTTCGGCGACCGCTCCTCGCGGTGGCGAGCCTCCGGCTCGTCCTCGTGCTGCTCTCCGGTCTCCCCGGCCTCGTGGCCGCCGGCATCCCGCTGAAACGGGCCTTCGCCGACCCCTGGTTCGCCGACGCGGGCGTCCCCCTGCCGGCGATGCAGCTCGCCGGGCTCCTCTCCCGGGCCGGCGGGGCCGCCCTCGGCGGCATCCTGGCCGGGACGGCGTTCCTGTTCCTGGTCCACCAGGCGTTCGTCGCCGGGGCGATCACGGCGCTGCTGCCCCCGGGCCCCTGGCGGACGCCCCCCCGCGGCTGGCGCGGAATCCTCGCCGCCGGTGCCCCCTGGACGTGGGCGATGCTCCGGGTGACGCTCCTCGCCGCCGCCCTCGCGGTGGCCGGGCTGGTCGGCCTGAAGCTCGGTTTCGGTCGGCTCGTCGAGGCGGGGGACGCCCGGGGATGGACGGCGATGACCCTCCACGGGGTCCTCGGACCGCTCCGCGCCCTCCTCTCGCTGGCCTGGCTCTCGCTCGTCGGGGCCGGCGCCCTCCTCGCCCGGGCGATCGTCGTCCGGCGGGCCGACGCCCGGGTGCGCGCGGCGATCCTGCCCGCCCTGCGCGCCTGGCGGCGCGCGCCCCTCCGGGCGGCGC
Source organism: uncultured Acidobacteriota bacterium (assembly GCA_964420365.1). Taxonomy (GTDB): domain Bacteria; phylum Acidobacteriota; class Polarisedimenticolia; order J045; family J045; genus JAMOQA01. The sequence continues at coordinate 8,144 of CAYQTA010000098.1, read as the reverse complement.
TGCTGCCGGCCGGCATGCTCGCCCTCGGGTTCGTCCTCGGCGGCGTCCCGGTGATCGCCTGGCGCCTCGTCCCCCCGGCCGGGGCGGCCGGCCTCGCCGGGTGGCTCCTCCTCGCGCTCCTCGGCTTCGCCGCCCAGGCCGCTCTCTGGACCGCCGCCGTCGCCGGCATCACCCGCGCCGCCGCCTCGCGCTGACACGGTCGCACCCTCTCCGTTTCCTCATCTTCTTCGTTCCACCGGCCCCCTCGCCGCAGGGAACGGGGGAAAACGCACGAATCTCGACAGGGAAGAGGCCTTTCCGCGCTGTCTTCGACAGAGAACCGCGGTTCCCGCAATTCTCGACCCCCGGGAAGCCTCGAAATGCGAAAGTTCCAGCAACGTCGAGGAAACGTCCGGCGATCATTACCCCGCGGAGACTGCGGGAACCCGCGTTCTCTGTCCCGGGGATTGCGTTTCCCCCGCCTTCCCGCAACCGGCCCGGCGGGCCCGCTCAGGGGCAGGCGTTCGGAGAGGCGGCGATCTCCGCGTCCCGCGGGTCGTGCTGGCCGGGACCGCCGCTGTCCCAGGTCCCCGCCCCGCGGCAGTTCTGCGCGCGGACGAGGTAGAAGGCGTTCCCCTCCGGGTCGTCCTGCTCGGTGAAGGAGGTCTCCGGGAGGTCGTCCGCCAGGCACTCCGAGACCGCCGCCGAGAAGTCGCCGCCGCTGTCGCGCAGAACGTCCAGGTCGCCGCGGAGCAGGTCGTAGGCGTCGGCCCCGGGCACGGGGTCCCACGAAACCGTCCTCTTGTCCTCGTCGTCCGGGTCGAACCGGAGCCCGGTGACGACCCCCGGCGGCGACGCCTCCCGGCAGCAGGCGATCGCCGCGAAGTAGACCTCCTCGTTGTCGTCCCGCTGGTCGGTCCAGGCGACGCCCCACTCGGTGCCGTTCCAGGCGATGTCGACGCGGAAGGAAGCCCCGGGTGAGCGGGCGCCGACGACGGCCTCCTCTCCCGTGACGGTGCCGTCCGCGAGCACGCGGGCCACGTGGATCTCCGACTCCCACGGGTGCGTCCACTCCTCCCAGGCGACCGCGAACTCCTGCCCGTTCCAGGCGACGGCCGGCCGGCGCGCGTCGTGCTCGCCGCTGCTGACCGGCACCTCCCCCGGGTTCTCCAGGAAGTTCCCCTCCGGGTCGAGCAGCGCGAAGTAGACCCGCCACGTGCCATCGCGGAGGTCGGCCCACGCGATTCCGTAGCCGTCTCCCTTCCAGGCGAGCGCCGGCTCGCGCTTCTCGTGAACCTGGGGGCCGAGCGGCGGCCCCACCTGCACCTCGGGGCCGGACGGGTATCCCCACGCGGACAGGGGCCGGAACCAGATCCCGGGCGAACCGCCCCGCCGGTCGGTCCAGGCGACCCCGTACCCGTCCCCCGTCCAGGCAACGGTCGTCTCCGCGGCCCCTCCCTCCGGCCTCGCGTCCTCCCCCGTGAGGGGATACGGGGGATGGAGCCCGTGACCGTTCACGTCGTAGCGGGCGAGGAAGAGGTCCGGCCACCCGTCCTCCGGGTCCTCCCGCTCCAGCAGGACGGCGTGGGCGTTGCCCGACCATGCGACGTCGTCCACGCCGAACGGACGGCCCGGCGCGACGAAGAGGGGAGGCTCCCCCAGGTCCCCCCCGTGACGGTCGAGGGCGACCCGCAGCGTCCCGTCGCCGTCGGGCTCGAGGCTCCACAGGCCCGCCCGCTCCCCGTGGGCGTCGAGGCAGACGACGTCGTCCTCGTGGGCCCGGTCCGCCAGGCCGGCCGGCTCGGCGAGCCGCCGGCCGTCGGCGTCGAGGGGCACGTACCACGCGCCCCGGGGCGCGTCCCCGGGAGCGTCGGACCACCCGACGTGCCACCGGTTTCCCCGCCACGCGAGAGAGCGACCGGGAGTCGTCCGGGAGTCCGCCGGGTCCTCCGTCACGCGCACCTCTCCGCTTCTCGGGAACGGCCCGGGGCACTCCCGCGGGCAGCCCTCGTCGATCGTGCCGTCCTGGTCGTCGTCGAGCCCGTTGCACAGCTCCGGCGCCCCGGGATAGGCGTCGGCCTCCCGGTCCTCGACGTCGCGGCACTCGTCGAACCCATCCCCGTCCACGTCGTCGCAGCAGTCGATGCGCTGGAGGATGGCGAGCTGGTCCCGGGCCTTCGCGATCTCGTACTCGTTGCCCGTCCACGCGAGGTCCGTCGCCCTCCAGGACCCGTCGATGCGGACGGGACCGGAAACCGTGCCCAGCTCCGGGTCGTACCGGTACAGGACGGAGCCCTGCCCGTCGTCCAGGACCATGCCGTACTCCTGGCCGGTCCAGACCAGGTCGAGCGGGCGGCCCGGGCCGATCTCCACGGTCGCGAGCACCTCGTCATGCCGGGAGATCCTGACGAGGGCCGCGATGCCGCCCGGCCCCCCGCGGAGCACTCCCCACTCGTCCTCGCGCCAGGCGACCCGGGGGGCGAGCCCCGGGTCCCCGGACAAGTCGCCGGTCAGGTGGAGCTCCTGGCCCAGGGGATAGCCGTAGGGAGAGAACCTCTGGAACGCGACGTAGCGCGACGAGAGGAAGGGGTGGTGGACCCAGGCGATCCCCACCTCGTTCGACGGCTCCAGGTAGCCGCGGATCCGGACCGCGGCATCGGCATCGTAACCCTCGAGTTCCCTGCAGGACTCGGGATCGAAGTCGGTCCCTTCCGTCCGGCAGAGGTACGTGTGCTCGATGCGGAAACCCGCGCCGTTCTCCCATTGCTTCTCGATGACGACGAAGCCCGCGTTCCACTCGACCCACGTCCACGACGCCGAGGTCACGTGGTCGACATTGCGACACGTCCGCCCCCCCACCGACAGGTCGTCCCGGCCCCTCCTCTCGAGGCACAGGACCTGCTCCTCTTCTCCCCACCCGCCCTGCAGGTAGAGAGCCATCACGTGGTCCGGCGCCGGCCCGACGTCCGCGGCGGAACCCTCGGTGTCCAGGAACACGGAGGGCACGACCGTCGAACCGTCGGGGTGGAAGAGGCCGAGACGAACGACCCCCGTGGTCTCGTTCCACAGCAGCGCCATCGCCCGGCCCGTCCAGCACCCGAACGCTCTCGCCGCCGGGTCGTAGTTGACGGGCACCGGGTCCCGGACCCGCGGCGCGTCGCACCGCGCATCGCACCCGTCGTCGACGCGGCGGTTCTCGTCGGCCTCGTCGTCGTAGCCGTCGCACGTCTCGACGACCTGCCGGTGCTCGGCACGGGAGATCGGAACGCTGAACGCGAGGACGGCGGCCACGAGCAGGGCGCACCGGGCCGCCCGGCCGGGATCGAGGAACATGATCGCCTCCCGGGCCGCGGTGGACACCGCTTCTCCGGCGAGGCTGGCCGCACGTGACCGGTCGGTCTCCCCGGGAAGAAGCGGGGGATGCGGCCCTCGTGGATCCGCACCGGATCCGTTCGGTTGATTACGCCGATCGACGTATTACTGCCAGTTGAACCGAGATCAGACCGGGCGCCACCGGCGTCCCGCGGCACGGCCCCGGGCGCTCCGGGAAGGAGTCGCCCTCCCCCGGTCTCACCGGAGACGGACCGCCGGTGCCGCAGGGGCACCGTCCGGGCGGGCAGGGAGACCGCTCGCGGCAGCGGCCGCAACCCGGCGGCGGTTTCGTCGTTCCATGGGAGAGTCCCCGGCGAGGGGCCTCCGCCGCCGGCGTGGCGCGCGGGAGCCCCGCCGGCGCCGCGGCCGATCGGGCGGAAGGAGCGACGATGAAACGGATCCTCGGCTGGCTGGTGGTCCTCGCCGTCGTCGGCGGCATCGCGTGGTTCGGCTGGACGCGGTTCCGGGAGGGCCGGAACGGCAACGGTCACGGTGGACCGCCGACGGTGAAGGTGACCCGCGGCACGGTCGTCGAGAAGGCGATCGCCATCGGGGAGATCCGGCCCCGGGTCGAGTACCGGGTGAAGTCGAAGGTGTCGGGGATCGTCCGCCGGGCGCTCTGCGACGTCGGGGACCGGGTCGAGCGCGGCCAGGTGCTGTTCGAGATCGAGCCGGACCCGGCGCCTTCCGAGCTGGTCGAGGCCGAGCGGCAGGTCGAGCTGGCGGAGACCGCGCTGCACCGGGCCGAGGAACGCCTCGCGCGCCTCGAGCGGCTGGTCCGGGACGGCCTGCTCGCCCGGGAGGACTACGACGCGGCCCGGGACGACCGGGACCGGAAGAAGATCGAGCTGGCGCGGGCGCGGGACCGGCTCGAGCTGCTGCGCCGCGGGCGGATCGCCGGGGAGACGACGCTCGCCACCGTCGTGCGGGCGCCGGCCGGGGGCACGCTCCTGCAGCGGCTGGTCCAGCCGGGGGACACGGTGGTCCCGCTGACCTCCTACCAGGCGGGGACCGACCTCGCGGTGATCGCCGACATGGGCGACCTGGTCTTCCGCGGGACGGTCGACGAGATCGACGTCGGGCGGCTCTCCCCCGGCATGGAGGCGCGCCTCGAGATCGGCGCGCTCCCCGGGGCGAAGGTTACCGGGAAGGTCGGCCGGATCGCGCCCCAGGCCCGCCGGAAGGAGGGGGCCCGCGTGTTCGACGTCTGGATCGAGCTGGACCCCGACCGGGACGTCGAGCTCCGCGCCGGCTACTCGGCCACGGCCGAGGTCGTGCTCCGCGAGAAGAAGGACGTGCTGCTGCTGCCGGAGCGGGTCGTCCACTTCGACGAGGAGGCGGGCAAGGCGTACGTCCGGCTCCCGGCGCGCACGCCGGACGGGGAGCCCGAGCAGCGCGAGGTCGTCACCGGGCTCTCCGACGGGCTCTCCGTCGAGATCGTCTCCGGCCTGGACGAGGGAGACGAGGTCCTCGAGCCGGCCGAGTCCGGGCTGTTCTGAGGGCGGGCGATGCTCGGGGGCCTCCGTCACCTGCTGCGGGACATCGCGGGCCAGCGCCTGCGCGCGGCGCTGACCATGATGGGGCTCGCGTGGGGAACCCTCGCGATCTGCCTCCTGCTCGCCTTCGGCGAGGGGCTCCAGGCGAAGCTGCTCGAGGAGCAGGCCGGCCTCGGGACCAACATCGTGATCGGCTGGCCGGGGAAGACCTCGAAGCCGTTCGCCGGGCTCGGCCGGGGCCGGAGGATCCTGCTCGCGGTGGACGACACGGCGTTCCTGCGCCACGGCGTCCCGGGCCTCGAGGCGGTCTCGGGCGAGGTGCGAAAGTCGCTGGTCCTCCGCTACGGGCGCCGGACCCGGCGGGTGCAGGTCTCCGGCGTCGAGCCGTCCTTCGGCGGCCTGCGGAACCTGTTCCCGCGGCCGGGGGGACGGTTCCTCGACGGGGAGGACCAGCGCCGGCGGCGCCGGGTGGCCTTCCTCGGCTTCCGCCTCGCCGACCAGCTCTTCGGGCCGATCGACCCCGTGGGGAAGACGATCTTCCTCCACGGGGCGCCGTTCCTCGTCGTCGGCGTCCTGCGGGAAAAGACGCAGACGTCCGCGTACGGCGGCCGGGACGCGGACAGCGTGTTCGTCCCCCTCGCCACGCTGCGGGTGCTGACCGGGGAGCGCTACCTCTCGAACTTCGTCTTCCGCGCGGTCGACCCGGCCCGCTCGAAGGAGATCCGCGAGCGGGTGCGGGTCGCCCTCGCCCGGAAGCACCGCTTCGCCCCGGACGACGAGGAGGCGATCTCCTACTGGGACACGACGGAGGGGGTGCGGTTCCTCGCCACGTTCATGGCCGGGTTCCGGGTGTTCCTCGGTGTCCTCGGGGCCCTCACCCTGGTCGCCGCCGGCATCGGCGTCTCGAACATCATGAGCGTCGTCGTCGAGGAGCGGACGCGCGAGATCGGCATCCGCATGGCGCTCGGGGCGACGCCGCGCCGCATCCTCGGGCGCTTCCTGGCGGAGACGCTGCTCCTCGCCGGGATCGGGGGGGGCGCGGGCTTCGCCGCGGCCGCCGGGATCATCGCCGCGTTCCCGCTGCTCGGCCTGGCGGAGTACGTCGGGAACCCGACCCTGTCGCCGGGGGTCGCCGGGATCACCACCGGGCTGCTCGCCGCGGTCGCCCTGGTCGCGGGCTGGTTCCCCGCCCGGGAGGCCGCCCTCCTCGACCCGGTGATCGCGATCCGGGGAGGGTGAGGCGATGCGTCCCCTCCTCGTCTTCCGGCTGTTCCTCCGCGCCTCCCGGGTGCGGCGCAAGCGGGCCGCGCTGACGATGGCGGCGATCGCCTGGGGCACCCTCTCCCTCCTGCTCCTCCTCGCCTTCGGGGAGGGCCTGCGCGAGCGGCTCGTCACCGCCAACGACGCGATGGGAAGGGACATCGCGATCACCTGGCCGGGGACGACCACGCGTCCCTTCGCCGGCCTGCCGAGCGGCCGGTTCATCCCGCTGCGGGCGGCGGACGTTCCGCTCCTCCGGGCCCGGGTGCGCGGGCTCGACGGCCTCGTCGGCGAGGCGATCCGGTGGAACGTCTCGCTGCGGGTCGGCCGCAGGGTCCGCAACACCGCGGTGATCGGCACCGAGCCGGGCTACGGCCGCCTGCGGAACCACGTCCCCCGGCCGGGCGGCCGCTTCCTCGACGCCGCGGACATGCGCGAGCGGCGGCGGGTGGTCTTCCTCGGCGACGCCCTCGCGGCGGACCTGTTCGGCGAGGGGGTGGACCCGGTCGGCCGGCGGGTCCTCGTCGACGACGTGCCCTACCTCGTGATCGGGGTGATGCGGCACAAGTTCCAGATCAGCAACTACGCGACGCCCGACGAGGACCACGCGGTGATCCCGCTCTCCACGTGGCGGGCCCAGTTCGGCTCCAGCGACCTGAACGACCTGGTCCTGCGCCCCCGGGACCCGGCCCGGATGGAGGCCACCCTGCGCGGCATCCGCGAGGTGCTCGCCGCGAAGTACCGCTTCGACCCCGGGGACGAGCAGGCGCTGCCCGCGTGGGACACGGTGAAAACCGGCCGGGTGATGCGCGCGATCCTCTACGGGGTCGAGGTGTTCCTCGGGCTGATCGGCGCGCTGACGCTGGTCGTCGGCGGCGTCGGCGTCGCGAACATCATGTACGCGGTCGTCCGGGAGCGGACCCGGGAGATCGGCGTCCAGATGGCGCTCGGGGCCCGGAGGAGCTGGATCGTCGGCGTGCTCGTCCTCGAGGCGGCCTGGTACACCCTCGCCGGCGGCGGGGCCGGGATCGCCCTCGCCCTCGGCGTGGTCGCGGTCCTCGAGCGGGTGCCGCTCCCCGAGGACGGGGGACTCGCCCTCCTCGGCCGGCCCCACGTCTCGCCCGCCGTCGGCATCGCGGCGGCGGCGATCCTGGGCGCGGTCGGGCTCCTCGCCGGGTGGTTCCCCGCGCGGCGCGCCGCCTCGATCCAGCCCGCCGACGCCCTGAGGACCGAGTGATGCCCCCGCGGGAAGGGAGGACGGGATGACGGCGACCACGGCGCGGCCGGCAGGAACCCGGGGCGGCGGCACCGCCCCGGTGATCGAGATGCGGGGCATCCGCAAGGTCTACCGCTCCGGCAGGATCGCCGTCGAGGCGCTCCGCGGGATCGACCTCGACGTCCACCCCGGCGAGTTCGTCGCCGTCGTCGGCCCCTCCGGCTCCGGCAAGTCGACCCTGATGAACCTGGTCGGCTGCCTCGACACGCCGACCGCCGGGACCTACCGCCTCGACGGGGAGGAGGTCTCGGGGCTCACCCTCGACCGGCTCGCCGACATCCGGAACCGGAAGATCGGCTTCGTCTTCCAGGGGTTCCACCTGCTGCCCCACCTGGCCGTCTACGAGAACGTCGAGCTGCCGCTGGTCTACGGCGGCGTCCCCGCCCGCCGCCGGCGCGAGCGCGTCATGGAGCTCCTCGAGCAGGTCGGCCTCGCCGACCGCGCGGCCCACCGTCCCTCGGAGATCAGCGGCGGCCAGGCCCAGCGCGTGGCGATCGCCCGCGCCCTCGCGATGGACCCCGCGATCATCCTCGCCGACGAGCCGACCGGGAACCTCGACACCGCCTCCGGCAGCGACGTGATGGACCTCTTCTCCGAGCTCCACCGCCGGGGCCGCACCCTCGTCGTCGTCACCCACGACCCCGCCCTCGCCCGCCGCGCCGCCCGCGTCGTCCACCTCCGCGACGGCCGGATCGTCGACGACCACGGGGAACCCGCCCCGCCGCCCACCCCGCAGGAGCCGCCGGAAGGCGGCCCGCGGA
>CAYQTA010000097.1:0-18349 GCA_964420365.1 uncultured Acidobacteriota bacterium | reverse complement strand
CGGGCCACGAGGGGGGACGACCCGTCGTTCAGGGCTCCTCGGCGCGGTAGGCGACGACGCGGACCTTCTCGAGGGTGATCATCCCCTCGGTGACCATCCGGTCGAGGTCGGGGAGGATCCGCTCGATCTTCTCGGTGCGGTCGACCATCTCGATGACGACCGGGAGATCCTCGGAAAGACGCAGGATCCGGGCGGTGTGCAGCCGGCTGTGGGCCCCGAACCCCTCGATGCCCCGCAGCACCGTGGCCCCGGCGAGTCCCTCCTCGCGGGCCTTCTGGACGATCGCCTCGTAGAGCGGCTTCCCCTCCCAGCGATCGTCCTCCCCGATGAAGATCCGGAGCAGGGTTCCCTCGGTGACCTCCTTCATCGCCACGACCTCCCGTCCCCGCTCAGATCCCCGCCAGCAGCCGCCCCAGCGCGAGTCCCGCGAGGACGGCGGCGAGGCCGAGGACGACGTTCCCCGCCACGTTCCAGGCGGCGGCGAGCCGGCTCCCGGTCCGGAACAGCTCCATCGTCTCGTAGCCGAAGGTCGAGAACGTGGTCAGCGACCCGAGGAGCCCGATCCCGAGGAACGTCCGGGTGCGGGGCCCGAAGACGACCCCGAACCGGGCGAGGGCCATCAGCAGCCCGATCAGGAAGCAGCCGAGCACGTTGACGGCGAGGGTTCCCCACGGAAAGTCGCCGCGGGCGTATCGCTGGACGAGACCGGTGAGCCCGTACCGCCCGATCGCCCCGACGAACCCGCCGAGGCCGACCGCGAGGGCCCTGCCGAGCGCCGGTCCCATGCCGGCCTCAGACCAGGTACTCGCCGTCGCGGATCACCTCGGCCGTCCGCCCGTCCGGGTGGACGATCACCGCGCGCCGGACCTGGACCGGGTTCCCCTTCGCGTAGACCACGTCCTGGTGGACGACGGTCCCCGGGGAGCGGAACCGGTCGACGCCCCAGGCCCCCCCGAGGTGATCGGAGCGACCGAAGGCCCAGTGGAAGCCCGCCTTCTCGTCCTCGAGGACGTTCCCCGTGACGACCGCCCTGTCGTTGACGCCGAAGGCGACCTCGGCGACGTTCCGCCGGGCCGGGTCCTCCGCGAACTGTTCCCGCCAGGCGGCGGCGCGGGGACCGTCCCCCTCGACCTCCCGGACCCGGTTGCCGGCGACGTGGAGGAGGATCGTTTCCCCCTCCTCGACCACCGGGATCGTCCCCGCCGTGAACGAGGGGTCGCCCTCCCGCTCTCCCTCGTACGGCACGACGAACGTCTCCCCGGAAGGGAGATTGATGATCCGGTCTCCCTTCTTGAACCGCGGCAGGAACCCGTCGTCCATCTCCGGCCGGCGGTGGCGCACGTCGAAGAAGCAGCGGTGTCCCGTCGTGAAGGTGACGTCGACCATCTCGGCTCCCGCGAGGGCGTCGAAGATCACCCTGCACCGGCGGGCGACCTCCGCGTAGTCGGCGGCCAGGGCCGTCTCCTGCATCCTCTCGAGGATCCCCGGCATCGAGGCCGCGCGGAAGTCCTCCTTCTCCTCGGCGAGGAGCGACAGGGGAGCCGTTGCCGAGAACTCGGTCATCGCGAGGACCAGGGTCGCCCCGAGAAGGGTCTCCCGGAGATCGACTTCCTCGTCCCCCAGCCAACCCCGGGGCGGCAGGTCGGCGTTGTTCGCCCCCGTCGCCGGCCAGCGGAGGAGCGGAAGGACGGTGAACCCGCGCTCCCTTCCGATTTCCTCGAGGGCCCGGCGCCACCGCTCGGCCATCTCCCGGCGGGCCTTCCACTCCGGGTGGTCCGGCACGCCGTCGCGGGGCACGTCGACGGCGACGATCACCGTCTCGCCGGGCTGCGGGTCGAACACGTCGAGCAGGAGCTTCCTGACGTCGAACACGGCTCACCTCCGGGGGAATCGGGAACGGGCGAGGATTCTACTCCCGCGGCGAGGCCGGCCCCACCTTCGTGTCGGTTTCGCCCCGAAGCCCGGAAGACGGGGCCGAGCGTCGGCCATTTCGTCCCGCCACGGAAAAAGAGACGGTTTTTTCCCGGAAATCCGCTTGCCTTTCCGCCGTGAAACCCGCACACTCCTTCTCGTAGTTCACATCTCTCGGTCCCGTAACCCGGTCGTTCGCCAACAGAGGGCACGTGTCACCTCCGGGAAGCGGGGGCTCCCGGGGGATGCAACATGCCCGGATGGGGACCATCCCGGGTAAAGAAAGGTTCCAAGGAAATGCCCAAGGGAAACGTCAAGTGGTTCAACGAGCAGAAGGGTTACGGGTTCATCACGCAGGAGGACGGTCCCGACGTCTTCGTGCACTTCAGCGCGATCCAGGGCTCCGGCTTCCGCACCCTCAACGAGGGTGAGCAGGTCGAGTTCGACATCGTGCAGGGCCCGAAGGGTCCCCAGGCGAGCAACGTTCGCCGCGCGGGCTGACCAGCGAGCTTGACGCCGGAGGGGCGCGCCCGGGAGGGCGCGCCCCTTCCTTTTTGGCCTTCCGCCGGGCCCCGGGAGTAGACTCGGCCGCCGGAGGGCCCGACATGAGCGGACGGTTCCTGCACATCTGGCGCAACACCCCGATGGGGCGGGAGGTGCTCGAGGCCTCCGCCTCCTTCTGCGAGGCGACCGGGCTCGAGCTGCACGTCTACGTCCCTCGCCATCCCCAGTTCCTGATGTACTTCGGGGACGACGTGGTCACGGTTCCCCTGGACGGCGAGTTCCTCCACGCCCCCGAGACGGCCGAGGCGCACGCGGAGGCCGTGCTGGCCCGCCACCCGGGCCTCTCGTGGAGGTTCACCACGCCGGTTTCCTTCACGGCGTCCACCCTCCCGGACCTCCCGGTCGACTGGAACGCCATGTGCTGTCCCCGGTCCCTTTCCGATCTCTCCGCCCGGATCGGCCTCGGCACGATCGGGCCCCGGGTCCGGCGGATCGTCCGCCACGCGACGTTCCCGGTGCTGCTGCCCCAGCCCGTCTTTCGTCCCTGGAAACGCGTGTTGGCCATGGTGGGCCCGACGGAAAGCTCCCTGCGGGTGGCCCGGGTGGCCAGGACGGTGGCCAGGACCGCCGGGCGTCCCCTGGAACTCTTCACGTTCGCGGACGGCCGCCGACCGGGCGAGGTCGAGCGCTGGTTCGCCGACCATGGTCTCCCGGGCCTCCGGCAGGAGGCCTCCTCCTGGCACCTGGCCGAGGGGGACGACTTCCTCGACGCCCTCTTCCCGGTGCCGGGGGACGCCCTGGTCGTCCTCGGGGCCTATGGCCGGCGGCTGGTCCGAGAACTGCTCCTCGGAACGGTCGCGGAGAAGGTCCAGGAGGCGCTGCCGAACCCGCTCCTGCTCGTCGGTCCCCGGGTGGACGACGAGGCGCTGGCCCCATGAGCGGGACCCGGTGGCTGTTCCCGTTTCTCGTCGGGGTGGCCCTCCTGCTCCCCGCCTGCCATGGCGGTGCCCCGGGCGAGCCGGGAGGCGAGGGGAAATCGTTCGACGAGGCAGCCTGGCGGCAGGAACTCGAGTCCTGGCACCGGGAACGGGAAGCCCGCCTCACCGCGCCGGACGGCTGGCTCACCCTGGTCGGCCTCGCGTGGCTGCCCCCCGGGGAAGAGGTCCCGTTCGGCAGCGACCCGTCCCTCCCGGTGGCGTTCCCCCCCGGGTCGTGTCCCCTCCGGGCCGGGACCCTCTTTCTCCTGGAGGACGGGCGGGTCCGGGTCCGGGCGGCGCGGGGCGTGCGGCTCACGGTCGACGGCCGGGAGGTGGACGAGGCGATCCTCGACCCGGCCACGGAGGGCCGGGCGGGACGGGCCCGGGTCGGGCGGATCCTCTTTTACGCGATCCGACGCGGGGACCGGGTGGGGGTCCGGGTCAAGGACCCGGAGAACCCGGCCCGGAAGAACTTCCGGGGCATCGACCGCTACCCGCCCGACCCGCGCTGGCGGATCGTCGCCCGGTGGGAACCGTTCCCCGGGCCGCGGGAGATGCGGGTGCGCAACGCGATCGGCCAGGAGGAAACCGTGAAGGTCCCGGGCCGGGTCGTCTTCCGCGTCGAGGGGACCCCCTGCGAGCTCTGGCCGATCGTGCCCGATCCCCCCGGTTCCGGGCCCTGGTTCTTCGTCTTCTCGGACGGCACGACCGGGGTGGAGACGTACGGCGGCGGGCGATTCCTCGAGGCGGACCCGCCGGGCCCGGACGGGACGATCGTGCTCGACTTCAACCGGGCGTACACTCCTCCCTGCGCCTTCACGCCGTTCGCGACCTGCCCCCTGCCACCGCCCGAGAATCGCCTGCCGATCGACGTGCGGGCCGGGGAGCGGGTCCTCGGCCACGCCCACCGGGCACCCTGAACCGGCGGGTTGCGGGAGGCGACTCAAGGGATATGCTGGTCGCCTGATCTCCCGGAGGCCGCGTCGGCCGCCGGATCCCGGGAGTCTCGATGCTGATTCGACGCTCGTCGATGTATGCCCTCCACGCCGTTGCGATCCTCGCGGCGAACCCGGGCGTCTACCACTCGAGCGACGAGATCCGGGCGCTTTCCGGGATCCCCGGCAACTACCTGGCCAAGCTCCTCGGCCACCTGCGGCGCGCCGGCATCGTCGAGGGCCGCAAGGGCTGGGGCGGCGGCTTCCGCGTGCCCGAGAAGGCCCTCTCCCGGCCGATCCGGGACATCCTCGACGTGGTCGAGGGGGACGCGATGGAAGCGATCGAGGGCTGCCTGTTCGGGTTCCCTTCCTGCGACGAGGCGCACCCCTGTCCCCTGCACGACTACTGGGAGGAAATCGGGAGCGTCTACCGGCGGATGGTGGCCGACACCACGATCGGCGACCTCGGACGGTTCCAGCCCCGCCGGCCCTGATCCGAGGAGGCGCGCCATGGCGACGACGCGGACCGGGACGCCCCCCTCCCCCGCCTGCCGGCTCCCCGCCGCACCTTCGCCGGCACCGGCACCACCCCGCGGGCGGATCGCCCGGCTGCTCGCCTGGCTCGAGGAACCGGTCGGGAAGATGCCGTTCCGCTCCCACCGGGTGCGCAAGATCGTCCAGTGGGGCTTCGCCGCCTGGTGCATCCTTGCCGGCATCCAGTTCCACCGCTTCGTCCGGGCCGCGCAGGCCGGGAACCTGCCTCTCCCGCACCGGCCGCCGGGGGTCGAGGGATTCCTGCCGATCTCCGGCCTGATGGGCCTTCTCGACTGGTTCTACCGGGGTGCCCTGAACACGGTGCACCCGGCGGCCACCGTGATCTTCCTCGTCGTCGTGGCCACGGCCCTGTTCCTGCGCAAGGGGTTCTGCGGGTGGGTCTGCCCGGTGGGACTGCTCTCGGAGCTGCTGGCCCGTCTCGGCCAAAGGCTGACCGGGCGGCTCTTCCTGCCCTGGAAGCCCCTGGACCTGGTCCTCAGGAGCCTCAAGTACCTGCTGTTCGCCTTCTTCTTCTGGGCGGTGATCTCGATGGACCCCGGGGAGCTGGCCGCCTGGATCGAGGGGCCGTACAACCGGGTCGCCGACATCAAGATGTACCTGTTCTTCGCCCGGATCGGGAGGACGGCGGCCCTGACCCTCGGTTTCCTGGCGATCGCCTCCCTGTTCATCCGGCAGTTCTGGTGCCGCTACCTCTGCCCCTACGGGGCGCTCCTCGGGCTCCTCGCCTGGTTCTCCCCGTTCCGCGTCCACCGGTCGGAACCCGGCTGCACGCTCTGCCACGGGTGCGACAACGTCTGCATGGCCCGGATCCCGGTCTCCCGCCGCAAGGCGGTCGACGACCGGCTCTGCTCCGGCTGCCTCGACTGCCTGGTCGCCTGCCCCGGCAACGACGCCCTGCACTTCGGAACCCGCCGGCTGCGGGTCCGACCCGCGCTCTACGCCCTCCTGATCGTCGGCCTGTTCGCCGGGGGCTGGGCGGTGGCCGAGCTGACCGGGACGTGGCGCAACGGGATTTCCGATCGCGAGTACGTGGAACGGGTCCGCGAGATCGACAGCCCCCTCTACATGCACCCCGGGGGCTGACGTATAGTGTTCGCCCTGCCGAGGAGGGAGGGCGGACGTGATCCCGGAAAACCAGCAGCGCGGCAACTTCGGCGGCAAGGTGGGTTTCATCCTCGCCGCGGCCGGCTCGGCGATCGGGCTCGGGAACATCTGGCGCTTCCCGTACACGGCCGGGGAGCACGGCGGCGGCGCGTTCGTCCTGGTCTACCTGGCCTTCGTCGTCCTGGTCGGCATCCCGGTCCTCCTCGCGGAACTCTCCATCGGGCGCGCCGCCCAGCGCAACCCGGTCGGCGCGTTCCGGGTCCTGGCCCCCGGGTCCTGGTGGCCGGCGGTCGGAGCCCTCGGGGTCGTCACGGGGTTCGCGATCCTGGCGTTCTACTCGGTCGTGGCCGGGTGGACGATCGGCTACCTGGTCAAGGCGATGCGCGGCGACTTCGCCGCGGGCATCACGGCGGAGCAGAGCGCCGCCCAGTTCCAGGCCCTGATCGGGAGCCCCGGCCTCGCCATCGCCCTCACCGCAGTCTTCATGGTCCTGACGGTCGGCGTGATCCAGTTCGGCGTGGGCGGGGGGATCGAGCGGTTCTCCAAGGTGCTGATGCCCCTCTTCTTCGTGCTGCTCCTCCTGCTGGCCGGGCGCAGCCTGACCCTCCCGGGCGCGGCGGAGGGCCTGCGCTTCCTTTTCCACTTCGACGCCTCGAAGCTGACGATTCCCGTGGTCATGGGGGCCCTCGGGCAGGCCCTGTTCAGCCTCAGCCTCGGAATGGGTTGCATGATCACCTACGGGTCCTACCTCCCGCGCCGGGAGAACCTTCCCTTCGCGGCGGTCTCGGTCGCCTTCTTCGACACCCTGATCGCCCTCCTCGCCGGGGTGATCATCTTCCCCGCCCTCTTCACGGCCGGGGCCGACCCGGCGGGGGGCGCGGGGCTCGTCTTCATCGCGATGCCGACGGTGTTCGACTCGCTGCCGGCCGGGCAACTGTTCGCCGTGGCGTTCTACGCGCTCCTCGCCATCGCGGCCCTCACGTCGACGATCAGCCTGCTCGAGGTGGTCGTCGCCTACTTCGTCGACGAGAAGGGGTGGCCCCGGGCGACGGTCGCCTGGGGGATCGGGTTCCTCTGCTTCCTCCTGGCGATCCCCTCCGCGCTCTCGCAGGGGGCGGTGCCGCTCCTCTCCGGCGGCGCGGGTTCCCTGCTGCCGCTCTCCTTCCTCGACCTGAACAACATTCTCTTCGGGAACTACGGCCTGACGTTCGGCTCCCTGCTGATCTCCCTCTTCGTCGGCTGGAAGTGGGGGACGCGGGCGGCCCTCGACGAGATGCGGCGGGGCTCCGGCGCCGAGCGGGCCTGGTGGCACGCCGCCTGGGCGTTCCTCGTCCGCTTCGTCTGCCCCGTGGCGATCGTGCTGATCTTCGTCTTCATCCTCTGGACCGGCGAGTACTTCTGACGCCGGGGGAGGTGGCGACGTGGCGACGACCTTCCATGGCTGGGCCGCCCGGCACCCGGGCGCCCTCCTCGAGCCGTACGAGTTCGAGCCGGCCCCGCTGGGGCCCCATGACGTCGAGGTGGAGATCACCCACTGCGGCATCTGCCACTCCGATCTCCACCTGGTCGACGGAGACTGGGAGGTCGACACCTGGCCGCTCGTGCCCGGCCACGAGGTCGTCGGGCACGTGGTCGCGCGCGGCTCCGCCGTGAGCGAACACGCCCCCGGGGACCGGGTCGGCATCGGCTGGCAGTGCGGCGCCTGCCTCGCCTGCGAGTGGTGCCTCGCCGGCGACGAGCCGTTCTGCCCGGAGCACCGCGCGACCTGCGTCGGCCGGCCCGGCGGGTTCGCCGACCGGATCCGCGTGGATGCCCGGTTCGCCTTTCCGCTGCCGGAAGGGCTGCCCGCGGAGACCGTGGGCCCCCTGATGTGCGGCGGGGCCACCGTCTGGACACCCCTGCGGGAGCACGGGATCGACGCGACGAGCCGGGTCGCCGTCGTCGGGATCGGCGGGCTCGGACACCTGGCGGTCCGGTTCGCCGCGGCGCTGGGCGCGCGGGTGACCGCGATCTCCCACTCGGCCGACAAGGAGGACCTGGCCCGGGAACTGGGCGCCCGCGAGTTCGTGCTGCTCGAGGAAGGCGCGCTCCGCGACGCGGGGCGCGCCTTCGACCTGGTGCTCGTCACCGTGCCGGTCGCCCTGGACTGGCCGGCCCTCGCCCGGACGGTTCGGCCCCGGGGGCGGATGGCGTTCGTCGGGGTGGTGCCGGGGAAGGTCGGGGTCCCGGTCGACGCCCTGATCCTCGGCAACCGCGGGATCGTCGGGAGCCAGATCGCCGGACGGGCCCGCATGCGCGAGATGCTGGACTTCGCCGCCCGGGAGGGAATCGCGGCGATCGTGGAGACCTTCCCGCTGGAGGAGGTCAACGTGGCCCTCGACCGGTTGCGGCGGAACGAGGTCCGGTTCCGCGCGGTGCTGACGCGGTGAACGACTCGCGGCACCCGGACCCGGTCCTGATGCGCCGGGCGATCGACGCCGCCCGCGAGGGGATCCTCCGGGGCGATGGAGGCCCCTTCGGCGCCGTGATCGCGGACCGGGAGGGGAACGTCCTCGCCGTCGCCCACAACACCGTGCTGCTCGGCGACGCGACCGCCCACGCCGAGGTGAACGCCATCCGGGAGGCATGCGCCGCCCGGGGCACGCCGTTCCTCGAGGGGATGGTCATCTACTCGACCACCGAGCCCTGCCCGATGTGCTTCGCCGCCATTCACTGGGCCAGGATCGGCGACGTCTTCTGGGGCACCCGCATCGAGGACGTCGCCCGGCTCGGCTTCAACGAGCTGGCGATCCCCAACGAGACGATGAAGCGGCTCGGGGGCAGCCCGGTCACGATCCACGCCGGCTTCCTGCGCGACGAGTGCCTCGCCCTCCTCGAGGACTGGCGGCGGCTCCCGGGTCGGCGTACCTACTGAGGCCCCCTTCCCCGGAGGAACCCGGATGCGCTGGTGCCCCTCCTGCGGCGCGGACTACGTGGACGGCACGATCGAGTGCCACCGCTGCCACGTGGCGCTGGTCGACTCGCCCCCCGGCGAGGCCGACCCGTTCGCCGACCCCCGGGCGATGGCGCGCCTGCTCCGGGGCCGGCAGGTCGTCCCCTGCTTCGCCGGGTCGCCGGCGGGCATCGAGGACCTGCGGGACGCCCTGGCCGGGGCCAGGATCCCCTGCGCCGCGGCCGCGCCACCGGTCGCCTGCACGAGCTGCCGGCCGACCGTCCACCTCCTGGTCGCCGTCGAGGACGTGGAACGGGCCGTTCGCTTCTTCGCCGAGGAGTACGAGGCCACGCTGCCGACGGAGCAGGTACTCTGCATCGCGCCGGAGGCGTCGCTGGGCGAAGAGGAGGCGGAAGACGGCCCGGCCCCCTGCCCCGCCTGCGGCTGCACGGATCCCCCGGGCGAGGACGGCTGTTGCCCGGAATGCGGCCTGTTCCTCGCCTGACCACGAACTACCCTCCCGACGAAGGAGCGCCACGATGAAGCGATTCCTCCTCCTCGCCGCCGCGGCCTGCCTGGCCGCGGGCCTCCTCCTCGCCTGCCAGGGTCCCGGTCCCGCGTCGCAGGACACCGGGGACCACCTGGCGCCGGCGGAGATCGCGGCCAGCGTCCGCGACACCCTCGACCCCTCGGTCGACCCCTGCCAGGACTTCTACCGCTACGCCTGCGGCGGTTGGCTGGCGACGGCCGAGCTGCCTCCCGACCGCCCGCGCTGGGGCCGGGGTTTTTCCGCGATCGCCGAGCGGAACCTGGCCATCGAGCGCGAGATCCTCGAGGCCGCCGCCGCCGATCCCGGCAACGACCCGGGGCTGCGGAAGATCGGTGACTTCTGGGCCGCGTGCATGGACGAGGAGGCGATCGAGCAGGCGGGACTCGAGCCCCTCGCCCCGTGGTTCGAGAAGATCGACGCGGTCGAGGGACCGGAAACGCTTTTCCGGGTGGCCGGCGAGATGTTCCAGGTCGGTGCGTCCGTGTTCTTCGATGCCGGCGTCGACGCCGACTTCGACAACCCCGACCTCTACATCGCCCACTTCTTCCAGGGCGGTCTCGGGCTTCCCGACCGGGACTACTACCTCGACCCGCACAGGAAACCGATCCTGGAGGCATACCGCGAGCACGTCGCTCGAATGCTGGCCCTGTCGGGCGAGGACGAGGCGGCCGCGAAGAACCACGCCGAGCGGATCGTGGCCCTGGAGACACGCCTGGCCAGGGCCTCGAAGCCCCGCCGCGAGCTGCGGGACCCGCGAAAGATCTACCACAAGATCGACCGGGAGGGCCTCGAGAAGCTGGCACCGAGGCTCCCCTGGGACGCCTTCTTCGCGGGGGTCGGTCGGGACGATGTTCGCGACATCAACGTCGCCACCCCGGACTTCTTCAGGGCGCTGCAGGACACGGTCCTCGGGACCGATCTCGACACGCTGCGGGCCTACCTCCGCTTCCACCTCGTGCAGGGCCTTTCCGGGCTCCTCCCCCGGGACTTCGTCGAGGCATCCTTCCAGTTCTACGGGAAGACCCTCTCCGGCCAGGAGAAGATCCGTCCCCGCTGGAAGCGCTGCGTCGCCGCGGTGGACGACGGTCTCGGCGAGCTGCTCGGGAAGGCCTTCGTCGAGCGGGCCTTCGCCGGCGAGAGCCGCGAGATGGCCCGCGAGATGATCG
Organism: uncultured Acidobacteriota bacterium; assembly: GCA_964420365.1. Taxonomy (GTDB): domain Bacteria; phylum Acidobacteriota; class Polarisedimenticolia; order J045; family J045; genus JAMOQA01. The sequence goes on along the minus strand of CAYQTA010000097.1, from coordinate 7,715 downwards.
GCAACATCGAGGCGGCCTTCGAGAAGAACCTCGAGGAGCTCGACTGGATGGACGAACCGACCAGGGAGCGCGCCCGCGAGAAGCTGCACGCCATCGTCAACAAGGTGGGGTACCCGGACAAGTGGCGCACGTACGACGGGCTCGAGGTCGACCGGCACTCCTGGTTCGCCAGCGGCGTCGCCGCCCGGCGCTTCGAGACGGCCCGCCAGGTCCGGCGCATCGGTCGGCCGGTCGACCGTTCCGAGTGGCACATGACGCCGCCCACCGTCAACGCCTACTACAACCCCAGCGCCAACGAGATGGTCTTCCCCGCGGGCATCCTCCAGCCCCCTTTCTTCCACCGGGACTTCCCGGCCGCGATGAACTACGGTGGCATGGGAATGGTCATGGGCCACGAGCTGACCCACGGCTTCGACGACCAGGGGCGCAAGTTCGACGCCCACGGCCGGATGGCCGACTGGTGGACCCCGGAGGTGGCGAAGTCCTTCGAGGAACGTGCCGCCTGCATCGAGCGCCAGTACGCCTCGTACGAGGTCCAGCCCGGGGTTCACCTTGACGGGAAGCTGACCCTCGGCGAGAACCTGGCCGACAACGGCGGCATCCGCCTGTCGTGGAAGGCGTGGTCCGGTCTCGGCGACGAGACGGCGCTCCCCGGCCTCGACCTGACGCCCCGCCAGCTCTTCTTCGTCGCCTACGCCCAGACGTGGTGCACCCTGGCGACCCCGGAGTACGAGAAACTGGCGGCGACGGTCGACCCGCACTCGACCCCGCGGTTCCGAGTGAACGGGCCGCTGGCGAACCTCCCGGCCTTCGCCGAGGCGTTCGGGTGCGCCGAGGGCACGCCGATGAACCCGAAGGAGCGCTGCCGCGTCTGGTGATCCGCCCGCGCGACGGGAAGGGGCCGGCCGCCGCCGGCCCCTTCTCACACCATTCGCTCCACGGGCAGGACGAGGACCCGCAGCCCCTCGCCCGGGGCGCAGGAGCGGGAGAACGACTCGAGCGCGTCCACGAGCTCGTCCGCCTTCGCGGCGGAAACCGCGGTCAGGATCAGCGAGACCGTCCCGGGAAACGCCCGGGTCCCCATGTGCCTCCCCGTCGTCCCGGAACCCCGCAGGCCGGGCATCTCGGTGAAGGCGTGCACCTCGTGCTCGTCGATGATCCGGAGCAGCTCCTCGACACGCTCGCTGGCGCAGGTGATCACGAGCAGCTTCATCGTGCGCCCTCCTCCCGGCTCCGGCCGGGGATCACTTCCAGTCCTCCGGCAGCAGGTTGTCCCGGTGCTGCCGCTTCTCCAGCATGAAGTGCAGGACCGGCACGACGACCAGGGTCAGCACGGTCGCCGCCACCGCTCCGGCGATCATCGAGATCGCCAGGCCCTGGAAGATCGGGTCGAACAGGATGACGAACGACCCGACGATCACCGCGATCGCGGTCAGCACGATCGGCCGGAACCGGACCGCGCCACCCTCGATCAGCGCCTCGCCGAAGGTCTTCCCCCGCTCCAGCGCCAGGTCGACGAAGTCGATCAGCAGGACCCCGTTGCGGACCATGATGCCGGCCAGGGCGATGAACCCGATCATCGAGGTGGCGGTGAAGAACGCCCCGTACAGCCAGTGGGCCGGCAGGATCCCCACGAGGGAAAGCGGGATCGAGATCATCATCACCAGCGGCACCAGGAAGCGCTGGAACCAGGCGATGATCAGCATGTAGATCAGCACCATCACGACGGCGAAGGAGATCCCGAGGTCGCGGAACACCTCGTACGTGATGTGCCATTCGCCGTCCCACTTCATCGCCGGGGTCTCGGTGGACCAGGGCTGGGTGGTGTAGAACTGCTCGACGGTCGTCCCCTCCGGCGTCTCGATCTTCGCGATCTCGTCCGCCATCTTCAGGATCGCGTAGACCGGGCTCTCCTCCCGGCCCGCGACGTCCCCGATCACGTAGACGACCGGCAGCAGGTTCTTCCGGTAACGGGTTCCCGGGATGACGGTCTTCTTCACCCGGACAAGCTCGGAAAGGGGCACGAGGCCACCCGCCATCGATGCCAGCCGGACGTCCCGCAGGTCCTCGATGCTCGAGCGCTCGGCCCGCGGGAGCCGCAGCCGGATCGTGACCGGCTCGACCTCGTCCGGGTCGTGCAGCAGCCCGGCGTCCTCCCCGTGCAGGGCGAGGCGCAGCGCCTTCGCCACCGCCCCCGCCGGCACGCCGTGGAGCGCCGCCTTCTCCCGGTCGACCTCGAAGATGACCTTCTCCTGCGGCGCCTCGACCAGCCAGTCGATGTCGACGACGCCTTCCGTCTCCTCGAAGATCCGCTTGATCTTCCGGGCCGTCTCGATCCGTTCCTCCCGGTTCGGCCCGTACACCTCCGCCACGAGCGTCGCCATCACCGGCGGTCCGGGCGGGATCTCGGCGATCTTGACCGCCGCCCCGTACTTCCGCGCGATCTCCTGGATCGGCGGCCGGATTCTCCGCGCGATGTCGTGGCTCTGGGCATCGCGCATCTTCTTGGGCAGCAGGTTCACCTGCAGGTCCGCCACGTTGGCCCCGCGCCGCAGGTCGTAGTGCCGGATCAGCCCGTTGAAGTTGAACGGCGCCGCCGTGCCGGCGTAGATCTCGACGTCGGTCACCTCGGGAACCGTTCCCAGGTAGAGACCGATCTCCCGGGCGACTCGTGCCGTCTGCTCCAGGGTCGTCCCCTCCGGCATGTCGACGATCACCTGCAGCTCCGACTTGTTGTCGAACGGGAGCATCTTTACGGTGACCAGCTTCGCCGGGAGCAGCAGGACCGCACCAACCTGCAGCAGCAGGATCAGCCCGAGGAACGCCCACCGCCGGGCGGGGCTCTTGATCATCGGCACCAGCAGCCAGCGGTAGAAGCGATAGATCCAGGTGCGATGGAGGTCGTACCCCTCCTCCTCGTGGCCGTGGCCGTGCCCGCCCTTCAGCAGGCGGTAAGCGAGCCACGGCGTCATCACGAGGGCCACGCCGAGGGAGAAGAGCATCGCCAGCGACGCACCGATGGGCATCGGCCGCATGTAGGGTCCCATCAGGCCCCGGACGAACGCCATCGGCATCACGGCGGCGATCACCGTCAGCGTTGCCAGGATCGTCGGGTTGCCCACCTCGTCGACGGCCGTCACCGCCGCCTGGAGCGGCGGCAGCTTCTTCATCGAGAAGTGCCGAACGATGTTCTCGACGACGATGATCGCGTCGTCGACGACGATCCCGGTCACGAAGATCAGGGCGAACAGCGTCACCCGGTTGAGCGTGTACCCGAACAGCCAGTAGGTGAACAGCGTCAGCGCCAGCGTGACCGGCAGGGCGACGAAGACGACGAGCCCGCCGCGCCAGCCCAGCGTGACGCCGATCACGAGCGTCACCGAGACGATGGCGATCCCGAGGTGGAAGAGCAGGTCGTGGGCCTTCTCGCGCGAGGTCTCCCCGTAATCCCGGGTGACGGTCACGTGCACGTCCGGCGGGACGACCTCCCCCTCGAGGGCGTGGACCTTCTCCATCACCCGCTCGACGACCGCCTCCGCGTCCGACCCCTTGCGCTTGGCGATGGCGATCGTCACCGCCGGGAAGATCCCGCCCTTCCCCTCGAGGACCGGGATCCCCTTCTCGGAGGCGCCCGGTCCCGGGGAGAAGAAGACGTAGTTCGTCACCTCCTCCGCGGTGTCCCGGACGTCCGCCACGTCGCGCAGGTAGACCGGGCGGCCCATGTGGACCCCGACCACCAGGTTCGCGACGTCCTCCACGGTCTCGAGGAATGCCCCGGTCTCGACGACCACGGCCCGGTCGCCGCTCTCGAACTCGCCGGCCGGCGCGGTGGCGTTCTGCCACTGCAGCGCCTGCACCAGCATGTTCGGATCCACGCCGAACGCGGCCATCCGGGCCGAGTCGAGCATCACCCGCACCTGCCGCCGCTGGCCCCCGATCAGGTCGATCCGGGAAACGTCGTCGAGCCGCTGGATCTCGCGCGCGAGCTGGGCGGCGATCCGGCGCAGTTCCGGGTGCTCGTAGCGATCGGACCAGAGCGTGAGGCCGAGCACCGGGACATCGTCGATCGTCCGGACCTTCACCAGGGGCGGCGTCGCGCCCTTCGGCATCCGGTCCATCCCCGAGACCAGCTTGTCGTACACCTTGACCAGGCTGCGCTCCTGGTCCTCCCCCACGTAGAAGCGGACGGTGACCATCGCCACCGACGGCATCGAGGCGGAATAGACGTACTCGACCCCCGGGATCTCCCACATCCGCTTCTCGAGGGGAATCGTCACCCGGTTCTCCACCTCCGCCGGGTCCGCGCCGGGCAGGCCGACGAAGATGTCCATCACCGGGACGATGATCTGGGGTTCCTCCTCCTGGGGGGTCAGCGCCACGGAGAGCGCCCCGAGGCCGAGGGCGGCCAGCATCAGGAGGACGGTCAGCTTCGAGTCGATGAAGAACCGGGTCAGTCTCCCGGCCGGTCCGAGCCCCGTCGTCGTCATGGCCTCACTCCTCCACCGGCGTTCCGTCGGTGAAGCCCGGCGGCGGGGCGACGACGTAGCGGTCGCCCGCCTCGAGGCCGGAGAGCACCTCGATGCGCCCGTCGATCTCGCGGCCGAGCTTCACCCAGCGCAGACGGGCCCGGTTCTCGGCATCGACGACGAAGACCCCGCGGAGCTGCCCCCGCCGGACGATCGCGGTCCCGGGAACGAGCAGGGTCTCGCGCAGGCCGCGGTCGAAGCTGACCCGGGCGAACATGTTCGACTTGATCGCCCCCCGGGGGTTCTTCAGCACCACCTGGACGGCGAACGTCCGGCTCCGCGGGTCTCCCGCCGGGACCACGCGCCAGATGTCGGCCACCTCGTCGAGATCGAGGACGTCGATCCGCACCCGGGCCTGCTGGCCGGGGGCGAGGCCGGTCACGTCGGACTCCGGGACCTGGGCCGTCACCTTGACCCGGGAGAGATCCTCCACGACGAACATCGGCATGCCCGGGGCAGCCATGTCCCCGACCTCGGTCATCTTCCGGACGACCCAGCCGTCGATCGGGGAGACGATCTCCGCGTAGGAGAGCATCACCTTCGCCGCGTTCAGGTTCGCCTCGGCCTGCTGGAGCGCCGCCTGGGCAACCGTGTACCCCGCGGTCACGTCCTCGAGGTTCTTCTGGGTCGCCGAGCCCTTCTCGTGCAGCGCGACGATCCGGTGGTACTGGGCCTCCATGTTGGCCAGGTTGGCCTTCGCCATCGCCACGGCCGCCTCGGCCTGTCGGACCGCGGCGTCCAGGTCGCGCCGCTCGAGACGCGCGAGCACCTGGCCCCTGTGGACCCGGTCCCCCTCCTCGACCAGGACCTCGTCGACCCGGCCCATGATCTTCGTGCCCGGGGAGATCCGCTTCCACGGCTCCACCGAGCCGGTCGCCTCGACGATCACCGGCACCTGCTCGAGGGCCGCGACCGCGGTCTCCACGCGGACCGGGGCGAGGTCGTCGCCGGGACGGTCGGCCGCCTCGTGCGACGGGCCACCGCACCCGGCAAGCACGAGTCCCAGGACCACCACCAGAACCGTCAGCAGCCACGTCTTCCGGGCCATCGTCGTCTCTCCCATCCGCAGGTCGTTCGTCGGTCTCCGCGCGCCGGGTACCCTCGTCATCACGTCACAGCCTCCCGACCGCCAGGTCGAGCGCGGCCCGGGCCAGCAGGACGTCCCGCTGGGCGGAGACCTCCCGGGTACGGGCCCGGGTGAGACGCGTTTCCGCGTCCAGCAGCTCGACCAGCGTGGTCAGGCCTTCCTGGTACCGGTCCTCGACGATCTTCAGGCTCTCCTCCGCCCAGGCGACCGCGTGTCGCGCCTCCTCCAGGCGCTGGAGGGCCGCGGCCAGGTCGTGCCAGGCCTGGCGCACCTCGAGGGCGACCTTCTGCTCCAGCAGCCGGGTCATCTCCTCGGCCTGCCGCGCGCGGGCCCGGGCCTGCCTTACCCGGGCACGGGTCCGGGCGCCATCGAAGGCGGTGAACCTCGCCGCGGCGACCAGGCTCCAGCTGTCCCCGGCGGTCCCGGGCCGCGAGTGCTGGTTCCCCTCGTACCACCCGGCGAGCCCGATCTCGGGGAAGAACTCACCCCGGGCGACCCGGACCATCCGCAGGGCGGCCTCCCGCTGCTTCCGGGCGGAGCGCAGGTCGGGCCGCCGCTCGAGCGCCTCGCGCACCAGCGCGTCCAGCTCTTCCGGCTCCCGGTCCGGGACCGGCAGGGCCGTCGGCACCTCCACCGGGGTGTCCAGGTCTCGCCCCATCGCCATGTTCAGCGCCGCCCGCGAGACGGAGACCGCGGACCGGGCCCGGATCACCATCTCCTCGATCTCGCTCTCCCGGACCTTCGCCTGCAGGAGGTCGGATTTCACGACGAGCCCGGCCGCCTCCATGTCGGCGACCAGCTTGACGTGGGCCCGGGCGGTCTTCCGGGCGTCCTCCGCCACCGCGAGGAAGTTCTTCGCGAGGACGGCCCCCGTGTAGGCATCGAGGACCATCCGGACGACCTCCTGGCGGGTGCGCTCCCGCGAGGCCTTCGCCGCCTCCGCCCCGGCCTCGGCCGCCCGGATGCCGTTCGCCAGCCGCCCTCCCGTCCAGAGGGGCACCTCGAGGGAGAGCTTGGACTGGAAGTTGTTCAGCGGCGGCGGATGGTTCAGGAAGTTCGGATCGAAGTGCTGCGCGCCGAACCGCTCCTGGTTCAGGAGGTTGCCGAAGACGTAGACGGGGTTGGTCGTCCGCATGAAGGTCTCCCAGAGCTCGACCTTCGGCAGCCTCCCGCTTCGCGCCTCCCCGACCCGCGCCTCCGCGGCCTCCCGCCCCGCGTCGGCCGCCCGCAGCATGTGGTTGTTCTCGAGCGCGATCGCCACGGCCTGGTCCAGGGACAGCACGTCCCCGGGCGGCGGCTCCGCGGGATCCCCGGGGGACGACGAAGGAGCACCTCCCCCGAGGGCCACCTCCGCCACCCCGGCGACCTCCGCGGGGCCCTCCGCTCGACCGGGCAGGCATGAAAGCACCAGCAGGAACACCAGCGGGACCGTCGTGCTCGCTCGCGTCATCGGAATCCCCTCGGTGATCGGACGTATCGGTCCGGGTCGTTTCTTCCTCTTGATGCGCGCCGGTCGTCCGGGTTACAGGCCACCCGGTCCCGGGCAGCCCGCTGGACATTCGCTTGACGCTCGCACCGTCTTTGCCCGTTCTTGCCCGTTCTTTTTACCACGTCACCGCCTCCACCCGTGAGCCCCCTCCTTCGCCTTCCCTCCCGCCGGGTCCGTGGTACCTTTCCCTCGGGAGGGGGGTTCGGGGTCTCCCCGGGAGGCTCCCGGATCCCGGGACGGGGTCGTCCCGCGGGGGCGGCCTGTACCTCGGTGTCGCGGAACGCGCGGGTCCTCCGGAGAACCGGGGGGAGGGAGGGGTCTGCCCATGCGTTCCCAGCTTCGCGCCGTCCTCGTTCTCGCGATCACCTGTCTCGCCCTCGCGGCGGCCCTCCCGGCGCCCGCCGCGACGCCGCAACCCCCCGCCTCGAAGCTCCGCGGCCTGCTGGCCGGGGTGGTGGAGCGTGCGCGTCCCGGGGAGCTGATCCCGGTGTCGATCGTGCTGGGGGACCAGTTGACCGGGGAGCGGCTGCGCGCGATCGGGTCGGAGCTGGGGGACCGGGAGGCGCGTCGGCGTGCGCGGGTGGCGGCGCTGAAGGAGCACGCGCGGCGGGCG
>CAYQTA010000096.1:0-23358 GCA_964420365.1 uncultured Acidobacteriota bacterium | reverse complement strand
CGCCAGCGCCGACGCCGTCACCGCCACCCGGTGCACCCACGCACCACGCAGCACACCCATCGTCCACAGCGTCCCCACCACCAGGAACCCGGCCAGCGGGAACAGCGGGATCAGCCAGATGTACGGCAGCACGTTCATCGCGAGGACCTCCCGGTCACCAGCGCAGCATCCGGGCCAGGTCGACGTCGACCGAGCCCTTGTGGCGGAAGAGGGCGATCACCAGGGCGAGCCCGACCGCCGCCTCGGCGGCGGCGATCGCCAGCACGAGGAAGGCGAGCACCTGCCCGTCCATCGCGCCCAGCTCGCCGCCGGCGGGAGTCACCCGCGCGGCGGCAACCAGGGCCAGGTTGCCGGCGTTGAGCATCAGCTCGACCCCCATCAGCAGCACGACGGCGCCGCGCCGGCTGATCACGCCGAAGACCCCGATCGCGAACAGGATCGCGGAGAGGACCAGCACCGAGCCGGGATCCACCTGCATCGCGTCACTCCTCGAGGCGCCGCTTCGCGATCACCACCGCCCCGACCATCGCCGCGATCAGCGCGAGGGAAACGATCTCGAAGGGCCAGAACCAGGCACCGAACAGGGCCTTGCCCATCGCGGCCACCTTCCCGAACTGGGGGTTCCAGGCGGCGTCCGCCACCCGCGGACCAAGCCCGGCCGCCGCCCGCCCGACCAGCAGCGCCAGGGCCAGCGCCAGCAGGCCACCGAGCACCACCGTCAGCGGGCCGGGGCCGCCGCGGGCCTCGGGGCCGAGGTTGAGCAGCATGATGACGAACGTGATCAGTACGACGATCGCGCCGGCGTAGACGATCACCTGCAGGACGGCCAGGAACCAGGCGTGCAGCAGGGCGTAGATCCCGGCCACCGCCAGCAGGACGACCACGAGCAGGAGTGCCTCCACCACCGGGTTGCGGTGAAGGACGACCCCGAGGGCCGCCACCACGGCAACGAGGGCCAGGCCCCAGAAGGCCGCCTGTGGCAGCGCGATCGCCAGGGGGAACAGCGTGGCGAGGGAGATCACGGCGTCACCCCCAGGACGGCGACGAGAAACGCCGCCCACACGATGTTGAGGAAGCCGAGGGGTACCAGGACCTTCCACCCGATCCCCATCAGCTGGTCGAAGCGGAACCGCGGCAGGGTCCAGCGGACCCAGACGAAGAACCACAGGAAGAACCCGACCTTGAGGGCGAACGACGCGAGCTCGGCCGCGGCGAGCAGGTTCCCCTCGAGCCCCAGCGGCCCCCGGATGAAGGCCGGGACCGAGTAGCCGCCGAGAAACAGGGTCACCAGCAGCGAGGCCGAGACGATCATGTTGACGTACTCGGCCATGAAGAACATCGAGAACTTCATCGACGAGTACTCGGTGTGATAGCCGCCGACCAGCTCGGACTCCGCCTCGGGCAGGTCGAAGGGAAGCCGGTTCGTCTCGGCGAAGCCCGCGATCAGCATCACGAGGAAACCGACCGGCAGGAAGACGACGTTCCAGAGCCCGGCCGCCTGCTTCTCCACGATCTCCACCGGGCGGAGCGTTCCGCACAGGACGAGCACGGAGATCACCGCGAGGGAGAGTCCGAGCTCGTAGGAGATCATCTGGGACGAGGAACGCAGCCCACCCATCAGCGAGTACTTGTTGTTCGACGACCAGCCCGCCACGAGGATCCCGTACACCCCGAGACCGGATGCCGCGAGGAGCAGGAGCACGCCCGCGTCCACGTCGACGATCGCCGCCGGGATCGTTCGACCGGCCACCTCGATGGCGCTCGCCAACGGCAGCACGGCCAGCGCGAGGATCGCGGCGAAGAGGGAGATCCCGGGGGCGAGCACGTAGGTCGGCCGATGGACGAACGGCGGAACGATGTCTTCCTTGAAGAAGAACTTGATGCCGTCGGCCAGCGGCTGGAACAGCCCGAACGGTCCGACGCGGTTCGGACCGAGGCGGAGCTGGATGATCCCGGAGCCCCGGCGCTCCACCCACGTCAGGATCGGCACCAGGCTGACCATCGCGAGGACGATCGCCGTCACCTTGACGACCGTCGCGATCAGCAGCACGGCGTCCACGTCCGTCCTCCCCTCACTCGTCCGCCGGCGTCCAGCCGACGGCCAGCATCTTGACCAGGGCCCCGGTGGCCGGCGCGGCGGCGGCCGACGCGTCCGCCCCGGCCAGGTCCTGCCCGGCGCCACCCGGCAGCGCCGCCCAGTCGATTTCCGCGAAGGCCGGGACGTCCGCCGAGATGCCGGCGTGGATCTCGTCCATGCGCGGCGCACGGTCCCTGCCCGCGAGCCCGGCCAGCAGCGCCCCGAGGATCTCGATTCCCGGCCGGCAATCGGTCCGCGCCCAGAGGGCCCGCGCCACGTGCTGCACCCGGCCGGCAAAACTGACCCAGGTCCCCTCCTGCTCGCCGTACCCGGCGACCGGCAGGACGACCGTGGCTTCCTCGGCGAGCGGCGACGACCAGGCATCCAGCACGACGCGGTGCGGCGCGCAGCCCGCGGCGTCCGGCGCCAGTACCGGCGGCTCCCCGTCCACCGGCCCGAGCAGGCCCGGGCCGATGGCCAGGAGCGCCGCGACCTTTCCCGCGCGCAGGCGCTCCTCGAGCTCGGCCACCGGCAGCACGTCACCGCAGACTGCGCCCAGCACTTCCCGGACGCCCCGCGCGTTCGGCGCCTTGTCGGCCCGGACCAGCAGCTCGTCGTCCTCGCCGGCCACGTGTTCCGCCAGGAAGACCGGCGCGCCGGAGAGCGGGCCTGCCGCGAGCCGGCCGAGGAGCCAGGCCTCCTCCACGGTCATCCGGGGACTCGCCAGCACCGCCGCCTTTCCGGCACGGGCCTGCTCCCCGAGAACGCGAACCGCTTCGTCCAACGCGGCGCGCCACGGGTCGTCCGCCCCTTCCACCGGGGAACGGGGGCCCGCGAGCCGGCGCTCGCCCGCCGCCTCGAGGCGGCCGCCCCACAGGCGGCCCTCGTCGCAGATCCACCAGCGGTTGACCGCGTGGTTGACCCGCGGCGTGATCCGCTGGATCTCGTTGCGGAACGTCCCCAGGTGGACCGAGCAGCCCCGCGCACATCCCGGGCACACCGAGGGCACGTCGGTGAGGAACCACACGCGGGTCCGGAAGCGGAACTCCCGCAGCGTGAGCGCCCCGACCGGGCACAGGTCGACGACGCACCCGGAGTACGGGTTGTCGAGCGGACGACCGGGGAACGTGCCCACCTCCTCGCGGACGCCCCGGTGAAACATCCCGAGCTCGGCGGTCCGCGTCACCTCCTGGCAGAACCGGATGCAGCGGGTGCACTTGATGCACCGCTCCCAGTCGTACAGCACGTGCGGACCCAGGACCCGTCGCTTGGGACCGTGCTCCTTCTCCTCGCGGAACCGGGTCGTCGCATCGCCGTGCTCGTACGCGTACTCCTGCAGCCGGCATTCCCCGGCCTGGTCGCAGATCGGGCAGTCCAGCGGGTGGTTGACCAGGAGGAACTCCATCACCGCCTCGCGGAGCTTCCGCACCCGCTCCGTGTCGGTATGGACGACCATCCCGTCGGCCACCACCGTGTTGCAGGCGATCGCCGGCTTGGGGAACTTCTCCACCTCGACGAGACAGACCCGGCAGTTGCCCGAGATTCGCAGCCCGGGGTGGTAGCAGAAATGGGGAATGTCGATGCCGTTCGCCAGCGCCGCCTGGAGAACGGTCGTCCCGTCCGGCACCGTCAGTTCCCGCCCGTCGATCGTGAAGGTCGGCATCGCGTCAGGCCTCGCTCAGCCCGCCGCGACCGGCGAGCGGCCGTGGCGGACGTAGTGCTCGAACTCGTCCCGGAACTTCTCGAGGAACGATCGGCAGGGCATGGCGGCGGCGTCCGCGAGGGGGCAGATCGTCACGCCCTGCATGTTCGCCGCCACCTGGTCGAGCAGGTCCAGGTCCTCCGGCGTCCCCCCGCCGCGCCGGATCCGGTGCAGGATCTTCTCGATCCAGCCGGTGCCCTCGCGGCAGGGCGTGCACTGGCCGCAGGACTCGTGGGCATAGAAGTGGGCGATCCGCTCCATGACGGCGACCATGTCGGTCGTCTCGTCCATCACGATGATCGCCGCCGAGCCCAGCATCGACCCCGCCTTCGCCACCGAGTCGAAGTCCATCCGGAGGCCCCGGCACTCGTCGGCCCGGAGGACCGGGGTCGAGGATCCTCCCGGGATCACGGCCTTCAGGGCCTTCCCCTCCCGCAGCATCCCGCCCGCGTGCTCCTCGATGATCTCCATCAGCTCGGTGCCCATCGGCAGCTCGAAGACGCCCGGGTTCTTCACGTGCCCGGAGACGCCGTACAGCTTCGGCCCGGTGTTGCGTTCGTCCGTGCCGATCGAGGCGAACCAGGACGCTCCGCGCTCGATGATGAACGGCACGCACGAGAGGGTCTCGACGTTGTTGATCGTCGTCGGGTGGCCGTAGACCCCGAACTGCGCCGGGAACGGGGGCTTCAGCCGCGGGTTGCCGCGCCTGCCCTCGATCGAGGTCATCAGCGCGGTCTCCTCGCCGCAGATGTAGGCCCCGCCGCCCCGGTGAACGACGATGTCGCACGACCAGCCGGACCCGAGGATGTCCTCCCCGACGAAGCCGGCCTCCCGGGCCTCCGCGATCGCCCGCTCGAGAACCCTCGCCCCGAGCACGTACTCGCCGCGGATGTAGATGAACACCCTGCTCGCCCGCATGGCGAAGGCGGAACAGAGGCATCCCTCGAGGAGCAGGTGCGGATCGTTCTCGATGATCACCCGGTCCTTGAACGTGCCGGGTTCCGACTCGTCGGCGTTGCACACCAGGTAGTTCGGACGCTCCGGCGCCGGTTCCTTCGGCATGAACGACCACTTGACCCCGGCCGGGAACCCCGCCCCGCCCCGGCCCCGCAGGCCGGACGCCTTCACCTCCTCGATGATCGCGTCCGGGTCCATCCTGAGGGCCTTCGCCAGGGTCTCGTAGCCGCCCCGCTTGCGGTAGACCTGGATCGTGCGGGACCCCTCGATGCCGACGTTGCGGGTGAGGACCTTCTCCATCAGTCCCCCTCCACCAGCACGCGCCGCGGGCCCGGCCCGGGCGGGAACGGCGGTTCCTTCCCCGCCGCCAGGGCGTCGAGCAGCGCGTCGAGCCGCGCGACGTCCATGTCCTCGTAGTAGTCGTCGTTGACCTGCACGACGGGCGCGGTGCCGCAGGAGCCCAGGCACTCGACGGTCAGGATCGTGAACAGGCCGTCGGGAGTGGTCTCGCCGACCTCGATCCCCAGCTTCTCCTTCGCGTGCGCGAGCAGGTGGTCGACGCCGCGCAGCATGCAGGAGACCGTGGTGCAGAAGTGGAGCACGTACCTCCCGTGCCGCTCGGTGCGGAACATCGTGTAGAAGGTGACCACCCCGTGCACGTGCGCCGGGGAAACCCCCGTCTTCTCGGCGACCCACCGCTCGGCGGCCAGCGGGACGTACCCCTCCCGCTCCTGGACCAGGTGCAGCAGCGGCATCACCGCGCTCTCCCGGCGGGGGTAGCGCGCGAGGATCTCGTCCGCCCGCTTCTCGAACTGCTCGTCGAACACGTCAGCGTCCCCCGCGGATCACCGGTCGACCTCGCCCATCACGGGGTCGAGACTGCCGATGATCCCGACCACGTCCGGGATCATCTGGCCGACGGCGATCTTCTCGATCACCTGGAGGTTGACGAAGGCGGCGGGCCGGATCCGGCAGCGGTACGCCGACGGCCCGCCGTCGCTCACGATGTAGAACCCGAGCTCCCCCTTGGGAGCCTCGATCGCGTGGTAGACCTCGCCCTCCGGGGGGTGGAACCCCTCGGTCACGATGACGAAGTGGTGGATCAGCGCCTCCATCGAGGTGAGGACCTTCTCCTTGGGCGGCAGCACGACCTTCGGTGCGTCGGCGTTCAGCGGGCCGTCCGGCATCCGCTCGATCGCCTGGCGGATGATCCGCACCGACTGGCGCATCTCCTCCATGCGGACGAGGTAACGGTCGTAGACGTCGCCGACGGTCCCGACGGGGACCTCGAAGTCGTACTGGTCGTAGTCCAGGTAGGGCTGGGCACGGCGCACGTCCCACTCGACCCCGGAGCCCCGCAGCACCGGCCCGGTGCAACCCCAGGCGATCGCGTCCTCGCGGGAGATGATGCCGACGTCCTGGGTGCGGCCCAGCCAGATCCGGTTTCTCGTCAGGAGCCGGTCGCACTCGTCGATCACCTTCGTCACCTGGTCGGCGAAGGCGCGCACGTCGTCGAGCCACCCTTCCGGGATGTCCCGCGCCATGCCGCCGATCCGGACGGTGGACGTGGTGAACCGGGCCCCGGTCAGCCGCTCGTAGAGGTCGTAGAGGATCTCCCGCTGCTGGAACGTGTAGAAGAAGACCGTCGCCGCGCCGAGATCGAGGGCGTGGGTCCCGAGCCACAACAGGTGCGCCGAGACCCGCGCCATTTCGCACAGCAGCACCCGCAGGACGCGGGCCCGCTCCGGCACCTCGATGCCGAGCAGCTTCTCCACGGCCAGGGCCCAGGCGACGTTGTTGGAGACCGGGGCCAGGTAGTCCATCCGGTCGGTCCACGTGATGAACTGGGTCCAGGTCTTGTTCTCGGCGATCTTCTCGAAGCCCCGGTGAAGGAAACCGATGTCGGCCCGGCAGCGGGTGACGACCTCGCCGTCCACGTCGAGCACCAGGCGCAGCACGCCGTGGGTCGAGGGATGGCTCGGCCCCATGTTGAGGACCACGGTCCCCTCGTCCCGGTCGGCTCCCTGCAGCTCCAGCGGTTCGCTCATGGAACAGGTCTCCAGGACGCGGCCCCGGGGGGCCGGCGCCCGTTCAGCACTTGAGGGGGAACTCCTTGCGCAGCGGCCAGCCCGCGAAATCCGCCGGCATCAGGATCCGGCGCAGGTCCGGGTGGCCGTCGAAGCGAACGCCGAACATGTCGTAGCATTCCCGCTCGAGCCAGCCGGCCGCGGGCCACAGCTCCACGACGCTCGGCGCCTCCTCGTCCGCGCCCAGCTCGACCTTCACGCGCAGGCGCACGTTCCGCGGGAACGAGTAGAGGTGCCAGACGACCTCGAACGGCTTCTCCCGGGCGGGCCAGTGGACCGCGGTCACGTCCGTCAGGAAATCGAAGGCGCATCCCTCCGTGTCACGCAGGTACGCGAGCATCTCGAGGGCGCGTTCCCGCGGGACGACGATGGTCGTCTGCCCGCGGAACCGCTCCTCCCGCAGGATGCCGCCCGGGAACTCGCTCCGCAGCAGCTCGAGGGCCTCTCCCGTCTCCCAGCCCGCGGCCGGGCCGGTATCGTTCACGTCGATCATGTCAGCGATCCCACTCGAGGGCGCCCCGTCCCCAGGCGTAGACGAACCCGACGACGAGGATCCCGAGGAAGGCGATCATCTCCCAGAAGACGAAGCTACCCGCCGCCCGCTCCACCGCGTGGCGGAGTTCCACGGCCCACGGAAAGAGGAACACCGCCTCCACGTCGAAGACGAGGAACAGCATCGCCACCAGGTAGAACTTCACCGGGAAGCGACGGCGCGCGGACGCGAACGGCTTGCTCCCGCACTCGTAGGGGGTCATGTCGGTGACCCGCGCCGACCGGCGGGGGCCGGCGAGCCACGAGAGCACGAGGATCGAGCCGGGCAGGACGACGGCAAGCCCGGCCAGGGTCAGCAGGGCCACGAGGGTGGCATCCATCGGAATGCGCCTCCGCGGGAGCTCCTTCCGGGCCGGCTCCCAGGGTCCGGATCACGCGGCATCGGGTGGCGGCACACGAGGGGGGGATGCTAGCAATCGGCCCCCTTCCGTGTCAACGGAAACCCCTTGCTTCCGGCGGGTTTGCCGGACCGGCAACCGGGAGGCGCAACCCCGGCCTCGCCGGGCGAACGGACGGCGATTGTCCCCCGCAGAGGACGCCACGTCGGCACAAGAAGAAGCCCCTGCGCCATTCCGGCGCAGGGGCCCGGATCCCCGCCGCCGCGGAGGCTAGTCCTTCTTGCCCCCGCCGCCGCCCTCGCCCTCGAGCTTGCGCCCGGTGCGAGCCTCGTACTCCCTGATCTTCCGCTGCATTTCCTCCTGGCGGCGGCGCTCCTCCTCCTGGAGACGGCGGATCCGCTCTTCCTCGGCCTTCTGCTGCGCGATGTACTCCGCGGCTTCCTTCCCCTTCTTCGCGTCGGCGAGCACCTTGCGGGTCTGGGGCGTGTCCTTGAGGGAAACCGCCTTCTGGGCCATCCTGATCGCCTCGTCCCAGTTGTTCTTCAGCTTGATGTAGGCGAAGGCGAGCTGCTGGTACCCGAGGTAGTTCTTCGGATCGCAGGACACGGCCTTCTTGCCCCACGTGATCACGTCGTTCCACTTCTCGAGGGCCAGGTAGGCCTGGGCGATGTTGAGCATCGCGGTGCAGTTCTTCGGGTCGCGCTTCAGGACCTCCTGGAACTCCCGGATCGCCCCGTTGAAGTCGTTGGCGCCGAGCAGGGCCGCCCCGTAGATCTCGTGGGGATCGGTCTTCTTCGTCTCGACCCTGGCGTACCGCGCGGCCACCTGGGCGGCCCGCCGGAAGAGCGCCTCCTTGGCCTTCTTGTCCCGGGTCCGCCGTGCCTTCTCGATCATCGCCTTTGCCAGCATCTTGAGCACGAACGGATCGTTCTTCCTGAGGGCATCCGCCTTCTGGAAGGAGTCGATGGCGCAGGAGTAGTCCCCGGCGATGTAGCACGCCCGGCCCAGCTCCTTGGCGACGGTGAAGTCCTTCGCCGGGTTGGCCCGCTTCAGGTCCTCGATCGCCCGGTCGTACTGCTTGATCCGGGCGAGGGCGATCCCGCGGGTCTTGTACAGGCGCCGCTTCTCCGCCGGCGACTGGGCCAGCTCCACCGCCTTGTCCAGGGTGGTCACGACCTCGGAGTACTTCCGCAGCGCGAGCAGCGTCTGGGCCAGCATGTAGTGGTAGTTGAACTTCCCCGACTCCAGCTCGATCGCCTTGCGGAACGCCTGCTCCGCGTCCCGGTACTTCTTCAGCTTGAAGTAGCAGTTGCCGAGCATGAAGTGCCCGAAGTCGTACTCCGGGGCGTTCTCGAGCACCGCCTGGAACTCCGAGGCGGCCTCGACGTACTTCCCCTGCTTGAAGTAGGCCATCCCCTGCTCGTAGTCCGCGTGGGCCAGGGGGACGGCAAGGAGCAGCACGGCCGCCACGAGGGCCGCGAGGGTCAGGCTCAGGGTCGTCTTCTTCATCGTGTCCTCCCGGCGGGCTCGGCGTGCCTGGTCCCGCCTGGGTGTTCATGGTTGCAACGATCGTGCCGCCGGCCGGTCACGTTCGCCATGCTTCCGCCTCTTCCGGCGACGGGAAGGGCCGGGTCCTCCCGGACCCGGCCCCGGCAACTGCGTGCTCGTCGTCGCCCTTCACGCCTACTCGATCGTGAAGTTGACGACGACGGTGAAGTAGACGTCCACCGGCCGTCCGTTCTGCATCGCGGGCCGGTACCGCCACTGCTTCACCGCCGCGATCGCCGCCTCGGCGAACCCGAGGTCCGCCGCCGGCTCCTTGAGGACCTTGATGTCCCCGACGGTGCCGTCCTTCCGGATCACCGCCTGGAGGATCACCTTCCCCTGGATGCGCGCCTTCCGGGCCAGCTCCGGGTACTCCGGCTTGACCTTCGTCTCCGGGATCAGCTCCGGCTCGGTCACGCCGCCGATGCCCGGCATCAGGGGGCCGGAGACCGGGGGCGGCTCCGGGGTCCCGAGCACGACGTCGACGTCCTCCGGGATCGGCTCCGGCTCCGGCTCCGGCTCCGGCTCGATGATCGGCTCGGGCTCGTCCGGCGTCGGGTCGGGGACGGCGACCTTCTTGGTGAACTTCTTCTGGATCTTCTTCTTCGGCTTCTGCTTCGGGGGCGGCGGCACGTACTTGCGCACCACCATCACCTTCCGGGTGCTCGTCACCTCCGGCGGCTTGTACTTGATCTCCGGGAAGGTGATCGCGAACAGGATCGCGTGGAGCACGATCGCGATGATGATGAACACCGCGTTGTACCGGAGGCCGGACTCCTCGAACTGCTCCTGGAGGAAGATCTCGTCCACCGCCATCGCCTGCAGCTTGGCGCTGGACCCGGCCCCCCCGGCGGCGCCGCCGCTTTCCGGCTTCTTCTGGGGATTGTCCGCCATCGGTCTCTCCCGGCCCGCTTACTGCTGCTCGAACGGGTTGTAGCCGAACAGGGCGATGTAGTCGTTGACCTCGCTCTGGGTCGGAATCGAGATGTTCGGCGTCTTGGCCAGGCCGAGGCCACCCTTGTCCGGCGGCTCGGTCGCCTTTATCAGCTCGTCGTAGATGCGGACCATCGCCTTGTAGGGCGCGTCCGGCCGGGTGTAGATGATGATCGGCTTGTCCGGCCAGCGTTCGAGCTTCGGGCCGATGTAGGGCAGGATCTCGTCCACCGTCGCCGGGCGCCCGTCCATCAGGAAGGAACCGTCCTCGAGGACCTTGAAGAAGATCGCCTCCTGCGTCTCCGCCTGGGCGGTCTTGTCCTCGTCCTTCGGCAGCTTGAAGTCGAGCCCCTTCGTGGCCGAGAACACCGTCGTCACCATGAAGAAGATGATCAGCAGGAACGCGATGTCGGCCATCGAGGCGGACGAGATCTCGGCCTCCTGCGGCTTCAGCTTGTCGGTCAGCTTGCCCATCTCGCTTCCTTCCGCGGCCCCGCGGCCGCGCGACCCGCCAGGACTACTCGGTGTCGTCCTTGGTTCGCTGGAAGGTCAGCATGACGATCTCCTCCACGCCGGCCCTCCGGAAGATGTCCATGACGGTGTCGATGATCCTGTAGGGCGTGTCAGCCTCGGCCTTGATCACGAACGGGCGAGTCGGGTCGACCGCCGCGACCGCGCTGACCTGGGCCTCGAGGTCGGTCAGGCTCGCGACGGGCGTGGACATCTGTTTCCCGTCGCTGAACTTGTACCCGTAGTTCTCGGTGCCCGGTTCCTTGTAGATGACGACGTAGGCCGCCCCCTTGGGAACCTCGATGCGCATCTGCGACTTCGGCAGGTTCACCCGGGTCCGGTCGACGTCGAACGTCGTCGTCACCATGAAGAAGATGATCAGCAGGAACGCGATGTCGGCCATCGAGGCCGTCGGGATGAAGGCCTTGATCTCGGTCAGTCGCTTCTTGAAGGCCATGATCCCCTCGTCAGCCCTTCTGGCCGGAACCCTTCAGCGCCACGTGCGTCTCCAGCACGATGTTCGCGGTGGTCTCCATCTCGCGGACGTAGGAAGCCACCTTGCTCGTGTAGAAGTTGTAGAACGGCAGCGTGAGCACCGCGACGATCAGGCCGCCCGCGGTGGTGATCAGCGCGACGGAAATACCTTTCGCCACCTTGCCGGGGTTGTTGAGCCCCTCCTGGGCGATCACGTCGAAGGACTGGATCATCCCGACGACGGTGCCGAGGAAGCCGAGGATCGGCGCGATGTTCGAGATCAGTGCGAGGATCCACAGGCCGCGCTCGAGGCGGGCGATCTCGTGCAGCGCCGCGTTCTCGAGCAGCTTCGTCATCTCCTCGTTGTCGGCATCGTTCCAGCGGAGGAGGGCCGCCTTGACGACCGCGGCGGTCGGGCCCTTGTACTGCTCGCAGGCCTTGAGGGCCGCGTCGACCTTGCCCTCGGCCAGGAGCTTGCGCACCTTCGAGATCAGCTCGGTCGTCCTCGTGCGCGCGCCGAAGTAGAGCATGTATCCGCGCTCGAGGATGATCATCACGCCGATGATCGAAAGGATGAGGAGCGGCCACATGATGAGACCGCCCTGCTGGAAGTAGTGAACGAGGGTTCCTCCGAAATTGCTCACGGTGCCTCCTTCGGTGGCTCGTCACGCCCGGGCGCCCCGGGCGGCTGCCTCGATGCGGGATCCTCGTTCCCGCCGCTTGCCATCGGTCCACGGGCGGCCATCGAACCGCCCCTGCCTCGATCCGCTCGCAGGATAGGGGGGGAACATGGGGCTGTCAACGAATCGGAACCCTTCACGGGCAGGGAGCTTGCGCGCGGATCGCGCGGGGACGGTGCAGCAGCGTCCGGCCGGAATCGTGGCGCAATCCGGCCGGGACTGCCCTCCCCGTTCCGGGTGAATCCCGGTCAGCCGGGAAAAGCCGGCAGGCCCGGGACCCCCGCGCACCAGCGCGGTTTCCCCCGGCGGTCCCGGGCCCCTTCGACGAGCTTTCGCGCTACCGGCCCGCGGTGACCCCGACCTCGGCGGGGGCGGGCACCTCGATCCCCCGCTGCTCCAGCAGCACGCCGCGCACGCGGAGCAACCGGACCAGGGCCTGGTTGTAGTCGACCGCCGCGTTGATCAGGCGCGACTCGGCGTCGCGCAGGTCGGTCTGGAACTGGAGCACCTTGAAGGCGGTGGACAGGCCGTTCTCGAAGCGCTTCTGCTCCGCCTCCATCTTCTTCCGCTGCAGGACCACGTTCGCCCGGGCCGACGCCATCCGGCGGAACGCGCTCTCCACGTCCCGCACCGCCTGGCGCACCTCGACCCGGACCTGCAGGCGGGTCTTCTGCACCTGCAGGCGCGCCTGCTCGCTGGCGAGCCGCGCCCGGGCGAGGTCGGCGCGGGCCCGGCGGTTGCGGATCGGAAGCCGCAGGTTGAACCCGATCGACCAGTCGCTGTTGTCCCGGTCCGGGATCTCCGAGAACGCATCGGTCCGCCCCTGGTCCTTCCGTACCCAGACCTCCTGGGGCACGCCGCCCGGTCCCGGGACGATGAGCGGGTAGTAGTCGTAGTTGTTGCCCGTGGCCCGCCACGTGCCGACCAGCGACAGGTCCGGGCGCACCTGGTTCTTCCGCCACCGCGCATCCAGCTCCCGGTTCCGGAGCTGCAGCTCGGCGACCTTCACCTCGGGCCGGTGGGCGAGCGCCTCCCGGATCGCCTCGTCCAGGTCCACGTCGACCTTGTCCGTGACGGGGCGATCGACCGGCACGATCGGCCGCTCCCACTCGGCGGAATCCTGGGGCACGTGGAGCAGCACCCGCAGGTTGTCCTCGGCGTTGCGTACCGCGTTCTCCGCGACGATCACGTTCCCGTCCCGGTCGGCGACCTCGGCCTCCGCGGTCGTGATCTCGATCTCCGGCAGGGTGCCGACCTCGACCTTGACGCGGGTGTCCTTGAGGAAGTCCTGGGCCAGCTTGTAGGACGCCCGGGCCACGTCGAGCTGGCGCCGCGCCCCGAGCAGCTTCCAGTACGCCGACTCCACCTGCTCGACCACTTCCATCACCCGCTGGCGGAGCTGCTCCTCGGAGATCCCGAGGGAGTTCTTCGCCTGCTCGATCGCCGTGCGGTTGATCCGGAGGCCGTAGTTCCGCAACAGCGGCTGGCGCACCGTGAGCTGGACGCCGGCCACCATCGTCGTCGGGACCAGGCCGAAGATGTCCGACCCGGGCGGGTAGTTGCTGACCATTTCCCGGTAGAAGACTCCCGCCTCGACCTGGCCCCCGGTGCGCAGTGGATCGACCCAGGTCGCGCTGAGCTGCTTGTCCGTCCGGCTCGCCGGGGAGAACCGGCTCGAGGGTTCCTGGGTCTGCCGGTCCCAGGAACCGCTGCCCTGGAGCTCCGGCTCGAAGACCGCGTCCTGGTAGGTCACGGTCTCCCGGGCCGAGGCCGGATCGATCCGGGCGACCTGGATGTCCAGGTTCTCGCGGAGCGCCCGGGCGACGGCGTCCCGCAGGGTCAGCTCCCACGGGGGCGGGCCACCGTCCTCCGTCACCGGCGTCGGCGGAGGCAGGAGTCCCTCCGCCGGGTCCGGGGCCTGGGCGAGGGAGGGAAGCGCCGCGACCAGGAACAGGCACGCGAGCGCGAGGACGGGGACGAGGGTGCGCGGGGTCGTCGTCATGGACGGGACTCTCCTCCGGGCCCGCCCGCGTCGGACTTCGCGGGGCGGGGAAGGGAAACATCGGCCGGCGGCAGCCGGTCCGCAAGATGGCAGGCGACGAACCGCCCCGGACCGCGCGGAACGAGGGCGGGTTCCTCCCGCCGGCACCGTTCCTCGGCGAAGGGGCACCGCGGGTGGAAGCGGCACCCGGGGGGCACGTCGACCGGGGACGGCAGGTCCCCGGGAAGGGGGGCGGTGCGGCCGCGGGCGAGCGCCGGGTCCGGCGGGGGCACCGCCGCGAGCAGTGCGCGGGTGTAGGGGTGCGCCGGCCCCGCCAGGAGCTCCCCGGCCGGGCCGGTCTCGACGATCCTTCCCAGGTACATCACGGCGACCCGGTCGCAGAGATGGCCGACCAGGGCGAGGTCGTGGGCAATGAAGAGGTAGGCGATCCCGTGGCGCCGCTGGAGCTCGACCAGGAGATTGATCACCTGGGCCTGGACCGAGACGTCGAGGGACGCGACCGGCTCGTCGCAGACGACGAACTCGGGCCGGACGGCGAGGGCCCGGGCGATCATCACCCGCTGGCGCTGGCCCCCGGACAACTCCCCGGGCCGGCGATCGACCAGCGCGGGGTCGAGCCCGACCTCCTCGAGCAGGGCGAGGACCCGCCGACGCCGCTCGCGGCCCCGGGCGAGGCCGTGGATCGCCAGGGGCTCCCCCACGAGGGATCCGACCCGCATCATGGGGTTCAGGGCGGCCGACGGGTCCTGGAAGATCACCTGCATCCTTCGCCGGAGCGCCCGCAGCTCCCGGGACCGGAGGGCGAGAACGTCGATCCCGTCGAAGCGTACGGTCCCCGCGGTCGGTTCGACGAGGCGAAGGATGGCCCGGCCGAGGGTCGTCTTCCCCGATCCGGACTCGCCGACGAGGCCGACGATCTCGCCCCGGCCGACGTCCAGGTCGACCCCGTCCACCGCGCGGACGGTGACCCCTCCTCCGAGGAGCCCGGCCCCGGCCCGGTAGTGGTGGACGAGGCCCCGGACCTCGAGGAGCGGCCCGCCGCCGGTCATCGCGCTCCCTCCCGGGCGGGAAGGGCCTCGAAGCACGCGACCGCCCGGCCCTTCCCTGCGGGCTCCAGGGGCGGCACCCGCTCCCGGCAGCGGTCGGTGGCCCGGGAGCACCGCGGCGCGAAGGCGCAGCCGGGAGGCAGGTGGGCGAGGTCCGGCACCTGGCCCGGGATCGCCGGAAGGCGGCCCCGGGGAACTTCCGGACGGGGCACGCCGGCCAGCAGGCCTTCCGTGTAGGGGTGGAGCGGTGCCCCGAACAGGGCATCCACCGGCCCCTCCTCGACGATGCGGCCCGCGTACATGACGAGAACCCGGTCGGCGATGGCCGCGACGACCCCCAGGTCGTGGGTCACGAGGAGCACGCCCAGTCCCTCCCCGTCGGCGAGTCCCCGCAGCAGGTCGAGGATCCCGGCCTGGAGGGTGACGTCGAGGGCGGTGGTCGGCTCGTCGGCCACCAGCACCCGGGGCCCGGCCGCCAGCGCCATGGCCAGGAGAGCCCGCTGCTTCATCCCGCCGGAGAACTCGTGGGGATACTGGTCGGCCCGGCGCGCCGGGTCGGGAATCCCGACGCGGGCCAGGGCCCGGACGGCCTCTTCCCGGGCCGCCTCCCGGCCGAGGGGCCGGTGGGCCCGCAGCACCTCGGCCACCTGGGCCCCGACGGTCAGCACCGGGTTCAGGGCGTCGCCGGTCTCCTGGGGCACCCAGGCGATGCCGGCGCCACGCCGCCGGCGGAGCTCGCGCTCGGGCAGCGCCAGCAGGTCCTCTCCCTCGAGGAGCACCCGCCCGCCGGTGACCCGTCCCGGCGGGGGCACGAGGGCGAGGAGCGCGAGGCCGAGGGTCGACTTGCCGCACCCGGACTCCCCGACGAGGGCGACGACCTCTCCCTCGCGCACGTCCAGGGAGACGCCGTCCACCGCCGGGACCGTCCCGTCCGGGCGGGGATAGTCGACGCGCAGCTCGCGGACTTCCAGGAGGGCGGCCATCGCGCCCCAATCTAGCACCGCCCCCTCGCCCCGTGGCCCCGCGGCCCAGCCGACGGTTCCCGGCCCGCCCCGGGCGGTCTCGTCGGGGACTCGACGGCCCCCGGGACCGGGTGACGGGATCCCGTCGTCGATCCCCGGGAACGGGGGTATTCCACCCCTCCGATCGTGGCCCCGATCTTGCATCGAAGGGCACCCGCGATCTCGATGGAGGGCTCCGGAGTGAACGTCGCCGTTCTCGTACCCGGCCCGCGGGCCGCCCATGGCCTCGGGGAACTCCTGGTCGCCCTCGGGCGGGAACCCGGGATCGATCCCGGGGTCGTCGCCCTCGGCCAGGCAACCGCCGCCGCCCTGCCGGAGGGGCTGGACGTGCTCGTCTACCCGGTACGGGAGGACACGCTGCTCCCCGGCCCCTTTCTCGGCCCGCTCCTCGAGCACCTGGGAGCCGAGGCCCTCCTCGCTCCCCTCGGGGCGGTGGACACGGCGCCGGTGCCCACCCTGCTGCTGGACCTTGCCGGCACGGACGAGGAAAGAGAACTCCCCCTTCCGCAGGACCCGGCCCACCTGGCCTGGACGGAGGCGGTGACGGCCCGGCCCGAGCGACGCCGGCAACTGGTCCGGGAGGGACTGTTCACCGTCCACCTGCTCCCGGAGTGGTTCCGCGAGCCGGGCCACCCGGCCGCCGCGGCCGCGGGACCGATCGCCCGGAAGCTCCGGGAGCTGGCCCCCCTCGCCGCCGGGGCACGGCCCTTCCCGGTGGCGGAGCGCGAAGACGAGACCATCACGAGCCCGGTCGAGCCGACCGTCGCCTCCCGGGAACCGGCACCGGCCCCGGAGGAGGAGATCACCGTGCAGGTCACCAGCCCGGAACCCGTCGTCGAGGCCCGTACACCCTCCCCGGCCGCCTGGGAGCCCGAGGTCCACGACCCGGAGCGGTACCGGGACCGGCACGCCGGCCGCGAGGCGCTGGTCCTGGCCTCCCCGGACGGGCTGGACACGCTCTCGCCGGCCGAGCTGGCCGCGCACGTGGTCGTGGCGACCCCCGCGGCCCTCGGCTGGCTGATCGCCCGGATGGGGATCGCCCAGTACACGTGCGCCACCGTCGAGCCGGGGTCGGTCGAGACGCGGGGGGCGCTCGCCGGGGTGCGCACGGTCCTGGTCCACGCTTCCCACCTCGACGGGAGGCGCCTCGCCCCGGCGGCCCGGGCCCTCGTCTCCGTGCTCGATCTCTCCCGGGCCGGCGGACCGGCCCTGGGCTGGTCGGACGAGATGGGGACCGGCTTCTTCCCCGGCCCCGGGGACGCGGCCCTGGCCGTCCAGTGGGCGGCCTGGCTCGGCGCCGGGGAGATCCGGGTCGCGGGAACGGCGCCGCTCGCGGCGCTCCCTGCCTGGTCCGCGTTCGTCACGGGAGCCCGGGCGATCCTGGAGGCCCGGGGCACGCGCCTCCTCCTCGAGGGGGCCGCGACCGGTGCGCGACCCGGGGCGGGAGCGGCAGGGACGACCGGGGGACTGCGGGCGACGATCGGCGGCTAGCCCGGCCACCCGGGAGCCCATGGGGCAGCGAGGCTTCCGGGAGCCGTCGCCAACCGCATCGGCGACAGGTGCCACGGTCGGCACCCCGAGCCACCTCGAAACTTTCTCGCGGGAGCCTGGACGGCCGACGCGCGGCCGACGCGCGGCCCGCGCTGCCCTCCTGCCGAGAGCTCCGCTGGACCATGGCGGGGCGGGGTCCGTTACCCTTCAAGCTCCCCTGGCATCCCATCCTCCACGCCGGCCGCGAGACCCGTGCGCCGGCAGGCCTGGGAGGAACGATCCATGGAGATCGCCGATCGCTACGACGTGATCGTTGTCGGCGGGGGCCCCGCCACGCGGATCCTCAACAAGTACCTGCACATGCTCCAGCCGGGCATCCGGACGCTCGTCGTGCGCGACGAGGACCGGATCGTCAACCACTGCGGCACCCCCTACATCGTCGAGGGGAAGATCGAGTGGGAGCGGGGCCTGATCGCCGAGGAGCTGGTCACCCGGTTCGGGACCCCGATCCTCGTCGACCCGGTCGTGGGGGGCGACCCGGAGAAGAAGCTCGTGGAGACCGCCTCCGGCCGGAAGATCGGGTACGAGAGGCTGGTCTTCGCCACCGGGACCGACCAGGTGCTGCCGCCGGTACCCGGGATCGAATCCGACCGGGTTCTCAAGGTGCGCCGGACCGACGACCTGCGTCGCACGATGGCCCGCATCCGGGACGTCGAGCGGGCCGTCGTCCTCGGCGCGGGTTACATCGGCCTCGAGTTCGCCATCGCCCTGCGCAACCTGGGCAAGCAGGTCACCGTGATCGAGCTGGCGAACCACGTGATGGGAGGCCGGATCGACGAGAAGATGGCCGAGGCGATCGAGACGCACCTCCGGGGCCTCGGCATCGACCTGCGACCGGGGCGCCGGGCGACCTGCATCCACGATCGGGCCGGGAACTGCGAGGTGGAGATCGACGGCGGCGACCGGGTGCCCGCCGACGTGGTCCTGCCGGCGGTCGGCGTGCGGCCCCTCGTCGACTACGCCCCGGCCTTCGGGCTGACGACGACCCCCGGGGGGATCGTCGTCGACGAGTACTTCCGCACGGGGGTCCCCGACATCTGGGCGATCGGCGACTGTATCGAGACCCGGTCGCGGATCACCGGGAAACCGGTACCCGGCAAGCTCGGTTCCAACGCCGGCCAGATGGCCCGGCGCCTCGGCCTCAACATGGCCGGCATCGCCGCGCCGTACCCCGGCGTGGTCAACGCCGCCGTGACGATGCTCGAGGGGCTCGCCTACGGCGGCGCGGGGCTCTCGGAAGCCGACGCGGACCGGGAAGGGATCCCGGTCCTGGTCACCCGCAACACGTCGACCAGCACGTACGAGAACATGCCGGATCCCCGGCCGGTGGAGTGCAAGCTCGTCTTCCACGCGGAGACCCTTCGCCTGCTCGGCGGCGAGCTGCTCGGCGAGTTCAACCCGGCGGGCTTCGTCGAGGTGATCGCCCAGCTGATCGAGCGGGAGGCGACGCTGGAGGACGTCCTGGTGATGACGTACTCTTCGCATCCCGAGCTGACCCCGAAGACGTCGAAGCCGTACGTCGCCTGGGCGGCGGAACCGCTCCTGAGGAGCCTCGCCGGCCAGGGCCAGCTCGCGCGGCTGCGGGCGGCCCGGGGAGAGTGAACAGGACACCGTAGCGACGCGCCGGTCCCCGGGAGGAGGGAGCCCGGGGAGCCGGCCAGGCCGGGGGAGAGGGAGCCCCCCGGGGAGGGAGCCGATGAACACGTTCGTGCTGCTGCTGATCGGGTTCGTCGCGGGACTGTTCGTGGCCGTGCTCGGAACGGTCCTCGCGATGCGCAAGCTGATGGTCGTCCCCCACCGGAGTCACCGGACCTTCGAGGAGACCTGCGAGGCGATCGAGAAGGTCGTCCCGGCGCACCAGGGGTGGGGCTTCCCGATCGAGACCTGGAACTTCTACGAGACCTTCCTCAAGAAGAACCTCGTTCCGCGGGGCATCCGGAAGCTGAAGGTCTTCTTCGTCTGCAACGCGGGCCTCGCCTCGAAGGTGATCTCCGACACCCCCGGCATGGCCGGGATCATGCCGTGCTCCTGGGCGGTCTACGAGATGGACGACGGCTCGGTCTGGCTCTCGAAGATGAACATCGCCCTGATGGCGAAGATGTTCGGGGGCGTCATCCGCGAGGCGATGACCGAGGTCGCCCGCATGGACGAGGTCTTCCTTCGCCAGGTACTCGCACCGAGGGAGGAAGACGGGAAGGAAGGGCGCGAGGAAGCCGCCGCCTGACCGGACCGCGCAACGTCTCGCCCTCGGCCCGGGGCCCCGCGCCCCGGGCCGCTCGCGTCTACCCGGCCAGCCGCCAGGGACCCTCGGGATCGCCCGCATCGCCGGCGCGCGCGACGCGGCCGGTGCGCTCCAGGTGGAGCAGGTGGGCGAGGGCCTGGTCCCGCCGCAGCCGTTCCGGGGCATCGGGCCGGTCGTCCCAGGCGACCGTCGCGATCTCCCCCAGGGTGCGGGGACCGGCGGCGAGGGCGGCGAGGACCCTGGCCTCCCGCTCCTCCCGGTGCGCGAGGGCGGCGGCCAGGGCCCGGGGAGGGAGCGGCGGGCCGTGCCCCGGGTGGAGGAGGCCCGGGTCCCGGGAGGCGAGGAGCCGCAGCGAGTCCATGTACGCCCCCATGTCGCCCCGCCGCGGGCTCACGTAGACCGAGCCGAACCCGGAGACCAGGTCTCCCGCGAGGGTGTACCTCCGCTCCGGGCAGCGCAGGACGACGTGGCCCGGCGCGTGGCCCGGGGTCTCGATCACCTCGAGGGTGACGCCGCCCAGGTCGAGCCTGCCGCCGTCCCGCAGGTCGCCCCGCACCCGGGGATCGTCCCGGAACGCGAGCAGCTCGACCGTCGCCGGGTGGGCGCGGACCGGCAGGTCCAGCGCCCCGGCGATCGCGAGGGCGCCGTCGACGTGGTCCCGGTGGTGGTGGGTGAGGACGACGGCAACCGGCTCGTCCCCTTCCTCCTTCCGGCGGCGCTCGATCACCTCGAGCAGGCGCGCGTTCTCGCCCTCGTCCGGGCTGCCGGGATCGACGACGACGAACCGCTTCCCGCCGGCGAGCCAGCAGTTCGTGTGGGTGGCGGGAGGCAGGGTCTCCGAGCGCACCGGCAGCAGCCAGGCGCCGGGGACGAACTCGATCCGGTGGACCCGCTCCGCCAGCTCGTTCGCCTCCCGTAGCACCGCGAGCAGGCCGTCGAGACCCGTCGCCCGCGGGTGGTCCATCGCCCGCAGGAGCGGCGGCAGCGGCGGGGGGAGCTGGACGCGCCCGGCCCGCCACTCGGCGAGGATCTCCCGCGGGTCGAAGAACCGCAGCGCCTCGGTCTCCTCCGGGATCGGCGGGGTCTCCGGCAGCTCCTGCCCCTCCGGGAGCTCGGCGAGGAAGAAGAGCGTGTCGTACCGCCGAGGGTGAAAGGGAGGCGTCAGCTTGAATCCGACCGGCGCGAGCCGTTCCGGCGGGATCTGGAGCCCGGTCTCCTCGGCCAGCTCCCGGCTCGCGCAGCGGGCGTAGCCGGCCTCCCCCTCCCCGTCCTCCTCCTCGAGGCGGCCGCCGGGAAAGGCCCAGTTCGAGGGGAAGAACCCCGAGCGGCGGCTGCGCAGGCCGAGGAGCACCTCCCAGCGCCCGGCCGCGCCCCGGCGCACGACCATCACGAGCGCGCTCTTCCGCGGTTCCGGCGGGCGCGCCGGTTCGATCCCGGGGAGCCGTTCGCTCATCGGCCCGGCGTCAGAGCTGCCCGTCCCGCGCCGCCCGGGCGACCTTGTCGAAGGCGGCGACCACGTCGGCCATCGCCTCCGGCCCCGCGAGGAGGACGTTCTGCTTGACCCAGATCGTCGTCCGGCAGAGCTCCTCGCAGACCGGCAGCCGGTAGTCGCGGTACGGTTTCGGGAAGACCTCCCCCCAGGTCTTTCCGCCGCCGGTCGGGCGCGCGGCGAACCAGTCCCAGAACGACTGCTGGTAGAGCGGCGTCGTGTACCCCGGGTGGGCGGGGATCCCCTCCTCCTGGAGCGCCTTGACGAAGGTCATCTTGTCGGTCGGAATCACCTCCGGGTCGAGGCGCACCATGTAGATGTGCGCGCCGTGGCCGGTGACCCGGTCGTCCCGCTCCGGCGTCAGGATCCCCTCGATGCCGGCGAGGCCCTCGTCCAGGGCGGCCATCGCCCGGCGGCGGGTCTCCTGCTGCTCCGGCAGCCGGTCGAGCTGGGCGAGGAGCATCGCCGCCTGGAACTCGGTCAGCCGGTAGTTGAGGCCCGGGTGGTCGTGGACGTACCACTCGCCCCCGAGGGTCCGCCCGCAGTTGTGGTACGACCAGGCCCGTTGCCAGACCTCTTCGTCGTTGGCCAGGACGATCCCGCCCTCTCCCGCGGTGATGTTCTTGCTCGACTGGAAGCTGAAGATGCCGGCGTCGCCGAGCGCGCCGACCGGCGTCCCCTTCCAGGAGGCGAGCCAGGCCTGGGCGGCGTCCTCGACGACGAGCAGGTCGTGCTTCCGCGCGATCTCGAGGATCCGGTCCATGTCCGCGGGCCGGCCGCCGATGTGGACCGGCAGGATCGCCCGGGTGCGCGGCGTGATCGCGCGCTCGACCTCGTCCGGGTCCAGGTTGTGGGTCCCGGGCTGGACGTCGGCGAAGACCGGGATGCCCCCGACCGTGAGGATCGCGAGGGCGGTCGCCATGAACGTGTAGGGGCTGGTGATCACCTCGTCCCCCGGCTGCACCCCGGCGGCGACGAGGGCGATCTGGAGGGCGATCGTCCCGTTGCAGCAGGCGACCCCGTGCTTCGCGCCGTGCAGCTCCGCGTACCGCTTCTCGAACTCCGGCACGCGCGGACCGTGGACGCCCCAGGTGCCCGAGCGCAGCACCTCGAGCAGCGCCCGTTCCTCTTCCTCGCCGTGGACCGGCCAGCCCGGCCAGGGTTCCTTCCGCACCGGCTCGCCGCCGTGGATCGCCAGCTTTCCGCTCATTTCCCTCTCCTCGGGTGGGGCGGCCCCGTGATCCGGGGGCCCGGGTGGGGCATCATCGCGCCCGGAGGCCGCCGAGGCAATCGCCGCCCCGGCTTACGCCGGTGGCGTCGCGCGTTCGCCCCGGCGACCCGCGGAAACCCCGGAGGGCCCGATGGACGCTCCCGCCCCTTCCCCCGTGCCGCTGGTCGACGCCCACGCCCACCTGGCCGACCCGTCGTTCGACGCGGACCGGGAGGACGTCCTCGCCCGCGCCCGGGCCGCGGGGGTCGCCCGGGTGGTCACGGTCGGCGAGACGGTCGAGGACGCCCGCCGGATCCTCGAGCTGGCACCCCGCCACCCGGAGATCGCCCCGGCGATCGGCCTCTACCCGACCGTGCTCGACCGCGACGCCCTCGCGGAGATCGCCGCCCTCGCCCGGGAGCACCGGGACGCGCTCGTGGCCCTCGGGGAGGTCGGTCTCGACCGGTGGAAGGTGCAGGACCCCGCCGAACGGGAGCTCCAGCGGGAGCTGTTCCTCGCCCAGGTGGACCTCGCCCTCGAGCTGGACCTGCCGCTCAACGTGCACTCCCGGAGCGCCGGCCGGTACGCGATCGAGGCCCTGGTCGAGCGGGGGGCCCGGAGAGTGCTCCTCCACGCGTTCGACGCCCGCCCGGCGACCACCCGGCGGGGCCTCGAGGCGGGCTTCTACTTCTCGATCCCCCCGTCGATCGTCCGCTCCCCCCAGAAGCGCAAGCTCGCCGCCCTCGTTCCCCTCGACCGGCTCCTCCTCGAGACCGACAGCCCCGTCCTCGGCCCGGACCGGGAACGCCGCAACGAGCCGGCGAACCTGCTGGTCGTCCTGGACGAGCTGGCCGCCATCAAGGGGGTGTCCCGGGAGGAGATCGCCCGCGCGACCACCGGGAACGCCCGCCGCCTCTTCGGCCCCTCCCTCCTGCCCTGAC
>CAYQTA010000095.1:0-11651 GCA_964420365.1 uncultured Acidobacteriota bacterium | reverse complement strand
GCCGCCCTCGAGGCGCTGCGGGACCTGCTCGGGCTCGACGAGGTGCCCTACCGGGTCGAGGCGCTCGACGCGAGCCACGTCCAGGGAACCGAGCCCAGGGTTTCGCTCGTCGTCTTCGAGGGTGGGCGGCCGAAGAAGTCGGACTACCGGCTCTACCGGCCCCGGGCGGCGAGGCCCGGGGACGACTACGCCGCCCTCGCCGATGTCCTCGGCCGCCGGGTGCGCCGCCTGGTGCGGGAAGGGAAACGGCTGCCGGACGCCGTGCTGGTCGACGGGGGGAAGGGCCAGCTGGCCGCGGCCGTGCGCGCCGTCGCGGAGGCCGGCGCGGACGGCCTTTCCGTCCTCTCCCTGGCGAAGCGGGACGAGGAGATCTTCCTGCCCGGCCGGGACGAGCCGGTGCGGCTCGAACGGGGCGACCCGCTCCTCCACCTGCTCCAGCAACTCCGGGACGAGGCCCACCGGTTCGCGTTGCGGGGACATCGCCGGGCCCGGTCGCGGGCGGAGTTCCGGACGGTTCTGACGGAGATCCCGGGGATCGGGCCGGTGATCGCGAAGCGGCTGCTCGCCCAGTTCGGCTCCGTGGCCGGCGTGCGGGAGGCGACCGGGGAAGCCCTGGCGGCCGCGGTCGGGCCGGCCCGCGCCCGCAGGATCCGGGAGTGGTTCGATCGGCGCGAGGAGGGGGAGGGCTAGCCGAGTTCCCGGTGGATCACGTCCCAGAAGCGGGCGCTCCTCGTGAAGTGGAGGTCGTAGACCGGGACGCGCTCGCAGAAGCGGGCGACGAGGCGCGTCAGCCCGTCGTGGGGGACACCGAGCTCGTGCACGAAGGGGACGCTCGCCGAGACCGTCGCCACCGCCCGGGCCGGGGAGAGCGGCTCGAGCCGGTCGTCCGGCGCCTGCCGCAGCCGGAACGCGCCGGCGATCGGCCAGGAGCCGGCGAGCCGCTCCTCCGGGGGGAACACCATGTAGAAGGGAACCGACCAGGCCCGCGGTTCGTCCCCGGAGACGTCGAGCAGGACCATGTCGTCGGAGAGCGCGTGGCGCGGGGCGGAGAACTCCGTAGCGGTCGACTTGCCCGCGCCCGAGGGCCCGAAGAAGAGATGGACCCTTCCGCCGTCGACGATCGCCGCGGCGTGGAAGAGGAACTTCCCGCGCTCGATCACGAGGAGCTGGAAGGCGACCCGCAGGAAGTTCTCCACCGAGATGCTGAACAGGTCCCAGGCCCGGGCGGTCAGGACGAGTTCTCCCTCGCCCCGGTCGAGGTCGAGGAATCCCTCCTGCCAGTGCGATCGCACCCGGAACCGGCGGGGACCCTCGCGGTCGATCTCGATCACGGTCATCTCCCCGGGGGGCGGCAGGGGGACGACGACCCGGTCCGGTTCCTGGCGGCACCGGATCACGAGGTCGGGAGCGGGACCCTTCCCCGGCTCGGTGGCGAACGGGTGGTACTGTTCCCGGACGAACGGGTCCCAGGGAGCGGGCAGGTCGGACACGCGGACCCGCACGCCGCCCAGCTCCAGCTCGAAGGAACTCGTGCCCTCCGGCACGGGCTGGCGCCAGTCCCGGTGATCCCTGAGGCCCATCCGCCGTTCTCCCCTCGCCGCCGGGCGACCTTCCGGTCGTCCCGGCGGACGTCTTGCCGGTGCCGGCGGAAGGGTACCCCGGATCAGTGGAGACGGCAGGCCCAGGAGCGGGGCGTTCGGGGCTCGAACGCGCGGACCCGGACCGGCACGTGGTGCGTGATGCCGCCCCTGCCGTCCGGCACCCGGATCCAGGCGATGTCCGGGTTCCCGTTCGCCAGGCCGAACTCCCGGCCCCACGCGAACCCGAGCGCCTCCATCGTCGCCCGGGTCATGTCGACGATGACACCGGCGCGGCGCGGCGCGGGCCCCGGCCCGTAATCGTTGACCCGGGCGATCACGCGGACCCCGGTCGGGTTCCCGTCCGCGTCGAGGCGCTCGATCTCGACCCACCCCGTGCGGGCCTCCGGCACGCCCGGCGGCATCGCGACCGTCCGGCGCTCGTCCTCGAACACCTCGGGTCGCGGCCGCGGGCCGGTGATCGCCCGGAGCCGGCCCGAGAGGATCAGGTCGTGCCGGCCGAGGCGTCCCATCTTCATCAGCTCGCGGTAGGCGCTGGTCCGCCGCCGGACCGCCTTCCAGCGCCCTTCCACGAGGCGTTCAAACGTGTTGCCCGCGTCGGTCTCGAGGTAGAAGGTCGCCCGCCCGCGGTCCGGGTCGTAGGGGAAGTTCATCCCGGGGTGGATCCGGACGCGCCGGAGCGAGAAGTGGCTGAGCCGGGCGACGAGGCGCGTCCCGTCGGACGAGGGCGCCTGGTCCCGTTCGGGCACCCAGCGGCCGCTGCCCGGGTCGTAGACGACGATCTCCGCCTGGGAGGGCTCGATCCCCGGGGGGAGCGCCATCTCGAGCCGGACCGGGCGACGGAAGACGAGCCCCTCCGGCTGGAGGTCGAGGGCGAACCCGGTGGGGTCCGCGGGGTGGTCCACCAGCCAGCGGACCATGACGACCCGGCGATCCCCGGGCAGCGCGTCCGGGGGGATCTCGAGGCGTGCGAACCCTCCCGGGGCGACGATGGAGGCTCCCTCCGCCGCCCGCACCGGGACG
Organism: uncultured Acidobacteriota bacterium; assembly: GCA_964420365.1. Classification (GTDB taxonomy): domain Bacteria; phylum Acidobacteriota; class Polarisedimenticolia; order J045; family J045; genus JAMOQA01. Next base: position 9,030 of record CAYQTA010000095.1, on the reverse strand, counting down.
GCCACGCGGTCGAGGGGTTCCATGTCGTCGAGGGAGGGCTCGCCGGGCGGAGCCGTGCGGGGGGTGGCCGCCCGCGCGGGCTCGTGGCGCCTGGCGGGAGGCTTCAGCCGTGACCGGAGCAACTCGATCACCTGCGGACCGAACACGAGGAGCGAAAGGAGGACGAGGGTCACGGCCAGCCCGACCGCGACCGGGACCTGCCACCGCTCGCGCGGTCTCCGGTTCACGTGGCCAATGTAGGGCCCGGAACCGGGACCGGACCACGCTGGCCGGGTTCCCCGCCGGGAGGCATGATGGTCCCCGCGCACGGAAGACGGGAGGGACGGTGGACCTCGGCGCGTACCTCGAGGAACGGCGGGCGGTGGTCGAGCAGGCCCTGCAGGGCGCGCTGCCCCCGCGGCAGCCGGACCCGGGGCGCCTGGTCGAGGCGATGCGCTACACGCTCCTCCTGCCCGGCAAGCGGCTGCGGGGGATCGTCTGCCTCGCGGTCGCCGATCTCTTCGGAGGGCGCCGGTCGGACGTCCTGCCCCTCGCCGTCGCCGTCGAGATGGTCCACGCGGCTTCCCTGATCCTGGACGACCTGCCGGCCTTCGACGACGCGAGGCGCCGGCGGGGTGCCCCGGCGAACCACCTGGTGTTCGGGGAGGCCACCGCCATGCTGGCCGCGATCGGTCTCCTCTCCCGGGGGTTCGGCTACCTGGCGGAGCGTTGCCGGGCCCGATGGATGGGCCGGGACGACGCCGTCGGTGCCGTGGCGGCCCTCGCCGAGGCGGTGGGCGAGGACGGGATGATCGCCGGGGAGGCGCTCGACCTCGCGGCGCGGGAGACGGCCCCGGGCCTCGAGGACCTCGAACGGATCCATGCCCTCAAGACCGGGAGCCTCTTCATCGCCTGCGCCGTCGAGGCGGCGCGGATCGCCGGGGCGGGCCCGGCCGAGCGGGCCGCCCTCCACGCCTACGCGAAGAACCTCGGCCTGGCGTTCCAGATCACCGACGACCTGCTGGACGCCACCGGGAACCCCGAGACGATCGGCAAGGACACCGGGAAGGACCGGGGCGGGGCCAGCTTCGTCACGTATGCCGGCGTCGAGGGGGCGCGGCGGCTGGCGGCGGACCTCGTCGAAACCGCGGTGCAGAGCCTCGCGCCCCTCGGGCGGGGAACCGAGGTCCTCGAGGCGCTCGCCCGGTACGTGGGCGAGCGGGAGCGCTGACCGTGACGGGCCGGGGCGAGGGCCGCGGGTACGACGCCGTCCGGGATGCCCTCCGGGAGCGGGGTTACCTGGAGACCCCGCTCGAGCGGCTCTTCCTCGGGACGGGACGGGCTCCCTGGCAGCGGATCGTCCTCTCGGCCCTGCTGGCCGGGCTGATCGCGGGCCCGCTCCTGGCGGCGATCCTGGCGGCGGTCGTGGTTGCCGGGAGCCGGGGACTCGTGCCCGCGTGGCCGGACGGGGTGCTCTACGGGGTCCTCTTCGCGCCGGTCCTCGGCCTGGTTGTCGCCCTGGGGGAGGCGCTCGCCGCCCTGCTCGTCCGTCTCGCCGGACGTCTCCGGCCCGACCTCTCGCCGCGCCGGGCGTCCCTCGCGGCCGGGCTCGGGGCCGCCGGGGTGCTCGCCGCCTGGCTCGGAACCTGGTGGGCCCTGCGAGCCTCGGACGTCACGCCGGGGGACCTGGCCGGCCTGCTGGCCCTCGTCCTCGGTGCCGGGATCACCGGCCGGATCGTGGCGGCGGCCACCCTTCCCGAGGCGATCGCGGCGGCCGGCCGTGGCCCCCGGAGGCGCTCGCGGGCCTTCCTGCCGAGCCTGGGCTTGGCCCTCGTCCTGGCGGTCACGGCCGCCCTGGTCGCCACCCTCGCGCCGGTGCGCCGCGGGGGAGCGCGGATCGTCCCCGCGGCCGATGCGCCGGACCGGGTCGTTCTCCTCGGATGGGACGGGATGGGCCTGCCCGAGATGCGCGGCCTGCTCGACCGGGATTTCCCCGGCGCGGCCGATCTCCTCGGTGGGGGAGTCGTCCTCCCGGTCGACGCGGCGGGAGAGACCGACCCGGTGGCTCTCTGGACGAGCCTCGCCACCGGTTGTTCTCCGGCGACGCATGGCGTCCTCGGTGCGGGGATGAGGGGGCTCCAGGGAGCCCATGCGCCCCTGGTCCGTCGGGGGCTCGCGGCGGGCCCGCTCGAGGTCCTGTCCCGCCTGTGGCCGACCGTGGAGCGGCCGGTCAGGGCCGGCGTGCGGCGGGTACCGGCCCTCTGGGAATACACGGCGGACGCGGTCAAGACCGGTGTCGTCGGCTGGTGGGGAACGTGGCCGAGCGTCTCGCCCGGGCCGGCCGGGGGCTACGTGGTCTCCGACGGGGCGTTCGTCGCGGCGGTTCGGGGGAAGGGGCTCGCGGAGGCGAACTGGCCCGCGTCGTTCGGCAGGGGCCGGGCCCCCGGCTGGCTGCGGGAGGCCACCCGGGCCGCGCGGGAGGTGTTCCCCGGGGCGGATCCGGGCCCCGCCCGGGATGCGCTGCGGGTCGACCTGTTCCACCTCGCCGCCGCACGGGACATCCTGCGCGACCCGGAGGTCCGGGCCCTGTTCGTCTACCTTCCGGGGGCGGACCTGGTCCGCGACGGGTGCCGGCGCGCCGGGCGGGACCCGTGGTCGACCCTCGAGCGCCTGGAGGCGTTGGCGCGGGCGGAACTGCCGCGTCTCGAGGAACTGCGGACGCCCGGAACCCTGCTCGTCGTCGTCGGGATGCCCGGGCGGGCCGGGTGCGGGGAACGGGGGTTCCTCGTCCTGCCGCCGGGGCCGGGCGCGGTCCCGAGGGAGATCCTCCGGCCGGAGGACGTCGCTCCCACGGTCCTGGCGCTGTCCGGGTACCCGGTGGACACCCGCATCGAGGGGCGGTCGGCCCTGCCCGGGGTCCGCCGGGTGCGAACGCGGGTCGAGCCGGCACGGGCCCCGGCGGCGAGCCCCGAGCTGGAGGCGGACGTCCTGGAACGACTGCGAAGCCTCGGGTATGTCCGGTAGTTAGTCGACAACGGGTACGAGTAAGGTTCTTATTGTCCCGCCCGGGGCCCGGCCGTATACTCCGCCCCGAGAGGACCAACGCGCCGAGGGTTCCATGACCGACACGTCTCGTGACAGCCTCGTCTACCGCCGCCTGCCCGACGTCTCCTTCTCGCTGTTCGGGGACGAGGGACTGCTGGTCGTTCCCCGGGGTGCGTGGCAGCTCGTCCTCAACGGCCCGGGGGCGAGGGCCTTCGACCTGGTCGATGGAAGGCGGTCGATCGGGGAGATCGCGGACCTGCTGGCCGGCGAGTACGCGGACGTCGGCAGGGACGAGATCGCGCGGGACGTCGCGGAACTCCTGGCGGAGCTTGCCGAGCGGGGAGCCGTCGAGCGTGCCGGGGAGGGTGCCCCGGAGGCTTCATGAGCCTGAATCCACTGGCGCGGCTCCTCCAGCAGGCGGAACGGGAACTTCGCCCCCTGACCGCCCTCCTCGAGCTGACCTATCGCTGCAACCTCCTCTGCTCCTTCTGTTACAACGCGCCACGGGACGACCGGGAGCTGGACGCCGCGGAGTGGCTCGAGGCCCTCGACCGGCTGAAGGCCGCCGGGACCTTCAAGGTCGTGCTCAGCGGGGGAGAACCGCTGCTCCACCCGGGTTTCTGGGAGATCGCCCGGGGCGTTCGCGAGCGTGGCCTGGTCCTGGAGGTCTACACGAACGGGGTGCCCCTCGCCCGGCCGGAGGCGGCCGAGCGTCTCGCGTCGCTGGCTCCCTTCAAGGTCGAGATCAGTCTCCACGGGCCGGATGCCGCGACCCACGAGCGGCTCACCGGGGTGAGCGGGTCGTTCGAGAAGGTGCTCGCCGCCCTCGGGAACCTGGCCCGCCTCGGGGTCAACGCGACGGTGAAGACCCCGATCACGCGCCTGAACCAGGACCGCCTCGCCGAGGTTTCGCGCCTGGTCGAGGAGATCGGGTACGCGGTGACGTTCGATCCGAACATCGTGCCCACCGACGACGGTGACGAGGGACCGCTCTCCCTGGCCCCGGACCGGGAAGCCCTCGTCCGCTTCTTCCTCGAGCGGGCCCGGGCCGGCGGGGGACTCGCACCGCGCCCCGTCGAGCAGTTCTCGGCGGTCTGTTTCGCCGGCCGGACCACGCTGGCGATCGACCCCCGGGGAGACGTCTTTCCGTGCGTCGCGTGGCGCCGCAAGGTGTGCAACATCCTGGAGGTGGAAGACTTCGGCGCGATCTGGAGGACGCGCAGGTCTCCGAGCCGGGCGCTCCGCTACGTGCGGCGGGCGACGGAGGCCGCGATGGAGCGCCTGCGGGAGGACGAGCCGGCGGCCTTCGCGACCTTCTGCCCGGCGGTGGCGGAGAAGGAGACGGGCAGCCCGATGCGCTGGTACCCGGCGGCCCGGGTGACCGGCGAGGCGAAGTACGAGGCATGGAAGCGGCTCGGGGAGGACGAGCGCCGGCGACTGATCGAGGAGACGGACGGGGGAGGCTGCGAGGGAACCTGACCGGGGTGCCGCGGGTGGAAAACCGCGGGCCCCGGAGAGGAAGGGCTTGCAAATGCCGGGGGACCGGCGTAAATCCACGGATACCTGACCTCAACCCGCACCGGGCCTGATCCGGACAGGTCCGGCAAGAAGCACCGAACCGCGAAACGCCGGGAATGGTCCCGGCAACCTCATGAGGGAGGAACATCGATGAAGAAGGCCTACGAGAAGCCCCGCGTGATCTACGCGGAGAAGGTGGAGGCCCGGGCCACGGGGTGCGCACGCGCCGACGCGGGTTCGTGCTCCGACGGTCCGATCCAGTCCTGACGACCGTCTCCACCCGTACGCTCTAGAGGGGCTCGAGGCTCGTGGGCCGGGCCCCCTGCACCAGGCAGGGGGGATCCGGTTCCGGAAAGCGGCCTCTTCTGGCGTGCACGCAAGAACGAGGACGGGCGGCCTTCTCCGGGGCCGCCCGTTCGCTTTGTCCTACCCGGCACCCCTCGCGGCGCCGCGCGCCCCCGGGACGCCGCCCGCCGCCGCGGGAAGCGCGGCCCGGGATCCCGGGATCACCGGTTCCCGGGAACGATGCACGGGCGCGGGGAGGGGTTCGGCAGTAGATTGAAGGGCGAGCGGGGGCATCGGGGCCGCCCGAGGGCGGCACGGGCGAAGCCAGCAGCGAGGAACCTCCATACGATGATCCGGTACCCGGGAGCGGCCGCCGCCGTCCTTTGTCTCTTCCTCGTCTCGATCCTGGCATCCCCGGGAGGCATGGCGGGCCCGCGGGTGACCGTCTCGCCGGCCCCGGGCGAGCCGGGAGTCCTGGAGCTGGTCCTCGAGGCCGGGCCGGTCCAGTGGGTTCCCGCGTCCGGCGCCGTCACGCCGCGGATCGACGGGTTCGGGACGATGCGGGTGCCGGGCGCCCCCGAGGTTCCCGTCCGGCGGGAACGGATCGCCCTGCCGCCGGGGGGTTCCCTGAGGATCCTCTCCGTGGAGGCCGAGTGGTCCCGGGGAACGATCCCGGGGCCGATCGCCCCGTACCCCGCCTTCGACCCGGACCGGCCGCCCCTGCTGGAAACGTTCACGGAGGATGCGGGTTTCTGGCCCGGTGCTCCCGCAGAGATCATCGTCGCCGACGGAGCGTTCCGCTCGCTGCGCTTCGCCGAGGTCGAGCTGCGTCCCCTCGACGTCGATCCCGCCTCGGGTACGTACCGCCTGGCCCGGCGGCTGGTCGTCCGTTTCGAGCGGACGCCGGGAGGCCCGGGTGCCGGCCGGGCCCCGGCGGCAGCCGGGGCCGGGGCCGACCTGCTGGTCGACCGCCTGGGCGACGAGATCGCCTGGGGGGCCGGGGATGTTCCCCGGGCGCCCCTCGCGCCGTCCGCACCGGAGCCCCTCGGCACGCGCGCCGCGCCGACCTACCCGGCCTGGCAGCTCACCGTCGAGCGGGACGGCCTCTACCGGGTGACCTACGAGTGGCTCCAGGCGAACGAACCGGGCCTGCTCTCGTTCCTCACGTCCCACGACCCGCGGCGCTACCGGCTGACCTGCCAGGGGGTCGAGATCCCGGTCCTGGTCGAGGGGGAGGACGATGGCTCGTTCGACCCGGGGGACGCGATCGTCTTCTACGGCGAGCGGGTCGACGCGGACATCCTGGAGGACGACGTCTGGCAGGACGGAGACTACACCGACACGAACGTCTACCGCCTCGACGTGGCCGACGGGCCGGCGCGCGTCGAGGCGGACCCGGGCACCCGGGCCCCGGCCAGTGGATACCCGGTGCCCACGACCTTCCGGGAGACCGTCCACCACGAGGAGGACGAGAAGTTCCAGGGATTCGTTCCCCACGACGGCGTCGACCACTGGTACGTCGACCCGTTCCTGATCGCCAGCGGGTCGCCCGCGGAGCTGGACCAGGTGGTGGACACGCCCGGCCACGCCGGCGGCGAGGTGGTCCTGCGGGTCCACCAGCTCGGGTTCAAGTACGCCGACAACTACCACCGGACGGAACTGCTGGTCGACGGTGTATCCCGCGATACCGCGGACTGGGACGGGTACGTGGAGTTCACCCAGGGGGTGGACAGCCCCGAGATCCGGTTCTCGCCCGACCAGCCGCTGGGGACGACGACGACCGTGACGGTGCGCCTTCCCCTGGGGCGCCACGAGAACGGCAAGGACATCACCCTCGACGAGGTCGCCGTCAACTGGGTCGAGATCGACTACGACCGGCGTTACGAGGCGGCGGGCGATCGGCTGGTCTTTCCCGTCGAGAACGCGGACCACGAGCTGCGCCTCGCCGGGTTCTCCGGGCCCGCCGAGGTGTGGGAGGTGACCAGGACGACGACCTCGGAGGCGGGGATGGAGCTCGCGTTGCCGCGCCGCGTCCAGGGGGTCACCTGGACCTCCGGGGAGAACCGGTTCGAGATGGACGAGGACTCCGGGCTGCCGGCCACCCGGTGGTTCGTCGCCGCCGCCGGGGACGGTTTCCTCGTGCCCGGCGTCCGGGAAGATCGGCCGCCGTCGGACCTCGACGCCGCCCTCGGGGACTCCCTCAAGGGCGATGGTCTCGGGGCGGACTGGCTGCTGATCGGCTGGCGGCCGCTGCTCGATCCCTCGCCCGGTTCCCAGCTCGACCGGCTCCTCCAGCACCGGCAGGCGCAGGGGCTTTCCACCGCGGTCGTCGACGTCCAGGACGTCTACGACGAGTTCTCGTACGGGATCAAGGATCCCCAGGCGCTCCGGGACTTCGTCCGGTGGACCCTCGAGCACTGGAACCCGGCACCGTCCTACGTCGTGCTCGTCGGCGACAGCTCGTGGGACTACAAGAACGCCTACGGCTTCGATCCTCCCCGGGAGCGCGTCCCGACCTACATGTTCGACATCTCGGAGAACTCCCAGTTCGGCCACTACCCCTCGGACACCTGGTTCACGACGGTCCTGGGAGGCGACGACCTGCCCGACGCCGAGATCGGCAGGATCCCGGCGCACGACCTCGCCGAGGCCGAGGAGGTCTTCCGGAAGATCGTCGACTACGAGACCGGGCCCGTGGACCTCTCGTGGGTGGCGAGGGCCCTGCTCGTCTCGGAGAACGACGGCGACGACTTCATCCGGGTGCACGACGAGATCTACCAGCAGTGGTTCACCGGCGACATCCCGGATGCGCAGCGGGCGGAGAAGGTGTACGAGCAGGATCCCGCCGTCGTCGGTTGCCAGCAGGCGGCGGACGACGAGAACCAGCGCATCGATGCGGGGGTCAACGAGGGGGCGGCGCTCCTGACCTTCGCGGGCCACGGGGGCTACAAGTCCTGGGGGCGTGGCTGCACCTTCTTCGACACCGACGGGACGGGTCCCGACGACCTCGATGACATCGACGAGGACACACCGCTCCCGTTCACCGTCCACGCGAACTGCATCACGGGGAACCACGCGGCCACCAGCTCGCCGACCTCGTCGAACGACATCTGGTACACGTTCCTCGAGGACTGGCTGACGACGGCCCGGAAAGGAGTCGTCGGGGGCATGGCCCCGGCGCACCTGACCTACTCGTTCCAGCTCGACGGGGTGCTGGACCCGTTCTACGAGGAGATCTTCGGCAAGCACAAGGAACGCCTGGTGGCCAACCTGGACCTGCGGTTGCGGAGCGACTTCGAGAAGAAGGGGGACGTCACGTTCGTGCGCTCCTTCGCCCTCCAGGCCGACCCGGCGACGCGGTTGCGGATCCCGGCGCCGCCCGCCCCGACGATCACGTCGATCGACCGGGCGGGCTCGGGAGAACTGAGGATCGAGTGGACCGCCGTGCCGGAGGCATCGGTGTACCGTCTCTTCCGGTCGAGGACGGCGAACGGGACGTACGCACTGGTGGCGGAGACGGCGGAGACCACCTACCTGGACACCGGCCTGACGAACTGCGCGACCTACTACTACTACGTCGTCAGCGTCGACGAGAACGGCTTCGAGAGCCGATGGTCGAACTACAACGAGACCTGCTACGGCGGGAACCCGGACCCGAACGACTGCAAGTCGGGCTCTCCCGAGAACCCGGATCCGCCCCACGCGCCGACGCTGCTCTCCGTGACCGACACCGAGGAGGGAGGACGGCTCCGGGTCCACTGGGACAACACGGACCGGGAGCCGGACGTCCTCCGGTACCGGGTCCAGTGGGGCACGAGTTCGGGAGGGCCGTATGCGTCGGAGGAGACGGTTGCGGCCGACCGCGACACGCTCGTGGTCGGCGGTCTCGAGGACGGGGTGGAGTACTTCTTCGTCGTGCGGGCCGAGCACTGTTCGAAGGCCTCGGACCCGAGCAACGAGCTCTCCGGGATTCCCCACACGGTGAAGGGGATCAACCCTCCCCGGGCGATCGGCGACCTGATGGTCTACCGGCAGGAGGATGCGGGCGGGCCGGACGACCTGCGGCTCGAGTGGACGCCGCCGACGGACACGGTGTGGGGGGTCGGGACGACCGTGGTCGCGCAGAAGGTCTACGGCTCGGACAGCACGCCGGCGTTCCCCGCGGACGCCGGGCACGATCTCTCCGGCGACCTGGCGGCGGAC
>CAYQTA010000094.1:0-166204 GCA_964420365.1 uncultured Acidobacteriota bacterium | reverse complement strand
ACAGACGACGGTGTTGCCCGTACCGATCGTGTCCCCGACGTTGTAGCTCGTTCCGTCGGTCGGAGAAGCGTCGACCGCGGACCCCTGCTTGCGGAGCACGAGGACGCCGTCGAAGTCGCTGTCCGTCGGGTTCGTCCACTGCAGCACCACCGTCAGGTCGCCGGACGTGCTCGTCATGAGGGAGACGTCGGAGGGCGCCGTCTGGTCGACGGTGGAGAAGTTCCAGCAGTACGCGTTGGCATCACAGGTTCCGCCCCCGTTGTTGGCCGCCGTGAGGCTGTTACCCGCAACGTCGGTACCGGTCACCTGGAGGATGTAGTCCGCGTCGTCGTCGAAATCGGCGTGGGTGTAGGTGACGGTCTGGTTGCCGTTGCTCCAGGTGGGCGACCAGCTGCCGGGATCGGTCCCGGACTTGACCGTCAGGGTGACCGACGACGTGTCCATCGGCTCGTCGAAGTTGACGACGACATCGGTGGAGAGGGCGACGTCGGTGGCGTTGTCGGCCGGCGTCGTGGAGCTGACCGCCGGGCTGTCCAGGTCGGGGGAGAACGTGAACTGGTAGCCGGCGGTGGCGGCGCGAGAATCGACATCGGTGCCGTTCTTGTACCAGAGACCGGCCGTTCCGTACGTGTCCTCGGAACCCACGAGCTGGGGCTTCTCGCCGCTCGTATCACCCTCCGCCTCGATCTCGATCACGGCCTTCGAGATGTCGAGATCGAGGGCGACCTGGACGGTCACCGTATCCGAAGAACCGTAGTAGGCGACGCCGTCCCACTGGACGACCAGGCAGGAGTCGTTCGTGCCGTCGCTGTCCAGGTCGAACGTGCAGGTGGTCTGCTGGTAGTAGACGGTACCCGCCGAGCTGGGGTCGAGATCGTCGCCGTAGGCGAACACGACGTTGTCCGGGTCGGTCGTCGACGGGATCGAGAGGGTGCTGACTTCCTCGGTGTAGCCCGTCCCGAAGCTGACGTAGCCGTTGGAACCGACGTACACCGACGTGTAGTCGTTGCCGTACCAGGTGAACGACGCCCCGCCGGTGATGTCGACGAGGGCGTAGCAGTCGTCCCCGTTGCACCCCTTCGGGTACCAGGTGGAGATCGCCGTGCCCGTCGTCGAGATGTCGGGGATCTGGTCGAGGTTCGACGTGTCGAGCGTGCAGCTGTAGCCGCCGCCGTCGGTCTCGCTGCCGTCGCAGTCGGTGTCCGTCGCGTACGCGAGCGGCGCCGCCGCGGCGATGCAGGCGACCAGGGCGAGGGCGAGCAGGAGCCTTCCCGCCCTGCCACGGGTTCCGAACCGGGTTCTCGTGCTGGTCATCATCGCGTCTCCTCCGAGACTCTCCGTCCCTCGCGGGACCGCCCGTCCCGCGGCATCTCTCAAGGGCCGCCGGGATCTCCGCCGGCCTTCACGACGAGCTCCCGGGCGAGGAGGTCGGCAACGAAGCCGCGCACTGCCGGCGCGACCTCGTCCACCGGGACCCCGTCTTCCCGGGCGAGCTCGTCGATGATCTCCGCGATCGTGCGGCGTCCGTCGAGACGTTCCCAGACCCGCGTGCCGGTCTCGTTGAAGCCGGCCATGCGCCCGCCCTCGTAGTGAAGGACGACCGCCCGGCCCCCCAGGACCTGCCGGGCGACGCGGGGATTCCGACGGTACCGGGCTTCCGGTGGGACCTCCGCCGGGTTCAGCTCGTCGGACCGCACCAGCCTCTCTCCCCTCCGGCTCCCCCGTTCCGGACGAGCCGCAACGACCCCGGACCGTCCGGGACCGTTCACGCAAGAGAATCTAGGTCCCCCGCCCCCGGGCGCAACCCCGCCCCCGGGCGCCGTTCCCGGGGGGGCGAACACGGGCGCAGTCTACACCACCCGGGCCGAAAATGTCCACGGGTGTGCGCGTTGGTTCGCCCCGGGACGGCCCCTTGCCAGCCCGGCCGGCCTCTGCCAGATTGGCCGGCATGGAACGCGAGCCGGCCGGCGCGGGGAACGGAAGGGGGGGAGGACGTTTCCCGGTCCTCCACGTCGTCACCCGGCTGGTCGTGGGGGGCCCGACCCGGCCGCTCCTCGCCTGGCTCGACGGCCTCTCCCGGGAGGGGTTCGCCCCGGTGCTGGTTTCCGGGCGGCCGGCGCCGGGGGAGGTTCCATGGCCCCCGCCCACCGGGGGCGCGCCGGCGTGGATCGTTTCCTCCCTCTGCCGGGAGCCGTCCCCCCTCCGGGACCTGCGGGCGTTTCTCTCCCTCGCCCGGGCCATCCGGCGCCTCGTGCCCGCGATCGTTCACACCCATACCGCGAAAGCCGGGGTTCTCGGTCGAGCTGCTGCCCGGCTGGCACGGCCGGTCCCCCGGGTGGTCCACACCTTTCACGGTCACTCGCTCTCCCGGGAAGCGGGAGGCCGCCTCGCCCCGCTCTGGACCCGGATCGAGCGGGGCCTGGTCCGGGTGACCGACCGGCTGCTGGCGGTCTCTCCCCGGGTCGCCGACGACCTGGAGCGGCGTCTCGGGCTGACCACCCCCCCGGCGGTGGTTCCCCTGCCGGTTCCCGTTCCCCCGGGCGGGACGGCCGCGGGCGACCCCGTGCGGCGGCACGGGCGCCGGGTCGCGGTCTTCCTCGGGCGGGGGGTTCCCGTCAAGGGGCTCGACCTCCTCGCCCGGGCGCACGCACTGGCCGAGGCGCGGCGGAGGCGGGGGGAGCCGGGGCTGGCCGTCCGGGTCGTCGGGCCGGTGGAAGAGCGCGTCCGGGCCGAGCTGGACCACCTTCTCGCCGAGGCGAAGATTTCCGGCCTGTGGAGCTTTGCCGGCCCGGTCCGGGACCCGCTTCCCGAGCTGTGCCGGGCGGACCTGCTCGTGCTGCCTTCCCGGAGCGAAGGGACGCCGGTCAGCATCCTCGAGGCGCTCGGGGCCGGCCTGCCCGTCCTCGCCTCCGCCGTCGGGGGCGTTCCCGACCTGCTGGCCGCCTCCTGGGAGACGGAGGGCCCGGGCCGCTGGCGAACCGTCCCGGCCCCGGCCCGGGGGTGGCTGCTGCCTTCCGGGGACGAAGAGGCCTGGAGCCGGGCCCTGGCGGCGGCGGCCGCGGACCCGGGAGCCATCCCGGGGAACCCGGCGGTCCGCCGGGCGTTCGTCGCGACGACGTTCGACCCCGGTGCCCGAGCCGCGGAACTGGCGGCGCTGTACCGCCGGCTGCTCGGGGCGGGCCTTCCCGGCGGCCGCCGCCGCGTGCCGCGGCGGGGGGGCGAGCGGCCCGCCGGGGCCGGGGCCGCCCGGCCGGCTCAGGCTCGGGAGCAGTAGCGGGCGATCCGGTCGTACGCCTCGGCGAGCACGTCTTCCGGCGGGAGGAAGACGATGCGCACGTGGTGGGTGCCTTCCTTCTGGCCGAAGCCGCCGCCGTGGACGGTGACGACGCCCTCCTCGAGAATCAGCCCACGGACCAGCTCGAGGTCGTCCCGCCCGAGATCGACCCGGGGAAAGGCGTAGAAGGCGCCCCGCGGCGGTACGATCGACCACCCCCGGATCTCCCGCACCCGCTCCACCGTCAGGTCGCGGCGGCGGCGCAGGCGGGCGTTGACCTCGCGAACGTGCTCGTTGGCCCCGTCGAGGGCCGCCGGGATCGCCCACTGGACCGGGTGGCTGGCGCACAGGCGCGCCCGGATCAGGCGCCCGACCGCCTCCCGGAGGGGCGCGAGGGCCGCGGCCGGGCCGGACAGGATGCACCAGCCGATCCGCAGGCCGGGCCCGAGCCAGACCTTGGAGAGCCCGCCGAACGTCGCGATCGGGATGTCGTCCCTGAGGCTGGCGGTGGCCACGTGTTCGACGTCATCGAGGATCATCCGGTCGTAGATCTCGTCCGACAGGACGAGGAGGCGATGGCGCGCCGCGATTTCCAGGACCTTCTCGAGGGTTTCCCGGGACGCGATCGAGCCGGTCGGGTTGTTCGGGTTGATCAGGACGATCGCCCGGGTCCCGTCGTCGATCCGGCGCTCGATGTCCGCCGGGTCGGGCTGCCAGCCGTTTTCCTCGTCCAGGTCGTACGGGATCGCCCGGGCGCCGAGCTTCGCCGCGACCGCCTGGTAGAGGGGATACCCGGGCCTGGGGAGGAGGACCCCTTCACCCGGCTCGAGGAGGGCGGTGAGGACCGTCTCGATCGGCTCCGACGCCCCGTGCCCGACGAAGACGTCGCAGATCCCCCGGATCCCCTTGCGTTCCTCCGCGTCCCGGCGGATCGACTCCAGCGCCTCCGGGATCCCCTCGGACGGGCTGTACGACGTCTTCCCGTCCCGCAGGGCGCGGACGATCGCCTCGACAACCGGCTCGGGGGTCCGGAAGTCGAACTGGCAGGGATCCCCGATGTTCAGGTAGATCAGGTCCTTGCCGGCGGCGGCCGCCTGCCGGGCCAGCAGGACCACGTCGCGGACGGCGTAGGTCACTCCCTCGATGCGGCGGGCGGTGCGGAGCGGCGGGAACGGCTCGGCGGGCATCGGTCCCTCCCGGGGGCATGCGCGAGGTGGGGGAGGGGATTGTCGACCCGCCGGGCGGCCCGGGCAAGGGCGGCGAAGGCACCCGGGCCCCGGCGTGCCGGGGCCCGGGTCACGGTGGCGCGGGGTGGTGACGTCACTCCTCGTCCATGAAGGGGTACCGCCAGTCCCTCGGCGGCACGAAGGTCTCCTTGATCGCCCGCGCCGAGGTCCAGCGCAGCAGGTTCATCGCCGAGCCAGCCTTGTCGTTCGTTCCCGAGGCCCGGGAACCACCGAACGGCTGCTGGCCGACCACCGCGCCCGTCGGCTTGTCGTTGACGTAGAAGTTGCCGGCGGCGTGGCGGAGCGCCTGGGAGATCGCCTGGATCGCCCTGCGGTCGCGGGCGAAGACCGCGCCGGTCAGCCCGTACGGGCTGGTCTCGTTGCACAGCTCGACCGCCCGGTCCAGGTCACGGTCCGGGTAGACCCAGATGCTCAGCAGCGGGCCGAACCACTCCTCCTGCATCAGGCGGTGCTTCGGGTCCTCGACCTCGACCACCGTCGGCTCGATGAACCAGCCCTTCTTCCGGTCGTGGCCACCACCGACGATGATCTTCGCCTTCTTCGACCGCTTCGCCGTGGCGATCGCGCCCGTGATCTTCTCGAAGGAGGCCCGGTCGATCACCGCTCCCATGAAGTTGCGGAAGTCGGTCACGTCGCCCATCCGGATGTTCTTCACCTCGGCCACCAGCGCCCGGCGGATCCGTGGCCACAGGGACCGGGGCACGTAGGCCCGGGAGGCGGCCGAGCACTTCTGCCCCTGGTACTCGAACGCGCCGCGGACCAGGGCGGTCACGACCTCGTCCACGTCGGCGGACGGGTGGACGAAGACGAAGTCCTTGCCGCCGGTCTCGCCGACCAGCCGGGGATAGGTGCGGTACGACCGGATGTTGGTCCCGATCGTCTGCCAGATGTTCTGGAACGTCGACGTCGAGCCGGTGAAGTGGACCCCGGCCAGGTTCGGGTCGGTCAGGACCACCGGCCCGATCGCCGAGCCCGGGCCCGGGAGGAAGTTGATCACGCCGGCCGGCAGTCCCGCCTCGCGGAGCACGTTGAAGATCACCCAGTTGGAGGCGACCGACGTGGACGCGGGCTTCCAGATGACGGTGTTCCCCATCATCGCCGGCGACGTCGGCAGGTTGCCCCCGATGGAGGTGAAGTTGAACGGGGTGATCGCGAAGACGAACCCCTCGAGGGGTCGGTACTCCACCACGTTCCAGGTGCCGGCGGAAGACCAGGGCTGGTCCTCGTAGATCTTCTGCATGTACCAGGGATTGAACCGCCAGAAGTCGATCAGCTCGCAGGCCGCGTCGATCTCCGCCTGGTGGATCGTCTTGCTCTGCCCCAGCATGGTCGCCGCGTTGGCGAGGGCCCGGTACGGACCGGCGAGGAGCTCGGCCGCCTTGAGGAAGATCGCGGCGCGCACCTCCCACGGCGTCCGCGACCAGCTCTCCCAGGCCTCCCGTGCCGCCCGCACCGCCATCCGCACCTCGCGGGGCCCCGCCATGTGGACCCGGGCGATCACGTGCCGGTGGTCGTGGGGAAGGCGCTGGAGGGCGATCTTTCCCGTGCGGATCTCCCTGCCGCCGATCACGCAGGGGATCTCCATCGGTTCGTCGAGCAGGCGCGCGAGTTCTTCCTTGACGGTCGCCCGCTCCGGCGTGCCGGGGGCGTAGGTCAGCACCGGCTCGTTCTTGGGCTCGGGTACGCGGTAGACACCGTTCGGCATGGGTCGTCTCCTTCTTCCCCGCGCGAGAAGCGGGTCCTCGGGGGACGAGGAGTCTATCCCGAAGCGCGAAACCGGCCCACCGGCCCCGGGGCTATACTGGAGGCGGCCACCGGACATTTCCGGGCCCTGCCGAGGGGAATCGATGCCGAAGGGGAAGGAAGCCGCCCGCGAGACCGTGCCGGACCCCTCGGCGCTCCTTGCCGCCCTCGACGCGGCCGGCGTGCAGCTGGCGGTGATCGACGCCTCCCGCCGGGTCGCCTGGGCGAGTCGTTCCCTCCTGGCTTCCCGGGGCGCCGAGCTGATCGGTTCCACGTGCCGGGGGCGGTTGCTCCGGAGGAAGCTCGATTGCAGCGGCTGCCGCCTGGAGCGGGTGCTCGCGGAGCGGCGTGCCCACTGCACCTGGGTACCGGAGACCCGGCCCGGCGCCCTCGGGCCCCGCCTGCTCCTCTTCCAGGCCCCGCTCCCCGGGCGGCAGGTCCTGGAGATGATCCTCGACACCGGGGGACCGGACCGGGCCTTCCCCGACCAGGTGTTTCGCGAGCGCGTCCTGTCCGCCGGCCTGCGCCACGTCCCGGCCGGGGTCGTCCTGCTCGACGCGGAGATGCGGGTCGTCGCCGCGAACCCGCCCGCGGTCACCCTGCTGGTGACGCCCGCGGGCGACACCCTGGAAGAACGGGAGCTGGCGCTGCGTGGCCGGCGCCTCGAGGACCTGCTGCCGCCGGACGTGCTGCCCGCGCGGGGGACCGACCTGGCCCGCCTTCTCGAGCGGCGCCCGACGATCGAGGGCATCGAGGCCGTTTTCGGCGAGGGTCCTTCGCGCCGGGTCTTCCAGTTCTCCCTCGCCTCGGTGCCGGGCCCCGACGGAAAGCTGGCGGCGGCGGTGGCGATCCTGGTCGAGATCACGCGGGAGCGGGCCTACCGGGAGGCGCTCTCCCGCAAGATCGCCCAGCTCGGCCTGCTCCAGGAGGTCAGCCGCGTGCTGGCCCGCACGGCGCGGCTCGACCAGGTGCTCGGTGTCGTGCTGGCCGCGATGGTTCATCCGGCCGGTCTCGGGCTCTCGTCGGCCGCCCTGTTCCTCGTCGATCCCCACCGGGGGGTCCTGCGGGGGCGGATGGCGCGGCGCCGGCCCGGTATCGAGGGGGCGCACTCCCTCGAGGACCTGGGTGACCGGATCGAGGCCCTCGCCTTCCAGCAGCCGTTCCCCGAGGACCGCGTCCTCGAGACGATGGTCCGGCGGGTCGTCGTGCCCCTCGACCGGAGGGACCATCCGCTCGTGCGGGCCCTCGCGGAGGGAAACCCGCGGCCGTTCGCCGCCGGCGGGGCGGCGGACGTCGTCGAGCCGCGGCTGGCGGGGTTCCTCGGGCCCGAGCCCGCCTGGCTCGTCGGGCTGCGCGGCCAGTCGGAAGGGCTCGGCGTCCTGTGCGGGACGCTTCCCCCCGGCCCGGACCGCGAGGAGGACCTGCCCGGGCTCCTGGGGCTCCTTGCCGCCAGCGCGGCCGGTGCGATCCAGCGCTCGCGCCTCCACGACGAGCTGGCGCAGCGGCTCGAGGACCTGCGGGTCGCCCACGAGCGGACCCGCCACCTCCAGCGGAAACTGCTCGAGGAAGAGCGGCTCTCGGCGATCGGCGAGCTGGCCGCCGAGATCGTCCACCAGATCCGCAATCCGCTGTCGATCCTCGGCGGGTTCGCCCGGCGGCTCGCCCGGGCGATCCCCGGGGACGACCCGCGGCACGAGGACGTGGCGATCATCGTCGAGGAGGCGTCCCGCATGGAGATGATCCTCGAGCGGATCCGCCAGGAGGTCCGGGTCGCGCGCTCGCCGGCGGAGGAGGCGGTCGACGTCGCCGGCCTCGTCGCCGACGCCGTCGCCCGGTACCGCGAGCTGGCCTCGGAGCAGGGGATCGAGCTGGTGGCGGAGGTCGAGGAGGGACTGCCGGCGGTGCGGGGCGGTCGGGAGATCCTGATGGAGGTCCTGGACAACCTGCTGCGGAACGCGTTCGATGCCGTCGGCGAAGGAGGGCGGGTGGCCGTCGAGGCGCGCCGCTTCCGGGACACCGTCCACATCGTCGTCGAGGACAACGGCCCCGGGCTGTCGCCCGAGGACATCGAGAAGGTCTTCGAGCCGTTCTACACCACGAAGGCGGGAGGGACGGGCCTCGGCCTGCCCCTTGCCCGCCGGCTGGTCGCCCAGTGCGGCGGGTCCCTGACCGCGGGCGGACGTCCCGGCGAGGGGTCCCGCTTCCGCGTGGTCCTCCCCCTGGCGGAGGCCGGGAGGATGAAGGAGGACTGACAGATGGCCCGTATCCTGATCGTGGACGACGAGGCGAACCTCCGGCTCCTGTACCGGAAGGAGCTGGAGGAGGAGGGCCACGAGGTGCTCGAGGCCGCGACGGCCGAGGAGGGCATCCGCGCGTTCGAGCGGAGCGCGCCGGACCTGGTCGTGCTCGACATCCGGATGCCGGGGATGAACGGGCTCGAGGCGATGGCGCGAATCCTCGACCGCGATCGCCGGATCCCGATCATCCTGCACACCGCCTACGACTCCTACCGGGACGACTTCACCTCGTGGGCCGCGGACGCCTACGTGACGAAGGGCCCGGACACCACGGAACTCAAGCGGACGATCCGCCGGCTGCTCGAGGAGCGGGAGCACCTGGGCCCGCCGGAGATCTGACGCCTTCCTGGAGGAACGACCGATGGCCACGTCGCCGCGGCGCGAGAGGAAGACCGTGCACCCGGACGTACTGCGCCGGGTGATCACCTTCGTCCTGGCCGGGGGGAAGGGTGAGCGGCTCTACCCGCTCACCCGCGACCGGTCGAAGCCGGCCGTCCCGTTCGGTGGGACCTACCGGATCATCGACTTCACGCTGTCGAACTGCGTCAACAGCGGGCTCCGCCGCATCTACCTGCTGACCCAGTACAAGTCCGCCTCGCTGCAGCTCCACGTCAAGCAGGGATGGAACCTGTTTTCGGCCGAGCTGGGAGAGTACGTCTGGACGATCCCTCCGCAGCTCCGGGTCGGGACCACGTGGTACCTCGGAACCGCCGACGCGGTCTGGCAGAACGTCTACATCCTCAGCGACGAGAAGCCCAGCCACGTCGTGATCCTGTCCGGCGATCACGTCTACCGGATGGACTACCGGGAGATGCTGGCGGAGCACATCGAGCGCGGCGCCGAGGCGACGATGGCCGTCATCCCCGTGCCCGCGGCCGAGGCCTCCCGGTTCGGCGTCGTGGAGACCGACACCGAGGGGCGCGTGACGGGATTCCGCGAGAAGCCGAAGGATCTCGATCCGCGGGGTCCCGAGGTCCTGGCCAACATGGGGGTCTACGTGTTCGACACGGAGACCCTGGTCGCGGCGGTGAGCCGGGATGCCCGCCGGGAATCGTCGAGCCACGACTTCGGACACGACGTCTTTCCCGCCCTCGTTGCCGAGGGGCGGCGCGTGATCGCCCACCGGTTCCACGGGGCGGGGACGGACCGGAGGCCCTACTGGCGGGACATCGGGACCCTGGACGCCTACTACGACGCCAACATGGACCTGGTGTCGGTGAGCCCGGAGTTCAACCTCTACGACCGGGAGTGGCCCGTCCGTTCCGCCCCGATCCAGGCGCCCCCGGCCAAGTTCGTCTTCGCCGGGGGCGAGAAGGGTCGAATCGGCGAGGCCCTGGACTCCCTCGTGTCGCCGGGCGCCATCGTGAGCGGGGGACGGGTGGAACGCTCGATCCTCGGTCCCGGCTGCCGGGTGAACTCCTGGTCCCGGGTGGAGGACAGCATCCTGATGGACGGTGTCGACGTGGGGCGGCATGCCGTGGTCCGCCGGGCGATCGTCGACAAGGGGGTCCGGATCCCGGAGGGCTACGAGATCGGTGTCGACCCGGAGGCGGACCGGAAGCGCTTCTTCGTCACCCCCGGAGGGCTCGTCGTGATTCCGAAGGGGGAGCTGCTCGATTGAGGGCCGGTTTCCCGTGAACGTCGAGGCCACCTTCGTCCTCCTGGTCGTCGCCGTCGCCTTCGTCCTCTTCTGGACGGAGGCACTCGCCGTGGAGCTGGTGGGCCTGCTCGCCCTGCTGGCGCTGGTCGTGGGCGGGGTCCTCGATCCCGCCCAGGCGTTCCACGGCTTCGGCAGCCCCGCCCTCGTGATGATCGGCAGCGTGCTGATCCTTTCCGCCAGCCTGGTGCGCAACGGGGCGGGGGAACGGATCGTCGCCCGCCTCGAGCGGCTGTCGCGGGGCGGGCACGAGCGGGTGGTTCCGCTGCTCCTCGGGACGGTGACCCTGGTCTCCGCGTTCATCAACAACGTGGCGGCGACGGCGATGTTCCTGCCGGTGGCGGAGAGCCTCGCCCGGATCCGCCGTCTTCCGCCGGCCCGCCTGCTGATGCCGGTCGCCTTCGCGAGCCTGCTCGGCGGCGTCTGCACCCTGACCGGGACCTCGACGAACGTGGCCGTGGCCGGGGCCCTGGTCGAGCACGGTCAGCCTCCCCTCGGTCTCTTCGAGCTGACGCCGGTCGGCGTTCCCCTGGCGATCCTCGGCGCGCTGTACCTCGTCGTCTTCTCCCGGTGGCTGCCCGGTCGCGTCGGCCAGGAGGACGCGGGGGGAGGGGACCGGCGCTTCTTCATGACGGAGCTGGAGGTGCCCCCCGCCTCCCCCGCGATCGGCCGGACCCTCCGGGAGCTCGACCTGGGGCGTCGCGCCCGGCTGCATCCCCTCGGCCTGATCCGCGGGGCGGTGCGCCTGGTCGAGGGGATCCTGGACACCCCGCTCCGGGAGGGAGACATCGTCGTCGCCGAGGGGGATGCCCGGGCGGTGAACCGTGCGGTCTCCGCGGCCGGTCTCCGCCGGAAGACGACGCGCAAGAGGATCGAACCCGGCCAGGCGGGGCTCACCCTGGTCGAGGCCACGGTCTCCTACAACTCGCCCCTGATCGGGCGGACCCTGCGGGAGGTGGACCTGCGGGGCCGCTACGGCCTCGACGTCGTCGCCCTGTGGCGTCGCGGCGGCCCGGTGATCGAGAAGATCGGGGACATCCGTCTCCGGGTCGGAGACGTCCTCCTGCTGCAGGGGGCCCCGGAACGGATCCGTCGCCTCGCGGGGGATCCCCTCTACCTGCTGGTGGGCGACCGGTTCCTGCCCCGCTACGAGCCCCGCAAGGAGCGGTTCTCGATCCTGGTCTTCGGGCTGGCCCTCCTGGTGGCCGCCCTCGGGATCCTGCCGGTGTCCGTCGCCTTCCTGCTCGGGGCGGTCCTCGTCGTGGCCCTCGGCTGCATCCCCCTCGAGGAGGCGTACCGGGCCCTGAACCTGAAGCTGATCGTGCTGATCGGGGCGATGATCGGCGTCTCGCAGGCCCTCGACGTCTCCGGCGCCGCGTCGTGGCTGGCCCACTCCGTGCTCCGTCTTGCCGGCGGGGCCGGGGACCACCATGCCCTCGCGTCCCTCGCCGCGATCTACTGGCTCACGGTGCTGCTCACCCAGCCGATGTCGAACGCGGCGGCGGCGCTCCTCGTGCTGCCGGTCGCCCTGGACACCGCGGCCCTGGCGGGAGCGAATCCCCGTCCCTTCGCCGTCACGGTGGCGGTGGCCGCGTCCCTGGCGTTCATGACGCCCCTCGAGCCGGCCTGTCTCCTCGTGATGTCGACCGGCCGCTACCGTTTCCGTGACTTCCTCGCGCTGGGAGCGCCCCTGACGTTCCTCTGCTTCGGTGTCGTGCTCGCCCTGGTCCCCGTTTTCTTCCCCTTCTGATTCCCGGGTTGCCGGCGATCACCAGTGGATCTCGTCCCACGGGACGAGGCGCTCCGATTCCTTCTGGAAGATCCACCACTGGAAGAGGTGTTCGTCCCGGGTCGTCTCCTCGTAGGGTCCGATCGGCTCGCCGACCGTCACCCGCTGGTGAAAGTCGTCGATCGTCCAGACGAGGCTGCGGCCGGTGCGCCCACCGCGCCGCAGCTCCACGTCGCCTTCCTGCAGCAGGTGGGACTTCCGCGCCCCGTCCTGCTCCCGCCGGAAGTGGAGGAAGAGCCGTTCGGGAGTCGAGCGCTCCTGGTCCACGCGCAGCTCGATCACGCCGGGGTAACCCTTGTAGGTGAACTCGTGGACCTCTTCCCAGTTGGTGTCGATGGCGAACCCGTCGCGGGTATCCCAGAAGAGGCGCACCTGCCACCGCCCGTCCTTCCGGTCCCGGCGCACCTGCAGCGCGATCCGGTGCCGAGGCTCGACCCGGAACCAGGTCCCCTCGAAGCGACCCGCCGTCGTCACGGTGGGAAGGCTGGGTCGCCGCGCGTCCCGGGGGATCGTCCCGGGCATCTGGGCGAGGGCGGGCATGGTGCAGGCGAGTGCGAGCAGGAAGACGGGCACGAGACGGCGCATCGGGTACGGCCTCCGGAAGGGTTCGATCCGCCGTCGAGGGTACGGGGAGGTCCCCGCCGCGGCAAGGAAGGGGGGTCAGTGCCGCCGGGGCGCGGGTGGCGCGTCCAGGAGGTCCCGGGAGAGCTCGAGGAGCAGCCGGTGAAGATCGCCGATGCGGGGGTCCAGGTCCCGCGCTGCCGCGATCGCCTCGAGGTGGCGGCGGATCGTCTCGCGGTCGTTCCGGGCGGCCGGGCCGGTCAGGGCGCCCCGTGGCCCGCGGGTCGCGAGGTTGTCGAGGGCGCTCCGGGCGAGGGTCACCAGCAGGCGCCGGGCCCGGTGGGGCGGGATTCCCGCCTCGCCGAGCAGCCGTTCCGCTCCCGACAGGAGGGCCACCAGGTCCCCGGCCGCCATCACGGCCCCCGCGTGGAGGAGGGGCCGGCGCGCGTCGTCCACCGGGAGGACCCGCATCCCGAGCGCGCGGGCGATCCGGCGGGCCACGCGGACCGCGGCGGGGTCGCCGGAGACGGTCGCGAAGGCCCCGGGGAGAGCGCCGGCGGAGGAGGGACCCGCGAGGGAGACCACGGGGTGGAAGACGCCCAGGGCGGGTCGCGTCCCGCGGCGCAGGGGAGAAAGGACGGTCGAGGGGAGGGAGCCCGCCACGTGGAGCACGACCCGGGGGGGCCTGCCGGTTCCGGCGAGCTCGGCCAACCGCCCGGCGAACTCGGCCAGGGCCTCGTCCCGCACCGCGAGCAGGAGCCACGGGGCGGCCCGCAGCAGGTCGGCGGGGCCGGGGGCCCGCTCCACCGGGACCCGCCGGACGAGGCTCGCCACCCGGGCCGGTCTCCGGTCCCAGGCCACCACCTTCCAGCCGGCGTCCCGGGCCAGGGCCACCGCGAGGGCCGAGCCCGCCCGGCCGAGGCCGGCCAGCGCGATCCGCGGCGGCCGGCGGCCGGCGTCCGGCGGCCGCGGAGCGGGCAGGTGGTCCGCGGGACGGCGGCGGCTCACGGCTGGCCCTCCGCGGGCCCGCCCGGCACCAGCCTCCCCCCGAGAACCGTCCACAGGTCCCGCAGGTCCGGCGGCCAGGGGGCCCGGAACCGCATCCGTCGACCGCTCGCCGGGTGATCGAAGGCGATCTCGAGGGCATGGAGCGCCGGTCGCGCGAGGGCGCGGAGCGCCCCGCGGCGGACGGGATCGGCGACGCTCCGTTCCCGGCGACCCCCGTAGACGTCGTCCCCGGCGAGGGGATGGCCGATCGCCGCCAGGTGGACGCGGACCTGGTGGGTCCGTCCGGTCAGGATCCGGGCCTCGACGAGGGCGAAGCCGGGAACCTCCTCGAGGACCCGCCAGAGGGTGATCGCCGGGCGGCCGCCCCGGGCGCGGGTCGTCATCTTCACGCGGGACCGGGGATCCCGCCCCACCGGCAGCTCGATCCGCCCGGACGGTTCCCGGGGACGGCCCCAGCAGATTCCCGCGTACCGCTTCTCCACCGTCCGTTCCCGGAACTGTTCCTGGAGGGCCCGGTGGGCCTCGGCCGTGCGGGCGACCAGGATCACGCCCGAGGTTCCCCGGTCGAGACGGTGGACGATCCCGGGGCGCCCGGGCCCCCCCACCCCCGCGGTCTCCGGCCACCGGTGGAGGATCGCCGCCGCCAGGGTGCCCTCCCGCACCCCCGCTCCCGGATGGACGACCACGCCCGCGGGCTTGACCAGGACCGCCAGGTGCTCGTCCTCGTGGAGGACCTCCAGGGGGAGCGGTTCGGGCTCGATCCGGTCTTCCGGCGGCTCGGGTGGCAGGACGATCTCGACCAGCTCGCCGCCCCGAAGCCGCTCTCCCGGGCGCGCGGGGCGCCCGTCGACGGTGGCGAGACCCTCGCGGACCAGGGCCTGGATCCGGGAGCGGGACCGGTCGGGATGGAGGGCCGCGAGGAAGCGGTCGAGGCGCTCTCCCGCCGCCTCCGGGGGCACCGGGTGGCGGTGGCGGGTGCCGCCCGCCTCCTTTCCCGCCGCCCCGTCGTCCCGCGCGATCACGGCGCATCCCCCTGCCGGCTGCCGGCGCCGCCGGCCCCGCGCCGGAGCGCGATCCAGGTGCCGGCCGCCACCGGGACGACGGCGAGGGAGATCAGCTGGCTCGTCGAGAGGGTTCCCCCGAGCCACAGGCCGCGCACCCGGTCCCCCCGGGTGAACTCCACGAGGAAGCGCAGGATCCCGTACCCGGTCGCCCAGGCGAGGAAGACCTCGCCGGGGGCCCGCCGCCGGGCCCGTACCAGCAGGAGGAGCGGGAGCACCAGGAGCAGGTTCCCGAGCGCCTCGTACAGGGGGGCCGGGTGGAGGGGGACCCCGAGGGGGACACCGGTGCGCTCGTGGGCGATGGCCGACCGGTACACGACGCCCCACGGCAGGTCGCAGCGCCCGCCGAAGCAGCAGCCGGCGGCCAGGCAGCCGAGACGTCCGATCGCCTGGGCGACCGGCAGGGGAACCGCCGCCGCGTCGACCAGCTCCCGGGCGGGAAGCCGACGAACCCGGGCGGCCAGGAGGAAGCCGACGAGTCCGGCGAGGAGGGCGATCCACACGACGCCCGCGGACTGGAGGAGCTCCAGGCTCAGGAGGTCCCGGGGACGGGCCACGAAGCGCGGCAGCTCGACGAGGACGAGGCCCAGCTTCCCCCCGAGGATTCCCGCGAGCAGTCCCCAGAAGGCCACGCCGGCCGCGGCGTCCGGGTCGATCCCTTCCGCCCGGGCGTTCCGCAGGTACCAGGTCCAGGCGACGAGGATCGCGAGGGCGACCAGGACGCCGTAGGTGGGGATCGCCACGTGGACCTCCCCGACGAGGGGGAGCGTCCACCTGCCCAGGTCAACGAGGTACGGAAACACCGTCTCCCTCGTCCCCGCCGTCCCGGGGGGACCGGCGGAGAAAGACCTCGAAGAAGAGCAGGGCCGCGCCGCAGGTGAGCCCGATGTCGGCGACGTTGAAGGTGGGCCAGCGGTTCGTTCCGAGGAGGCGCACGAGGGGACGTCCGATTGCCTCCCAGCCGGCGTAGACGTCGATGAAGTCGATCACGTGCCCGTGGAGGAGCCGATCGATCACGTTGCCCGCCGCCCCGCCGAGGATCAGGGCGAGGCCGATCCGGCCGTAGCGCTCGTGGAGCGGCGCGCGAAGGAGGAGCCAGGCGATCCCGGCGATCGCCAGCACCGGCAGCACGGTGAGGAGCATTCCCCGCCACGGGTCGGGCGCCGCGGCGAGGAACCCGAAGAGCGCCCCCCGGTTGTGGCTGAGGGCGAAGCGCAGGCAGTGGGGGACCACCGTCACCGGCTCGGCGAAGGCCCGCTCGGCCACGAACTTGGTCGCCTGGTCGAGCAGGAGCCACCCGCCGGCGAGGGCGAGGTCCCGTCGTCTCGGTCCGCGGGGAAGTTCCATGGTGGGGGAGGATACCCCGCCCGCTCGGCCCGCCGCACGCCCGCCGGGTTCCCGGCGGAGGATTTGACAAGGGGTGGGGCGTGCCGCAGAATCCCCCGGACCCGCTGGCCCCGCCCCGCGCGGGACCCATGGCGAGAGAGGTACGACCCGATGGCGAATCACAAGTCTGCCGCGAAGAAGGCCCGCCGGGACGCCGTGCGCCGGCTCCGTAACCGGTTTTGGCGCAAGCGGATGCGCACCTTCATCAAGAAGTTCCGCGCCACCCTCGGCGAGGGGGACCTCGAGCGTGCCCGGGAGATGCTCCCGGGGGTCCTGGGGCTGATCGACCGCACCGCCCGGGCCGGTGTCATCCACGACAACACCGCCTCCCGCTACAAGTCCCGCCTGCAGCAGGCCCTCAACAGGCTGGCCGCGGAGAAGGCATCCTGACGCGGCCGGGTGAACCGATGCCCCGGGGCGCCTCCGCGGAGGCGCCCCGTTCTCGTTCCGGCACCCCGCCTCCCGGCTTCCCCCGGGCGACGGGGAGGCCCCCGGCCTTCCGCCCGGCTTCCCGGGACGCTCCTTCGCGGGGCGTCTCGGGGGAATGCGCGGGGGGGCGGGCGCGGGAGGGATCAGGACGGGCGGGCGGCGACCAGGCCGAACTTGCGGATCTTCGAGTAGAGGGTGGCCCGGGTGATCCCGAGGATCTCGGCCGAGCGCTTGATGTTCCAGCCGGTGCGGGTCAGCACGCGCCGGATCACGATCTCCTCGACCTCGGAGAGCCTCACCGTGTTGAGCTGGAACGTCCCATCGAGGCTGGCGCCGGTTCCGCGAACCTCCGGCGGCAGGTCGTGGACGTCGATCACTTCGTCCGCGCAGAGGACGACCGCGCGCTCGATCGCGTTCTCCAGCTCGCGGACGTTGCCCGGCCAGGGGTAGCGCTCCATCACGGAGAGGGCGCGCTCGGTGAAGCCGCGCATCGCCTTGCCGCACTCGCGGGCGAAGCGGTGCAGGAAGTGCTGGGCGAGGAGGGGAATGTCGTCGGGGCGCTCGCGGAGAGCCGGGAGGTGGATCGGGATGACGTTGAGACGGAAGTAGAGGTCCTCGCGGAAGTTGCCGCGGCGCACCTCCTCGCCGAGGTCCCGGTTGGTCGCCGCGATCAGGCGGACGTCCACCGGGATCGCCGTGTCGCCGCCGACCGGCTGGACCTCCCGTTCCTGGATCACCCGCAGCAGCTTGACCTGCGTGTTGAGGGGGAGGTCGCCGATCTCGTCGAGGAAGAGGGTGCCGCCGTGGGCCTTGCGGAAGACGCCGGCGCGGGCCTTGACGGCGCCGGTGAATGCTCCCTGCTCGTGGCCGAACAGCTCGGACTCCAGGACTCCCTCGGCGAAGGCGGAGCAGTTGACGCGGACGAACGGGCCGTCCGCGCGACTGGACCGCCGGTGGATGGCCGCGGCGACCCGCTCCTTGCCGGTGCCGGACTCGCCGGTGATCAGGACCGTGCTGTTCGCGGGGGCCACGGTCCGGATCAACTGGTAGACCCGCTGCATCTTGGGGTTACGGCCGATCAGCTCCTCGAACTCCTCGGGCGCCGCCCCACCGGCCGTCGCGGGGCCGTTCCCACCGCCCGCCGCGGCACCGGCGTCGTCCCGCGTGCCGGCCCGCTCGAGGGCCCGGCGCACGGCGGCGAGGAACTCGTCGACGTGGAAGGGCTTTGCCAGGTAGTCGAGGACCCCCTCCCGCAGGGCCCGCACGGCCCCGTCCACCGAGGCGTACCCCGTGATCACGATCGCCGGGAGGCTCGCCTGCAGCTCCCGCGCCCGGGCGAGCAGCGCGAACCCGTCCATCGGTTCCATTCGCACGTCGGTGATCAGGAGCGCGTATTGCTGGCGGGCGAGGAGGGCGAGGGCGGTTTCCCCGTCGGGAGCCGTGTCCGCCTCGAATCCCGCGCTGGCAAGGGCCCCGGAAAGGGTCTCGAGGGCGAAGGGATCGTCGTCCACGAGGAGAACGCGGTGCGCAACCGTCATCCGAACCTCCGCCCGGGGTCCCGCGGGAGCCGGTCGACTCCCGCGCGTTCACCGGACCTATCGGACGGAGGCGAACGTTCTTGAGGGAAACGGGGGCCGCGGGGAACGATCAGGACGACCCCGGGCCGGGCCGGGGGAAGCCGATCCTGAGCTCGGCGTCCAGGAGCCCGTCCGGGGAAGCGTCGAGCCGCGCCGCCTCCACCTCGCCGCGGACCGCTCCCCCGGCGACGATCTCGAGGGGGCCGAGGACGCGAAACGCCCCGTGGGCGCTGCCTTCGACCCGCAGCCGGCCGGCCCGTACCCGCCCCTCCTCGATGCGGCCGTCCGCGGCGACGACCAGCTCGCCGTCCAGGTCGACCTCTCCCCGGAGCGTGCCGTGGACGAGAAGGGCTCCCTTTCCGGCGAGGCGGCCGTGCACGGTCGCACCCCTGCCCACCTGGGCGAGCCCCCCGGGATCTTCGCGGGTCATCGCCTCAGGCCCGCGCGAGCCCGATCCGGGCGGCGTGGCCGGCCAGGTCGACCTCGCGGGTCTCCATCCCGGGCTCGGGTTCCCCCGGCGCCAGCTCGACCGCGAGGGTTTCCCGGGCGACCAGGTCCCCGTGGGCCGCGACGACCGCCGCGATCTCGTCGTCGCCCGTGACCCGGACGCGGATCCTGTCGACGTAGTCGAGGTCGAGGTCCTTGCGGAACGACTGGATCCGGTTGATCAGCTCCCGGGCCAGCCCTTCCCGGACCAGCTCCTCGTCGAGCTCGGTGTCCAGGACCACGACGACCCGTGGCGACCCGGCCGCCGCGAATCCCTCGCGGGGCTGGAGGACCACCTGGACCTCGTCCGGCCCGAGCTCGACCTGCTCCCCCGCGACCTCGAGCCGGATCCGGCCGTGCTCGTCGAGTTGCCGGCGCAGGGCGGCACCATCGGCGGAGAGGAGGGTCTTCTTGATCCCGGGGACCAGTTTCCCGTAGCGCGGACCGATCGCGCGGAAGTTGGGCGTGACCTTCCAGGTGACGAACCGCTCCGCGTCGCCGCCCACCTCGACCTGCCGGACGTTCAGCTCCTCGGCGACCACCTCGGCGAGCGCGGCGAGGGCATCCCGGTCCTCCTCGCGCGCGACGAAGACCCGGGCGCCGCGCAGGGGTTGCCGGACGCGGATCCGGGCGGACGCCCGGGCGGACAACCCGAGGGAGACCGCTTCCCGGGCGAGGGCCATCGCGCGGGAAAGCTCGCGGTCGATCCACGACCCGGGCAGCTCGGGCCAGTCGGCGAGGTGGACGCTGTCCGGGTCCGCTCCCGGCCAGGCGCCGAGGACGAGGGTCTGCCAGCAGTGCTCGGCGAAGAAGGGGACGAAGGGCGCCGCCACCTGGGCGAGGCGGACCAGGACCTCCCAGAGGGTCCAGAAGGCGTCCCGCTTGTCCTGCTCCATTCCCGCCGCCCAGAAGCGGGCACGGGAGCGCCGGACGTACCAGTTGGAGAGGCCGTCGACGAACCGCTCGAGGGCCCGGGCGGCCTCGAAAACCCGGTAGGCCTCCAGGTGACCGGTCACCTCGCGCTGGAGCAGGGCGGTCTCGGATAGGATCCAGCGGTCCATCCGCGAGCGTTCCCCCGCCGGCCGGTACCCCTCTCCCGCGTCGAACGGGGGCAGCCCGCCGCCCCGGAGGGGGTTGCCCCGGGCCGGGTCGAACCCGTCGATCGACGCGTAGATGAGGAAGAAGTGAAGGACGTTCGCCCACCGGACGAGGAACTCGTTCTGCCGCTCGCGGATCGCCCGCAGGGAATTGCGCGTGTTGTTCCAGGGTGGCCCGGAGGCGTAGAAGAACCACCGGAAGGCGTCCGCCCCCGGGGGATCGTCGAGGACCTCGAGGACCACCGGCTGGCCGGGCACGATCCCGAGGGCCGCCCGGACCTCGTCCCCCAGGACGACGGCCTCCTTGCCGGCGGGGCCCGGGATGATGCGGGCCTCGGTCACCCGGTCGGGGGAGGCCGGGTTCCGGAGACGGACCCGCGCGTCGGCCGGCAGGGAAAGGGTTTTCACCTGGGCGGGGAGGAGGACGATGGCGTCGCCCGGCGGGGGATCGGGGAGCCGTTCGGGCGGAGCGACCACCAGGCGGAACGAACCCTCGAGCACGAGGTCGGGCGGCGTGTAGTTGCCGGAGCTCTTCGATTCCTTCTTGCCCTCCGGGTCGCACACGTGGCCGAGGACGATGCAGGTCCGGTAGGGATGCGGGTAGGGCCGGGGTGGGTCGAAGCCGTAGCGGCGCTGGGTCTCCTCGTCGAAGACCAGCGTGGAGATCATCAGCAGGGAGTAGAACCAGCCCCTGGTCTGGTCGATCGCTTCCGAGATGAAGTCCGCCGGGAACGAGCGAAGGAACTCCTCCCGGCCGCGGTGGGGAAACCCGAACTGGGCGAACGGCATGCAGCCGGAGTCGAACCAGCAGTCGATCACCTCGGGGACCCGCCGCATCTCGCCGCCGCACCCGGGACAGGGGAAGGTGACCCGGTCGACCCACGGCTTGTGGACCACCAGGTGTTCGCTGAGGGAGGGATCCTCCCGGACGGCTTCCTTCCAGTGCGCGAGGGCCTCCGGGTTCCGCTCGAGGGCGGCCTCCAGCCGGTCGAGGGCGACCTCGCGTCCGCACCCGGAGCAGGTCCAGATCGGCAGGGGGGTGCCCCAGTAGCGTTCCCGGGACAGGGCCCAGTCGACGTTGTTCCGCAGGAAGTCGCCGAAGCGGCCCTCGCGGATGTTCTCCGGCAGCCAGTTGACGGCCCGGTTGTTCTCGATCGCCCGGTCGATCAGCGCGGTCGTCCGGATGAACCAGGCGGGCCGGGCGAACTGGATCAGCGGGTCGTCCTTGGCCCGCCAGCAGAACGGGTAGTCGTGCCGGTACGTTCCCTCGCGGAAGACCGCTCCCCGTGCCCGGAGGAGCCGGACGATGTCCCGGTCCGCCTCCTTGCAGTAGCGGCCGGCGAAGTCGGTGACCTCGGGCGGGAAGGTCCCGTCCTCCTGCAGGAGCTGGAGGAAGCCGAACCCGTTCTCGCGGGCGACACGGAAATCGTCCTCGCCGAAGGCGGGCGCCACGTGGACGATCCCGGTTCCCTGGTCGGCCCCGACGAAGTCGGCGGCCAGGATCTCGTACGCCTTTCCCCCCGCGGGCTCCGCGTAGCGGAAGAGGGGCTCGTACGCCTCTCCGACGAGGGCCCGCCCGGGGAACCGCTCGAGCTCGCGCCATTCCTTCCCGGCGAGCACCTGCTCGGCCAGGGAGGCGGCGACGATGACCCGCTCCCTCCCGCCCGAGCCGTCGTCCACCTCGGCCAGCACGTAGTCCATGTCGGGTCGGACCGCGAGGGCGACGTTGCTCGGCAGGGTCCAGGGGGTGGTCGTCCATGCGAGGTAGCTGACCCCCGGGCGGGAGCGGCTGCGGAAGCGGACGATCACCTCCGGATCGTCGACCTCCCGGTAGCCGAGCCCGACCTCGGCGGAGGAGAGAGCCGTGCCCCCCTGGGGCCACCACCAGACGACCTTGTGACCCCGGTAGAGGAGACCCTTCCGGTGCAGTTCCGAGAGCGCCCACCAGACCGACTCGACGTAGGAACGATGGAACGTGACGTAGGCGGCGGAGAGGTCGATCCAGAACCCGATCCGCTCGGTCAACCGCTCCCACTCCTCGGTGTAGCGGAAGACCGACTCGATGCACCGCTTCGTGAACGGCTCGACGCCGTACCGCTCGATCTCGTCCTTGCCGTGGATGCCGAGCTCCTTCTCGACCTCGACCTCCACCGGGAGGCCATGGGTGTCCCAGCCGGCCTTCCGCGGCACGTCGTACCCGCGCATCGCCCGGAAGCGGGGAAACAGGTCCTTGATCACCCGGGTCAGGACGTGGCCGTTGTGCGGCAGGCCGTTGGCGGTCGGCGGACCCTCGTAGAAGACGAACCGGGGACCGCCTTCCCGCAGGGCGAGGGAGCGGCGGAAGACGTCCTTCTCCTTCCAGAACTCGAGGATGCGGCGCTCGGTCTCGGCGAAGCGGTGTTCGCCGCGCGGTCGGGCGTAGGGCATCGTTCCCCTCCAGGGACGGCCGGGTCTCCCCCGGCCGGGGCGACCCGGGATTCTGCCACGATCCGGGCAGCCGGCGCACCCGGGCGCCCGGGGGCTCAGTCCTGGAGGATGCCCTTGCGCTTCAGGTAGTCCTCGGCGATCCGTGCCTCGTCGGAGCCGGGCCAGGTCTCGATCAGCTCCTGGAGCTCGATCGCCCCCTCGGTCGTCCGCCGCCCCTCGAACAGCGCGAGCCCTTTCTTCAGGTGGGCCGCCCGCAGGTGGTCCGAGCGGGGCCAGGCCGAGATCAGGTGATCGAATGCCGCGGCCGCCTCGGGGTACTTCTGCATCGCGTAGTACGTTTCTCCGATCCAGTACTGGGCGTCGTCGGAGAGGGGACCGTTCGGGTCGAGCTGCAGCACCCGCTGGAAACCGGCCAGGGCCAGCTCGTAGTGGCCCTGGGAGAAGTCCGCGTAGGCCCGGTTGAACACGTCCACCGGGCTCTCCTCCGGGGTTTCCGGGCCGGTCGTGCCCGCCCGCGCGGCGGTCTCCCCGCTGCCGCCCGCGGCGGTCTCCCCGGGCACCTCCCCGGTGGCGGAAGGACTGGCCCCCGCCGCCCCGCCGGCCGTTCCCCCGGGAGTCGCGGCGGGGGGGGCCGCGGCCCAGCCGGCGGGAGCGGTCCGGCGCAGGGCCCGGACCTCGCTGAACAGCTCGTCCAGCCGCCGCTGGGTGGCGAGCACCTGCTCCTCGAGGGCGCGAATCTCGGTTGCCAGGTCGTCGACCTTCGTGGCGGCCTCGGCACAGGCGGGGTTGGAGCGGTCCCCGGAAGACTCCTCCGCCAGGGTCTCCACGCGCGCGAGGATCCGGGCCGAGTCCTTCTGTAGCTTGAACAGCTGGTCCCGGATCTCCGCGGAGTCGGCGGCGGGCGCGGCGCCCGGCATCGTCGTGGCGCAGCCGGCGGCGAAGAGCCCGAGGGAGGCGGCGAGGCAGAGGGTTCCCGCGGTGGGGGCACGCATCGTCCGGGTCCTCCTCAGCGCCCGGCCGGGCGGATCAGCACGAATTCCGCGCGGCGGTTCTTCGACCAGGCCGCCTCGTCGTGGCCCGGGTCCACCGGCCGTTCCTCGCCGTACGAGATCGTCTCGATCCTCTCCGGCGAGATGCCGAGGCGGACGAGGTGTTCCTTGACCCGCCGGGCCCGCCGGGCTCCGAGCGCCAGGTTGTACTCGGAGGTCCCGCGCTCGTCGCAGTGTCCTTCCACGCGGACCTTCCAGTCCGGGTGCTGGCGCAGCCAGGCGGCGTTCCGCTCCAGGGTGCGCAGCGCCGTCTCGGAGAGGGCCGAGGAATCGAAGGCGAAGTAGATCGGCCGGAGGATCCGGCGCAGGGAGTTCTCGTCCAGCGTGGCGAGCCGGGCCTCCTCGTCTCGCAGGTCCTCGGCCGCCAGGGGGGCCTCCTCGAAACCCTCCGCGGCGAGGCGCTCCCTTTCTTCCCCTTCCCGGGCGGCGCTCGCCGGTGTCCCGCCGGTCGGAGCGGTGCCTTCCTCGACGCCGGCGGAAGGTTCGGCCGCCGGGATCGTCGTCTCGACGATCGCCGGCCGGGACGCGCAGCCGGCCAGGAACAGGGCAGCGAGGAGCAGGAACGGGATCCGGTCGAGACGAAGGTCAGGCATCGGTTTCCTCCGGGGGTTCTGTTCGCGGGGCGTGGTCATTCTACCCGCACGGCGCGCCGCGGGCGCTCAGCGACGCAGGGGCGACCAGTCGGGCGTCTGGGCGGCGAGGCCGCGGGTCAGGCGCCGGACGTCGGTCCCGTCGTCGCGGATCGTGTAGATGTCCCAGGTTCCCGACGCATCGCAGGCGTAGACCAGGTGGCGTCCGTCCGGGGCCCAGCGGGGATTCTCCTTGTTGCCCGGGCCGGACGTGATGATCGTCTCCTTCCCGGTGGCCAGGTCGTGAATGACGATCTCGAAGCGCCCGGCGACGCGGCTGACAAAGGCGATCCGTCCGCCGTCGGGCGACCAGGCCGCCGACTCGTTGTAGCGCCCCTCCCAGGTGAGGCGGCGGACGTGGGTGCCGTCGGCCGACATGATGAACACCTGGGGCGAACCGGTCCGGTCCGAGGTGAAGGCGATCTCCCGCCCCGAGGGGGACCAGGACGGGTTGGCGTCGATGGCCGGGTTCCGCGTGAGGCGCGTCTCCCGTCCGGTCTCGAGGTCGTAGAGGTAGATCTCGACGTTGCCGTCCCGGTCGGAGGAGAAGGCGAGCGTCCGGCCGTCCGGGGAGAAGTCGGGGGCCGAGTTCAGGTCGCCTCCGCGCGGGTGGAGGGTCACGACGCGGCTCTTCTCGTCGAGGATGTAGATCGATGGCCGCCGGCCGAGGAACGAGAGAAACGCGAGGCGCCGGCCGTCGGGGGACCACGCCGGGGAGAGGTTGATCGCTCCCGTGCTGGTCAGGCGTCGCACCCGGGCGCCGTCGTAGTCCATGAGGTAGATCTCCTTGGCCTCCCCGACCCGGGCGACGAAGGCGATGCGGGTGCGGGCGATGCCGGGCCGGCCGGTGAGGGCCTCGGTCACCGCGTCGGCGGCCGCGTGGGCGAGCCGGCGCAGGTCGGCCGGGTACCGTCCACCCCAGGTCTTGCCGAGGAGGAGGCTTCCGCCCCCCGTCTCGAGGAGCCGGACCCCCAGCCGGGCCCGGTCCCCGGCGACGTCCAGGGTGCTGGTCAGCAGGTAGGCCGCGCCGACTTCCTTCCACGCGGCCGGGTCGGCGAGCCGGTCCGGCGGGATCCGGCCTTCTCCGCGGGGGTCGAGCAGCCCGAACCAGCCGGAGAAGTCCAGGTCGGCCCGGAGGACCTCCCCGGCCTCGCCGGCCGCGGCCAGCGGGGCGTCTCCCAGGGCAACCGTCGGGGGGACGGCGAGGGACACCCGGGCGCTCGCCCGGGCGGAAATCACGCCGGTCAGCTCGCCCGGTTCCACCGCCGCCGCCGGAGTCGCTGCCAGCAGCAGGAGCAGGAGGACCACGAGCCCCGGCGGGCGCCGGTCACGGACCGGGGGGGAGGAGTTCGAACACGAAGCGCGCACCGAGTCGCTCCTTTCCGTACGAACGGGGCAGGGGGGGCAGCCGTCCGAGGGACGCGACCGCCCGGACGGCCGAGGTGTCCAGGGGAGTGTAGCCGGACGGGATCTCGACCCGGACGTCGGTGACCCGACCATCCCGCAGGATCGTGAAGGCGACGACCACCCGGCGCGCGGGCGACCCGACGGGGAGGACCGGGCGGTCGCGCCAGGCTTCCTGGAGCCGGGCGACGACCAGCCCCACGTACCAGTCGGCGGTCAGCGGTTCGTCGGTCTCGAGGCCGGCAACCCCCCCGGCGATCGGTCCCTCGGGGAGACCGGCGGCGGTCTTCGCCTTCGCTTCCGCCTCCGCGTCCGGCCCGGCGGGCGGGGAAGGCTCGGCCGGTGCGGGCTTCTCCCGGGGCAGTTCCTTCGGCCGGGCGGTCGCCCCGGTCTCCGGCCGGGTCTCGACCCTGGGCGGGGCACCCGCCCGGGCGCGCCGGCTGCGACGCTTCTCCTTCCGGGCGGGCCGCCTCGGGCGGGCCGCCTCCGCGCGACGGTCGGTCGCGCGGGGAGGACGGGCGGTCGGCCGCGCGGCCCGCGGCGCCGCCGCGAGGCGCACGCGGAGCACCTTCCGCGGCGGACCTGCCGGGGCCCGGCCCGCGCCGAGGCCGAGGATCGCCGCCAGCAGGAGGGCGTGACCGGCGAGGGAGACCAGGAACGCGAGGAACTCCTCGCGGGCGGGGAGGTGGAGGCGCACCCGGACGACGGGCCGGGCCACGGGTCAGTGCCCTCCCCCCGGGGGTTCCGGGAGCGGCTCCGTCACCAGGGCGACCCGCTCGATCCCGGCCTGCCGCAGGGTGTCCATCGCGGCGAGGACGCGGCCGTAGGCGACGTCCGCGTCCCCCTCCAGGTAGACGGCCACGTCCGGACGTCCCCCGCCCGCCTTCCGGACCTCGTCGGCCAGCAGCGTGTCGACGACGGGGTGTCCTTCGACGAGAAACTGCCCGTCCCGGCGTACCGTGACCGTCACCCGGTCCTCCTCGATGACCGCGGAGGACGCGGCACGGGGCAGGTTCACGTCGATCCCGCGGGTCAGCATCGGGGCCGACACCATGAAGATGATCAGCAGGACGAGCATGACGTCGACGAGGGGCGTGACGTTGATCTCGGCGAGGGCGCCGCGCCCCGCGTCCCGGCGGCCCGGTGCCATCGTCAGCCGACCCTCCGCCGCCGCTTCTGGAGCAGGTGGACGAAATCGTACTGGAACTCCTCCATCTCGATCCCCATGATCCGGACCTGCCGGAGGAAGGAGTTGTAGGCGACGGCCGCCGGGATGGCGGCGAAAAGCCCGGCCGCCGTCGCGATCAGCGCCTCGGCGATCCCCGGGGCGTACGTCTCGAGGGAGGCGGCGCCGGTCATCCCGATCCGGTGAAAGGCTCCCATGATTCCCCAGACCGTTCCGAACAGCCCGATGAAGGGGGCCGTGCTGGCCGTCGTCGCGAGGAAGGTGAGGGAGCGTTCGAGGTCCCGGGTGTTCGCGGCCGCCGTTCGCTCCATCATCCGCTGAACGTCCGCGATCGCGTCCTCGTCGAGGGCCCGGCCGACGCCGGCGCCGCCCGCCTCGAGGGACAGCTGGCTGACCTCGTGGAATGCCGCCTTGAAGAGGGAAACCACCGGGGAGCGGTGCCACCGCTCGGCCAGGTCCCGCAGCTCGGCGAGGCGGGCGCCCCCGTGGAAGCGGGCAAGGAACGCCCGGGTTTCCCGGGCCGCCGCCCGGAAGAAACGGGCGCGCTCAACGATGATCCCCCAGGAGATCACGGAGGCCACGAGCAGCAGCAGCAGGACCAGCTTGGCGACGGGGCCGGCCTCGAGGACGAGGCGCAGGACATCGGTCCCTCCGGCCGCGAGCGGAACGAGGGCGTGCGTCACGGGATCACCTCGGCAGGATGCGAACGGGGCGACCGTACCACGCGCCGGCGGAAAGCGGCAAGGTTGGCGCGGGTTTCCGGCGGGGTCGCCGGGCGGCGCCGGCAGCCCGGGGTGCGCTTGCGGGGGGACGGGCGGTTCCCGAGAATCGGGGGCGCCCGGGCGGGCCCGGGCGGGCCCACCGTCCGGAGGAGGTGCTGGCGATGGCGGACGACGAGCTGAAGTCGGCGTGGGAGATCGCCCTCGAGAAGCTGCGGGCCCGGGACGGGGAGGGGAACGGGGCTCCCCTGACCGAGCAGCAGAAGGAGCGGATCGCGGAGATCCGTCGGCGGTACCGGGCGAAACGGGCCGAGATGGAGATCCTTCACCGGCAGAACGTCGAGAAGGCGTGGCTCCGGGGCGACGCGGAGGAGGCGCGGAAGATCGAGGAGGAGTACGTCCGCGAGCTGCGGCGCCTGGAGGAACGGGAAGACGCGGAGGTCCGCGCCGTGCGGGGGGATGCCGGGAAAACTGGCGATGACTAACGTGTAAGGGCGTGCTAATGCGTACGGCGGGCCCCGTTTGAAAGGGGCGGGGGGCGGGAGTACCATGCCGCCCGGCATCCGCCTGCCCCACCCGACCGTTCCGGACCCGCGTACTCGCGCTCCAGGGAACCCCGCAGAGGGGAGCTTGGGAGGACCCCGAATGGCCCGAACCATGATCACCATCGACGGGAACGAGGCCGCCGCCTCGACGGCGCACCGCATCAACGAGGTCATCGCGATCTACCCGATCACCCCGTCCTCCCCGATGGGGGAGCACGCGGACGCCTGGTCGGCGCGCGGGCAGCGCAACATCTGGGGAACGGTGCCCCACGTGATCGAGATGCAGTCCGAGGGAGGAGCCGCCGGGGCCGTCCACGGGGCACTCCAGAAGGGAGCCCTGACGACCACCTTCACCGCCTCCCAGGGCCTCCTCCTGATGATTCCGAACATGTTCAAGATCGCCGGGGAGCTGACGCCGACGGTCTTCCACATCGCCGCGCGCACGGTGGCCACCCACGCGCTGTCGATCTTCTGGGACCACTCCGACGTGATGGCGGCCCGCTCCACCGGGTTCGGGATGATCGCCTCGGGCTCCGTCCAGGAAGTGCACGACATGGCGGTGATCGCCCAGGCCGCGTCCCTGGCGTCGCGCGTGCCGTTCCTGCACTTCTTTGACGGCTTTCGAACGTCCCACGAGGTGATGAAGATCGAGCGCCTGGACGACGACCAGCTCCGGGCGATGATCGACGACGACCTGGTGATCGCCCACCGGCAGCGCGGCCTCTCGCCGGAGCACCCGTTCATCCGGGGGACCGCGCAGAACCCGGACGTGTTCTTCCAGGCGCGGGAGACGGTGAACCCGTTCTACGCGGCCTGTCCGCGGTTCGTGCAGCAGGCGATGGATCGGTTCCACGAGGTGGCCGGCCGCCGCTACAACCTCTTCGACTACTTCGGGGCGCCGGACGCGGAGCGGGTCGTCGTGCTGATGGGGTCCGGGGCCGAGGCCGCCCACGAGACCGTCGAGTACCTGGCCTCCCGTGGCGAGAAGGTGGGCGTGATCAAGGTCCGTCTCTACCGGCCGTTCGCGGCCGAGGCGTTCCTCGCCGCGCTGCCGAAGACGGTCCGGGCGATCGCGGTCCTCGATCGCACCAAGGAGCCGGGAGCGGCCGGCGAGCCGCTCTACGAGGACGTCGTGACGACCATCGCCGAGGCCCGGGCGGCGGGTACGCTGCCGTTCGACCCGCCGGTCGTCGTCGGTGGCCGGTACGGGCTCTCGAGCAAGGAGTTCAACCCGGCGATGGTGAAGGCGGTCCTGGACAACCTGGCCGCCGATGCCCCGAAGAACCACTTCACCGTCGGCATCGTCGACGATGTCACGGGCTCCAGCCTTCCGGTGGACGCCGACTTCAAGCTTCCGGCCGAGGGGATGGTCCAGGCGCTCTTCTACGGCCTCGGCTCGGACGGAACGGTCGGGGCGAACAAGAACACGATCAAGATCATCGGCGAGGAGACCGACAACTGGGCCCAGGGTTACTTCGTCTACGACTCGAAGAAGGCCGGGGCGATGACCGTCTCCCACCTTCGCTTCGGGAAGAAGCCGATCCGGTCGACGTACCTGCTCGACCAGGCGGACTTCGTCGGCGTTCACCAGTGGGTGTTCGTCGAGAAGTTCGACGTGCTGGAGAAGGCGAAGGACGGGGCGGTCTTCCTGCTGAACAGCCCGTTCGGCCCGGACGAGGTCTGGGACCGGCTTCCCCGCGTCCACCAGGAGCGGATCCTCGAGAAGGGGCTGAAGTTCTACGTGATCGACGCCTACAGGGTGGCCCGCGAGGCGGGCATGGGCGGCCGGATCAACACGATCATGCAGACCTGCTTCTTCGCGATCTCCGGGGTGCTCCCGCGGGAGGAGGCGATCGCCAGGATCAAGGACGCGATCGAGAAGACCTACGGCCGCAAGGGACAGGACGTCGTCGAGCAGAACTTCCGCGCGGTCGACGCCGCGCTCGACAACCTGCACGAGGTCCGGGTTCCCGGGCGGGTGACGTCGACGAAGGAGCTGCTGCCGCCGGTGCCCGCCGACGCGCCCGAGTTCGTGCAGAAGGTGACGGCCAGGATCCTCCAGATGAAGGGAGACGAACTGCCGGTCTCGGCAATGCCGGTGGACGGCACGTTCCCCTCCGGGACCACGAAGTACGAGAAGCGGAACATCGCCCTCGAGATCCCGGTGTGGGATCCCGAGGTCTGCATCCAGTGCGGCAAGTGCGTGATCATCTGCCCGCACGCCGCGATCCGGCAGAAGGTCTACGACCCGGCGCACCTGGAGAAGGCCCCCGGCTCGTTCCTCTCCACCGACTACCGCGGGAAGGAGTTCGCCGGGATGAAGTACACGATCCAGGTGGCCCCGGAGGACTGCACCGGCTGTTCCCTGTGCGTGCACTACTGCCCGGCGAAGAACCGCAAGGACCCGAAGCGGAAGGCGATCAACATGGAGCCCCAGATCCCGATCCGGGAGCGGGAGATCGCCAACTACGATTTCTTCCTTTCGCTTCCCGAGGTCGACCGCAGCGCGGTCAAGGTGAGCACGGTCAAGGGGTCCCAGTTCCTGCAGCCCCTGTTCGAGTACTCCGGCGCCTGTGCCGGGTGCGGCGAGACCCCGTACGTCAAGCTGCTCAGCCAGCTCTTCGGGGACCGGGCGGTGATCGCGAACGCCACCGGGTGCTCGTCGATCTACGGGGGCAACCTGCCGACCACTCCCTGGACGTTCAACCACGAGGGCAGGGGGCCTGCCTGGTCGAACTCGCTCTTCGAGGACAACGCGGAGTTCGGTCTCGGGTTCCGCCTCACCCTGGACAAGCAGCGCGAGTTCGCCGCCGAGCTCCTGGTGCAGCTCGCGGCCGAGCTGGGCGACGAGCTGGTCCGCGGGATCCTCGATGCGGACCAGTCCACCGAGGCGGGGATCGCGGCCCAGCGGGAGCGGATCGCCGCCCTGCGGCAGAAGCTGGGTTCCATCGACAGGCCCGCGGCGAGGTGGCTGGACAGCGTCGCCGACGCCCTGGTGCGGCACAGCGTCTGGATCGTCGGCGGTGACGGCTGGGCCTACGACATCGGCTACGGCGGGCTCGACCACGTGATCGCCCAGGGGCGGGACGTGAACCTGCTCGTCCTCGACACCGAGGTCTACTCGAACACGGGCGGCCAGATGTCCAAGGCGACGCCGCTCGGGGCGGTCGCCAAGTTCGCCGCCGCCGGCCGCCCGCGCCCGAAGAAGGACCTCGGCATGATGGCGATGAGCTACGGGGACGTCTACGTCGCCCAGGTGGCGATGGGGGCCAACGACGCGCAGACCGTCCGGGCGTTCGTCGAGGCGGAGGCCTGGCCGGGGCCGTCGCTGATCATCGCCTACTCCCCCTGCATCGCCCACGGGATCGACATGGGGAAGCAGACGGACAACCAGAAGCTGGCGGTCAAGTCGGGCCACTGGATCCTCTACCGCTACAACCCCGCCCTGCTCGCGGAGGGGAAGAACCCGCTCAAGCTGGACTCCGGCGCGCCCGCGATCCCGATGGAGGAGTACTTCCAGGCGGAGACCCGTTTCCGGATGCTGATGAAGTCCGACCCGGAGCGCGCCCGCACCCTGCTGCGGCAGGCCGAGGAGGATGCCCGCCGGCGGTGGGCGCTCTACAGCCACCTGGCGGCGCGCGAGATCGAGGCGCCGGCCGCGGACTGATCCCCGGGGTGCCGGTCCCCGCCTCGCGGGGACCGGCGCGGCGGGGAAGCCGGCCCGGGCCGCCGGGCCCCGGAGGATGCCATGGACCTCGCGACGACCTGGATGGGCCTGTCCCTCGAGAACCCCCTGGTACCGTCCGCTTCCCCGCTGACCCGCGACGTCGATTCGCTCCGCAGGCTGGAGGATGCCGGGGCGGGGGCGGTCGTGCTCTACTCGCTGTTCGAGGAGCAGATCGAGCACGAAGCGCGGGAGCTGGATCACTACCTGGAGTTCGGCGCGGAGAGCTACGCCGAGGCGGTGGACTACTTCCCGCGGCCGGGCGAGTACGCCCGGGGACCCGGGGAGTACGTCGACTTCGTCCGCGCCGCGAAGGACGCGCTCTCGATCCCGGTGGTCGCCAGCCTGAACGCCCGTGACCCGGGCGCGTGGACCGACTGGGCGGGGCGAATCGCCGAGGCCGGGGCCGACGCCATCGAGCTGAACGTCTACTGGCTGCCCACCGACCTGGAAACCTCCTGCCGGGAGATCGAGGCCCGCTACGTCGAGGTCGTCTCCGAGGTGTCGGCCGCCATCGACATCCCGGTGGCGGTGAAGATGCACCCGTACTTCACGAACCCGGGCGAGATGGCGCGCCGGCTGGCCCGGGCCGGCGCGCGCGGGCTCGCCCTGTTCAACCGTTTCTACCAGCCGGACATCGATCCCGAGAACCTGGAGGTCGTGCCGGAGCTGCAGCTCTCCGACGCCTGGGACCTGCGCCTGCCCCTCCGGTGGGTCGCCATTCTCCACGGGCGGGTCGGGGCAGACCTGTCCCTGACCGGGGGGGTTCTCTCCGGGCGGGACGCCGTCAAGGCGCTGATGGCCGGCGCCCGGGTCGTCCACCTGTGCAGCGCGCTCCTGCGGTACGGCATCCCGCACCTGCGACGGGTCCGCGAGGAACTGGCCCGGTTCCTCGAGGAGCACGGCTACGGATCGGTCGAGGAGGTGGTCGGCACGATGAGCCAGCGGAACTGCCCGGACCCGGAGGCGTTCGAGCGGGCGAACTACATCCGCGTGCTCCAGAGCTTCGGCTGAGCCGTCCCGGCGCGGCCCGTTTGACCCCCGGCGGCGAACGGTGACACCCTTGCGGGGGACGGTGTCCCCCGGCGGAGGATGCGGAGTCGGCAACGATGCTGCGGCACCTGCGGATCGAGAACCTCGTCCTGGCGCGTGACGTGTTCCTCGAGCTGGATCCCGGCCTCAACCTGGTCACGGGGGAGACGGGGGCCGGCAAGTCGCTGCTCGTCGGTGCCATCGGCCTGGTGATCGGCGGGCGGGGGGATGCCTCCCTCGTGCGGCGCGGGGAGAGCCGGGCCCGGGTGGAGGCCCTGTTCGACCTGTCCCGGCGGCCGGACGTGGAGGAGGCGGTCCGGCGGGCCGGCTACGACACGGACGGCCACGAGCTGCTCGTCCGGAGGGAGATCGGGGCGGACGGCCGGACCCGGGCGTTCCTCGGCGGCCAGTCGGTGACGGTCACGCTCCTGCGGGACCTGCTGGCCGGGCTGGTCGAGCTCCACGGGCAGCACGAGCCCCAGACCCTGTTCGACCCGGCGTTCCACCGGGCGGTCCTGGACCGGTTCGGCGAACACGGCGAGCTGCTCGCCGAGGTGCGGCGGCTGGCGGCCCGCATCCACGAGATCGACCAGCTCACCCGGGACCTCGCGGAGCGGGAACGGGCCCGGCGCGACCGGCTGGAAACCCTGCGCTGGCGCCTCGCCGAGCTGGAGAAGGTCCGGCCCCGCCCGGGCGAGGAGGAGGAGCTGCGCCAGGAGCGGGAGCGC
The DNA here is from genome assembly GCA_964420365.1 of uncultured Acidobacteriota bacterium. GTDB lineage: Bacteria > Acidobacteriota > Polarisedimenticolia > J045 > J045 > JAMOQA01. Next base: position 133,149 of record CAYQTA010000094.1, on the reverse strand, counting down.
CTGCGGCACGCCGAGGAGATCATGGAGGCGATCCGGTCGGCCCTCGACCTGGTCTACGAGGGGGAGGACGCCGCCCTCGACCGGGTCCACGCCGCAGCGCGGCGGATGCGGGCCCAGGCCGTCCACGATCCCCTGTACGAGGACATCGCCGACCGGCTCGATGACGTCCGGGCGCAGATCCAGGAGATCGCGGCGGACCTGCGGTCCGGCGTCGACGAGATCGCGCCCGACCCGGGCCGGCTCGCCGAGATCGAGGACCGGCTGGTCGCGCTCGAGCGCCTGCGGCGCCGGTTCGACGGGGCGCCCCTCGAGGACATCGTCGCCGACGCGGAGAAGATGCGGGAGGAGATCACCGTCCTGGAGGGCCGGGCGGAGGAGGCGGCCGGCCTGCGCGCGGAACGGGAGGAACTGGCGGAGCGGTGGAAGGACGCGGCGGAGCGCCTCTCCGCCGCCCGTCGGCAGGCCGCCGATCGGCTGGCGGCGCGGGTCAGCGAGCTTCTCGCGGCGCTGGCCATGCCCGAGGCCCGGATCGAGGTGCGGATCGAGTCCCGGGACCCGGACGGGCTCCTCGGTACCGTTGCCGCCGAGCATGGGCTCGACGACGTCGAGCTGCTGCTCCAGGCCAACCCGGGGGAGCCGGCACGGCCCCTCAGGAAGGTGGCCTCCGGCGGAGAGATCAGCCGCGTGATGCTCGCCCTCGACATCGCGCTCGAGGGGGGGCTGCCCCCGCGGACGCTGGTCTTCGACGAGGTCGACCAGGGCCTCGGTGGCGAGGCGGCGGTGCGGCTCGGCGAGTTCCTCTCGCGGGTGGCCGAGCGGCACCAGGTGATCGTGATCACCCACCTGCCCCAGGTCGCCGCGCGTCCCGGGCGGCACGTTCACGTGACGAAGAAGACGAAGGGTGGGCGGACAGTGGCGGTCGTCCGCGTGCTCGAGGACGAGGACGAGCGGGCCCGGGAGCTGGCCCGGATGCTCGGGGGAAGCGTCGTCACCGACACGGCGCGCCGCCACGCGGAGGCGATGCTCCGGGGCGAGGTGCGGGGACTGCCCGGGGAGGAAGGGAGCGCGCGATGAGCGAGTGCGCCAGGGCGATCTACCCGGGTTCGTTCGACCCGGTCACCCTCGGACACCTCGACCTGGTCCGGCGGGCGGTGCGGATCTTCGACGGGGGGCTGGTCGTCGCCGTCCTGCGGAACACGACCAAGAACCCGCTCTTTTCCCCGGAGGAGCGGCGCGCGATGTTCGAGGCCGCGCTCGCCGACGAGGGGATCGGAGGGGTCCGGGTGATTTCGTTCGAGGGGCTTCTCGTCGACGTCGCGCGCCGGGAGGGGGCGAGGATCATCCTGCGGGGACTCCGGGCGGTCAGCGACTTCGAGTTCGAGCTGCAGATGGCGATGATGAACCGTCGCCTGGCGCCGGGGATCGAGACGGTCTTCCTGACGCCGGGGGAAGACGTCTCGTTCATCTCGTCCCGGCTCGTGCGGGAAATCGTGCGCCTGGGGGGGGACGTCTCCGGGCTGGTCCCCCGGGCGGCCCTGGCCCGGCTCGTCGAGCGGTTCGGTCCCTCCGCGGGGGGCGAATAATCGCGGACGAGCGCCGGTTTCGGCCCGGGAGGGGGTACCGGGCAGGCTACAATGAAACCATGCGAACCCGGGAATCGGCACGGGCTCGGATCCTGCCCGCGATCGCGGCCGCGGTGGTCCTGCTGTTCCTCCCCGTCGTCGGCTCGGCGGGAGCCGGGGAGGCGGACCGTCCCCTCGTCCTCGTCCACCGCCTGGACGGGATGATTCACGGGGTCTCGGCAAAGATCCTCCACCGGGCCCTCGCGGAGGCGGACGAGCGCGGGGCGGCGGTGTTCCTGCTCGAGCTGGACACTCCCGGAGGCCTGGTCGATGCCGCGGAGGACATGGTCCGGGACATCCTGAACTCGCCCGTCCCCGTCGTCGCCTGGGTGGCGCCCCGGGGGGCCCACGCGGCCTCCGCCGGGTTCTTCCTTCTCCTGGCCGCCGACGTGGCCGCGATGGCCCCGGTCACCCGGACGGGGGCCGCGCACCCGATCACGGCGGGAGGCGAGAACAGGGAAGGGGACATCGCCCTCGAGAAGGCGGCGGAGGACCTGGCGGCCCTCCTCCGGTCCGCTGCCCGGGCGCGGGGGCGGCCCGCGGAGCTGGCCGAGCAGGCCGTCCGGGAGTCCCGCTCCTGGAGCGCCGAGGAAGCGCGGGACGCCGGGCTCGTCGACGTGATCGCGGGGAGCCGGGAGGAGCTGCTGGACTGGCTCGACGGTCGCGAGATCGTCCGGCCGGACGGCACCCGGACGACCCTCCACCTCGGCGACCCCCGGGTCGAGACGTTCCGCCTGCGCTGGCAGGAGTCGTTCGAGAACGTCCTGCTCCACCCGGTGCTGCTGTCGCTCCTGCTGTCGATCGGGGTGCTCGCCCTCTACATCGAGTTCACCCACCCCGGCCTGGTGCTCCCCGGGCTGGTCGGCGCGGCCTGCCTGCTGGTCGCCCTGTACGGAATGCGCCTCCTGCCTGTCGACTGGCTCGGCGCGGCGCTGCTGGCCCTGGGGGTGGTGATGCTGGTCCTGGAGATCAAGGTGGTCTCGTACGGGATGCTGACGATCGGGGGGATCGCTTCCCTCCTGGTCGGCCTGTGGCTGCTCTTTCCCCGGGATGTCCCGGGACTGGCCGTGCCGTGGCAGGTGCTGGTGCCGGTCGGCCTCTTCCTCGCGGGCGTGATCCTCCCGGTGATGTGGCTGGTCCTGCGGACCCAGCTCCGGCGGGCGACCACCGGGAGGGACGGGATGGTGGGGCTCGCGGGAGAGGCGACCACGTCCCTCGATCCGGAGGGGACGGTTCTCGTCCACGGGGAGTACTGGAAGGCCCGGGCGACCCGCCCGGTGCCCGCCGGCACCCGGGTGCGGGTGCGCGAGGTGAAGGACGGGCTGCGACTGCTGGTCGAGCCCGTTGCCGAGGAGGAAACCGGCTGATCCGGGGGCGGGGGCCTTCGTCGTCGGCCGGGATCGGAACGAGGAGATGCCAGGGATGCTCGGGATAGGGATCGTCGTCGTCGTGGCGCTCTTCCTGCTCAGCCAGGCGGTGCGCGTCATCCAGGAGTACGAGCGGGGGGTCGTCTTCCGCCTGGGGAAGCTCGTCGAGAAGGAGTACGGCCCGGGGCTCGTGCTGATCGTGCCGTTCATCGACCGGCTGGTACGGGTCGACCTGCGGGTGGTCGCCCACGACGTGCCACCCCAGGACGTGATCACCCGGGACAACGTCTCGGTCAAGGTGAACGCCGTCGTCTACTACCGGGTCTTCGACCCGAGGAAGGCGATCGTCGAGGTGGAGAACTACCACTACGCGACCAGCCAGTTGTCCCAGACGACCCTTCGGTCCGTTCTCGGCGAGGTGGAGCTCGACCAGCTGCTCTCCGAGCGGGAGCAGCTCAACCACAAGCTGCAGTCGATCCTGGACAAGCACACCGACCCGTGGGGAATCAAGGTGACGGCCGTCGAGGTCAAGCACGTCGACCTGCCGGAGGAGATGCGCCGGGCGATGGCTCGCCAGGCGGAGGCGGAGCGCGAGAAGCGGGCGAAGATCATCCATGCCGACGGCGAGTACAAGGCGGCGAGCCAGCTCTTCGAGGCCGCGCAGATGATGGCGCAGAACCCGCTGACCGTGCAGCTGCGGTACCTCCAGACCCTGACGGAGATCGCCGCGGAACAGAACTCGACGATCGTCTTCCCGGTTCCGATCGAGCTGTTCCGCCTGCTGCTGCCCCGGGACGGGGCGGCGGTCTCCCGGGCGAGCGGCGGGGACGGCGGGGCGGCCTGACATGGCCGGACCGGACCGGGAGCTGTTGCTGGCGGTGCTCGCGGCGCACCGGCGGCTCGATCCCCCGGGCTGCTTTTCCGCGGTCGCGGACGGGGGGCTTCGGCTCCTCGGCGGGCGGTGGGCCCTCGGCTACCAGGCCTCGTCGTCCGGAGACGAGCTCCTCTGCATGGCGGCCCGGGGCGAGGAAGGAGCCGAGGAGCTGGCGGCGGTACTGGGCGTGCTCGACCCGGGGTTGATGCGCCAGTTCTCTCCCGGCGGGGCGACGGTCCTGCGCGAGGCCGGGTCCCTGCTCCCCACCGGCGAGGACCACAGGTTGCCGGCGCTGGGCGAGGCGCTGCTGGTTCCCCTCCGCTCCGGGGCCGGGGCGGTCGGCCTGCTGCTGCTGCTCCGGGGAAAGGGGGAGACGTTCGCCCCCGGGGCGCTCTCGCGGGCCGCGGAATACGCGCGCTTCCTGGAACCGGTCTTCGACAACCTTCGTGCCGTCGCTTCCCTGCGGGAACTGGTCATCCGGGACGACACCGCCGACTGCTACAACCGCCGCTACCTGGACCAGAGCCTCGACGACGAGGTTGCGCGGGCCCGCCGGTTCGGGGGCCGGTTCTCCGTGATCTTCGTCGACATGGACAACCTGAAGGACGTCAACACCCACCACGGGCACGCCTCGGGTTCCCGGGTTCTCTACGAGGCCTCGGTTCGCATCGGTCGCTCGATCCGGAGCATCGACCGCCTGTTCCGCTACGGCGGGGACGAGTTCGTCGTCCTCCTGCCGGGGACCGGGCGACAGGGGGCCCGGGAGGTGGCGGAGCGGATCCGCCGGGCGATCGCCGAGCGGCCGTTTTCCCTGCCGACCGGCGCGCGGGTCCCCCTGACGATCTCGGCCGGGGTCGCCACCTGGCCCGACCATGGTCGGAGCCCCCGGGACGTCATCGAGGCGGCGGACGCGGCCCTGCGGCAGGTGAAGGACCGGGGGAAGAACGCGATCGCCGAGGCGGAGGGAGGAGACGAGGAGGCCGCTCCGTGAGCCGCCGCCCGGTGGAGATCGACCTGGACGCTCCCCGCCTCGCCCTCGTCGCCGCGGGGCTCGTGCTCCTGTTCCTCGCCGGGTTCTGGGCCGGTCGGGTCACCGCGCCCACGGGCGAGGCGGCGGCCGTGCGGGGTCCCGCCGGCGGGTCCGCCCCGGCGGCGTCCGAGGACGAGGAGGATCTCTCCGCGGAGCGGAACCTCTTCGACGAGGTGGGCGCCGGCGGTGCGGTGCGCGATCCCCGGTTGCAGGCGGTTCCCGAGCCGACCCTCCGGGGCGGCTTCGAGCTCGACCTGGGTACCTGGAAGGGCCGGGGAGATGCCGAGGCCGTGGTCCGTCGCGCCCGGGGGGCCGGGGTGCCGGCGCTGGTGGCGGGGGCTCCCGGGGGAGGATACCGGGTCGTGGGGGGCCCGTTCTCCGACCGGGCCGCGGCCGAGGCGGCCGCGAGGAAGCTTGCCCGGTTGCTCGGTCGGCCGGTCCGCGTCCGCGGCCGGGGGCGATGAGCCGCCTCCCGGGCCCGGCCCGGGTGGTTCTCGCCTCCCTGGCCGGCGTCCTTCTCGCCCTCGCGCACCCCCGCCCCGGCTGGGGACTGCTCACCGTGCCGGGCGCCGCCCTGCTTCTCGTCCTGGCGGTGACGGCCGCGCCACGGCGGGCGTTCGGCGAGGGATGGCTTGCCGGGGCGATCTTCTACGGCCTGCTGCTCCGGTGGTTCGGTTTCGTGCTTCTCGTTCATACCCCGCTCCCGGGTTCGGCGGTCCTCGCGGCGGTCCTGCTCTCGGGGGCCCTGGAAGGGATCGGGACCGGGTGCCTCGCCTGGGTCCTGGCGCGCCTCGCGCGTCGCTGGTCACCGGTCCGGGCGCTCCTCGCCGGCCCTCCCCTCTGGATCGCCCTCGAGTGGACCCGGGAGGCGTTTCCGTTCCCGTTTCCCTGGGGCTCCGCCGGCGTCGCGCTGGCCTCGGTCCCGGGGGGGATCGCCGTCGCCCGGCTGGTCGGGGGGGCGGGGCTCGGGTTCCTCGGGATCGCGTGGGCCGCCCTCCTCGCCGCGCGGGTTGCCGGGGCCCGGCCGCGGCACGGTCCCGTCGTCGCGCTCGGGGCGGCGACCCTGCTGGTGGGCCTGGCGGGTACCCTCCTGCCCGGTCCCCGCGGAAGGGAAGTGACGGTCGCGGTCGTCCAGGGGAGTGTCCCGGAGGGACGGGGCGCCCTCGCCCGCCTCGTGGTCTACGAGGCCCTCGCGCGGGAGGCCGCGGATCGAGGGGCCGCGCTCGTCGCCTGGCCCGAATCGGCGGTTCCGTGGCGGATCGACGAGGCCCCGGGGTTCCGGGCCCGGATCGAGGCTCTCGCCCGGGACCTGGGGATCGATCTCGTCCTCGGAAGCGTGACCGGCGCGCCGGGGGGCGGCCGCTACAACAGCGCGGTCCTGGTTCGCGCCGACACCGGGGTCGCGGGCATCGCGCCGAAGCGCCGCCTCGTGCCGTTCGGCGAGTACCTGCCGCTCCGGCCGCTGCTCGGCGACGTCCCGGCGATCGCCGCCGAGGCCGGGGACTTCGTTCCGGGGAAGGACCAGGTGCTCCTGCCGTCCCGGTCGGGGCCGCTCGGTCCGCTGGTCTGCTACGAGCTGGTCTTTCCCGGGCTTTCCCTGGGGCTCGCCCGCGCGGGGGCGGGCATCCTGGTCAACCTGACCAACGACACCTGGTTCGGGGACTCGTCCGGGCCCCTCCAGCACGCGGCCCACGCGAGGTTGCGGGCGGCGGAGACCGGTCGGCCGCTCCTCCGGGCGGCGAACAGCGGGATCTCCCTCCTGGTCGACGGGCGGGGCCGGGTGCTCGGCCGGCTCGGGATCGGCGCGCGCGGCATCCTGGTCGCGCGGGTCCGGGCCGGCGGCGGGCTACCCGTCGGAGGGCTCGTCGCCCGGGCCCTCGAGTTCGCCTGTGTTACACTCGCCGCGGTGGCGCTCCTCCTCGCCGCCATCCCGGGGCGTGGTCCGCGGTGGCGGGCCGGCTTGGCGCCCCTTCCCGGAACCGACAAGGACGGCACCGAAGATGCGTGACGATCTCCTCGAGCGCTGGCAGGGCCTCGAAGAGCGGGCGAACCCGCTCAGGGGGTACCTTTGACACGGCCGACCTGGAGCGGCGAATCGCCGAGATCGACAAGCAGATGGCGGACGGTTCGGTCTGGGACGACCCGGACCGGGCGGCCGAGCTGAACCGGGAGAGGGCCGAGGCCGTCGCCCGGCGCGACCGGGCGAAGCGCCTCCTCGGGCTGCTCGACGATGCCCGAACCCTCCTGGAGCTGGACCGGGAGGGCGAGACGGTCGACGAGGAGTTCGCCGAGGCCCTCGAGGACCTCGACCGGGCGATCGCCGACGTCGAGGTCTCGATGATGCTGTCCGGGGACGACGACCACCGGAACGCCATCCTCAGCATTCACCCCGGGGCCGGGGGGGTCGATGCCCAGGACTGGGCCGAGATGCTGCTCCGGATGTACCTCCGGTGGGCGGAGCGACAGGGTTACCGGACCGAGCTCGTCGACCGGCTCGAGGGGGAGGGAGCCGGGATCAAGAGCGCGACGGTGCGCGTGATCGGCCCCGATGCCTACGGCTGGCTGAAGGCGGAACGCGGAGTCCACCGGCTGGTCCGGATCAGCCCGTTCGACGCCGCGGCGCGGCGCCACACCGCCTTCGCCTCGGTGGACGTGATCCCCGAGGTCGACGACACGATCGAGATCGAGATCGACGACAAGGACCTTCGGATCGACACCTTCCGCAGCTCCGGGGCCGGCGGGCAGCACGTGAACGTCACCGACTCCGCCGTTCGGATCACCCACCTGCCCAGCGGGATCGTCGTTTCCTGCCAGGACGAGCGCAGCCAGCACCGGAACCGGGAAAAGGCGTTCCGGATCCTGCGCGCCCGTCTCTACGAGCGCGCCCTCCGGGAGCGGGAGGAGCAGCGGCGCAAGGAGGCGGGCGAGAAGAAGCAGATCGACTTCGGCAGCCAGATCCGCTCCTACGTCCTCGCTCCCTACCGGATGGTCAAGGACCACCGCACGGGCCTCGACATGGGGGACGTCGACCGGGTACTCGACGGCGACCTGACCCCGTTCATGAAGGCCTGGCTCCTCTCCCGGGGCCGACCCTCCTCCTGAAGCGGGTTCCGTCCCGGTTCGGCGTGGTCCGCCCGGGCCCGCGGGGGGACCGTGCACGCCGGGGGAGCGGGACCTATACCTTGACCACGGGGGAGGTGCCGCCTCCCTGCCCGTGGCGTGCCCGCGGGCGGGGGACGACGACGAGGAGGTTCCATGGCGAAGCGCCCGCCGGACGAGGGTGGCGAGCTCGAGATCCTGGAGATCATTCCCGTGGGGGACACCGGCCCGGTGGATCCCGGCGGGGAGGAGGACTCCGTCGAGATCGACCTCGCCGATGCCGCGCCGGCCCCGGCGGCACCGCGGCCCGAACCGGTTCTCCACCGGCACCGGCAGGCGGGACGCAAGGAGGGAATCCGCCAGGCCCTGCGGGAGATCCTGCCGGCCCTGGACGCCCTGGAACAGTGCGTGCGGCAGCGCCCGGACCGGGACCAGATGGAAGAGGCGGTCCGTCTCGCCCTGCGGTCCCTGTGGAACGTCTTCCGGCCCCACGACCTCGAGCGGATCGAGGGCGACGGGCTCCCCTTCGATCCGCGGATCCACGAGGCGGCGGAGACCACGCCGACCGACCGGGTACCTCCCGGGACCGTCCTCGAGGTGCTGCGGGTGGGCTACCTGCTGGCGGGAGACCTGGTGCGGCCCGCGCTGGTGCGGGTCTCCGTCGAGCCGGAAAGGGCCGACCGGGACGACGAGGAGCGAGGCTGATGGGCAGGATCATCGGGATCGACCTGGGAACGACCAACTCGGTGGTGGCGGTGATGGAGGGGGACCAGCCGGTCGTGATCCCCACCAAGGAGGGGAGCCACACCGTTCCCTCGATGGTCGCCTTCTCGCGGCGGGGGGAGCGCCTGGTCGGTTCCCTCGCCAAGCGCCAGGCCGCGACGAACCCGGAGGGCACCTTCTACGCGATCAAGCGGCTGATCGGTCGCAAGCGGTCCGACGCGGAGGTCGAGCAGGCGGCGCGCCACGTTCCGTACCGGATCGTGGCGGCGGACAACGGCGACGCCCATGTCGAGACCGGGGGGAAGGTGCTGAGTCCCCAGGAGGTCTCCGCCGCGATCCTCGCTCACCTGCGGGACCTGGCCGAGGACTACCTCGGGGAGAAGGTCGAGGACGCGGTCATCACCGTGCCGGCCTACTTCGACGATGCCCAGCGGCAGGCGACGCGGGACGCCGGCCGGATCGCCGGCCTGAACGTCCTGCGCATTCTCAACGAGCCCACCGCCGCCGCGCTGGCCTACGGGCTCGCGGAGGACGAGGGCGAGAAGATCATCGCGATCTACGACCTCGGTGGCGGCACGTTCGACATCTCGATCCTGCGCCTCGCGGCGGGGGTCTTCGAGGTCCTGGCGACCGCCGGGGACACGTTCCTCGGCGGCGAGGACTTCGACCAGAAGATCATCCACTGGATGGCGGACATCTTCCGCAAGGAGACCGGCCTCGATCCGCTCCAGGACCGCCTCGCGCTGCAGCGCCTCAAGGAGGCGGCAGAGAAGGCGAAGATCGAGCTTTCCCGGGAGGAGGTCACCGAGATCCAGCTGCCGTTCCTCGCCACGACGGAGAAGGGGCCGGTGCACTTCAACCGGACCCTCGACCGGGCGACCTTCGAGGATCTCGTCCGCGACCTGGTCGAGCGAACCCGGAAGCCGTGCGAGGAGGCCCTGGAGATGGCGGGCATCACGGCCGACCAGGTGGCGGACGTGCTCCTGGTCGGGGGCCAGACCCGCACCCCGCTGGTCCAGCAGGTGGTGACCGGGATCTTCGGTCGCGAGCCGAACCGGCAGGTGAACCCGGACGAGGTCGTCGCCCTGGGTGCCGCGATCCAGGCGGGAATCCTCCGGGGCGACGTCAAGGAGATCGTCCTGCTGGACGTCACCCCGCTCTCCCTCGGCGTCGAGGTCCGGGGCGACCGGTTCATCAAGATGATCGAGCGGGGTTCCACGGTGCCCTGCCGCCGGACGCTGGTCTTCACGACGACGGCGGACAACCAGACGAAGGTCGAGATCCACGTGCTCCAGGGCGAGCGCGAGCTGGCGTCGGCGAACAAGAGCCTCGCGCGCTTCGAGCTCGTCGGGATCCCGCCCGCCCCCAAGGGGACGCCCCAGATCGAGGTGACGTTCGACATCGACAGCAACGGGATCGTCTCCGTGTCGGCCAGGGACCGGGCCACCGGTCTCGAGCAGCAGGTCGTGGTCACGCCGACCTCCGGGCTCTCGCCGGAGGAGATCGAGCGGGCGATCTCGGAGGCGGAGGCGTACGCGGAGGAGGACCGGAAGCGGATCGCCGCCGCCCGGAACCGGGCCCGTCTCGAGGGGCTCCTCGAGACGAACGAAAAGACGTTCCAGGAGTTCGGGGACCTCCTCGCGGCCGAGAAGAAGGAGGAGATCCAGGAGGTCTTCGCCCGTTGCCGGGCCGCGCTGGCCGGGAGCGATCCCGAGGAGGTTCGCCAGGCCCTCGAGGCCCTGGGTGGCGTGGCGCGCCAGCTGGCGGAGGTGGCCCTCTACGATCCGTCCGCCCTCTGACCGCGGCCCCCCGGCGGTCGGTGGGCGGGGCCCCGCCGAGGGGCTAGACTCACGCCCCGTGAGCGGCAAGGACTACTACGCGATCCTCGGCGTCTCCCGCGACGCGAGCCAGGAGGAGATCAAGCGGGCCTACCGGCGCCGCGCGCTCGAGCTGCACCCGGACCGCAACCCGGACCTCGAGGATGCCGAGGAACGGTTCAAGGAACTGGCGGAGGCGTACGGAGTCCTCTCCGACCCGGAGAAGCGGGCCCGCTACGACCGGTACGGGGCCGAGGGTTTCGACGGTCCCCCGGCCTTCGACCCGTCGATCTTCGAGGAGGTCTTCGGCTCGTTCGGGGGAGCGTTCGGGCTCGAGGACCTGTTCGAGCAGCTCTTCGGGACCGGCATGGGCGGGTCCCGCCGCCGGGGCCGGGGGCGGCCCCGGCGGGGGAGCGATCTCCGGACGACGCTGGAGGTGGAGTTCGAGGAGGCGGTCTTCGGCACGGAGACCTCGGTGACGATCCGGCGCCGGGAGCCGTGCCCGGCGTGCGGGGGCTCGGGAGCCGCGCCGGGAGGAATCGTCACCTGCCGGACCTGCGGGGGACAGGGCCGGGTGATCGTTCGGACCGGCTTCCTGCAGATGGCCCACACCTGTCCCGCCTGCGGCGGCGAGGGCCGGGTCGTCCGGGAGCGGTGCCGGGAATGCCGGGGCCGGGGTCACGTGGAGGTCGAGCGTACCGTCCGGGTGGCCGTCCCGGCCGGCGTCGACGACGGCACGCGCCTGCGGGTCGCCGGCGAGGGGGAACCGGGAAGATCCGGGGGTCCCCCGGGGGATCTCTACATCGACATCCGCGTCCGGGAGCACCCGGTTCTCCGGCGGGAGGGGGCGGACGTGCACCAGGAACTCGAGGTCGGGTTCGCCGACCTCGTGCTGGGCGCCCGTCTCACCGTGGAGACTCTCCACGGGACCGAGACGGTGGACGTGCCCCCCGGGACGGCGCCCGGGACCACGCTCCGGCTCCGGGGACGGGGCGTGCCGCGCCTGGGGCGGCGGGGCCGGGGAGACCACGTCGTGCACCTGGTGGCCCGGCCGCCACGAAAGGTGCCGGCGCGGGAGCGCGAGCTGTGGGAGCGCCTCAGGGAACTCGAACACGAGCGGCTGGCCCGGCACCGGGAGGGCGACGGGATCCTCGACCGCGTGCGCCGGTTCTTCCGCGGGCGCGGGGGGGGCGCCGGGGAGCCGGACCAGGTTGCTACCGGGGAGGCCTCCCCGGACGGGGAGGAGTAGTCCATGGCCGGGGACCGGCATCCCCCGACGCGCCTGCCCGGTCGCTGGTTCCGGGTCGCGGCCGTGGTCCCGGTCGACCGGGAGGACGGCTGGGCCGGGCTCGCCTGGGCGGCCGGGGCCCGGGGCACGGAAGGCCGCCCCGCCGGGCCGGGTCGGCTGCGGGTGACCGCGTGGTTCGACCGGCAGGCGGATGCCGCCCGGTTCGCGAGGGACCTCCCGTCGTGGGCCGTGGACCCGGAGGGGCCCGCGGCGATCGCCGACCCCGGTTGGCTGGAGGCGTCCCTCGGTCCGAGGGACCCGATCCCGGCGGGCAGGTTCGTCGTCGTCAGCGACCCGGGGGACGTGCCCCGGGAGGATCCGCGCGTCCCGGTCCTCCTGCCGCCGGGCCGGGCCTTCGGCACCGGGGAACACGCGACGACGCGGATGTGCCTCGAGCTTCTCGGTGACGTGCTGGAACCGGGAGACCGGGTCCTCGATCTCGGTACGGGTTCCGGCATCCTGGCCATCGGGGCGGCCCTTCTCGGCGCGGCGGCGGTCCTCGCGCTCGACGACGACCCGGGAGTGCTCGAGGTGGCCCGCGGGAACGTTCTGCGGAACCGGTGCGGAGCCCGGGTCGCGGTGGCCGCGGGGAGCTGGGGCGTCCTCGGCCCCGGTGCCCGCTTCGAGCTGCTGCTCGCCAACGTTCACCGCACGGCCCTGGTCCGCGGCGCGGGGCCCCTGGCGAACCACCTCGTTCCGGGAGCCCGGGCGATCCTCTCCGGGTTTTCCCCGGAGGACGTGGACCGGGTCACCGAGGCCTGGACGTCCCGGGGATTCCGCCGCGTCACCGCCCGGAGCGAGGGCGAGTGGGCCGCCCTGCTCCTGGCCCGGGCGGAGGAGGGGCCATGATGCGTCGTCGGTTGCCAGCGCTGGCCGTCCTGTTCCTGGCCGCGCTGCTCGTCGCCTGGACCGGGTGCGGGGAGAAGGGCACGGCCCCGCGGGCCATGCCGCCCCGGAACGCGACCTGGGAGCAGCGAGCCTCGTTCTGGCTCGAGCACCCGGACCGTTCCGACGAGGCGGTGGCCGACCTCGCGGGGGCGGCGGAGAGCGGGGACGCGCGGCTGGTCCTCCTCGCCGGCCGGGTCGCCGAGACGCTCGATCGGCCCGGGAAGGCGGCTTCCTGGTACCGGGCCCACCTGGCCACCCACCCGCGGGACCGGGAGGTGGCGATCGCCCTCGGGAAGCTGCTCGGAACCCTCGGCCGGCCCCGGGAGGCCCTCGCGGTTCTCGAGCCGCTCGTCGGTCCGGACCCGCGGGTGCTGAACCTGGCGGGCTACTCGGCCCTGCTTGCCGGGGACCGGGCCCGGGCACGGGCGTACCTGGAACGGTCGATCGAGACGGCCCGCGACCTGGGGCGGGAATACGCGCCTCCCCACTATCACCTGGGGCTGCTTCTGCTCGCCGAGGGCCGGGAGGGGGATGCTCTCGAGGAGTTCCTCGCGGCCACGCGGGCCAACCCGGATCACCTGGAGGGCTGGTACCAGGCGCTCGGCGCCGCGGAGCGCCTCGGGCGAACGGACGTTGCCGCGCGGGCCCGGCGGGAGTTCGCCCGGCTGTACGAGGCCCGGCTGCGGCGGGAGGGCGCGTTCGAGGAGCCCCCGGGAGAGCTGCCTCCCGTCGAGCGGGACACGGGCGTCGAGTGGCGACCACTTCTCGAGGACCTGCCGGCGGAGCTCCGCGTTCCCGCGGGCAGCACCCTCGTGTTCGCCTGCCTCGCTCCGGCCGGGAACCGGGCGCGCTTCCTCGTGACCGCCGGCGGCAGGACGGTGCTCGACGTCGTCCACGCGGGGGATGCTTCCCGGGGGGTCTTCGTTCCCCACGAGGTCACGCTTCCGGGCGGGACGGGAGACACGTCGGTGAGGTTCGAGGTCCGGGCCGCCGGCTTCCTCGCCGGCCTCCTTCGCCGGCCCGCCCCGGCGGGCGCCGGGTTCTCGGTACCGCGGGTCCTCCCGGACCCGGCAAGGCGGAGCGCCGACAGGAAGCCGAACGTCCTGCTCGTGTCCCTCGACACGGCCCGGGCCGACCGGCTCGGCTGCTACGGGAACCCGCGCCCGGTGACGCCCCGCCTGGACGCCCTCGCCCGGGAGGGAGCCCGGTTCGCCCGCGCGGAGGCGGCCTCCAACTGGACGCTGCCGTCCCACTACTCCCTCTTCAGCGGCTACACGCCGGCGGCCCACGGCGTGCTGCCCGACCTCGGGGCGTTCCACGGGTACCTGCACCCGGACCAGCGGCTCAGGGTTCGCGGGTCCGGCCGGGAGACCATGCTCGCGGAGGTGCTCCGGGAGCATGGCTTCCGGACGGTGGCCGTCACCGAGAACGCGTGGGTCTCGCCCCGGTTCGGCTTCTCCCAGGGGTTCGACGTCTATCGCTACGATGGGCGGCACTCGCTGCCGGGCACGGCGGCGGCGTCCCTCGCCGAGCTCGCTCGTCACGGGGGGCGCGGGCCCTGGTTCCTGTTCGTGCACACCTACGCCCCGCACCAGCCGTACCACGCGCCGCGGGAATTCCGGCTCCGGTTCGCGGCCGCCGACCACGTCGGCTTCGCCTGGCCGGAGGCCCTCGTACCGATCAGCGAGTACTACCGCTTCCACACCCGCATCTTCCCGGCGGCGCCGTCGGATGCCCGGGCCTTCCGGGATCTCTACGACGGCCAGCTCGCCTGGGCCGATACGCTGGTCGGTTCCCTGCTCGACGAGCTGGACCGGCAGGGCCTCCGGGAGCAGACCCTCGTCGTCGTCACCGCGGACCACGGGGAGGAGCTCTTCGAGCGTGGTCTCCTCGACCACGGGGACACCCTGTTCGAGGAGGTCACGCGCGTTCCGCTGATCGTTTCCTGGCCCGGGCGCGTTCCCGCGGGAAAGGTCGTGGAGGAGACGGTTTCCGGCATCGACGTGCCGGCCACGGTGCTCGATCTCGTCGGGGTGGCGGATCGCCTCGGTGACGGGCGGAGCCTCGTTCCGTGCTGGTCGGGGGCGGGCTGCGGTTCACGCCCCGTGTTCGCGGAGGCGATCGGTTTCGGCGGGGAACCGCTCCACGCGGCCTGGCGGGGCTCGCTCAAGTACGTGGCCCGGGAGACCGCGGGCGGGACGCGGGAACTGCTGTTCGACCTGCGGGACGACCCGGGGGAGCGACGCGACCTGGCCCGCCGCCGTCCCCGCGACCTCGCGCGGATGCGGGAACTGGTCCGGGATCACCTCGCGGCCGCCGCGAAGACGAGATCGCGTCTCGGCGTCGCGGAGGAGCAGGTGGACGAGGAGACCCTCGAACGCCTCCGCGGCCTCGGCTACGTCCAGTAGGGTCCCCCCGGGAGCCGGCCCGGGCGGCGCGTCGCACCGCGCATCATCCGGCAAACGCGCACGACGGCACCGCGCGCGCCCGGCACCCGCGGGCGGCCTGCCGGCCGCCCCTACTTCATGGATTCGAGGGCGGTCCTGGCGGCGCGCCGCACCGAGGGGACCCGGTCCTTCGCCAGGACCTCGAGGGTCTTGCGGGCCTCCGCCCCCCCGATCCGACCGAGGGACGTTGCCGCCCGCTGGCGAACGGCCGGGTCCGGGTCCGCCGCCAGCTCGGCGAGGACCGGGACACCCTCCGCGCCGCCGATCGAACCGAGGGCCTCCGCCACCGCCATGCGGACCTGGCGGTTCTTCTTGCCCTTGTCGGTGATCAGCCGGGCGAGGGCGGGAACCTGGTCCGGACCGCCGATCTGGCCCAGCCCCGTGATCGCCATGGCGCGGACGTCCGCGTTCGTGTCCTCGAGGAACTCCGCGAGGGCCTTCGCGGCCGGCTTCCCGAGGCCGGCCAGGCTGCCGGCCGCCTCCAGGCGGACGGACCAGTCCAGGTCCTCGCGGAGCTTGAGCAGGTCGGGAATCGCCTTCTCGCCGACCAGGTCCGCGTAGGTGACGGTGGCGGTCGCACGGATCGTCGGGACCGGGTCGTGGAACATCATGTCCCGGATCCTGTCGAGGCACGTCGTGTCGCCCAGCTGGTGGAGCACGCGGAGGGCGAAACGGCGGATCCGCTCCTCCTTGTCGCCCAGCTGCCGGCAGACGAGGGGAGCGGCCTTCCGGTCCTTCATCTGGAGGATCGCCTCCATCGCGCCGAGCCGAACGATCAGGGACGGGTCGTCGAGGGCCTTCCGGAGCGCGGGGAGGGCCTTCGGGTTGCGGATCCGGGCGAGGGCCCGCGCGGCCGCCGCACGCACCGCGTCGGTCGGCCTGGCCGGCTTGCCCGGCTCGCCCTTGGGGCGGGGCAGCACGGAGACGAGCACGTCGACGGCCTCGTCGGTGCCGATCGTCGCCAGGGCCTCGTCCGCCGCGGGAACCGCCGCCAGGTCGCTGGACTCCCGGAGCACCCTGGCCAGGAGGGGTACCGCCTCGGGGTCACGGGCCGCCTGGGCCCCGAACACCGCCGAGCGCTGGACCATCTCGGACGGGTCCTGGAGCCCCCTGCGGAAGAGGGCGGCGGCCTCCGGGTCGTGGGGGAAGAACTCCTTCAGCGTGTTGATCACCTCGATGCGGGCCCGGTGATCGGGGTCGTCCATCCCGGCCCGGCAGAGGTCCCGGGCGTCGGGGACGTCCCACATCCGGCAGGCGGCCCGCAGCGCGCCGTCGCGGACCTTGTGGTCCGGGTCGGCGTACAGCTTCTCGAGCAGGTCCGCTCCCTTTCCACCGAGGAGCTCGTAGATCGTCCAGACCAGCTCGGCCCGGACCTCGGCGCTGGGGTCCTGGATCATCTTCTCGAGGATCGGCCGCGCCTTCTCCGCCGGGACCTTGAGCCGCATCATGTCCCGGAGCCCCATGATCCGGTCCCGCATGCTCGCCGATCCCAGGCGCGTGACGATCGCGTCCAGGTCGTCGTTGCCGGCAAGGGCGGTGACGGACGCCGGCAGCGCGACGAGGGAAACCAGCAGCAGCGGAACGACGAACGACCGGAGTCTCGAGGTCATCGGGCACTTCCTCCTGGGGGACCGGGCCGGCCCCGGGGGAACGGAGACGTTCTCGAGGATCAAGCCTAATGATCGACCGGGTGCTCCGCCACAGGACTTTCGCCTGCTGGCCGCTGCTCGCCGGGGAGGAGAAACGGGACCGGGGGACGCTGGCCGGAGCGGGCCCGGCGCACCCATTCCTTGGGCGCCAGGCCGGTGAGCCGCCGGAAACTGCGGTGGAAGTGGCGGTAGCTGCGGTAGCCGACCGCGAAGGCGACCTCCGCGAGACTGTCCTTGCCCGATCGCAGGAGGCCGATCGCCCGGCGGACCCGGACGCGGTGGATGTACTCGGTCAGGGTGATGCCGCAGTGCCGGCGGAACAGCGTCGACAGGTAGCTCCTCGTCGTTCCCAGGCGGGCCGCCACCCGGGCGAGGGACACGTCCTCGGAGTGGTGATCGTCGATGAACGCCCGGGCCCGGGCGACCAGGGGGTGGACCCGCACGCAGGGACTGCCGGGTGACGGGAGCACGTCCCGCAGGAGGCCACGGAACGCCGGCGCGAGTCCCGGGCCCCGTTCGCCCTCGGCCAGGGCGAGGAGCCAAGCCTCGCGCTCCCGGTTGGTGACCGGACCGCGGCGGAACAGGACCGCCGCCTCGAGGAGCAGGTCGTACAGGACGAGAGCCAGGGCGACGCGGCCGAGGGACCCGTCGAGGGCCCCCGGCAGCCGGCGGGCCGCCTCGTGGAAGGCGCCGAGATCGAGGGCGTCGAGGGCCCTGCGGGCGTCCCGGAGGGAGGCGATGCGCTCCAGTCCCGGCCGTGACCGGGTGGCGTGCCCGCCGGGCCCCGTGCCGAGCTCGCCACCTTCTTGCCGGACGTCCATCTCCCGGACCTCCCCTTCGGGGCCGGCCCCGCCGACCCGCGGTGGATGGGTACGCCGACCCGGCGCCCGGGGCAAGCAGTTCCCCGGGAGCCTGCGCTCGTTGCTGCGCTTTCCCGCACCGTGGTAGGCTGCTGCGGCTTCCGGCGGCGGGGTGCCTCTCGCTCCGGGGGGGCCGCCCACCGCCTTCGGGGCGGAACCGGGGCGCTCATGAACCTGCCGACCATCCTCACGATCTTCCGGATCTTCCTGGTCCCGATCCTGGTCGTGGTCCTCCTGGCGCCGCCGTCGCGCCTGGCCGACACGCCCCTCTTCGGCGCGGCTTCCCCGGCCCTCCGGGAGGTTCTCGGGGTGGCGATCTTCCTGCTCGCGACCGTGACCGACATCCTCGACGGCTGGCTCGCGCGCCGCCGCCGCCAGGTGACCGTCATCGGCACGCTCCTCGATCCCCTGGCCGACAAGCTGCTGACCTCCGCGGCGTTCATCTCCCTGGTCGCGATGGGCCTGGCCCCCGCCTGGATGGTCGTGATCATCATCGGCAGGGAGTTCGTCGTGTCCGGCCTGCGGTCCGTCCTGCTGACCCGGGGAATCGTCCTGCCGGCGTCCCCCTGGGGGAAGCTCAAGACGGCGTCCCAGGTGGTGGCCATCGTCCTGCTGATCCTGACGCGGACCCTGGACCGGTGGGGCCGGTACGGTGTCCTCGGAGTCGCGGCCCTCTGGGTCTCGATGCTGCTCGCCCTCGGGTCGGCGGCCCACTACGTCTGGAAGGCCGTCCGGATCGCGCCCGGCCTGCTGGCGGAGGACGCGGGAGACGGGCGGGGAGGAAGACGATGAGACGACCGGAGGCGATCTTCCTCGGGGTCGGTGGCGAGCTGGTATCCGGCCGGCGCGAGGAGCGGAACGGGCCCTGGCTCGGGGCCCAGCTCGGTCCGCTGGGGGTCGAGCTGACGTCCCGCGTGCTGGTGGAGGACGACGAGGACCGGATCGCCGCCGCGGTCGACGCGGCGCTCGGCTCGGGGAGCGACCTGGTCGTCGTCGCGGGAGGCCTGGGGCCGACCGTGGACGACCGCACCCGGCAGGGGGTGGCGAAGGCCCTCGGTGTTCCGCTGGTCGTTCACGAGGGACTGCTCGCCGCCCTGGAGAAGCGCTACCGCGACCGCGGTCTCGAGATGCCGGAGGGGGCGCGGGTGATGGCGCTCCTGCCCGAGGGTGCCGAGCCGGTGCCGAATCCCAAGGGATCGGCGTCCGGCTTCGTGTTGCGGCACCGGAGGGCCCTCTTCTTCGGTCTGCCCGGCGTTCCCGCCGAGTTCCGCGACATGGTCGAGCGGTCGGTGATCCCGCGGGTCCGGCGCGAGCTGGCGGGCAGCTCCGTGCTCCTCGCGGGCGCCCTCCGGACCGCCGGGCTCACGGAACTCGAGGTGGCGCGGCGGGTCGGGGAGGTCCTGCCGGAAGATCCACGCCTCCGGGCGGGGTTCTACGCCCTTCCGGGCGAGGTCGAGGTTGCCCTCGCGGCGCGCGGGGATGACGAGGCGGACGCGCGGGATCTCCTCGAGGCCGCCATGGAGAAGGTCGCCGCGGCCCTCGGGGATGCCTGTTACGGGCGGGACGAGACCACGCTGGTCGAGGTGCTCGGTCGCCTGTTGCGGGAGCGCGGGGCCCGCCTGGGCGCGGCGGAGTCCTGCACCGGCGGGCTGGTCGCCAAGCGGGTGACCGATCTCGCGGGGGCCAGCGAGTTCTTCGCCGGCGGGGTCGTCGCGTACGCCAACGAGGAGAAGACCCGCTTCCTCGGGGTGCCCGAGGCCCTCCTCGATCGCTGCGGTGCCGTCAGCCCGGAGACCGCCCTCGCGATGGCCCGGGGCGCCCGCGAGCGGCTCGGGGTCGAGGTCTCCGTGGCGACCACCGGGATCGCCGGCCCCGGTGGCGGCACCGACACGAAGCCGGTCGGCCTCGTCTACATCGGTGTCGCGGACGGCCGCGAGGAGCGGGTCACCCGCCATGTCTTCCCGGGGGACCGCGGCGCGATCCGGGCGTGGGCGACGACCATCGCCCTCGAGCAGGTGCGGCGGCTGTTGCTCGGGCTCGATCCACTGGGCGAGGTGGTCGAGGCGGGGGGGGAACGCTGTTGAGCGGCTGGCGCCTCTTCGTGGCCGTTCCGGTGCCGGGGGGCACCCTCCGGGCGATGGTCGACTGGACCGGGGAATGGGGTGCCCGGCGGCGCGGATGGCGCCCGGTTCGCCCCGAGGGGATCCACCTGACGCTGCGGTTTCTCGGGGAGACCGACCCGGGCCTGGTGGATTCCCTGGCGGAGAGCCTGGAACGGGTGGCCGCGGCGGCGCGTCCCCTGGCGGTGACGGCGGCGGGGTGGGGCGTCTTCCCCGGTCCCGGCCGGCCCCGCGTCCTGTGGGCCGGCCTGCGCGGAGAGCTGGACCCGCTCGCCGGGCTGGCCCGCGCCGTGGAGGAGGCCGTCGTCGATCTCGGCTTTTCCCGGGAGCGGCGGCCGTTCCGGCCCCACCTGACCCTCGCGCGTGCGCGGCGGGACCGGCGCCCACTCCTGCCCGGACGCCCGGATCCCTTCGTCCCGGAGTTCGGGCCGGTGCCGGTGGAGGAGGTCGTCCTGTACCGCTCCCACCTGGCGCCCGACGGGGCCCGGTACGAGGCGCTCGCCCGGGCGCCCGTCGGAGGAGGATCCGCACCGTGACCGCGCGCATCGCGCTCGCCCTCGTCGCCGGGTTCCTGCTCGGTTCGATTCCCTTCGGTCTCCTCCTGTCCCTGCTGTCCGGGAGGGGCGACCCGCGAAGGGTCGGGTCGGGGAACATCGGCGCGACGAACACGCTGCGGACCGCGGGCCCGGCGCTGGGCGTCCTGACCCTCCTGCTCGACATGGGAAAGGCCGCCGCGGGATGGTGGCTCGCCGTCCGCTGGCTCCTCCCGGCGGACGCACCGGCCTGGGTTCACGCGGCCGCCCTGGTCGCTCCCGTGGCCGGGCACTGCTGGACTCCCTGGCTGGGATTCCGGGGAGGGAAGGGTGTGGCCAGTACGCTCGGGGTGCTGCTCGCCGCCGATCCGCGCCTGGCGGCGATCGCCCTCGGCGTCTTCCTCGTGCTCGCGGTGCCGACCCGGATCGTGTCGCTCGGCTCCCTGGCGGCGTCGCTCGCGGCGGCGATCGCCGGGTCGCTGCTGCCCGGGACCGCCCCGGGCGTCGGTGGCGGCGCCATCGCGCTCGCCGCGATCGTCTGGGTTCGTCACCGGGAGAACCTGCGTCGCCTTCTCCGGGGAGAGGAACACCGGATCGGCGGCGCGCGGCGGGAGACGGCCCCGTGAGGGCCACCGTCCTGGGTGCCGGGTCGTGGGGTACGGCCCTCGCGGTCCACCTGGCCGCTCGCCACGAGGTCCGGCTGTGGTCCCGCCGGGCGCCGTTCGCGGAAGAACTCGAGACGCGCCGGGAAAACCCGACCTACCTGCCCGGGATCCGGTTCCCGGCCGGGCTCCGGGTGACTGCCGACGCGGAAGAGGCCCTGGCGAACGCGGACCTCGTGGTCCTCGCGGTGCCGACCCAGGCGCTCCGGGCGGTGCTGGAGGGCCCGGGCACGGCCGCGTTCCGACCCGGAGCCGACCTGGTCCTCGCGTGCAAGGGAATCGAGGTCGGCACGCTGGCGCTCCCCGACCGGATCGTTGCGGAGACGCTCGGGTCGAGCGCCAGGGCAAGAACCGTCGCCCTCACCGGCCCGTCGTTCGCGCGGGAGCTCGCCGAGGGGCAGCCGACCGCCGTCGTGGCCGCCGGGCCGGAGGAGGTCGCGCGGCGCGTCCAGGAGGCGTTCGCCGGGGGCAGCCTCCGGGTCTACCGGTCGGATGATCGCCTCGGCGCCGAGTTGTGCGGCGCCCTCAAGAACGTCGTCGCCATTGCCGCGGGAGTGGCGGCCGGTCTCGGTTTCGGGTCGAACACGATGGCGGCCCTGGTCACCCGCGCCCTTGCCGAGATCGCCCGCCTCGGCACGGCGATGGGCGCCCGCCGGGACACGTTCATGGGACTCGCCGGTCTCGGGGACCTGGTGCTCACCTGCACCGGCAACCTGTCCCGCAACCGGCGCGTCGGCCAGGAACTCGGCCGTGGCCGGAGGCTGGCGGATGTCCTCGCGGGGATGCGCGAGGTTGCCGAGGGGGTCGAGACGACCCGCGCCGCCGTGCGCCTTGCCCGGGAGCACGGGGTCGAGATGCCGATCGCCGTGGAGGTTCATGGCATCCTGTTCGAGGACAAGGACCCGCGGCGGGCCCTCGCCGACCTGCTGGCGAGGCCGCTCCGGGCCGAGCCCGAGGACGGGACGACGTGATCGACACCCATTGCCACATCCTGCCGGGAATCGACGATGGTGCTCCCGACCGGGAGACGGCCGTCGCGATGGCGCGGATCGCCGCCGCGGACGGCGTGACGACCGTGGTCGCGACCCCCCACGTCCGGGAGGGGGACTGGTGGAACGAGCGCCCGAAGGTGCTCGGGGCGATCGCGGAGTTCCGCCGGGTGCTCGAGGACGAGGGAATCCCCCTCGAGATCGCGGCCGGGTCGGAGGTCCACCTGGCTCCCCGCCTGCCGGAACGGGTGCGGGACGGGCGCCTGCTCACGTACGGCGACGCTGGAAGGTGGCTGCTCCTCGAGTGTCCCTACCGCACGCGGCCGGTGCGGATCGAGGAGACGATCTTCGAGCTGAAGCTCGCCGGGATCACGCCGGTGATCGCCCATCCCGAGCGGACCCGCTGGTTCCTCGAGGATCCGTCGCGGTGGGAGCGGATGGTCGAGCTCGGCGCCCTCGGGCAGATGACGAGCTCGAGCCTCCTCGGCACGTTCGGCAAGGCGATCCGGGCGCTCTCGGAGGAATGGGTCCGGCGGGGTCTCGTCCACGTCCTGGGGTCGGACGCCCACGACCCGGAGTACCGACCACCGGCGCTGGCGGCGGCGCGGGACCGGTGGGCGGAGCTGGCGGGCGAGGAGGCGGCGCGGCGGGCGACCCTCGACTGGCCCCGGGCGTTTCTCACGGGCGAGCCGGTGGAGCCGCCGCCTCCCCGGCCGCCGGACCCGCGCCGCCGCGGTTTCCTTGCGCGGCTGTTCGGGCGGTGATGGGCTATCCTGCCGGGGCGTCGACCCGGGCGGGGAACGCGGAGGAGACGACGATGCGGAAGCCGGGTTCGATCCTGGCCGCGGCGGTGCTGCTGGCGGCGCTCCTGGCGCCCGGGTGCGCCACTCCCGGGCCCGCGGAGTCGCCGCCGCCGAAGGACGGGCCCCTGCAGCACTACAAGCTGGCCCAGGCCTACTTCGAGCAGGGGAACGCCCCCCTCGCCCTCGAGGAGATCCGGAAGGCGATCCGGATGGCGGGGCGGGAGGCGAAGATCCTCCCCGTGCTCTACTACTACGAGGGTTACGTCCACTGGAGCCGGGAGGCCTGGGAGGACGCGGCCCGGGCGTTCCGGCGCGCCCTCGAGGCGAATCCCGGGTACACCGACGCGAGCATGCTCCTCGCCACCTGTCTCGAGAAGCTGGGGCGTCCCCGGGAGGCGATCGATGTTCTCACCCGGGCCCTCGCCAACCGGGCCTATGCCTTCCCGGAAAAGATCTGGCTGAACCGGGCGCTGATCGAGAAGCGGATGGGGCGCACCGACCTGGCGCTCGCCGACCTGCGGCGCGCGGTGGAGGTGCGCCCCCAGTACTACCGGGGACACTGGGAACTCGCGCGCCTGCTCGAGGAACTCGGCCGGGCCGACGAGGCGCTCGCGGAGTACGGCGTGGCCGCCCCGGGGTTTCCCGACGACCCGCTCTTCCTGTACGAATGGGGCTCGGCCCTGTTCCGCGCGGGAAGGATGGACGAGGCGGCCGGGCACCTGCGCCGTGTCCTCGAGCTCGCGCCCGGGTCCACGTGGGCGGAGAAGGCGAAGGAGCTCCTGGAGGTGATCGGCTGATGCTCGGACGGCTTCGTGACACGATCCGGAACGGCCTCAGGAAGACGCGGGAGAGCCTCCGGGAGCGCATCGGGACGATCCTGCCTGCCGGCAGCGGCGGCCGGGAGGTCGATGGCGAGATGCTCGACGAGCTGGAGGAGGCGCTCGTCCTCGCCGACCTGGGAGCAGAGCTGGCGATGGAACTCCGGGACGGGCTCGAGGAGAAGGTCCTCGGGAAACGGGTCTCCGGCCCGGACGAGCTGGCGCGGATGCTCGAGGAGGAGCTCCTCGCCCTCCTGCCGCCGCCGTTTCCCGAGACCCGCCCGGAGTCCGGCCCGCGGGTCACCCTGCTGGTCGGTGTCAACGGCTCGGGGAAGACGACGACGACCGGCAAGCTGGCCGCGCGGTGGGCGCGGGAGGGCAGGAAGGTCGTCGTGGCCGCGGCCGACACGTTCCGCGCCGCGGCGGTGGAGCAGCTCGTCGTCTGGGGGGAGCGGGCGGGCGCCCGGGTGATCCGCGCCGGGCACGGTGCCGACCCGGCCGCGGTCGCCTTCGACGCGGCGAAGGCCGCGGCCGCCTCGGGGGCCGACGAGCTGCTGGTCGATACCGCGGGCCGGCTTCACAACAAGAAACCGCTGATGGACGAGCTGGCGAAGATTTCCCGCTCGGTCAGCAGGACGATCCCGGGCGCCCCCCATGACACGCTGCTCGTCCTCGACGGCACGACCGGCCGGAACGCGATCCTCCAGGCCAGGGAGTTCGCCCGGGTCACCCCGGTGACCGGGCTCGTCCTGACGAAGCTGGACGGGACGGCGAGGGGAGGCGTCGCGATCGCGATCGGCCGGGAACTCGGTCTCCCGGTCCGCTACGTCGGCATGGGGGAGGGGGTGGACGACCTTCTCGACTTCGACGCCCGGGAGTACGTGCGCGGGCTGCTCGAGCCCGCCGGCGGGGCGGCGTGACCGGGGAGGCGGACGCCCGCGCGTTCCGGCGCGCCCTCGAGCTGGCCGCCCGGGGCGGGCGGTTCACCGCCCCCAATCCCCGGGTGGGGGCCGTGATCGTCCGGGAGGGGAAGGTCGTCGCCGAGGGGTGGCACCGGCGGGCGGGGGAACCCCATGCCGAGGCGATCGCCCTGGACGAGGCGGGCGAGCTGGCGCGGGGGGCCACCCTCTTCGTCACCCTGGAACCGTGCAGCCACGAGGGGCGGACCCCGGCGTGCGCCCGGCGGATCGTCGAGAGGGGAATCGGCCGGGTCGTCGTCGGGCTGGTCGACCCGGATCCGCGGGTCCGGGGCTCCGGGATCCGGATCCTCGAGGAAGCCGGCGTGCGGGTGGAGCTCGTCCGGGGCGAGCTGGCGCGGGCGGCGGAGGAGACGCTGGAGGACTACCTGGTCCACCGGAGCGAGGGCCGGGCGTTCCTGCTCCACAAGGCGGCGGTCACCATGGACGGGAAGATCGCCGACCGGGAGGGCCGGTCCCGCTGGATCACCGGGGAGGCGGCACGGGCCCGGGGCCGGGAGCTGCGGGATCGTTGCGGAGCGATCGTGGTCGGCGCGGAGACCGTGCTCGCGGACGACCCGGTGCTGCTTCCCCCGACACGGGGGCAGACGCCTCCGTTCCTCCGGGTCGTTCTCGACGGTCGACTGCGAACGCCGCCGACCGCGCGCCTCTTCCGCGAGGGACCGGACTCCCCCGTCCTCGTCTGCACGACCCGCGACGGGCTTGCCTCCGGGGACCCGGGTCCGCTGGCGGCAGCCGGGGCGGAGATCGTCGTCCTCCCGGCCGCGGGGGACGATCCCCTCGCGGTCGAGCCGCTCGCCCTGCTCCGGGAGCTGGGGGGGCGGGGCGTCCTGGCCGCCCTGCTCGAGGGCGGGGGGCGGGCGGCGGCCCGGTTCCACGACGCGGGGCTCGTCGACCGGCTCGACTGGTTCCTCGCGCCGGCAATGCTCGGGGACCGGGAGGCCCGCCCGGCCGTGGACGGTGGCCCGCGCCTCCTCGGGGAACGGCTCCGGTTCCGGATTGCGGAGGTCGAGCGGGTGGGGGACGATATCCACGTCGTCGCCCGCCCGGCCCGGCCCTGAGAGCCCCGCCGGTCCCGGGTCCTTCGCGAGGAGGGGCACCCTTGTTCACCGGGCTCGTCCAGGACGTCGGCCGGATCGTGGCCGCCCGCCGGGTCGGGGCCGGCCTGGACCTCGAGGTGCGCCACGCCCTGCCCGGGGAACCCGTGGAACCGGGGGAGAGCATCGCGGTCGATGGCTGCTGTCTCACGGTGACGATCACGCGGCCCGGGTCGTTCCGGGCGGACCTGTCGCCGGAGACGCTGGCCCGGACCGGCGGGAGCCGCCGCTGGAGGCCGGGGCGGGAGGTCCACCTCGAGCGGGCCCTCCGGGCCGGCGACCGGATGGGCGGCCACCTGGTGCAGGGACACGTGGACCAGGAGGTGCGCGTCCTCGGCCTGCGACGGGTGGCGGGTGGCGGGGCGGTGCTCCGGGTGGAGCTGCCCCGGGGCGGTCGGCCCCTCGTCGTCGAGAAGGGTTCGGTCGCCCTCGACGGGGTCAGTCTGACGGTGGCCCGCCTCGGAGGGGGCTGGTTCGAGGTCGCCCTGGTGCCGGAAACCCTCGCCCGGACGACGCTGGGCCGTCGCCGGCCGGGGGATCGGCTCTGCGTGGAGTGGGACGTGATGCTCAAGGCCGCCGCCGCGGGGCGGGGGCGTTGAAGGAGCGGGAGATGCCGTTCGCCACCATCGAGGAGGCCCTCGAGGAGATCCGCGCCGGGCGGATGATCGTCGTCGTGGACGACGAGGACCGGGAGAACGAGGGGGACCTCACCATCGCCGCGGAGAAGGTCACTCCCGAGGCGATCAACTTCATGGCGAAGCACGGGCGCGGGCTGATCTGCCTGCCGATGACCGGGGAACGGCTCGACGAGCTGAAGATCCCGCTGATGGTCCCGGAGAACACGACCCGGTTCCAGACCGCGTTCTGCGTGTCGATCGAGGCCCGCGTCGGGACGACGACCGGCATCTCCGCCGCGGATCGTGCGGCGACGGTCCGGGCGGCGATCGACCCGGCGACCCGGCCGGAGGACCTGCTGCGCCCCGGGCACATGTTCCCGCTGCGGGCGGCCCCCGGGGGCGTGCTCCAGCGCGCGGGCCAGACCGAGGCCGCGGTCGACCTGGCCCGGCTCGCCGGGCTCTACCCGGCCGGCGTGATCTGCGAGGTGATGAAGGAGGACGGCACGATGGCCCGGGTGCCGGACCTCGAGGCGTTCTGCGCCGAGCACGGGCTCAAGATGATCACGATCGCCGACCTGATCCGGTACCGGATGGCGCACGAGCGGCTGGTCCGCCGGGTGGCGAGCCCCCGGCTTCCCACCGATTACGGGGAGTTCACGCTCCACGCGTTCGAGAACGACGTCGACGGCCAGACCCACCTGGCGCTGGTCGTCGGCGAGATCGATCCCGACGAGCCGGTCCTCGTCCGGGTCCACTCGGAGTGCCTGACCGGGGACGTCTTCGCCTCCCGCCGGTGCGACTGCGGGAGCCAGCTCCATCGCGCCATGCGGATGGTCCAGGACGAGGGGCGGGGCGTGATCCTCTACCTTCGCCAGGAGGGACGGGGGATCGGGCTCGCGAACAAGCTGCGAGCCTACGAGATCCAGGACGAGGGGAAGGACACCGTCGAGGCGAACCTCGCCCTCGGGTTCCGGGCCGACCAGCGGGACTACGGGATCGGGGCCCAGATCCTCCACGAGCTCGGGGTACGCAAGATCCGCCTCCTGACCAACAACCCGCGGAAGTTCGTCGCTCTCAAGGGGTACGGCCTCGAGATCGTCGAGCGGGTGCCCCTCGAGATCCCTCCGAACGAGGAGAACGTCGCCTACCTGAGAACGAAGAAGCTCAAGCTCGGCCACCTGCTGGGCGACGTCTGAGCCGGTCCCACGCCCGCCCGCATCTTCTTGACGGGACGGTGGATCGTGCTATCGTGCCGGGGGTTTCGCGCGCCCCGCCCGGGGCGCGGAGGGTGGACTCTTGTTCGACTCGCTCACCGAGCGCCTGACCGGCGTCCTCGACCGCCTCCGGTCGGGGGGGCGGATCACCGAGAAGGACCTGGACCGGGCCCTCCGGGAGATCCGTCTGGCCCTGCTCGAAGCGGACGTGTCGTTCAAGGTCGTCCGGAACTTCCTCGCCACCGTTCGCGAGAAGGCGCTCGGCGAGGAGGTGCTCAAGAGCCTGACCCCCGGGCAGGCCGTCGTCCGCATCGTCCGGGACGAGCTGGTCCGGCTCCTCGGTGGAGACGAGGCGACCCGCCCGCTGGCCGTGGCCTCCCGGCCTCCGTCCGTCTACATGCTGGTCGGTCTGCAGGGGTCCGGGAAAACGACCACCGCGGGGAAGCTCGGCCGCTGGCTCAAGGCCCGGGGGAAGCACCCGCTGGTCGCCCCGGTCGACCTGGCCCGCCCGGCGGCGGTCCTCCAGGCGATCCAGGTGGCTCGGACGGCCGGCATCGCGGCCTACGAGCACGACGGGAGCGGGACCCCGGTCGAGCGGGCCCGGGAGGCCGTCCGCCATGCCCGCGAGAAGGGATTCGACGTCGTCCTCCTCGACACCGCGGGCCGGCTCCACGTGGACGAGGAGCTGATGGCCGAGCTGGAAGAGCTCGTCGCCGCGGTCGAGCCGGTCGAGATCCTCTACGTGGCGGACGCGATGACCGGGCAGGACGCCGTCACGTCGGCACGGGCGTTCCGCGAACGGGTCCCGCTCACCGGGGTGATCCTGACGAAGCTGGATGGAGACGCGCGGGGCGGTGCCGCCCTTTCCGTCGCGGCGGTCACCGGCGTGCCCGTCCGTTTCGCCGGCATCGGCGAGAAGGTCGACGCGATCGAGCCGTTCGACCCGGCGCGGATGGCGGGCCGGATCCTCGGCATGGGGGACGTCCTCGGCCTGATCGAGAAGGCCGAGGAGGCGTTCGACCGGGAGGAGGCGGAACGCCTCGAGAAGGCCGTCCGACGCCGCCAGTTCACCCTGGAGGATTTCCGGGCGACCCTGAGGCAGTTGCGCAAGATGGGGCCCCTCGAGCAGGTGCTCGGGATGATCCCCGGGGTGAAGCTCCCGGAGGACGCCGAGGTGGACACCCGCCAGGTCGCCCGGATGGAGGCGATCATCAACTCGATGACCGCCGAGGAGCGCCGGAACCACCGGATCCTCAACGGTTCCCGGCGCAAGCGGATCGCCCGCGGTTCGGGGACCTCGGTCCAGGAGGTCAACCGGCTGCTGAAGCAGTTCCTCGACATGCAGAAGATGATGAAGAAGCTCGGCGGGGCGCCGGGCAAGAACCGGCTGCGCCGCCTGCTCGGCCGCTGAAGGAAGGAGAAGCTACCGTGCTCAAGATCAGGCTCCGGCGGGAAGGGTCCCGCAACCACCCGTTCTTCCGGGTGGTGGTCTCCGACTCGCGGAACACCCCGACGGGTCCCAACGTCGAGATCCTCGGGTACTACGACCCGTCCGAGCGGAAGAAGCCGTCGCTCTGGATCGACGTCGAGAAGTACGAGGGCTGGATCGCCAGGGGCGCCCACGCCTCGGACACGGTCCGCAGCCTGGTGAAGAAGGTGAAGGCGATGCAGGAAGCCTCCGCGGAGGCCGCCGAGTGAACCGGGACGACGCGCGGATGCAGGCGGCTCTCGGCCAGGTCGCCAGGGCCCTGGTCGCTCACCCGGACCAGGTCGAGGTCCGGGTGGTCGACGGACGCCGGGCGACCCGCTTCGAGATCCGCTGTGCCCCGGAGGACCGGGGCCAGGTGATCGGCAAGGAGGGAATGACGATCCGGTCCCTCCGGGTCCTCTCCGCGATCTCCGCCCACCGGCACCACCGGCGCTTCGAGGTCGAGGTCCCGGGGTAGCAGGTAGGTGACGTGCCCGGCCGGGAAGTGATCCTCGCCCGTCTCCGCCGTCCGTGGGGGCGGCAGGGGGAGCTGCTCGCGGAGCTGTTCACCGACTGGCCGGAGGAGCGCCTGGTGCCGGGAGCCCGCTACGTGCTGGAACTCCCGGACGGGGCGCGGCGGGAGGTGACGATCCGGGGTTGGCGCCGGCTCGGGGAACGGGACCTCCTGTCCCTGGACGGGGTGACCGGGATCGGGGACGCGGAGGACCTTGCCGGGGGCGTGCTCGTGGCGCCCGCCGACGCGCTGCCGAACCTGGCGGGAGGAGATCCCTGCCAGGCCGACCTGCCGGGCCTCGTCGTGGAACTGCCGGACGGGCACCGGGTCGGCGTGGTGGAAGGGGTCCTCGAGGCTCCCGGGGGAGACCTGCTCGTCGTCCGGCTCGACCGGGGCGGCGAGGTGCTGGTTCCCCTGGCCCCGGCGATCACCCGGGAGATCGACCCCGCCGCGGGCCGCGTGGTGGTCGACCCGCCGGACGGGTTGCTGGACCCGGGCCGGGCGGTACCGGTGGATCGGCCGCGCCGCCGCCGGCCGCGAGGGAGCGCGGGGGAATGACCGGGGAGGCACCGCTCCGGGAGTTCGTGGTGATCACGATCTTCCCGGACATGTTCCCGGGGCCCCTCGCCTTCGGCGTGGTCGGGCGGGCCCTCGAGCGGGGACTGCTCCGGCTCACCGCCCGGAACCTCCGGGACTGGGCGGAGCCGCCCCACCGGGTGGTGGACGACACGCCCTTCGGGGGCGGGGCCGGGATGGTGCTCAAGCCCGAGCCCCTCTTCCGGGCGGTGGAGGCGGTCCGGGCCGAGGCCCCCGGGAAGGAGACGCGGGTGATCCTGCTGGACCCGGCCGGCAGGCGGTTCGACCAGCGGGTCGCCCGGGAACTCGCCGCGGTGGAACGGCTGGTGTTCCTCTGCGGCCGCTACGAGGGAGTGGACGAGCGCGTGCGGGAACACGCGGTGGACGACGAGATCAGCATCGGCGACTATGTTCTCTCCGGTGGCGAGATCCCGGCGATGGTCGTCATCGACGCCGTCGCGCGGCTCGTGCCGGGAGTGGTGGGGGAGCCCGCCTCGCTGGTCCGCGAGTCCTTCGAGGAGCCGCTGCTCGACCACCCCCACTACACGCGGCCCGCGGAGTTCCGCGGGTGGCGGGTGCCGGACGTGCTGCTGTCCGGGCACCACGCGAAGATCGAGGCCTGGCGCCGGGGAGCCGCGCTGGAGCGGACCCGGCGTCGGAGACCCGACCTGATCCGGGCCCGCGGGGGCGACGCCCCGCGGGACCCGCGCGAGGGAAGCGACGATGAGTGACGACATCATCCGGAGCATCGAGCAGGCCCAGCTCAAGGCCGACATCCCGGACTTCGGTCCCGGCGACACCGTGCGGGTCCACGTGCGGGTCCGCGAGGGAGAGAAGGAGCGGATCCAGGTCTTCCAGGGGGTGGTCCTCGGCCGGAAGCACGGCAGGCAGTCGACGCGGTCCACCTTCCGCGTGCGGAAGATCTCCGGCGGCATCGGCGTCGAGCGGGTGTTCCCGCTGCACTCGCCGATGATCGCGAAGATCGAGGTGGTCCGTTACGGCCGGGTCCGCCGGGCGAAGCTCTACTACCTCCGGGAGCGCTCCGGCAAGGCGGCCCGGATCAAGGAGCGCCGCCGGGCCTGAGGCGGTGGCGAGCACCCGCCAGGACCTGCTCCGCGAGGCGGAGGGCGCGGCGAGGCGCGGGGACCTCGCCCGCGCGGCGGAGATCTACGCCCGGATCCTGGAACGGACCCCGAACGACCTGGCCATCCGGCAGCGCCTGGCGGACGCCCTCGCCCGTACCGGGAGGGAGGCCGAGGCCCGGGAGGTCTTCCGGCGTCTCGCCGAGGACTACTGGAACGGTGGATACCGTGCCCGTGCCCTCGCCGTCCTGCGGCGGGCGATTCGCCTCGGGGAACCGGAGCCGGAGCTGCTGGGTCTCCTCGGCGAGCGCACGCTGGAGCAGGGCCTGGTCGCCGACGCCCGGGAGCCCCTCCTCCTGGCCGCACGGGCCTGGGAGGCGCGCGGTGACGGCGAACGGGCGGCGGAGGCCTGGCGGCGCCTGGCCGATGCCTTCCCCCGCGACGTGGAGTCGCGGCGCGCCCTGTGCCGCCTTGCGGATGCCGCCGGTGACCCGGCCTCCCGGGCGCGGGCGCGGACGGGCCTCGCCGAGGTCCTCGCCCGGACCGGCGACCCGGAGGGGGCCGTCGTGGCCTTCCGGGAGGCCCTGGAGGCCGACCGGGAGGGCCTCTCCGCCCTCGACGCCCTCCCCTCGCTCCTGCCTCCCCTCGTGGAGGCGGCACCGCCCCCGGACGCGGCCCTTTTTGCCGGAGACGACCCACGGGTGGCCGCGGGACTCACGCTCCTCCGCGTCTCCCTCGACCACCACGCCGGCCGGCCGACGGAGACCGCGCCGGTGGAGGCTCTCCTCGCGCGGGACGGCCTCCCGCCCCGGGCGCGCCTGTGGGCGGGGCGAGTGCTCCTCGATCTCGGGGACGTGGCGGGTGCCCGGCGGGGGATCCTCGCGGGGGCTCGGGGGCTTCTCGAGCGGGGCGACGAGGTGCGGGACCTGCTGATCGGCTCCCTCTCCGGGCTCCTGACCCGGGATCCCGGGGCGGCGGAGGCGATGGAACTCCTCGAGCGCCTGACGAGCGAGCCGGACTCGCCCG
This sequence comes from uncultured Acidobacteriota bacterium, assembly GCA_964420365.1. Lineage (GTDB taxonomy): Bacteria > Acidobacteriota > Polarisedimenticolia > J045 > J045 > JAMOQA01. The sequence continues at coordinate 100,989 of CAYQTA010000094.1, read as the reverse complement.
GCGTGGCCGCCGGGCCTGGTGGCGCGGAGGATGCGGCCCCGGCTCGACCGGGAGCGCCGGGGGTCGAGAATTCGCCGGGCCCGCCGGGAGAGGCGTCGGCCGGGAGCCCCGCCGCGCCCGGTCGCCCCGGCGGTCCCGACCCGGCCCACCTGGAGGCTCGCCTGATCGAGGCGCGTCGCCTCCTGGCCCACGGACTGCCGGACCGGGCGCGGGCCGTCCTCCGGGAAGTGGCCGCCGTTTCGCCCGGCTTCCCCGGGCTCGCCGAGCTGGAGCAGGAGGTCGAGGCGGCGCTGCGTCCCGGGCCGGCGGCCTCGCCGACGCCCGCCGCCGGCGAGGTGATCGCGCTCGGGGATGGTTCTTCCGCCGGCGAGGAAGACGAGGGGTTCGAGATCGTCCTCGACGACTTCGACGACGAGGAGGGCGGGGAGCCCCCGGGGAACGCGTCGCCTCGGCCCGCCCCGTCGCGCCCGGCGTCGACGACGGCCCCGGTGGAGGCCATGACGCCGGGCTCTCCGCCCCGGGAGCGGGATGCGCAGGATGGGGCACCGGACGCCGAGGGCCGGGGCCCCGGTCTCGATATCGGGCACCTGGCGAAGGAGGTCCGGGCGGCGGTCTCCGGGGAGGACGCGGAGACCACCTTCCAGATGGGATTGGGGCTCGTCCAGATGGGACTCGTGGACGAGGCGGCGGAGCTGCTGGCCCCGGTGCTCGCCTCGGCGGAACGGGGCTGGGATGCCGCCCTGGTGCTCGCGCGGGCGTTCGTGGAGGCCGGGCGTTCCGCGGAAGCCCTGGCCTGGGGATCCCGGGTGCTCGACGCCGGGTTGCCCCACTCGCCGGCGGTGGAACGGGAGCTGCTCGAGGTGCTCGTCGAGGCTTCCCGGGAGGCGGGTGACCAGGGCCAGGCCGAGGTGCTGGCAAGGCGTCTCGCGGCCCTGCCCGAGCCCGCGTGATCCGCCCGTCACGATTTCGACACCAGGCCGTCAAAACCTTGACGTTGCGCGAAGGGGACGCCCTTCGCCGGCGAAGTCCGTAACATCTGGATCTGCAATGGCTTGCGTCTTGTCGGGCGCCTTCGCCCGTGCCCCTGTGTCGGGTGAGCGGTCGCCCTGGCCGGTTCCTGGACGCCGTTGGTCCGGGAGGGTGCCCGGAAACGAGTCAGCCGGAACGCCGTGCGGGCCGGGCATTCCCGGCCGAGGGCGGCTCGTTTCGGCCAGGAGTGGCATGGATCGTGCTTAACAACGGGCAGGAGAAGGGCGCGCGGGGCGCGCCACCGGCGCGGCGGCCGGTCGCACATGTTGACGCGGATTGCCTGACCAACACCCCTTCCCAACCCCTTCCCTTGACGCTGGAGACAGACGAGACCGGCCGCCGCCAAACCTACCGAGCCTTTCCGGGCCTCCCGACCGGGAGGCCCGATGCACGTCACGCCTCCTTCCCGGCTTGCCCGGAACCCGGACCGGTGGTTTCCTCGGGGCATGAACACGCGTGATCCCGGCGGGGTTCCGCCCCTGGTCGTTCTCGATGCCGGCGCCGAGCCCGGGGCGCTGGCGATGGACCGGGAGGTGGGCCTCGCGGAGCGGGCCCGGGCGGGCGACGGACCCCGCTGGATCCTCCGGTTCCACGGGTGGGCCGTCCCGACGCTGTCCCTGGGAAAGACGCAGCATGTTCCCCGCGCACTTCCCGGGGACGCCCGGGGGGCCGGGGTCTCGGTCGTCCGTCGCCCGACCGGTGGGGGATGGCTGCTCCACGTCCCGGGGGACCTGGCGGTGACCCTGGTGGCGCGGGGACCGCTGCGGGCCGGTGAGCTGCGGGGAACCGCCCGCCTCCTGGGAGAGGCGATTGCTGCCGCCCTCGATCGGCTGGGCCTGGCGGCCCGGGCAGCGGTCGCGGCGGCATCGCCGCGGGGAGCCGGCCGGGCGGAGGTCTGTTTCCAGCGGGTCGACCGGGAGGAGGTCAGCGCGGGTTCGACCAAGGTTGCCGGGGTCGCCCTCGCCCGGGTGGGGCGGGCGGCCCTGGTCCAGGCGGCCATTCCCCTCGTCCCGGCCGCGGGGAAGCTCGCGGGGTTCGAGGCCCGGTGGGATCCCCGCCGCCGGGAGGCGGTGATCCGAACCGCCGGGATCGACGCGGACCTCCTCGCGGAGACGATCGAGGCCCGGGTCGCGGAGATGCTGCCGGCCGAAGCCGGGGAAAGGGAGGCGGGATGACGAACCCGGTTCGCTCGCGGGGCGCCGCCGTGGCGGTGCTGCTGGCCGTACTCTTCCTCCTGCCCGCCTGCCGGACGCCCGGCGGGCGGGCAGTGGCCCCGGCGGCTCGCCGGGTACCCCTGGTCCTCGAGGTGCTCGACCGGCAGCGGGTTCTCCCGGGCAGGGTATGGCGCCTCGAGGATCGCGTCGACGAGCTGCTCGATGCCGCCGTCCTGGCGCGAACCGGCGCCGACTTTCCCCTTGACGGCTGGGCTTCCCTGGCCGGGGAGGGAACCGCCGTCGTCGTCGCCGTCCCGGGGCCGGGAAGCACCCTGTCCCGGGCCGTGGCCGCCCGCCTGGCGCTGGCGGTGGGGAACGAGGAGCGGGTCGTGCTGGCCGGGCCGCCCGGGCCGGAATCTCCGCCGGCGGCCTGGATCCTCGTGGCGTGTCCCCGGATCGACGACGACGGAACGGTCCGCGACGATGGGGCCGACGTGGCCGCGCGGCTCCGGGAGGCCGGGTGGCCCGCGCCGGCCCTGGTGCTCGCCGACCTCGCTCGTCCGGTCGTCGGCGGGAAGCGGTGGGATGCCCGGGAGATCCTGGTCGGGACCGACCCGGCGGCGGTCGCGGCGGTGGCCCGGTGGCAGCTCCGCGGCCGGCTCACCGGGGAACTGCCGCCGCCGGCCGGGGCTCCCCGGGTCCGGCTCGCGGTGCTGCCGGTGGGGGACTGATCAGGGATCGACCGGCTCCACGGGCCACAGGATCCGGCCGGTCCGGTTGACCGTCCGGACCTCCGCGGGCCACCCGTCGAGGCCGTCCCGCAGCTCCGCCGGGACCATCTCCTCGGGCGCGGGCAGGTCGGCCACCGCGTCGTTTCCCTGCTCGGCGACGAGCTTCTCCCGGCGCTCGCGCTCTTCCCGGAGGAAGCGTTCGCGCTCCTCGCGTCGCGTCCGCGCCACGTCCGCCCACCGGGGCAGGGCTTCGAGGTACTGCGCCATCCAGGCATCGTCGACGCCGGCCAGCCGGATCGAGCCCCGGCTCTTTCCCCACGACCAGCGCAGCACGTGGCCCCCCTCCGCGAGGGACACCTTCCCCGGCGCGAACGTGACGAGGCGTGCCGCTTCCTCGGGAGGCAGCACCAGGGCCCCCTTCCGATCGATCGGCCAGGCCTGGAGCGGGTAGGGGAGGGACAGGCGGACGTGCTGCCGGCGGGAGCAGTATTCCCGGGGTTCCCGGCCGAGGGGGAACGTCTCGAGGACGATCTCCCGGCACCCGATGTCGCGGCGAGCCCGGCGCCCGGTCCGGCCGTCGAGGAGGGCACGCCGTACCCCCGCCGGCCGCGGGAACTCCTCGACCGGGGCATCCCGGAGTCCCTCCTGGAGGAAACGGATCCAGATCGGGAGGGCGGCCCGCGCCCCGGTTTCCCCGCGGCCGAGGCTCCGGTTGTGGTCGTGGCCGACCCAGACGCCGACGGCCAGGGAGGGGGTGAACCCGACGAACCACGCGTCGGTGAACCGGTCGGTGGTTCCCGTCTTTCCCCCGACGGGCCGCCCGAGGACCTGGGCGCGCCGGCCCGTTCCCCGGAGGACGACTCCCTCGAGCAGGGACACCATCTCGGCCGCCACCTCCGGGGCCAGGACCTCCTTCGCCTCCGGCTGGTGCAGGAAGATCTCCTTTCCCTCGGGGCCGTGGACCTCCCGGACCAGCGCGGGGGTGACCAGCACGCCCCCGTTGACGAACGCCGCGTAGGCGGCCACCAGGTCGACGAGCCGGACCTCGAAGGCGCCGAGGGCCAGCGACGGATACGGCTTGAGGTCCGCGGCGATGCCGAGGCGCCGCGCCATCGTGATCGCCGGGTCGTAGCCGATGTCGTCGAGGAGGCGGATCGTCGGGATGTTCCGGGAATGCTCGAGGGCGTGGCGGAGCGTCACGAACCCCTCGTAGTCCCGCTCGTAGTTCTCCGGCTGGTAGGGCAGGGGCTGGCCCGGGCCGACGAAGACGGTCGGCACGTCGCGGACCCGCTGGTTGGGCAGGAACCCTTCCTCGAGCGCGGCCGCGAAGATGAACGGCTTGAAGGCGGACCCGGCCTGGCGTCGCGCCTGCATCGCCCGGTCGAACTGGCTCCGCCGGAAATCCTTCCCGCCGACCAGGGCCCGGATCTCGCCCGTCGCGGGGTCCAGGGCGACGAGGGCGGCCTCCACGTCGGGGGCGGAGGCGAGCTCCAGCCGGGACGGCGCGCCGTGTTCGTCCAGTTCCACGACCCGGACCGGCACGATCGTCCCGGGACGCAGCACCCGGTCGAGACGGTCCTTCCCGGTCCACGAGATCGCGGCCGGGCCGAGCTCGGCGCGGGTCTTCCCGACACGCACGAGGGCCCGGGTCCGCTCCACCTCGAGGACGACCGCGGGGAGGATGTCGTCCCGTTGCGGCGGCCGGGCCCAGGACGGGTCGGTCCAGGTCTCGGGGTCCTCTCCCTCCGGCAGGGGCTCGCCGGGCGGGATCACCCGGTGCCGCCGCCCGTAGAGGTCGAGACCGAAAGCGACCGCCCGCTCGGCGGCTCCCTGGAGCGTCGGGTCCAGCGTCGTCCGGACGACCAGCCCGCCCCGGTAGAGGTCGTGCTCGCCGAAGCGGCCGAGGAGCCAGCGCCGCACCTCCTCGACGAAGTAGGGACCGAGGGGCTTCTTCGGGCGGGGCGGATGCACGCCGAGCGGCGCCTTCATCGCGCGGGCGGCAGTTGCCGCGTCGATCTTTCCCTCGGCGACCATCCGCCGGAGGACGTGGTTGCGGCGGCGGAGGGCCCGGTCCGGGTGACGGATCGGGGACAGCCCTTCGGGGCGCTGGGGCAGCCCCGCCAGCAGGGCGGCCTCGGGGAGCGTGAGGTCGCTCGCCGACTTCCCGAAGAAGTACCGGGCCGCCGCCTCGACCCCGTACCGGCCATGCCCGAAGTAGACCCGGTTGCAGTAGAGGGTGAGGATCTCGTCCTTCGAGTAGTGCTTCTCGATCTGCAGGGCGAGGATCGCCTCCTGGATCTTGCGCTTGAGGGTCTTCTTCCGGTGCAGGAAGAGATCCCGTGCGAGCTGCTGGGTGATCGTGCTGCCGCCCTGCACGCCCCAGCGGCGGGTGATGATCGTCTTGAAGACGGCCCGGCCGACGGCCAGGACGTCGATCCCGATGTGGTGGTAGAAGCGGGGATCCTCGGTGGCGAGGAGGGCGTCGCGGAAGAGGGGGGAGATCCGGTCGAGCGTGACCGGCACCCGCCGCTGCTCGGCGAAGCTGTGGAGAGGATGGCCGGACCGGTCGAGGAGAACCGTGACCCGGGGCAACGCCAGGACGTCGATGTTCTCGATGCCGGGCAGGTCGCGGGAGAGGACGAGGGCCGCCCCCGCTCCCGCGATCGCGGCGAGCACGTGGAGCGCGACCAGCAGGGCCGCGATCGTCCGGCGCCGCCTCCCGCGTCGCGGTGCCTTCGCCTTCGGAGACCCCATGGCGGAGGATTCTACTCGACGCCCGTGCCGAGCACGATCCGCACCTCCGTGCGTCCCTCGCTCCGGCGGGCGGTGATCGCCGCCCGCCGGCCCGGCGCGACCAACGTTCCGACCGCCGTGTCGTCCCGCACCGCCGGCACCGCCGGGACGTCCGCGGCGCCGAAGCGCCGGGCCAGGGCCTCCCGGGCCCGGTCGACCGCCCGGGCCGGATCCTCGTGGCCCGCGTCCAGGGTCCACCAGAACGAGGGTCGTGCCTCCGGCCCCAGTCCCCCGGACTCTACGAGACGCCAACCCCGGGGCCAGGCAACGCGGGGGGGCTCGGGAGCTTCCGGCCGCCGTCCCGGGACCGCGGGGCGACCGGACGGAAACTCCGGTCCGGGGGGCGGCCCTGCGCCCCGTTCCGTGCCGGGTGCTTCCGGGGACGGTCCCCGCCCGGGAGCGCAACCGGCCAGCGGGGCCAGCAGGCACGACAGGAGCAGGAGGCAGGGGGCGGCGAGACGCATGGCGGAGGAAGGATGCGCGTCCCCGGGCCCGGCCGCAACGGGGGTATCCTGTCGGCTCCACCGACCGGTGGAGGGGAGCGACGATGGGTCGAGGACGGTTCGCCGGAAAGGGGGCGTTCGCGACGTGGCTGCTCGCGGCCCTCGTCGTCGCGTGGGCGTTCCTCTTTCTCGGGAGCCGTCCCCTGGCCGACCCGGACGAGGGACGGTACGCCGAGGCGGCACGCGAGATGCTCGTTCACCGGAGCTGGCTCGTGCCACTCCTGGCGGGGCGTCCCCACCTGACGAAGCCACCGCCGACGTACTGGCTCTCCGCCGCCGGGATCGCCGTGCTCGGGCGCAACGAGTGGGGAGCCCGGCTGGGAACCGGGCTCGCCTTTGTCCTCTCGACCCTGGCGGCCGCCGGGCTGGGACGCGTCTTCTCCGGGGAGGACCCTCGAGGAGCGACGTTCGCCGCCCTCGCCTGGGCGACGGCCCTGCTGCCGTTCGTCGGGGGCTCCCTGCTGACGACCGACCCCCTCCTCGCAGCCGCCGAGGCGGCGGCGGTGCTCGCCGGGGCCCGGGCGCTCCTCGTGCCGGGCCCGGGACGCCGGCGGGACCTGCGTCTCGCCTGGGCGGCCCTCGGCCTCGCGTTCTTCGTCAAGGGACCTCCCGGCCTGCTGCCCCTCGCCGGGCTGGCCTGGGCCTGGCCGCGGCGGCGGGACCCGCGACCCGGCGAGCGCCTCCTGGATCCGGTCGGCCTCGGCCTGTTCCTGGTGATCGCCGCCTGGTGGTACGTGGCCGTCACCCTGGACGACCCCGCCCGGATGCGACGGTTCCTCGTCGTCGAGGTGTACGAGCGGCTGTTCAGTGACCGGCTCCATCGCAACGCGCCCCCCTGGCTCCCGGCCGGGGTGCTTCTCGCGGGGACGCTGCCCTGGGGGGCGTTCCTCCTTCCGGAGCTCTTCCGCGGCCGCCTGCCGGATCTCGCGCGGGATCCGCGGGCGCGTCTCCTCGGTGGATGGCTGGGCGTGTCGCTCCTGGTCTTCACGGTCAGCCGCTCGCGGATGCCCCTGTACGTGCTCCCGGTCTCCCTGGCCCTCCTGGTCCCGGCGGGGTTGCTCGCGGCGGAGGCGTGGTCCCGGGCGGGCCGGAGGGGGCGCATCCTGTTCGCGGCCGCGATCCTCGCCTGGGCCGCCTTCCTCGGCGGGATCCGGGCGACGGCGGGTGCCTTGCCCCGGTACCGGAGCGCCCGCCCGGTGGCCCGTGCGGTGGAGCGGGTGCGTCGACCGGGAGAGCGCGTCGTCGTGCTCGGTTCCCGGCCCTGGCCCGGCCTGATGTTCTACCTGGGGGAGGAGGTGCCGGTCCTGGCCGTGACGGAGAAGGCCCTCCGGCGGCCCCACGACCTGGAGCTCGGGGACCTTCGATCGCGGCTGGTCGAGTCGTGGCGCAGCGTCGTGGTCGTCGCCTGCGGGGAAGGCGGGGAGCGGCTCGCGGCGGCCGGCCGGGTCCGCCTGGTCGGCGAGGTTTCCCGCCCCCGGTGCCGGCTCCTCCGTGTCCTTGCCGGTCCCGTGTCCCGCCAGGACGAGGAACCTATCTTCTCCGGGGGGAGGTCCCGTGCGGCGCCGGTCGCCCCGGCGCCGGGAACGAGGTCGCGGCGTGCCCGGAACCCTGGTTGGCCCGCCCCCCGGCGCTCCCCCCGCGGGAGAGCTGCTCGGGGGATCCTGGATCGTGCTCGAGCGGGTGGAGACGCCGGCGCCGTTCCCCGTGGTACGCCTGCGGGGTGAGGACGGTGCCCCGGCGATCGGGATCCTGCTCGGGGACGAGGGACCGGATCCCGTGCTGGACGAGGACCTGGCGGCCCTCTGGAACGTCTCCCGGCGGGTCCTGCGGGATCCCGTCCACGGACGGGTCCTGGTGGACGAGTTGCCCGAGGGTCCCGGGATCGTCGACGACGGGGACGGAGTCGCGTCGCCCGGTGCGGTCGAGGAACTCTCGCGGAAGGTCCAGGAGGCCCATCGCCGGGGTGTGCCGCACGGCATGCTGACTCCCGCCCTCGTGGTCCGGGGGCCGGAGGGGGTGGCGGCGGCCGGGTGGGGAATCCTGGTCGAACCGCGGGAGGAGGCGATCGCCCGGGACCTGGCCGCGCTCGGTGCCCTCGAGGGATCCACGGGACGTGTCCCGGTGGAGGGAGCATCTCCCGGCGCTGCCGCGGAGAGCATCCTGCGCCCGGCCCTCTTCTCGAATCACCTGCCGACCCTCGCCGCGGCGATCGAGCGCGCCCGGGAGGCGGGTGTCCCGGAAGGCGATCCGCTCTTCGTGCGGGCCCGGGACGCCCTCGCCCGCCTCGAGGACAGGGTCGAGGCCTGTCTGGCCTCCGCCCGGGAACGCCTCGAGCGCGGTGATCCCCTCGGTGCCGTCGCCGCCTGCCGGGAGGCGATTCGCCTGGGGGCGGAGGACGAGGCCGGGCCGCTTCTCGCCGAGGCGAGGCGCCAGGCCCGGCGCCTGGTCGGGAAACCGGGGGTGGGCCGCCGGGCCGCCTGGCTGGCCGCTGCCGGGGTCACCCTGCTGCTCGCGGTCGTGCTCGCCGTCGTATCGTGGGGGGGAGGCGAGGGGGACGACACCAGCGTCCTCCTGGCGCGGGCGGAGCGGATGGCGGAGGAGCGCGGCGCACGGTCGGCCGCCACCCTTCTCCTCGCCCGGTGGCGGGAGTCGGGCGACACGCCTTCCCTCGAGGAACCGATCGAGAGCTTCCTGCGCAGGACCGCGCGGGAGGAACGGGAACGGCTCCTCGCCCTGCGACGCGAGGTGGTGCGCCGGGGAGGCCGGCCCCGGCGGGCCGACAGGTTGGCGGACCGGGCCCTCGAGGAACTCGACCGGGTCGCGGCCGCCGGCCTGTCCCAGCCGAACCCCGACCTGCGCCTGGCGCGGGCGCTTCTCGAGGTCGACCGCGCGGCCTCCTTCTACCGGGCGGCCACCGTCCTGACCGCCGCCCAGGCCGCCTCCGCGGTCGACGGTCTCCTGCGGATCGACCCGGTCTTCGTGCCCTCCGGGGCGGGGGAGGAGAGACGATGAGGTGCCGTCCGGTCCCGGCGATGGTCCTTCTCGCCTCGCTCCTCGCGGGCACGAGCCTCCCCGCGGTCGCCCTCCGTCTCGGACGCGACACGGCCGATCGACCCGCCTTCCAGGTTCTGCGCCGGGCCGACCTGGCCCCGGTGCTCGACGGGGGTCCCACCCCGTCCGGGTGGGCGGAGGCGGCGGCGAAGCTGCCCGACCGGTGTGCCCCCGAGCGGGTCCTCGGCGGGACCGCCCCCGGGGTGGCCGACCTCCGGTGCGCCTGGCTGGTGCTCCGGGCCCGGGTCGCCGCGGCCCGCGCGGCGGGGGACGGCATGGCTCTCGGGGAGACGGCGGCGCTGCTCGACCGGGTCGCCCTCCGGTTGAGCGACGCCGCGTCCGGGAAGGCCGGGAGGCGCGTTCCGGTGCGAGAGGACGCGGCCCGGGCGCTCCTGGACGATGCCCTCGTCCACCTCGCGCTCCTGGTCGAACGGGGCCTCGGGAACGCGGGGCCGGTCCTGCCGGCCCGGGACCAGGCCCGGGTGGAGCGCCTGGTGGCCACCGGGGCCCGGCACGGCATCAGCGCGGTGCCCCCCGCCGAGCTGCGAAAGGCCAGGAGTCTCCTGGTCCGGGCCTGGCGCGGGGAACTGTGGCTCGCCCGGGTGCCGGCGCTCCGGGAGACGCGGCGGCTGCTGCTCGCGACCTGGGGCCGGGTCGGGGACGTTCCCCCCGGCTGCGGCGATGAGCTGTTCCGCCCGGATCTTCTCGAGGACCAGTGGCGCGGCTACCTGGTGCGCGAGGTCGTTCCCGCGGCCCTCGAGTGCCTCGCTTCCCGCTGGCCGCGGGCCGTTTCCCGAAGGGGCCTGCAAGTCGCCGACCCGGAGGCCGGCCCGGCGCTGGCCCGGGACCTGGCCCGGGCGGCCGCCGCCGACACCGGGGGGCGGAGGTGGGCCCGGGACGAACGCGTGGTCGCCCGGCTCGCCCGGCTCGGGGAGCGATTGCGGCCGGTCCGGCCCGCCCCGCCACCCGCCCGCGCCGGGGCCGGCCGCCGGCCCGCGGCGACGGGAAGGGGGAAGGCCCCGGCCACGCGGCAGGCGCGGAATGCCCGGAAGGTGTCCCCGCACCGGCCGCCTTCCTCCCGCGCCCCCGGGCGCCCGGGGCGTCGCGAGGAGGAACCGGCGGTCGCGGGGAAGGTCCCGGGATCGATCCCGCCCGCCCTCGCGCGGCGCGTGGACGAGCTCCTGGGGGAGGGCGGCGCCTACGTCCGGCTCGTCCGCCGGGCCCGGGACCCGCGGGCCCGCGGGCGGGCGATCAGCCGGGGTATCGTTCGCCTCCACCGGCGTGCCTGCGCGCCCCTCGTCGGTCTCGATCCGACGGACCTCGAGGCGGTGCGGGCGGTTCTGTCCGAGCTCGGCATCCGGCCGGACACCGCGGCGTGCGAGGACGTGGCCGGGATCGAGGGCCTTGCCCGGCTCGCGGACGCCGCGCCGGCCCTGATGCGGCTCGCCGCTGCCACCCGGACCCGGACCGCCGCGCGACTCCTCGCCCTGGGAAGGGCCGCGCAGGCGCGGACCCGGCTCGACGAGGTCCCGGAGGCGCTTCGGGGACTCACCTGGACGCTGGTGGCCGCCTGGTGCGACCGGGTCTCGGGGGACCCGGTCGCGGCGAGCCGCAGGCTCGCGCCCCTCGAGGGAGAGACCCTCGACCGGTTGCGCGCCTCCCCGAACGAGGCGATCGCCCGCCTCGTCGCCCACGCGTGGGTGAACGGGGAGTGACCCGCGGCTACTTCTTCAGGGGAGCGATCGTCACGGACAGGTCGCGGCCTGCCATCTGGCGGCTCCGTTCCTCGGGAGCGCCCAGGTCGGCGACCGCCTCGATCACCCGGTCGAGCACCGCCGCCCCCTGCTCGGGACGCCGCATCTCGCGCCGGCGGAACATGATCGTGACCCGGACCTTGTGACCTTCCTCGAGGAACTTGCGCACCTTGCCGGTCTTGGTCTCGAAGTCGTGATCGTCGATCGCCGGGCGGTACTTGATCTGCTTGATCTCGACCTGGTGCTGCTTCTTGCGTGCCGCCTGGGCCTTCTTCTGCTGCTCGTAGCGGTACCGCCCGTAGTCCATGATCCGGCAGACGACCGGGCGGGCGTCCGGGGCGACCTCGACGAGGTCGAGGCCCCGCTCCCGGGCGATCTGCCGCGCCTCCTCGACGGGGACCACCCCGATCTGCTCGCCGTTCTCGTCGATGAGCCGGACCGGGCTGATTCGGATCTGCTCGTTGATGCGGACCTGGGGGGTATCGTTCCGCTCCTGGAAACCTCCTCTCCTCATCCGGGCTGGCCTGCCTCCCTGCACGCCGGGTTCGCGCGCACGCCGGGCGGGGAATTCCCGCTCATTCCTCCCTCGGGCCGGCCGCAACGCCCGGCCCCGCGAAGGATCATCGTAACATCTTCTGATGCCCGGCGACCGTGCTGGCAAGCGGGACCCGGCGGGAGGTGCCGATGAGGGGACCGGAACGACGGCTGCTGACCTTCTCGGCGGGGGCCCCCCACTGGCCCGACGAGGTGCTCGCGGCCGCGGCCGCGGAGCTGCCCGGCTTCCGGGAGACCGGCCTCGCGGTTCCCGAGCTGGGTCACCGGAGCCCGGAGTGGGCGGCCCTCCAGGAGGAGATCGAGGGACGGTTTCGGCGCCTTGCCGGGGTGCCGGCGGACCGGGAGGTCCTCCTGCTGCCCGGGGGGCCGACCTGGCAGTTCGCCCTCCTGCCGCTCAATCTCCGGCCGCCCGGGATGGGTGCCGACTACGTGCTCACCGGCCACTGGGCGCGGAAGGCGTTCGACGCCGCCCGGGCGACGGGGGCCGCCCGGGTGGCCGCCAGCGGGGAGGCGGAAGGGTTCACGCGGGTGCCGGCGCCGGCAACGTGGGACGTCGATCCGGCGGCCGCCTACCTCCACGTGACGACGAACAACACCGTGCACGGCACCTGGCTGCGGGAAATCCCGGCGGGCCTGCCGGTGCCCCTCGTCGCCGACGCCACCTCCGATCTCCTGGCGCGGAGGCTGCCCCTCGAGCGGTTCGCCGTGGTCTATGCCGGGGCCCAGAAGAACCTGGGGCCCACCGGTCTCACCGTGGTCGTCGCGCGGCGCGACCTGCTCGACCGGGCTCCCGGCGGGCTGCCCCCGATCCTCCGGTGGCGGGACCACGCGGCCGCCCGATCCCGGCTCAACACGCCTCCGACGGTGCTCGCCTGGCTCCTCGGGAAGATGCTCGAGTGGATCGAGGCGGAGGGGGGGCTCGACGAGATGGATCGCAGGACCCGGGAGCGTGGCCGGATCGTCTACGAGGCGCTCGAGGCGCACCCGGACGTCTACCGGCTCCCCGCGGCGCGGGAGGACCGCTCGTGGGTGAACGTCGTCTTCCGCACCCGGGACGAGGCCACCGACCGGGCGTTCCTCGCCGCCGCCCGGGCCCGGGGTCTCGTCGGCCTCGAGGGGCACCGCGTCGTCGGCGGTCTTCGTGCCTCGATGTACACCGGGATGCCCGTCGAGGGAGCCCGCCGGCTCGCCGCCCTTCTCCACGAGTTCGCCGAGCACCCGGGCGGGTGACGGACGGAAGCGGGCCGGGGGCGTGCCCCGGCCCGCGACCACGGCTCCTCCCTCGTGCCGATTCAGTCGCCGAAGTGGATCCCCTGGGCGAGGGGCAGGTCGGTGCCCCAGTTGATCGCCGACGTCTGGCGGCGCATGTACGCCTTCCAGGAGTCGGAACCGGCCTCGCGGCCCCCGCCGGTCTCCTTCTCTCCGCCGAAGGCCCCGCCGATCTCCGCCCCGGACGTTCCCGTGTTGACGTTGGCGATGCCGCAGTCGCTCCCCTCGTAGGAGAGGAACTTCTCCTGGGCGTAGAGGCTCGAGGTGAAGATCGCCGAGGAGAGACCCTGGGGGACCGAGTTGTTGATCCGGATCGCCTCGTCGAGGTCCTCGACCTCGATCACGTACAGGATCGGCGCGAACGTCTCGTCCCGCACGATCGGCATGTCCGCGCGTGCGCGGACGATCGTCGGCTCGACGAACCAGCCGGGACGATCGAGGGCCCTGCCGCCGCAGAGGATCTCGCCGCCCTGCTCGCGGACCTGGTCGAGGGCCGCCATCATCGTCTCGACCGCGGTGCGGTTGATCAGCGGACCCATCAGCGTGTCCGGGGCGAGCGGGTCGCCGATGCGGACCTGGGCGTAGGCCTTGACCAGGCGGTCGGTCACCTGCCTCGCGACCCCCTTCTGCACCAGCAGGCGGCGCGTCGTCGTGCAGCGCTGGCCGGCGGTGCCGACGGCGCCGAACAGGATCGCACGGACGGCGAGGTCCAGGTTCGCGTCGTCGAGGACGATCACCGCGTTGTTGCCGCCGAGTTCCAGGATGCAGCGTCCCATCCGGGAGGCGACCACCTGGCCGATGTGCCGGCCCATCGCGCAGGAGCCGGTGGCGGAGACGAGGGGCACCCGCTCGTCGCGGATCAGCGCCTCGCCGGCGGTCCGGGCGGGACCGACGGCGCAGTTGAACAGGCCCCAGGCGTCGAACTCGCGCATCACGTCGTCACAGATCTTCTGCACGGCGAGCGTGCACAGCGGGGTCTCGGACGACGGCTTCCAGACCATCGTGTCCCCGCAGACCGCCGCGATCGCCGAGTTCCAGCTCCAGACGGCCACCGGGAAGTTGAAGGCCGAGATGATCCCGACGACACCGAGGGGGTGCCAACGCTCGATCATGTGGTGGTGCGGCCGCTCGGAGGCGATCGTCAGGCCGTAGAGCTGGCGGGAGAGGCCGACGGCGAAGTCGCAGATGTCGATCATCTCCTGGACCTCGCCCTCCCCCTCGGCGAGGATCTTCCCCATCTCGAGGGAGACGAGGGCCCCGAGCCACTTCTTCTTCGCCCGGAGGGCGTCGCCGAGGGCGCGGACCAGTTCGCCGCGCTTCGGAGCCGGGACGGCGCGCCACGCGAGGAACGCTTCGTGGGCGCGGGCGATGACCTTCCGGGTGTCCTCCTCGGTGGCGGTCCGGATCCTGGCGATCGGCTCGCCGGTGGTCGGGTTGATCGACTCGACGACGGGACCGGAGGCCTTCTCCGGCTCCGGGCCGCCGCCGATCCCCTCGAGGATCTCGTCGCCGAGACCGAGGTTCTCGAGAATCTCGCGGGCATCCATGGCAAGGCTCCTTGGCACGCGCGGGACCCGGGGCCCCGCGGACGGGACGGTGGACCCGGTGGAGGGAGGCGTCCGGCACCCTGCCGGCTTGCCACCCCGCCCGCCGGGGGAGGGGATTCTATACTCCCCGGCGAAGGAGGTCTTCCCTTGAACGCCCGGACGCTCCGCTTCGCGATTCCCGTCACCCTGTTCCTCGCCGCCTGCGCCACGCGGCTGCCGCCGGCCCTCCGTCCGCCGCGCCCGGTCGCCGGGGCGGTGACCGTGCTCCGCCCCGCGGTCGCCCTGGGCCCGGACGTGACGCCCGAGACGGCGGCCCGCCTCGAGGAGCTGCTTTCCAGGGAGCTCCTTGCCGGGCTCCGGGACGGGGGGGTCCCGGTGGCGGGGGTACCCGACGAGGCCGTCCGGGTGGCCCGGGAGCGGCTGGTCCGGGCGGTCCCGCGGCTCGCCGCCGACGGTCTCGACAAGGCGCGTGGCCGGGAGGCCGTGGCGCCATCGGTCCTCGCTCCCGCCCGCGCTGCGGGGGCCGGGGTCGTCCTCCTGCCGGTCCTGGCCCGCCGCGGGCCGGTGCCCGACGAAAAGGGGTTCCTGCCCCGACCCCGGGACGAGCTGGTCGACGTGACCGACCAGCGCCGGTCGTGGGTGATGGAGACGATCTCCCGGCCCGACCCCGGGGGGCCGGGCCTCGTCCTCCGGCTGGTCCTGGTCGACGCCGGGAGCGGCAAGGTCCTCGACCTGCGCGAGGTGGACGAACCGGCGGCCGGGCCCGCGGCCTGGCCGGAGGCGGTGATCGCCCTCGCCCGCATCGCCGCGCGGGAGCTGGTCCCGGCGGCGCAGGAGACGACCCGATGAGCCGGTTCCACGTCGTCGTGCTGGCCGTCCTCGCCGTTCTCGTGGTCCTCCCGGCCTCCCGGGCGGGAGCCCCCGCCGGGGAGGACGGGACGGCGACCCTTTCCCGGGTCGAGCGGATGCTGCGGGCCGGGATCGGCCCGGGCGTCGTGCTCGCCTGGCTGGACCGGGAGCGGCCGCCGGTCCCGCGCCTCGCGGCCGAGGACCTCCTTCGCCTGCGGGAAGCGGGGGCGGACGACGCCCTGCTCCGGCGCCTGGTCGAGCTCTCGGGAGAAGCCGGGGCGGCCACGCCCCGGGCGATCCGGGAGCCGAAGCCCGTGCCGGACGCCGTCCCGGTCCGGATCACCCTGGAGTATCGGCCCCGGCGCCTGGAGGACGAGGATCCCTGGGCCCTGTACGTCTACCTCGACGGGCGGCCGGTCGCCTGGTCGCCCGGACCCCGGACACCGTTTTCCGAGCCGCGGATCACCTTCGTCGTCCCGCTCTCCCCGGGGCGACACGTGCTGCGCGTCGCCCGGGAACGGCACCTGCCCCGCAGCCTGGGCTCGCGCGTCTACCGGCACGAGGCCCGGTTCGCACCGATCGCGATCCCCCTCGAGGTGCCGCCCCGGGAGGGCCTGGAACTCCTCCTCCGGGTCCGGGAGGACCGCCGGGGCAGGGCGCGCCCGGCGATCTCCTGGACCCTCTCCCTCGGGGGGCAGGTCCTGGTCGACCGGCGCGGCCAGGGTCCTCCCCCGGGCGCGTGGCCGGACCTGTGCGAAGACGTGGAGGCGACCCTGCCCGAGGGAAGCCGGCTGCGGAGCCGGAAACTCGAGCGATGCGTCCGGTGGGAGGACCTGTGGAGGGACGCCCCGGGGGACGTTCCCTCGCGCGGGGAGGTGCTCGAGGAGCTGCGCCGCTACGGGTTCCGGCCGGTGCCCCTGACGGCGTCCTGAGGGGCGGAGGGGCGCCGCCCGGTCAGGGGACCGACGGACCGCGGTCCTCGCACCGGCACCTCGCGAGGGGCCGGTGACACACGAAACAGTACCCGTGCTCCCGGAACCAGGTGACCATCTCTTCCTGCCAGGCGTCCGCGATCGCGGCCCGCTCGAGGGGGTCGAGCCCGGCCTCGTCGAGCCAGGCCTTCATGTTCTCGAGGCTCCGATGGTAGGCGGTCAGCAGGTCGAAGATGGTGAGGGGCCGGCTGTCCGGGGAGCGGTCGTCGGGGGGCATCGGGAGTCCCTGGTGGCAAGAGGGCTGGCGGAAGGGGTGGGATTCGAACCCACGGTGCGGTTGCCCGCACAGCGGTTTTCGAGACCGCCGCCTTCAACCACTCGGCCACCCTTCCGCGCGGTCCCGTCCGGGCGGGGAGAAGGTACCCCACGCGGGGCCGGATGTCACGGCGGTGGCGGCCGGAGGGTGCATTCCAGCCGGACGCCCAGCGCCCGGGAAGAGGCGACCAGCCGCTCCCCGGGGCGGACCGGGCCGACACCGGCCGGTGTCCCGGTGAAGACCAGGTCACCCGGAAGCAGTTCGAACCACCGGGAGAGGAGGGCGACGATCCCCGGGGGATCCGGCCGCATCTCGGCCACCCGGCCCTCCTGGCGGACGTCTCCGTCGACCTCGAGGCGCAGGTCGATCCCGTCCCACCGGCCGCGGAACGGCCCCGCCGGGACCGGTGGTCCCAGCGGGCAGGCCCCGGGAAAACCCTTCGCCCGGGCCCACGGGTGCCCCTTTTCCTTGGCCCGGGCCTGGAGGTCCCGGGCGGTCAGGTCGAGCCCGACCGTGATCTCGGCGATCGCGGCCTCGGCCGCATCCCGGTCCAGGTTCCGGCCGCCGGCCCCGAGCCGGAGCACGAGCTCGACCTCGTGGTGCAGGAGACCGCACCCCGCCGGCCAGGGGATCTCTCCCCCGCCCGGGGCGAGGGCGGTCCAGGGGACGACGAAGACGACCGGCTCGGGGGCGGCGCCCATCTCGGCCGCGTGGGCGGCCCAGGTCCGCCCGAGCCCGTACACGGCAGGATGACGGTCCATCCCGTTCTCCCGTCAGCCGACCACGGAAGGCCGTGAATCCCGGTCCGTCGACTCCGTCGGCTCCGCTTCCGTCGCACGGGCCCGGGGCTGGCGGGCCCAGTGGGGCAGGTCCCGGGGTTCGACCGTGACCAGCGGGGCCGCCAGCTCGGCGATCCATCCGGTCCCGACGGCAAGGAACGGGACGAGGGCCGCCGCCAGCAGGTCCACCTCCCATCCCCGGTCCATCCAGCGCACCAGGAAGAAGGTCACCCCGGCGCTGCCGAGGAGGACGACGAGCGCGTCCCGGGCGATGGAGAACGCCCGGGGAACGGCCACCGCCGCCCGGCACCATCGGCACCGGATCGCCTCGCCGGAGCGTACCCGGAAGAGCCAGGCCGGGCCGAGACTGCCGCCGCATTCCGGGCAACGAGCCATGCCACGCGCCTCCCTGTCCCGGGCGCGCCCCTACCCGGGGGCGGATGATCCTACTACGGACGGGGAGCCGGGTGGAGGAGGGAGAGGAACCGCTGCCCGACGACCCCGAGGGCAAGGGCCAGTTTCCGCCCCCGTCCCACCCGGGGAACCGGGCCCTCCACCGGGAACCCGGCCCGGGCCACGCGCTCGAGAAGGTCCCGGTAGATGCGGCCCATGATCTCCGCGGCGTAGAACTCGCCGAGGCGCCGCCGGCCGACGGGGGCGGCCCGCCGGTAGAAGTCCCGGGCCCGGTCGGCCACGGCGAGGAGGAGGGGAAGTCGTTCCGGGTCTCCACCGGTGACCTGGTCCTCGGTGAGGCCGAACCGCGCGAGCTCGTCGAGCGGCAGGTAGAAACGACCGCGCCGCGCGTCGGGGCCGATGTCCCGCAGGATGTTCGTCAGCTGGAGCGCGGCGCCCAGGTCGGCCGCGTAGCGGTCCGCCTCCTCGTCCCCCCGGCCGAAGATCCGGACCGAGATCCGTCCGACCGCCCCGGCCACGAGGTCGCAGTAGCCGAGCAGCTCGTCCATCGTCCGGTAGCGGCGGGGCGCGACGTCCATCGCCACGCCGTCGACCACCTGGTCGAACAGGTCCCGGGGGATGTCGAACCGGGCCGCCGCGTGGGCCGCCTCCGTTGCCACCGGGCCCGCGGGTTCGCCCCGGAACGCCCGGTGGAGGTCCTCCCGCCAGGCGGCCAGCCGCTCCCGGGCCGTCGCGACGTCGGGAGCCTCGTCCACCGCGTCGTCCACCTGGTGGCAGAAGGCGTACACGGCGAGGATCGCCTCCCGGCGGGCCCGGGGCAGCACGGCGAAGGCATAGAGGAAGCTGCTCCGGGAGGCCCGCGCGAGGCGCCGGACGATCCCGAGCCGGGCCGCCCGGTTCCCGGCTTCCCCGGGGGAGGGGAGGGGCGCCGGGACGCTCACGGTTCCGTCTCCCCGGAGCGGCGGACGAGCCATCCTCCGGCCGCCAGCACGGTGGCCAGGAGGAACCAGGCGGGATCGAGCAGCCCCCCGATCCGCGCGTAGACCGTGGGTCCCTCGCGGGAGAGGCGGGTCCGGCCGACCAGGACCCCCTTCTCGAGGACGGGGCGGCCGTGCTCGAAGCCCCGCAGGACCGCGTCGACGCGCCCGTCCGGCAGCACGATGGCCGAGACCCCCGTGTTCGCGCACCGTACCAGCCCGACCCGGTTCTCGACCGCCCGCAGCACCGTCGTGCCCAGCATGTACCAGGTCACCGCGGAGCCCAGCCACCCCTCGCTGGCGAGGCCGACGAGCATCCGGGCGCCGTCCCGGCGCGCCGCGCGCGCCAGCGCCGGGTAGCAGCTCTCGTAGCAGATCGGCGTCCAGAAGGACCAGTCGTCTCCCGCGGGGGAGCGCCAGTGGATCACCTGGGGCCGGCCCGGGCTCCAGCCGTTGGGGGCTTCGTGCCAGGCCTTGAGCGTGAGGCGGGTGAGGAGCCGGTCCAGCGCCGGGACCCGCTCCCGGAGGGCGGCGAAGGGGCGCCGTTCCGTGAAGGGAAACAGCACGACCTTGTCGGCCCGGCCGAGGATCCTGCCGTCGCCGTCGACCAGGAGCGCGCTGTTGGTCGGACGGCGCCCGTCCGGCCCGAACTCCTGGGCCCCGAGGAGGACGGGCGCCCCCACCTTCCGCGCGACCCAGGCGACGGTTTCCCGGTAGGCCTCGTTCCGGGAGAGGGGGGCGAGGACCGCGTTCTCCGGCCAGACGACCAGGTCGACCGATCCGGGGTCGACGTACCGGGCCGTCATCCGCTGCTCCACCTGCAGCACGTACGGCGTTCGCTCCCGGGAGTGGTCCTCCGACGGCTGGACGATCGCGACCCGCGGACCCGGCTCGTACGTCGCTTCCGGGTCGGCGGGAAGGCGCCAGGCCCCGTAGGCGAGGAGCAGCGCCCAGGAGACCGCGGCGAGGACTGCCCCCGCCCGCAGCCCCCGCCGGTCATCCTCGGCCCGGCCCAGGAGGGCGACGAGGACCACGCCCCAGGCGAGGGCGGCAAAAAAGGAGAGCCCCCGGGACCCCAGGAGGTCGGCCCCCTGCACCAGGTGCGGCCAGTTCCAGAGCATCACGCCGACCTCGTACATGTCGTAGTTTCCGAGGCCGAGGTGCGGCCGGGTCCATTCCCCGGCCGGGATCGCGAGGGCGAGGGCCAGCCAGGCCGGGACCCGTTCCCCGGCCGCCAGCCACCTCGCCAGGAGCGGCGTGACGACGAAGTGGGCGCAGAGCATCGGGGGGAGGATCGCCCCGACGTACCAGCCGAACTTCGAGAGGGCCGGAGCATGGAGCACCCACGCGGAACCGAACACGAACGTCAGCCCGGAGACGAATGGATCTCTCCAGCGGCCGAGGACCGCGGGAAGGACCCCGAGGCACCATGCCAGCCCCGCGAGGGGGCCGAGCCGCGGGTACGTGGCGGCGAGGCAGAAGAGCGCGGCCGCGGCGAGCCCGATCCCGGTCACCTCCGCCAGCCAGCGGAGGCTCCCCCGGCGGAGCCCGGGGCCGGGACCGGGGCCGCCGCCTCCCGTCACGCCGCGCCGTCCTCCCACCGGCGGAGGACCAGGGTCGCGTTCGTGCCGCCGAAGCCGAAGCTGTTCGAGAGCGCCGTCCGCAGGTCGGCCTCGACGGCCCGGCCGCGGACGATCCGGAGGTGGGCGCAGGACGGGTCGATGTTGTCGTCGTTCACGTTCAGCGAGGGAGCGAGGAAGCCGCCCCGCATCATCAGGACCGTGTAGACCACCTCGAGGCTGCCGGCGGCCCCGATCGCGTGTCCCGTCTGGGACTTCGTCGACGTGATCAGGGGCTGGCGTTCCCCGAAGACGCGGGCCATCGCCTCCGCTTCCGATGGGTCCCCGTGGGGGGTGGAGGTCCCGTGGGCGTTGACGTAGTCGATCTCGGCGGGTTCCAGGCCGGCGTCGGCGAGGGCTTCCGTCATGCACGCGACCGCCCCGTCGGTGAGTGGCTTCACCATGTGGTAGCCGTCCGAGGTGGCGCCGAACCCGAGCACCTCGGCCAGGATCGGTGCCCCCCGGCGCCGAGCGGCCTCGAGCTCCTCGAGGAGCACGACGCCGGCACCCCCGGAAATGACGAAGCCGTCCCGGTCCCGGGTGAAGGGCCGGGAGGCCAGCTCCGGCGTGTCGTTCCAGCGGCGCGAGAGCGCATGCATCGCGTCGAACGCCCCGGCCCGGGTCCAGTCGATCTCGTCCGAGGCCCCGGCGAGCACCCGCTCGTACCGCCCCATGCGGATCATCAGGGCGCCGATGCCGATCGCGTGGGCTCCCGTCGAGCAGGCGGACGAGATCGACCAGCTCTCGCCCCGGGTCCCGAGGGCCACGGTGACGTTGGCCGAGGCGGTGGAACTCATCACGTGGGGTACCGTGTACGGGTTCACCCGCCGGGTCGAGCCGTACTTCTCGAGGGCGATGCAGGCCTCCCAGTTCTTCGTCGTCGACCCGGTGCCGGAGCCGATCAGCACCGCGACGCGCTCCCCCCGGAGATCCCCCGGCTCGAGGCCGGCGGTGACGATCGCCTCCCAGGTGGCGCGAAGGGCCATCCGGGCGTTGCTCGTCGAGGTCTTCTCCACCGCCCGGGTCAACAGGGGACATTCCGGTTCCGCCTCGGGCAGCCCGGCGACCCGGGAGGCGAGGCCCCGGTCGGCCCAGTCCTGGACGAAGGTGATCCCGGAGCGGCCGGCCCGCAGGGAGGCCTCCACCTCCGCGAGGCCGGTCCCGATCGAGGAGACCGCTCCCATCCCGGTGATCACGACGCGGCGTCGATCCATGCACCCTCCTCCCCCCGGGCTCCCGGCCCGGGCGGCCCCCCGATGATACCCGGCGGCTGGCCGCGCCGCGCGGGGCGGGGTAGCCTCGTCCCGCGGGGCCCCGCCGGGGGCGCCCGGGAGGTGTCGCATGGCCGCGAACAGCGTTCCGCCCACGGCGCGGGTCGAGCTGCCCGAGCCGGGGCCGATGACGATCACCGATGTCGCCCGGGAGAAGATCGAGGGGTTCGCCCGGTCCGCCGAGGAGTTCCAGGGCAAGGTCTTCCGGGTCTTCGTCGAGGGCGGGGGGTGCTCCGGTCTCCGGTACGCCTTCGTCTTCGACGATCCCCGCGACGGCGACTTCTGGTGGAGCCTCGGGGAGGTGACCTGCGCCCTCGACCCGATCTCGTACCAGTACCTGCGCGGGGCGACGGTCGACTACGTGGAGGACGCCCGGGGGGCGGGGTTCATCGTCGACAACCCGAACGCTCCGACCGCCTGTTCCTGCTCCTGCTCCTGCTGATCCCGGAGCCCGTCGGCCACCTCAGGATGCCGTTCCTGCCGGTCGTCGCCGGGCGTTCTCGAGGCTGGCGAGACCCCAGTCGACCGGCCACACCGGGGGTTCCGCCCCCGCGGGGGCCCGCCTCGCCGCCTCGAGGGCCGCGCGCGCGGCGGCGAACAGGGTCTCCCCGTCCGGCCAGGGGCCCCGGGGTCCCACGTGGATCCCGGCGACCCGCACGTCCTCCTCGGGCGCCCCGGTGTCGGCCAGTCCCCGCCGCAGGCGCTCGACGGCGGGTCGTGCGTCCTCGCACCGCGGCAGGAGGAGGGCCAGGAGGGAGGCACTCCAGCGGCCCGCCTGGTCGGAGCCCCGCACCGCCTGCTGGAGCGCCCGCCCGACGAGGCGTGCCCGGCGTCCCTCCGTCGTCGCCGGGTTCGTCGCCAGCGGTTCCTCGAGGCCGACGAGGAGGAGCGCCAGCGGCTCCTCTTCCTCCGCGCACTCGCCGAGGGCGGCCTCGAGGGCCAGGGAGAACCCCCGGCGATTGAGCAGCCCGGTGGCGGGATCCAGGAGATCCAGGCGCCGGATCCTCTCGGCCTGCGCCTGCACGTCTCCCTCGCGCCGGGCCAGGCGCGCCCGGAGGGACTCCGCCTCGGCGAGGAGACGCCGGTTCTCCGCGACGGCCCGGCCCGCCGCGACCGCGAGGAGCATCCCCCCGGGAAGGAGGCAGGCGACGGAGGCCCCGCGGGGCGCCGCGGGGAGGAGGGGGATCCCGGCGGCCGCGGCGAGAAGCGCGAAGCCCGCCGCCGCCACGAGCCGGGTGGCCCGGGCGGCCCGGTCCGGGCCGACGGGGAGCAGCGCCACGGTTCCGTGGAGGAAACAGACCAGGGCCCCGGCGCGGATGGCGGCCTCCCAGCCGGCCCCGAGCAGCGCGGGGGCGGCGAGCGCCGCCAGGAGCGCCGCGAGCGGGGGAAGGGCCGGCCGCCACGAGCGCATCAGTCCCGGACCTCCTCCTTCCACGCCCGGATCTCGATCGCCTTCTCCCGCGGGAGGTAGATCCCGAAGTCCTTCGCCCCGCCGAGGAGCCTGGGATCGTGCGTGAACATCGTGATCCGCGAGCCGACCGTCGCCTCGACCCGCGAGACGAACGCCCCGTAGATCTCGCAGATTCCCGACGACCCGCGGAAGTACACGCCGGCGATCGCGTGGTTCGTGTAGAGCACCGCGTCCAGCTCGTTGATCCGGGGCGGGTTCGGCGCCACCTCGCGCCACCGGTGGGACGTGGACGAGTCGAGCCAGAGGGGGCTGCCCCGCCAGATCAGCCCGTCCCCGTCGGTGTCGAGGGGCGTCGCCGTGTTGGGATTCGCGGCGGCGGAATTGAGCCGGTCGTTGATGTTCTCCGGGAAGGCGAAGCTGGAGGAGCCCGAGATCGGGAGGCCCTGGGCGTTCAGCCGACCGCGCCGGATCGTGTCGTCGAAGCGGGCGTCCCCGTCGATGTCCTCGCCGGAGCCCGGGATCACGTCGCCGATGCTGTAGCCCGCCGGAATCAGGCCCGACCCGCACTGGTTCTGGCCGTCCGCGCCGTAGTAGCGCACGTCCCAGGTGCCGTTCCCCTCGTTCGTGTCCCCGGTGTTCGGCAGGTTGTCCAGCCCGAGGTCCTCCTTGGACTCGTTGTCGGGGTCGGCGAGCCAGTTGTCGACGAGGTACCAGTAGGAGCCGTCCGGGAAGCGGCCGATGATGATGTTCTCCCGGGCGAACAGGCCGACCATGTCCGCGTCCCGGACGTGGTAGGTGCCCGCCGGCGGAGAGTTGATCGTCAGGGACCGCCAGGCCTCGATGTCCTCCTCGTCCATCGACGGGTACGTCGTGCTCGGGTTCGGCCCGTACCCGATCCCGGGCGGCGGCCCGGACCCCGGCAGGTGCGGGTTCGGCGGGTTGTCGTAGGTCAACCCGTTGGGCAGGTAGATGTTCCCCGGCGTGTAGATCGATCCCTGCCCGGAGATGTTCCCGAGGATGATCACGGCCCCCGTCATCGGGCGCAGCCCGGCGGCGTCCCACTCGTCGGCGGTGTTCCAGATCCCGTCCGGGCCCGGGGACCCGATCACGACCGGCCCGTCGATGATGATCGGCTGGTACCGGCCATCGAGGACCATGAACGGGGACTCGTCGTCATCGGTGTTCGGCACGCCGTCCCGGCCCCACGTGTCGTCCGCCGTGTTCCAAACGCCGTCCGGCCCGACGTTGCAGCCGATGCAGCCCCGGTAGGTCCGGTAGCGCCCGAGCTTCCGGTCCCAGACCTGGAGGACGGAACCGCCGGTGTCGTCCGGCGTGCCCCAGATCCCGTCCGGCCCCGGCGTCCCGCCGTTCCACTCGCGGGCCGCCTTGACGTACACCGAGAGGTCCGAGAGATTGGGCATCGGGACGACGTCCTGGTACTCGTGCTGGTTCGCCGGGTCGGCAAACGGTCCCTGGACCTGCGATGCCCCGAGGATCCGGCGGCCGGCGATCAGGCCGCCGTCGTGGATCCGGCCGATGAGGTCGTTCCCGATCACCTTCTCGTAGTACGGCGTTCCCTGGCCGCGGACGCAGGAGCTGTAGAGCCTGATGTCGCCGTTGGCGCGCAGGTTGCCGTGGAAGTAGATGCTCCCGCACGACCAGCCGCTCATCCAGCCGAAGTTGTTCATGAAATAGGCGTTGTCGAAGACGCGGGACGGGACGAGCTTCAGGCGGATCACCGTCTGGAGGGTCTTCGTCTTTCCCTCCAGCGTGGCCGTCGACCGGATGTTCATGTCGACGAACTCCATCTGCCGCGCCTGGTCGATCGTCGTGGGGTAGCAGAGGATGTTGATCGTGTAGGTCCCCCTGCCGTGGGGAACGTCCACGTAGTCCCGCCCGGAGTCGTCGGCGGTCCCGGCGACGCCGTCCGCGCCCCGGGAGCGCCCGTGGGTCAGGTGGAGCATCACGTAGTTGTCGAAGATGTGATCGAGGTCGGGCTGGCCGACGAGGGAGCACGTGATGTCCCCGATCATCCGGTCGAGCCCCGCCTCCGCGATGTAGAACAGCTCGGCGTCGGTCTGGCTGACGTCGGCGGTCTTGAGGGAGATCGTCGACGAGCCGAGCAGGGCGAGCCCCATCAGGGTCAGCCCGGCGACGACGAAGAGGACGACGACCAGCGCCGATCCTCGCTGGTTTCCGTGCATGCCCATCGTGGCCTCCCTCGTGCTCATGGCAGCGTCGCCTGGAGCTCGAAGTTGTTGCAGGAGTCGACCAGCACCTGGTCCAGGCTGTCGTCCGGCGACTCCTCGCCGGCGGGCCGGTCCGGGAGGAGACCCGACTCCCCGTCCAGGACCGGGTCACCGGTGTCGTACTTGGCGGTCACCACGTAGTAGAGGGTCGTCCCGGAATCGAACGTCGTGGCCGTCTCGTCCAGGTAGACGATCTCCGGCCGCACGGCCAGCCCGAGGGGCTGGTAGGAGAAGTCGATGGAGTGATGGCTCCAGCTCGAGCCGTCCGTCTCCCGGACCCAGAGCTCTCCGACCTGGTCGACGACGAAAAGCTTGCCGTTCGGCAACATCCGGGCTTCCTCGGGCGCGGGGCCCCCGAACCCCGGGTCCACCGCCCACGTGGTCGTGTCGCTGGTCGTCCAGACATCCCCGTCGTCGGGGACGAGCGCGACGGCGCGCCCGCCGGGGGCGCAGGCGAGCCCCTCGATGTCCGAGGCGCCCGGAAGCGTGAGCCCGCTCCAGGTGGTGCCGCCGTCCGTCGACTTCCAGAGGTGCCCGCTCTCGCCACCGATCCAGAGCGTCACCCCGCCGCCGGCCTCCGTCGTGGCGCACGCCGCCCCGAGGTCGTCCGTCGAGACGAGGACCGGGGCGAAGGTCTGTCCACCGTCCGAGGAGAGGATCGAGGCCCCGTTGTCCCCGACGGCAAGGACGATGTCCGCGGCCGCGGACACGTCCCTGAGATCGTCCGCCACGCCCGACGCGACGCTGGCCCAGGTGGCGCCGCCGTCCTCCGTCCGGAGCACCGTTCCGCTGTCACCGACGGCGATCGCCACGTCCTCGTCCACGTGGGTCACCGCCCGGAGGTCCGTCGCCACGCCGAGCCCGGCGGGGGCGTTCCATGTCGCGCCCCCGTCGGTCGTGTAGTAGCACGCCCCCGTCTCGCCGACCGTGATCCCGTGGAGGCGGCTGCCGAAGGAGATGCCGAGGAAGCGGGTGCCGAAGTCGACGTTCCCCAGGTCGAGGAAGGAGTCGCCGCCCGAGGTCGAGTGCCACAGCTGGGAAGAGCTGCCGTCGCCGACCGTCCAGACCAGTCCCGCGGCGGTGGTGGAGCCGAGCAGGTCGTCGGTCGTGTACCCCGCGCTGTCGTCGACGAGGGAGTCCGGCGTCCCGTCTCCCGTGACGTCGTGGGCGCGGTAGACGTTGTAGACGATCCTCTCCTGGTCGTAGCCGGCGGCCGCGTTCTCGGGGTTTTCCGAGAACCAGATCTCGACGCCCTCGGTGCCGTCTCCCCAGTCGACGTAGCGCGCGTGCCGGTCGACCGGGAACGCCGGTCCCTTCCAGGGCCGGGCGCAGTACCGCGGGCTGTAGGGCGACAGTGCACCGTTGTCGTCCCTGGTGCGGATCCAGTAGTAGTAGAGCTGCCCGAAGACCGGGGCGCTGGTGCTGTTCGCCGCGTTGTCGATGAAGCTGTACTCGGCGGCGCCGGTCGCGTTGACGGCCGCCTTCGCGATCGGCGCGACGCAGCGGTAATCCGGGTTCTCGGAGCGGTACACCCAGTACTGCTTGACGTCCCCGCCGTAGCCGGAGGTGTTCGCGGGGTCGTCGATCGACGCGGTCCAGGAGACCTTCATCGTGTCTCCCGCGTCGCCGGGAACGTCCTGCACGGTGATGGAGAACGGGTAGGCGGCGCCGACGTCGGAGGGATACGGCCCCGCGATCGGGTCCCCGATCGACAGGGCGGGAGTGCAGTCCATCGCCCGGACCCGGTACCAGTACTGCTTCGGGGGCCAGGTCCGCATCTCGATGAAGTCATCCTCCCAGGTGCCGGTGCCCGCGGCGACCTCGTCGTACGGCGTCGGGCCGAAGGTCGCGTTGACGTCGGTGCGGAAGATGATGTAGCGCTCGATGTCGAGCTCGAAGTTCCCGTCGTCGGGGGAAAGCCCCCACGTCAGCGTCACCTTGCCGTCCGCCATCGGGTCGGAACAGGCGTTCGCCACCGCCGGGTTGGTCGTCGGCTCCGGGTCATCGCCGCAGGCGCCGCCGGCCAGCTCGATGTTCCGCGGCTTGATCGCCGAGGTCATCGTGACCGAGTGGAAGCGGAACGGCTGGTCGCTCGCCGAGCGGACCGGGTCGATCCAGTCCGGGTCGGGGAAGGGACTCTCCGCCGTGACGTGGATCTCGATCTTCTCGATCAGGTCGGTGACGCGGCGCTGGAGGACGCCGTCGCCGTTCCGGTCCTCGCCGGGATCGAGGGTCCCGTCGTCGTCCGCGTCCTCGTCGGTGACCGGCGTCAGCGCGGCGATCTCGCCGGCCTCGAGCACGCCGTTCCCTGCGGTGCCGCCGCCGGACCCGTCGTCTCCCCAGAGGTCGAGCGCCGGGTCCGAGTCGAACTGGCCCCAGTAGAGGAAGAGCGGGACCGGGTGGATGCCGCTGGGGTAGTCCACCGGGCCGCGGACCAGGGCGATCGGCGCGCGGCGCACGACGTTGGACGTGCCGTCGTAGCCGTAGACCTCCTTCCAGAGGACGAACAGCCCGTCGTTCCTGCTGACCGCCTCTTCGGGATCGTCCCCGCGGTCGTCGTCCGCGGTGACCGAGCCGTCGCCGCCGGAGTCGAGCGTGTAGCGGATCGTCTCGGCGCCGGTGAAGAACGTGACCGGCGCGTAGCCGCTGGGAAGGGAATCGTTGGACAGGCCGTCCCGGATCGCGTCGATGTCCGGGTCGATGTCGGCGTTCACCACGAGCTCCCAGGGGGCCGCGTAGACGATCGCCGCCTGGCCCTTGATGTCGTCGTCGGTGTTCTCCGTGCCGTCCGGCCCCGGGTCGGCCACCGTCCGGGTGTCCACCTGGTAGCCGGTCATCAGGAGGTCCTGCTCGAGAGAGGCCATCGTGTGGCGGGCCTCGCGGGAGGCCTCGAGGGCGGAGTCGTTCCTGTTGTAGATCTTCTGGTCGAGGGCCAGCATCGAGAGGGCCGCGAGGAAGAGCACCGAGGTGATCGCCAGCGCGACCATCATCTCGGACAGCGAGAACCCCCGGCAGCCGCGGGGGGCGGGCGCCGGGGCGGGGGTCTCGGGAGACGGCGGGCGGCGGAGCATGGCGCGTCCTCCTCAGAAGTCCGGGATGTAGAAGGTCTTCTCCGTGGACAGGGTCACGTGGTGCACCTGGCCGTGGCTGTCCTTCCACTTGACGCGGACCAGCACGTACTTGACGTAGTTGGTCGCGGGGTTCGCCGCCGAGGGGCTCTCGGTCTCGACGACGACGTTGTCCCGGGCGTCCGCGCGGGGTCCGTCCAGGCGGACGCGCACGATCGCGTCGCTGTAGTCGGCCGAATCGACGATGTAGACCTCGCGCCGGAACTTCGCGTACTGGGCGTGGTTGACTTCCCAGTCGTGGCGTCCCTGCGCCGAGGAGAGATCGTAGTCGGCCGCGGTCACGCGAATGCCCGACTGCTTGATGTCCGGCGTGGCGGCACACGCCCGGTAGTTGAACCGCGTGCCGTTCAGCAGGTCGACCTCGCCGTAGTCCTCGTCGAACCAGTTGGCCGGGATGATCTCGTCGATATCGGTGCAGGGGTCGTTCGGATCGAGCCACCCGTCCCGGTTGCCGTCCCGGTAGCGGGCGTTCTTGATCTGCTCGAGCCGGTGGACCGCGAGGAACCGCGCGGTCGCGGTGTCCCGGGCGAGCTCGGACGTGCGGATCGTGCTGATCAGCAGGGTATTCAGCCCGAGGAGGGCGATCCCGAAGATGCCGATCGCGACGACCGCCTCGGCGAGGGACATCCCTGCCTGGGATCGGGTCGTGCCTCCGCGCTGCCTCTTCACTGTTCCAGCCTCCAGGGGCCCGGCGAGGACGACTGCGCGTCGTAGCGCCAGCGCCGGATCCGCGCGGTGGCGGCGGAGACGGTGATCGCCCGCATCCGGTCGGGCAGCCCGCGGTCGAGGTCCTCGGCGGGCACGAGGTAGATCTCGCCGGTGGTTGCCGTGCCCCGCGGGGTGAAGGTGATGCGGGGCGGACTCCCCGGGAACGTGACGGCGGCGGAAGGGGCGCTCCCGTCGATGCCGTCCACGCCGGAGGGGATGCCGAAGACGATTCGCGTGCCGCCGGAGTCGAGGTCGTAGGTGGTCACCGTCTCGCCGATCGAGGTGTTCACCGTCCCGTCGGAGTTCCGGTCGTCGTGGATCGAGTACGTGTTCGTCGCGAGGTCGAACGTGACGACGAAGTCGTTCTGCTGGAAGACCGCCCGGGTGGCGGCGAGCTGGAGGCGCTGGGCGAGCTGGCCGGCGACCGCACCGCTGCGCCAACCGCCGGTGTGGACCGTGTAGAAGCCGATGCCGGCGACGATCCCGAGGACGGCGAGGGCCGCGAGCAGTTCCGGCAGGGAGAACCCCTCGTCCCCGCGTCTCCCGGCCGCCGACCGGTGCGCCTGCAACGAGCCGTTCCTCGCCATCGCGTGTCCCACCTTTCCCGGTCCCGGGGCTTCCCGGACCGGCACGATCCCCCGGGCGAATATAGGTTCGAGCGCCGGCGGGGACAGTCCCCGGGCGGGGGGATCCACCCGGTGGACTCGCAAGGTTCGTGCCGGGGGAAGCGCGAACGGTCCCGGCCGGGTCCGGGCCGGGGGGAACCGGTTCCGACCGGCGGCGCACGGGCCCGGATCACGGCCTCGTGTCCGGGTGTCGGATCCTGGACACTCGCCGGGAACCGGCGGGAGACGCGAAGAGCGGTGGTGCCGGCGGTGGGAATCGAACCCACAAGGGCGCGAGGCCCGGGGGATTTTGAATCCCCTGCGTCTGCCAGTTCCGCCACGCCGGCACGGGCGGGTGGAATCTTACCCCGTCGCGCCCGGCGGGGGAGGATCGGGCCAGCGCTCCCTGGGCGGGTTGAAGTAGCCGAACCCGAGCCAGGGCGCGATCCGCCGGGCACGGCGGCGCCAGCGATCGACTCCGAACCCGGGGGGGAGGTCCGGCGGGAGGCCCAGGCTCTCGAGGTAGAGGTCGGGGTCCAGGTTCAGGTTCCGCATCTGGACGAAGCGGACCCCGGCCCGGCGGACGATGTCGCCGAACGCCGCCAGTTCCTCGTCCGTGTCGGTGAGGCCCGGGAACACGAAGTAGTTCAGGGAGACCAGCCCCCCGGCCCGGGCGACGATCGCCCCGGACTCGAGCACGTCCGCGAAGCGGTAGCCGCGCGGGCGGTAGTACCTGGTGTACAGCTCCTCCCGGGCGCTGTTGAGGGAGATCCGGATCGAGTCGAGGCCCGCCTCGACGAGGCGGGCGACGACGTCGGGGCGCGAGGCATTCGTGTTCAGGTTGATCGTTCCCTTCCGCGTCCGGCGGCGGATCTCCCGCACGGCGTCGACGAGGACGTCTCCCTGGAGCAGTGGTTCCCCCTCGCACCCCTGTCCGAAGGAGACGACCGCCCCGGGAACCCGTTCCAGGTGGTCGGCCGCGATGGCGGCGATTTCCCCGGGATCCGGCACGAAGTCGAGGCGGGGCTGGGTGACGGGCACGCTCCCGCCCGGCTGGGAAGAGATGCAGCCGACGCAGGCCGCGTTGCAGGCCGGGCTGGTCGGGAGGGGCGCCTCGTCCCGCCCGAGAACCCAGTTCCGGGCGGCCGGGCAGCAGTAGTCGAGGGCGCAGCGGGTGACCAGGTGTTCCGCCAGCCGGTTGCCCGGGAAGCGGGCCAGCATCTCGCGGGCCCCGCGCCGGATCGCCTGCTCGTCGAAGCGGGCGGGATCCTGCCGCGGGTCGGGATCCACGCGGATCGCCGGGACGACGAACCCCCGCTCCTCGTCCCAGCCGAGGGCGCAGTAGGCGTAGAGCGGCAGCGGGGAGGCGCCCGGCTCCCGCTCCCAGGGGGCAAGGAACAGCGTCGTGTACGCGGGGGCGAGGAAGGCGGCGGCCGCGAGCGCCTTCCCGCCCTCGACGGACGGAAACGGGCGCGCCCGCGCCCCGGCGGGATCGAAACCGACGGGACGGCGGCCGGGAAGGTGAAAGAGGAGCGAACCTTCCGGGAGAGGGATCCAGGACCGTGGGTCCGGGCGCACCACGGTTCCCCCGGAGCGGCCGAGGGCCGGCCAGCCGTCCACCGGGAAGAGGTTCCCCTCCCGGTCCGCCACGACCAGCAGCGGGTCGCGCACGCGCCGCCCTCGGCCCATCGTGCCTCCTCCGGCCCTTCCCCCCGGTCCGATTATCCCGCCCGGGGAGGCCTCCCGCAGGCGGGTGGCTCGTTCCCGGCTTGCGGTCGGCCGGGATCTCGTTTAGAATCAACCCAATCCGCATGTCTTACCCCGCGAGGAGGTCCGTCTTGAAGTTCAAGGTCGGTGACAAGGTCGTCTATCCCAACCACGGGGTCGGCGTCGTCCAGGAGATCCGCGAGCTGAAGTACGGGGGCCAGCGTTCCACGTTCATCAGCCTGAAGATCCTTTCCTCGGACAGCATCGTCATGGTCCCCGTGGAGAACTCGAAGACGGTGGGCCTGCGCAAGCTGGTCTCCCGGGCCAAGGTCAAGAAGGTTCTCCAGAAGCTCCGCGAGGAGGAAGTGTCGGTCCCCCAGGACTGGAAGGGCCGCTTCCAGGAGAACCAGGAGAAGATGCGCTCCGGGGACCTCGAGCAGGTCGCCGAGGTACTGAAGAGCCTCACCTTTCTCAGCTCGGTGAAGGCCCTGTCCTACCGGGAGCGCAAGATGCTCGACCGGGCCCGCTCCCTCGTCGTCAGCGAGCTGGCCGAGGCCTGCAAGACCTCCCTCCCCGCGATGGAGAAGCAGGTCGAGGAGGCCCTCTCGGGCCTCGCGAAGCAGGCGGAGCTTCGCTGATCCCGTGACCGGCTCCCTCTCTCCCGGGGAGCTCCTCGCCCTGGCCACCGCCTCCCGGCTGGCCGCCGATCCGCCGAGGGGACCGGTGCGGGCGGTCGCTCCCGTGGCCCGGCACGGGCTGCACGTCGTGTTCGAGGGCGGGCCCGGGCTGCGTCTCGACACGCGGCCGGGTCGCGGGGCGCTCCTTCCCTTCGAGTCCCGTCCCTCCCGGGTCCGGGGAGGGCGGGGGGCGTGGCCCGCTCTCGCCGGCCTGGCCGACCGGCTGCTGGGGGGCCGACGCCTCGAGGCGGTCGCGGTCTCCCGGGATCCGGTCGCGGTCGGGCTCTGGTTCGAGGGCGGCGTCGTCCTCGAGTGGATCGCCGCGCCGGGGGGTGGTGCCCTTCTCCTTCGCCGGGAAGACGAGGTTCGCGAGCGCCTGGGAAATCCACGGGCCCGCCCGGTTTCCGCCTGGGTGCCCCCGGGGCCCGGTGCGCCGGGCGGCGATCGCTTCGTGCTCGAGGGAGTCCCCGGGGACCGGCCCCGGGCGTCCCTCGCCGGCCGGGCCGGGCTCCGTCCCGCCGGTCCCGGCGAGGACGGGCTGGACCCGGTCGCGTGCGGGGCGGCCTGGTACCCGCTGGCCCTGGCCGCGGAGGAACTGGAGGCGCGTCGCCGGCGGGGCCTCCGGCGCCTGGCCGCGGAGACGAAGCGGACCCGGCGGGCGCTGGCCGCCCTCGACCGGGAGGAATCGGCCGCCCCGGACCCGTCGGACCTCCGGCGCCGGGCCGACGCCCTGCTCGCTGCCGGCCCGTCCCTGGTTCGGGACGGGGAGGCGTTCCGGGTGCCCGACCCGTACGAGCCGGGGAAGGAACTGGTCGTGCCGGCGGACCCGCCCGGCGCGCCTCCGCACGGGGTGGCGGACCGGCTCTACCGCCGGGCGGGCAAGGCGGAGCGGGGGAGGGCCGCCCGCGCGCGCCGCCGCCTCG
This sequence comes from uncultured Acidobacteriota bacterium, assembly GCA_964420365.1. Lineage (GTDB taxonomy): Bacteria > Acidobacteriota > Polarisedimenticolia > J045 > J045 > JAMOQA01. The sequence goes on along the minus strand of CAYQTA010000094.1, from coordinate 68,038 downwards.
AGCTGCTCGAGCGGCTCGCGCGGCTCGAGGAGATCCGGGCGGCGCTCGCGGTGGCGGACACGGCGGAAGAGATCGACGCGGCCGGGGCCCGCTTCCGGGAGCTCGGGTTGCCCTCCCCGGCGGAGGAGGAACGGCTGGGCGGCCCGGCCCGGAAACCGGGGGGCGGGGGGAAGGACCTGCCGCGAGTCCTGCGGTCGCCGTCCGGGTTCGAGGTCCTGGTCGGCCGGTCCGCCCGGGGAAACGATCGCCTGACGTTCCACCTCGCCGGCCCGGAGGACTGGTGGTTCCACGTGAAGGATCGTCCCGGGGCGCACGTCGTGCTGCGCGGGGCGGGGCGGGCAGAGCCTCCCGGTGAAGACCTGCTCTTCGCCGCCCGGGAGGCGGCCGCCCGGTCCGGCGCGCCCCCGGGAGAGCGGGTCGAGGTCTGGGTCGCCCGGCGGAAGCACGTGCGCAAGCCGCGGGGCGCGCCGCCGGGGAAGGTCTCGGTCCGCAAGGCGCGAACGATCCTGGTCGAGGTCCCGTCCCCGGGAAACCGCCCGTCCGGCGCCGGTTCGCGTTGACCCGCGGGGGTCCGCACCCTATCGTGACCTCGGCGCCCCGTGCCGGGAGGACGCGTCCTCCCGGTGTGCCCGGGGCGCGCCGGAGGAGCATGCGCAGGGTCCTCGCCTGGATCGCCGGCCCGGCGCTGGCGGCGTTCTTCCTGTGGCTCTGCTTCCGCGGAGTCGACCTGGCGGAGCTGTGGCAGGTCGTGCGGCACGTCGACCCGCTGCTCCTCGGGCTCTCCGTTGCCAGCGTCTTCGCCCACCTCGGGCTCCGGTCGTGGCGCTGGCGGACGCTCCTTGCCCCGGTGGCCCCGGACGTGCCGTACCGGGAGCTCCTGTCGGCGGTCAGCATCGGGTACATGGCCAGCCTGCTGCCGGGTCGCGTCGGCGAGGTGCTCCGGCCCGCGCTCCTTTCCCGGCGGACCGGGACCCCGTTCGCGGCGGCCCTGGCCACCGTCGGCGTGGAACGGGCCGTCCTCGACCTGCTGGCGATCGTCGTGCTCGGGGGAGGCGCCCTCCTCCTGCCGCCCGGCCTGTCGGGAGTCGGCGCCCACGCCGACCCGGAGCTGGTCGCGTTCCTCCGGGTCCTCGGCGGGGGGCTCCTCGCCGGGGGGCTCGCGGCCCTGGCGATCGTCACGTGGCTCGCCCGGGACCGGGAACGGTGGGAGGAACGCTTCCGGCGGTTCGCGGAAGGGGAAGGCGCGGTGTTCCTGCGGCGGCCGGCCGGGTTCGTCGCCGGGCTCTTCCCGGGCCTCGGCGCGTTCGCCACGATGCGCGGTCTCGCAGCCGTGCTCGCCGAGACGTTCGTGATCTGGGGCGTGATCGCCGCCGGGATCCAGGCGGGGATCGCGTCCTGCGGGGTGACCCTCGCCCCCTTCTCGGCGCTGGTGATGCTGCCGATCCTGGCGGTCGGGATCGGGATTCCCACTCCCGGCGGTACGGGCTCGTACCACGCGGCGATGACCTGGGGGCTCGCCGGCCTCTTCGGTACGCCGCGGGTGCTGGCGGGGGCGGCAGGCCTCGTCGTCCACGCCTTCACCTGGCTGCCGGTTCTCGCCGCGGGAGGGCTGTTCGTCGCCCTCGGCGGACTGGCCCGGGGGGAGGCTGCGGCGGTGCCGGCCGGGGAGGCGGCCCCGTGAAGTGCCCGTTCTGCGGAGAAAACCGGGACCGGGTGGTCGATTCCCGGGAGTCGCGGCAGGGCGAGGTGATCCGGCGGCGCCGGGAGTGCCTCGCCTGCGGGCGGCGGTTCACGTCCTACGAGCGGATCGAGGAAACCCCGGCGATGGTCGTCAAGAAGGATGGCCGGCGGGAGATGTTCAGCAGCCAGAAGCTGATGGCGGGCCTGCTCAAGGCCTGCGAGAAGCGGCCGGTCCCGGTGCGGCGCCTCGAGGAGATCGTGGAGGAGGTCTCGGCGATGGTCCAGGAGGCCCCGGAGCGGGAGCTCTCGACGGAACGGATCGGCCAGCACCTGATGGAGCGGTTGCGCGACCTGGACAAGGTCGCCTACGTCCGCTTCGCCTCGGTGTACCGCCGGTTCGAGGACGTCGAGGAGTTCCTCGAGGAGCTGCGGCAGCTCGTCGGCGGGCGGGGCGGGGGCCGGAAGGAGAAGGAGGAGGCATGAGAGGGCGTCGGCCGGCAGCCCACCTGGAGGTGGCGCGGATCCAGAGCGAGGTCAATCGCCTGTTCGAGGCGCTCCTCCGGCTGCGGGAGGGGGAGCGGTCCCCCGTGTCGGGCTGGTCTCCCGCGGTGGACGTGGCCGAGTCGGCGACGCACCTGGTCGTCGAGGCGGAGGTGCCGGGGGTCGACCCGGAGAGCCTCGAGGTGATCACCAGGGGCGGCGAGCTGGTGCTGCGGGGCCGGCGCGATCCCTCGGCGCTGCGCCTCGCGGACGGGGCCGAGGTGCTCCACGACGAGCGGGAATACGGCCTGTTCGAGCGCGTGATCCCCCTGGGCACGGCGGTCAACACCCGCCGGGCGCGGGCCGTGCTCGACAGGGGAGTCCTCAGGGTCGAGCTTCCCAAGGTGGAGAACCGGCGGGGCGAGGCGGTGCGGATCCCCGTGGAGACCGCCGACGAGGGGGACGGGACACGGCCGGCCGGCCCGCCCGCGGCCCCCCTGACGACGGAGGATCGAGGCTGATGGCGACGAGCGACCAGAGGGACCCCGTGAAGATCCCGGAGGTGCTTCCCGTCCTGCCCCTCCGCGACATGGTCGTCTACCCGTTCATCATCGCCCCGCTCTCGATCGCCCGGAAGCGGTCGATTCGGGCGGTCGACAGGGCCCTGGCCGAGAACCGCATGGTCCTGCTCGTCACCCAGAAGGAGCGGGACCTGGACGACCCGGGACCGGACGACCTCTACGAGGTCGGGACGGTCGCGGTGATCATGCGGATGCTCAAGCTTCCGGACGAGCGGATCCGGGTGCTCGTCCAGGGGGTCTGCCGCGCCCGGGTGGAGGACCTCGACACCGGCGGGCCCCACCTGACCGCCCGCGTGACGCCGCTCCTCGAGCCGGCCCGGGATCCCCTCGAGGGGGAGCACGGCCTCGAGTGCGAGACCCTGATGCGGACGGTCAAGAAGGCGCTCGAGCGCGGCGTGAACCTGGGAAAGAACCTCCCGTCCGAGGTCCAGGTGATCGCCAACAACCTCGAGGACCCGGGCCGCCTTGCCGACCTGGTCGCGTCGAACCTGGACCTGGACGCGAGGCAGGCCCAGGAAGTCCTCGAGGTGGTCGATCCCGTGCAGCGGCTGCGGCTGGTCGCCCAGCAGCTCAAGCGCGAGCTCGACATGCTCTCGATGCAGCACGAGATCGACTCCCTCGCCCGGGACGAGATCGACCGGAGCCAGCGGGAGTACTACCTCCGCCAGCAGATGAAGGCGATCCGCAACGAGCTGGGGGAGGGAAGCGAGATCGAGGAGGAGGTCGAGGAGATCCGCGAGAAGATCGCGGAGCGCGACCTGCCCGATTACGTCCGGGAGGAGATCGAGAAGGAACTGCGTCGCCTGGAGCGGATGCACCCCGATGCCGCCGAGACGGCGACGATCCGCCATCACCTGGAGTGGCTGGTCGAGCTGCCCTGGGAGGTGGCCACCGAGGACAACCTGGACCTGGGCCGGGCGCAGGAGATCCTCGACGAGGATCACTACGGCCTCGACCAGGTGAAGGAGCGGATCGTCGAGTACCTCGCCGTCCGCAAGCTGCGGCCCGAGCATCGCGGGCCGATCCTGTGCTTCGTGGGGCCGCCGGGGGTGGGGAAGACCTCCCTCGGGCGCTCGATCGCCCGGGCGACCGGGCGGAAGTTCGTCCGGGTCAGCCTCGGCGGCGTGCGGGACGAGGCGGAGATCCGGGGACATCGGCGGACCTATATCGGCTCGATGCCGGGCCGGATCATCCAGTCGATCCGGCAGGCGGGGACGCGGAACCCGGTCATGATGCTGGACGAGGTCGACAAGCTCGCCAACGACTTCCGGGGCGATCCGCAGGCCGCCCTCCTCGAGGTGCTGGACCCGGAGCAGAACAACTCGTTCCGGGACCACTACCTGGGCATCCCGTTCGACCTGAGCCAGGTCCTGTTCATCGCGACGGCAAACCTGATGGACACGATCCATCCCGCCTTCCGCGACCGGATGGAGGTGATCCGGATCCCGGGGTACTCGGAGGAGGAGAAGCTCGAGATCGCGAAGCGGCACCTGGTGCCCAAGCAGGTCCGGGAGAACGCGCTGGACGACGCGCTGATCCGCTTCTCCGACGGGGCCATCCGCGAGCTGATCAACCGTTACACCCGGGAGGCCGGCTTGCGGAACCTGGAGCGGCGGATCGCCGCGATCTGTCGCAAGGTGGCCCGCCGGGTCGCCGAGGGGAAGCGTTCCCGGGTCGTCGTCACGGCCGGCCGGCTCGAGAAGTTTCTCGGCCCGCCGCCGCCCCAGGCGGAGGAGCGCCTCGAGGGCGCGATGGTCGGGGTGGCGACCGGCCTCGCCTGGACGGCGGCCGGCGGCGACGTCCTGTTCGTCGAGGCGATCCGGATGAAGGGAAAGGGGCGGTTGTCCCTGACCGGCCACCTGGGGGACGTGATGAAGGAGTCCGCCCGGGCGGCCCTGTCCTGGGCCCGCAGCCACGCCCGGGAGCTGGGACTGGGCGAGGACGCGTTCGAGCAGGCGGACCTCCACGTGCACGTGCCCGAGGGGGCGATCCCGAAGGACGGGCCCTCGGCCGGGATCACGATCGCCACGGCGATCGTCTCCGCCCTCACCGATCGACCCGTGTTCCGGGACGTGGCGATGACCGGGGAGATCACGCTGCGGGGCCGGGTGCTGCCGGTCGGCGGGATCAAGGAAAAGGTGCTGGCCGCCCGGCGCGCGGGGGCCCGCGCGGTCGTCCTTCCCCGGGCGAACGAGAAGGACCTCCGGGACCTGCCCCGGCAGGCCCGGAGGGAGCTCGCCTTCCACCCGGTCGAGACGATGGAGGAGGTCCTTCGCCTCGTCCTCGCCTCTCCCGGGGAGGCCCCGGACCCGCCCGGGGAAGCCCGCGAGGAGCTGGCACTGCGCTCCTGACCGATGGGCGTGGGCCGCCGGGTCTCGCCGCGAGGACTGGACGCCCCGGGGGGGACGTCCGTAGGACCGGGTGAGGGACCGGGCCGGGGAGGTCTCCCGTGAGCGACGAACGGGAACTGCTCCGGCGGGCGGTCCGCGGCGACCGGGACGCCTTCGGCGCCCTGGTCCGTCCCCGCTGGGACCTCGCCTGGCGGGTGGCCCTGCGGGTCGTCGGGGATCCCGAGGAGGCGAAGGACGTGGTGCAGGCGGCCTGTCTCGACACCTGGCGCAACGCGGCGCGGATCCGCCCCGAGCAGGGATTCGAGGCCTGGTTCCTGCGGACGGTGGTTCACCGGGCGATCGACGCGCTGCGTCGCCGCCGTGCGCGGCCGGAGGAGACCCGGGACGAGCCGCCGGAACCGCCGCGGGCGCGCGCCGGGACCCGCGGCCCCGGGGCGGAGCTGGAGGCCCGGGAGCTGGAGCGGCTCCTCCGGGAGGCGACCGCCGCACTCTCGCCGCGGCGGCGGGCGGTGTTCGTCCTGTGCCGGGTCGAGGGCTGGTCCGTCGAGCGGACGGCCCGCGTCCTGGGAATGAGCCCCTCGACGGTGCGCAGCCACCTCCTGGAGGCGCGGCGGGAGGTCTCCCGGCGCCTCGGCGACCTCTGGCCCGGGTTCCCCGCCGGGCCGGGGAGCGACCGGTGAGCGGCGGGGTGCACCCCTCGGACGGCGCCCTGCGCGGGATCGCGGGGGGGCGCCACCCGACGGAGGTGGAAGCACGCCACCTCCTCGGTTGCCCGGCGTGCCGGGCCCGCCTCGCGGGGCTGGCGCCGGACGCGGTCCTCGCCCTGCTCGGGACGCTGCCGCCCGGCGAGGCGGCCCCACCCCTGCCGCCGCTGCCGGCCCCGTGGCGGGACCGGGTCGTCCGGGGAGGCCTGGTGGCCGCGGCGGCGACGCTCCTGCTGTTCCTCCTCGGAACGCTCCGGGCCCCGCTGGAGTCCCCGGCCTGGCAGCAGGCCCCGGGAGTCCTCCGGGCCACCGTGGAGGCGCCGGGTGCGCGGGTCGTGACCTTCGTGCCACGGGACCCGGACGCCCCCGTCGTGACCCTCGTTCTCGACCAGGAGTTCGACCTGTGAGACGGATCGCGGCTTCCTCTTTCCTCCTGCTCACGCTCCTGTGGCCCGCGGTGGCGTCGGCCGGGCCCCCGGCGGAAGGCCCCGGGGGATGCCCGGGCACCGCCGTCGAGCGCCGGGTCTTCCCCGTGCGGTTCCACTCGATGGCCGAGGCCGCCCTCCTCCTCGACCAGCTCGTCGGCCCGTGCGGCGCCTACCGGGTCAGCAAGCCGCTGCGGGTCGTCACGGTGGACGACACGCCGGAGAACCTGGAACGTATTCGCCAGGCCCTCGCCTCGTGGGACGTTCCACCCCGCTCGGTGGAGATCACGGTCAGCCTCGTGCTCGCGACGATGGATCCCCCCGCGGGGGGCGGGGTCCTCGAGGAGATCCGTGGCGTCTCGCGCACCCTGGCCGAGGTGATGCGCTGGAGTCACTTCGAGCGGCTGGGATCCGTCACCGTCCGGGTCGCCGAGGGCGGACGGGCCGAGGCCCTCCTCGGGGACGACTGGCAGGTGGTCTTCCGGGTCGCCGCGGTCGATCCCGACCAGGGCGTGATCCGGCTGGAGCCGTTCGAGCTGTTCCGGTTGCCGGCTTCCCGCGAGGCCGCGGCCGGCCTCGCGGCCCCCCGCCGGGTACTCGGTTGGACGCTGAACCTTCCTGAGGGCAGGATGAACCTGGTCGGCGCCCCGTCCCGGGGCCGCGACCGGGCCCTCTTCGTCGCCATCGAGGCCTGGACCCTCGACCCGGCGGCCCCGGGAGGGGAGTAGCGATGCCAGAGTTCCGCTGCCGCCTGGCGACGGCGACCGGGGAGGTCGTCGAGCGCAACTACACCGCCGAGAGCGCCGAGGCCCTGCGCCGCGAGCTGGAGGGACAGGACTACCTCGTCCTCTCGATCCGGCGCCAGTCGCCGGTGGTGGCGGCCCTGCGGGATCTCTTCCGCCGGCGGCGCCGGGTCAACATGAAGGAGTTTCTCTTCTTCAACCAGGAGTTCGCCGCCCTGATCCGGGCCGGGATCCCGATCCTCGAGGCGCTGGCCCTGCTGATCGAGCGGCGAAAGAACCCGGTGTTCCGCGAGGCGCTGCGGGAGGTCCACGACCGGGTGAAGGCGGGGGAATCCCTCTCGGAGGCGTTCGAGGCCCAGGAGATCTTCCCGCCGCTCTACGCGAGCACGATCGCCTCGGGGGAGCGGAGCGGGGAGGTCGCAACGGTCCTCCAGCGGTACATCCGGTTCACCCAGACCCTGATGGGGATTCGGCGGAAGGTCGTCTCGGCCTTCACCTACCCGGCGATCCTCGTCGTGATGGCCCTCGGCCTCACGATGATCCTGATGACGTACGTCCTGCCGAAGTTCCAGGGGTTCTTCTCCGACTTCGGGGCGGAACTCCCCTTCCTGACGCGGGCGCTCCTGGCCCTCTCGACGGCGATGCGGGAGAAGGCCCTCGCCTGGATCGGGATCCTCGTCCTGGCGGTGCTGGCATTCCTCGTCTGGAAGCGGACGCCGGTGGGGAGGGTGCTGACGGAGAAGGCGATCTACCGGGCTCCCCTCATCGGACCGATCGCCCAGCAGTTCGTGGTCACCCGGTTCGCCCGGACCCTGTCCACCCTGGTGGCCGGTGGCATCCCGCTGGTGAGCTGCCTCGAGATCGTCGGCCGCACGATCGGGACCCCGGTCTACGGCGAGGCGATCCGAACGGTGGCGCTGAAGGTGCGGGAGGGGGCGGCCCTCTGGTCATCCCTCGAGGAGACCGGGCTGTTCCCGGACATGATGATCGAGATGGTCAAGATCGGCGAGTCGTCGGGCAGCCTCGCGGAGATGCTCGAGCACGTCGCCAACTTCATCGACGAGGAGATCGAGCACCAGATGCAGACGATGGTCTCCCTGGTGGAGCCGGCCCTCCTGGTCTTCATGGCGGTGATGGTCGGCATGATGCTGCTCGCGATCTACTACCCGCTGCTCCAGGTGTACGCGAACTCGAGCACGCTGTGACGGAGCGCGGGAGGAGGACGCCATGAGCGAGACGACGCCCCCCGGGACCCTCGACCCCGACGCCGGCGGTCCCGTCCAGGACTCGGTCAACGAGGAGATCGAGGCCCGCATCCGCGCCGAGCGGCTGGGGCTGGAGTTCGTCGACCTCAAGGACCTGTCCATCGATCACGAGCTCTTCGAGACGATTCCCGTCGAGCTGATGTTCCGGTACAACTTCGTCCCGTACCGGAAGGAGGGAGAGCGTCTCGTCGTCGTCGTCACCGATCCGACCGACGTCCTGATGATCGACGAGCTGGAGCTGCTCCTCGGCCAGCCGATCGACATCGTCGTCGGGACGCGGTCCGCCATCCAGGAGATCCTGAAGCGGTCGGAGTCTTCCCAGCGCGTGCTCGAGGAGGCCACGGAGGAGCTGCGGATCCAGATCGTCCGCGAGGACGAGGACGGGGAGGAGATCCTCTCCATCGACCGGATCACCGCCGACCAGAGCCCGATCGTCAAGCTGGTCGACTCGACGATCTTCAACGCGCTCCAGCGCCGGGCCTCGGACATCCACATCGAGTCCCGGGAGCGGGACGTGGTCGTCAAGTACCGCATCGACGGCGTTCTCTACCAGGCGATGGAACCGATCGACAAGCGGTTCCACAACTCGATCATCTCGCGGATCAAGGTGATGTCCGAGCTGGACATCTCCGAGAAGCGGATCCCCCAGGACGGCCGGTTCAAGCTGCGAATCAAGGGGAGAACGGTCGACTTCCGCGTCAGCATCATCCCGACCGTCCACGGCGAGGACTGCGTCATCCGGATCCTCGACAAGGAATCGGCCTCGGAGAAGTTCAAGACCCTGAGCCTCGAGGTCTGCGGTTTCGAGCCCGACGTCCTGAAGAAGGTCCGCAAGTTCATCCGGGAGCCGTACGGGATGTTCCTCGTCACCGGGCCCACCGGGTCGGGGAAGACCACGACGCTGTACGCCGCCCTCGCCGAGATCCAGTCGAGCGAGGACAAGATCATCACCATCGAGGACCCGGTCGAGTACCAGCTCCAGGGAATCGTGCAGATCCCGGTCAACGAGAAGAAGGGCCTGACGTTCGCCCGGGGACTCCGCTCGATCCTGCGGCACGACCCGGACAAGATCATGGTCGGCGAGATCCGCGACGAGGAGACGGCCTCGATCGCGATCCAGTCGGCGCTGACCGGGCACCTCGTGTTCACGACGGTCCACGCCAACAACGTGGTCGACGTGCTGGGGCGGTTCCTCAACATGAAGGTGGAGGCCTACAACTTCGTCTCCGCCCTGAACTGCATCCTGGCCCAGCGGCTGGTGCGACTGATCTGCGAGAACTGCAAGGTCCGGGTCCAGCCGACCGACCAGCAGTTGATCGACTCGGGGCTCGACCCGGCCGAGTACCGGGACCGTCCCTTCTACGAGGGCCGGGGCTGCATCGAGTGCCACGGCACCGGGTACCGGGGCCGGGAAGCGATCTCGGAGCTCCTGGACCTGTCGGACAGGATTCGTGAGATGATCCTCGATCGGCGGCCGGCGGCCGAGATCCGGAACCAGGCGATCGAGGAAGGCATGGTGCCGCTGCGGCAGTCGGCGTTGCTCAAGGTGTTCCAGGGCAAGACGACGCTGCGCGAGATCAACAAGGTGACCTTCGTCGACTGAGGCCGAGGGAGCGCGAGGAAACGGGATGGACGCGAACGACCTGTTGACGGCCCTCGCCGAGCGGGCGACGCGCATGCTGGGAGGAAGCTCCTGGCTGCGGCCGCCGTACCCGCCCCTGGCGGTCGAGCTGCGCGAGGACGCGGTGGCCGTGGTGCGGCTGACCCGGCGCGGTTCCCGGTGGTCCCTCGCCGGGCACGCGCGGCAGCCGCTCCCGGAGGGGGCCTTCTCCGCGGCCCTCGTGCGGCCCAGGGTGGAGGACGGGGAGGCGATCGTCTCCGCGCTCGGGAACGCCCTGCGGCTCGCCGGGGCGGAGCGCGCGAGCCGCATTTCGGTCGCCCTTCCCGACACGGTGGCGCGGGTTTTCCTCGTTTCCCTCGCCGAGCTGCCGGCGTCGAAGCGCCAGGCCCTCGAGGTCCTGCGCTGGCAGCTGAAGAAGAGCGTGCCGTTCGATCCGGAGCAGGCCCGCCTGAGCTGGCAGGTGCTCGGCCGGGGGGAGGACGGGAAGGTCCAGGTGCTGGTCGTTCTCGCCCCGGAGCAGGGCATCGGGCCGATCGAGGAGCTGCTGGCCGGGGCGGGGTACCGTGTCGGTCTCGTCGACCTCTCGTCGTTCGGCCTGTACAACGCGCTGCGGGTGGCCGGTATCGAGACGGAGGGGGAGGGCGAACGCGGTGACGTCGGGATCCTCAGCGCCACCCCGCGGTACTTCAGCATGATGATCCTGCGGGGAGGGCGCCTGATCTTCTACCGGGCGAAGAACTACCACCTGCACGGGGGATTCCAGGGCGAGGAGAGCCTCCGCGTCGTGGGGCGGGAGGTGCGCTCGACGCTGAGCTACTACGAGGAACACCTGCTGGGCGAGGGGTTCGCACGGATGCACGTGCGGGTCGTCGGCATTCCCCCGGAAGGGTTCTTCTCCCTGCTGGGGGACGCGGACTGCGGCGAGATCCTCGAGATCGATCCGGGCCGGATCGTCGACGGGCTCGGGGACCTGCCACGGGAGGAGGCCCTCGAGCTGCTGCCGACCGTCGGGCTCGCCCTGAGGAGGGTGCCGTGAAGCCGCTCGATCTCAACCTGGCGTCCCGGCCGTTCACCAACGACACGCCCCTGGTGATCGGGCTGCTCCTGCTGGCCATCCTCGCCGTCGGGTTCACCGTCTACGACGTCCACGCCTGGATGACTGCCGACACGCGAAGGGCGGCCCTCGAGTCGCAGATCGCGGATCACCGGGTTCGCATGCGGCAGATGAAGGAGGAAGCGCTGCGCCTGCAGAAGGAGCTGGACGGGCTCGACGTCGAGGTGCTCTCCGCGCAGGCGGAGTTCGTGGCCGACGTGCTGCGGCAGCGAAACTTCTCCTGGACGCGTCTGTTCAACGATCTCGAGGACGTGTTGCCCTGGAACGTCCGGCTCCTCTCGATCCGACCGAGCTTCGAGGCGGGACAGATCCTGCTGAGCCTGGACGGTGTCGCGCGGCACAAGAAGGCCCTGTTCGACTTCGAGGAGATCCTGGAGCAGTCGCCGCGGTTCTCCCGCGTGACCCCCGAGGGGTTCCGCCGGGCCGAGGGATCGAACAACGTGCTCTTCTCCCTGCAGGTGCGTTACACGCCGGCCCCGGTGACGAGCGGGGAGTCGACGTCCGACGTCACCGGGGAACGGGCCGCCGGCGGTGTCCCGGGAAAGCGGGACCAGGTTCCCGCCGAGGTGATCGAGGTGGACGGAGAGGACGCGGAGGCCCCGGTTTCCGGCGAACCCGTCCCCGTGCGCGAGGACGCCGCCGGTGCGGCAGCCGCGCGCCGGCGCCCGGCGGGCGGGGGCGACGGGCGGTCTCGTGCCGCCGGCGGCGGGCGGGCCGCGACGGCGGGAGGCGCCGGAAGGACGCGCGCGGGGCGGACGACGAGGCGGGGGGAGGCGGGGCGCCCACCGGCGCAGGCCGGGGCCGACGCGGGGGTCGCGGGGTTCGTGCCGGCCGGTCGGGCGGGCCGTGCGGGCCGCGCCGGGGGAGCGACCGGGACGACGGGAACGCGGCGGTCCCGGCTCGCACCGGACCGGGCGCGCCGCGCCGGCGGCGGCGCGGGCGCGGGCGGGGCCGCGGGGCCCCGGGAGCGGAAGGCCCCGGAGCCGGCGGACCCGGACGAGGTCGTCGTCGTCGAGGATGGCGTCCCGAAGCTCAAGCTGAAGCCGGTGCCGGGCTCGGACGGCTGGGATGCCCCGCCGTCGCCCGATGACGAGCAGGAGGGGGGCGAGGCCGGGGATGGTGGTGACACCGGGTCCAGCGACGGCGGCCCGGACGAAGGGCAGGGAGGCACGCGATGACCACGAACGGCGACGGGAAGGCTCCCGCCGCTGGCGCGGCGACCCGGGGACGCAGGCGGTTCGAGCTGCGTCGCGACGGCCTCCGCGTGGCGGCCGTGCTGGCCGTGCTCCTCGTCGTGAACATGGTGTTCTGGTTCGTGCTCGTCCGGCCGCGCCAGGCGGAGATCGCCCTCCTGCGCGAGACCAAGCAGACCGCTGACGTGACGGAGGCCCGGGCGCGCCGCCAGCTCGAGGAACTGCGCCGGGTCCATCGCCACGCGATGGAGGTCCGGGACGGAATCCGGGTCTTCTTCGAGGAGATGCTGTCCACCCGCGAGCAGCGGCTCGTGCCGTTCCAGCGCGCCCTGACGTCGGTCGGCGAGGAGTTCGGCGTGGAGCCGCGCCAGGTGGGCGTCTCCCTCGAGACCCTCGCCCAGGAAGGGATCGAGGTGATGACGATCTCGTTTCCGATCCAGGGCGGGTACGAGAACCTGCGGCGGCTGCTCGCGCGGCTCGAGGCGCTGGACCAGTTCCTGATCGTGCGGGAGGTCTCCTTGCGCGGCTCGGACCGGGGCGGCCGAGAGCTGCAGCTCAACGTCGCGGTCGAGACGTACTTCAATGCCCCGTGGGCGCGGGAGGAGGAGGCCCGGATCCGGGCCTGGAAGAAGAAGGCCAGGACGCGCGGCGGGCGGTCGCGGAGGAGGCGGTGACGATGGCGGACGCGGGCGCCGGCCGGCAGCGGGTGCTGCTGCTCGTCCTCCTGGTCCTCGTCCTCGTGGCGGGCTGGTGGTACCGGGACGTGTTCATGCCCGAGGCCGTGGACCAGCGGCCGGGCGGTTTCACGATCACCGATCCGAAGATCCAGCTGCTCGCGCAGCTGCCGGACATCCCTGTTCATCGCACGGGGGGCGCGGAGGCGTACACGCCGAAGCGCAACCTCTTCGACTTCGCACCCGACCCGGTGGCGCTCGAGGCGGAGCGCCGGCGGCGCGAGAAGCGCCAGAAGCTGGCCGAGGAGCGGAAGAAGAGGGAGCAGGAGCAGCGTTCCCGCGCGAAGGCACGGAAGCGGGGCGATGCCGTCGCGGGCAAGAAGAGCCTGCCTCCGCCTCCCAGCTTCTCCTACACGTACGTCGGCTACGCGCGTCCGGTGGCCGACGAGCGCGGGTTCATCGCGTTCCTCGTGAAGAAGGGCTCGAAGACCCCGCATCCAGTCGCCGTCCGGGTGGGGGACATCGTCGACGAGAAGTTCGTCGTCAAGCGGATCGACCTCGACCAGGTCGTGATCGGCTATACCGACGAGCGTTACCGCGGCCGAACGAAGGCGGTCAAGCTGGTGCCGAAGCGCACCTCCGGGAAGAAGAGATGAGGAAGCCGATGGAGCAAGGGGGATACGCCGTGCGCGAGAGGGCACGTGGAACGACCGGCGCCTGGCTCGTCCTGGTGCTCACCATGGTGGCGCTGCTGCTCGCGGGCTGCGCGAGCACGGCGCGGTCGGCCTACATGCAGGGCGAGGCGGCCGCGGAGCGCCAGCTCTGGGACCAGGCGGTCCTGGCCTACGCAAAGGCCGTCTCGATCGAGCCGTCGAATAGCCGGTACAAGGTGGCGCTCGCCCGGGCCAAGCTCCGGGCCGCGTCGGCGCACTTCGACCGGGGCAAGAAGTACCTGGCCAACGACCAGCTCGAGCTCGCCATCAAGGAACTCCAGGAGACCGTCATCCTCGACCCGTCGAACCAGTACGCGCAGGTCGAGCTGAAGAAGGCGATGGAAGAGCTGGATCGCCGGCGGAACGGGCCCTCGGAGTTCGACCGCGCGCAGGAGGAGGCGCGGCGGCGGGCGGAGGAGCTCGGGCCGCCGAAGCTCGATCCCGCCTCGAACGTGCCCCTCGTCCTGAACTTCCCGGATTCCACCGTCCAGGAGGTGTACGAGGCGCTCTCGAAGGCGTCGGGGATCAACTTCCTCTACGACGAGAAGGTGGACCTGAAGAAGAAGATCAGCGTCGAGCTGTCCAACGTCACCTTCGAGAAGGCGATGGACATCCTGATGCTGATGAACAAGCACTTCTACAAGGTCATCGATGCACACACGATCCTGATCGCCGACGACAACCGGCAGAAACGGAGCGAGTACGCCGACAACGTCATCCGCACCTTCTACCTGTCGAACGCGGAGACGAAGCAGGTCCAGACCCTCCTCCGCTCCCTGCTCGAGACGCGCAAGGTCGCGAACAACGACGACCTGAACGCGATCACGATCAAGGACACGCCCGAGAAGATCAAGGTCGCCGAGCGGATCATCAAGGCGAACGACAAGGCGAAGGGCGAGGTGATCGTCGACATCGAGCTGCTCGAGATCAACCGCTCGAAGCTGACGCGCCTGGGAATCGACCTGTCGAGCAAGTCACTGTCGCTGGTCTTCGGTGACGGCCAGGAAATGGTTCCGCTCAACAACCTGTCCCGGCTGAAGGCGCAGGCGTCGTGGACGCTGGGCCCCGTGCCGTCGGTCCTGCTCAGTTTCCTGAAGACCGACTCGGACACGAAGACGATCGCCCGCCCGCAGCTGAGGATCCTCGAGGGCGAGGAGGGGAAGATCACGATCGGCGATCGCGTGCCGATCCCGGCGACGACGTTCAACACGTCGAACACGATCGGCGGGAACATCGTGCCGATCACGTCCTTCACGTACCAGAACGTCGGCATCATCGTGTCGGTGAAACCCCGGGTGCACCACAACAAGGAAATCACCCTGGAGCTGAAGCTCGAGGTCTCGTCCCTCGCGGGGAGCGTCGAGGGCACCGGCGGCGTCAAGCAGCCGATCATCGGCACGAGGACCGTGGAGACGACGATCCGCCTGAAGGACGGCGAGACCAACCTGCTGGCCGGGCTGATCAAGTCGGACGAGCGGACGAGCCTGTCGGGCGTCCCGGGGCTGTCGGACGTGCCCCTCCTGCGGAGGCTGTTCGGGGTCAACGAGACGTCGGTGAGCGACACGGACATCGTTCTCTCGATCACGCCGCACATCATTCGCGTGCCGAACATCGAGCCGATCGACCTGGTCCCGCTGTGGGTGGGGACGGAGGACAAGATCGAGCTGCGGGGCGTTGCGCGGAACGCCCTCGGGGAGAGCCCGTTCGCCGGGGAGAGCCCGTGGGAGAAGATCAACGAGGAACTCGGGCTGGAGAAGGAGAAGGCCGCCGCGGAGAAGGCCGCCGGCGAGGAGGGGCCGGGGGCGAAGGACCGACGCGAGGGATCGTCGCGGGGTTCCGGCACGAAGGCACGACCGAAGAAGGGAAAGCGGCGGCGGAGCGCGGCGGCGCCCGTGCCGGGCAGGCGGGAGCCGATCGAGAACGTCAAGGTTCGGACCGAGGGCGGCGGGACGACAGCCCCGGCCGCGGGAGACGAGCGACCCCCGGCGGAAGCCGAGGCCGAGCCGGCCCGGCGGGAGAAGGGCGAGCGCGTCGGGGAAGAACTGCCGCCCGCGGGGGCGTTCGACTCGGACGAGCCGGTGGCGATCCCGGCCGGTGGCGACGAGGAAGCGGGGAGCGAGGGGGCCGAAGGTGCCCCGTCCGCGGAACCCCGGGAGAACGGGGAGGACGAGGCGCCCCCGCGGAAACCGGTCGGCCTCGCGCGGATCCGGCTGGTACCGCGCAGCGGGCGGGTCTCCGCCGGTGACCAGGTGGTCGTCGACGTGGTGGCGGAGGGCGCGTCGGACGTTGCGACGGTGAACTTCCAGCTGCGGTACAACCCGAAGGTGCTGCGGTTCATGCCGCCGGCACAGGCCGGGGAGTTCCTCGCCCAGGGGGGAGCACCGGCCGACGTTCAGGCGGTGGAGAGCGCCGAGGGAGGACTGGTGATCGTCTCCGCCACGCGGGCGGGCGCGACGGGCGCGTCGGGCTCCGGGACCATCGTGACGCTGCGGTTCGTGGCCGTCGCCCCGGGGACGGCGTCGTTCGGCTTCGCCGCGGCCCAGGTGCGGAATCCCGACATGGAAGCGATCCCGGCGTCGTTCCGGGTGGCCAACGTGGAGGTGAGCGGGGAATGACTCGGCATTCCTGCCAGCGGGGTTTTTCCCTCGTCGAGCTGATCTGCGTGACGACGCTCCTCGCGCTGATGGCGGGGATGGCGCTGCCCGTCGCCCACGTGATGGAGCGGCGGGCGCGGGAGCTCGAGCTGAGGCAGACGCTGCGGCGGATGCGGCGGGCGATCGACGCCTACCACTGGACGGTCAAGCAGGTTCCCTCGGCGAAGAAGGACGCGACGGCGGAGGACTGGCCCGAGGACCTGGACGTGCTGGTGGAGGGGCTGGATCTCGGCCTGGCGAAGGAGATCAAGGTCAAGTTCCTGAGGAAGATCCCCGTGGACCCCCTGACGGGAGAGGCCGAGTGGGGAAAGCGGTCGTCGAAGCAGGACCACGACGACGACTCGTGGGACGGGACCCACGTGTTCGACGTATTTTCTCTTGCCGAGGGAACGGCCCTCGATGGAACGAAGTACAAGGACTGGTGACGACGATGATGACCGGGAAGACGAATCGCCGCGAGGCGGGGTTCACCCTGATCGAGCTGATGGTCGTCATCGCGATCATCGCGCTCCTGGTCGGGATCGCCCTGCCCCGGTACCAGAATGCGCAGCGGAAGGCGCGGGAGGCGGTCCTGCGCGAGAACCTGTTCATCCTCCGACAGACGATCGACCAGTACTTCGCGGACAAGGGCTACTACCCGCAGGACCTGAACGCGCTGGTGGACGAGGGGTACCTGCGGAAGATCCCGGTCGATCCGATCACCGGGGAGGCGGAATGGGACGAGATCCAGGCCGACATGGAGTCGAGCCTGGACCCGAGCCAACCGCCGGGGATCTGGGACGTCCGGTCGCGGGCGTCGGGCCAGACCCTCGATGGAATCGACTACTCGGAGCTGTGACGAGCGAGAGGTTTGCCATGAAGAGCAGGACGGCATGGATGGTGCTCGGGGCGCTGGCGCTGGCGCTGGTGGCTCCCGGTTGTGACAAGACCGAACCGACGGCCGACCCGGACTGGGTGATCGAGGTGACGGCCAATCCCCAGACGATCCGGCTCGGCTCGGCGGACGAGGGCCAGTCGATCATCACGGCGGTCGTCTACGATACGACCGGCCAGCCGAAGGGCGGAATCGGGGTCCGTTTCTCGACGACGGCGGGGCGCCTGGCGAGCGGCGGCAAGGTAGTGAAGACCAACGACCGCGGCGAGGCCCAGGACACCCTCTGGACCGACGAGGACTGCACGGTGAAGGTCAAGAGCGGGTCCGCGGAGGGAGAGACGGAGATCACCGTGGGCGGCGAGAACGAGGATCCGACGGCGAGCATCGTGATCACGCCGAGCGGCTCGCAGCGGGTCGGCCGAACGGTGACGTTCTCCGGTTCCTCGAGCGAGGACATGGACGGGGAGATCGTCGAGTACCAGTGGACGATCATCTCGGACAACCCGGACCCGGACAAGGACAACCCGGACCGGGAAACCACCGAGAACCAGGCGATCACCCGGACCTACTCCCAGGCCCAGCACCTCGAGGTCACGCTCAAGGTCGTGGACAACGACGGCGGGACCGACACGGACTCGGAGGTCTACGACATCGTCGCGAACCTGCCGCCGGTTGCGGAGGCAGGGCCCTCCCAGACGGTGCCGAAGGCGCCGAACGCCGATCTCTGGCCGGTGACGCTGTCCGGGTGCGAGTCGAAGGACCCCGACGGGCGGATCCTGACCTACCAGTGGTCGTGGGGCGACGGGAAGACCGACATCGTGCAGAACCGGTGCCTCGCCTCGCACACGTACCTGGCGTCCGGGGACTACCTGGTCACCCTCACCGTCTACGACGACGGTGACGGGACGTGCGGACCGGTGCTTCCGAACCAGTCGGACACCTGCCCGGACCGCGGTACGGACGACGACACCACGTCGGTGACGTGCGAGCCGGCGAGCGGGAGCTGAGGCGATGCCCGCCGCCCGTGGCCCCCGTCCCGGCGAGCGGGGGTTCCTGCTCGTCGGCCTCGTCACGATGCTCACGGTGATGGGGATCCTCTCCGGCGCGGTCGCGGAGGAGTGGTCGGTGATCGAGCAGCGGGAGCGGGAGCAGGAGCTGCTCTTCATCCAGGAGGAGTTCGCCGCGGCGATCCTCCGCTACCAGGAAGACCAGGGACACGTGCCGGTCAAGCTGGAGGACCTGAAGCAGAAGGGCCAGAAGGGCCAGGTCTTCCTGCGGAAGCTGTACACCGACCCGATGGTCCGGAACGCGAAGTTCGAGGACTGGTGTCTCCTGCGGCTCGGACCGGCGGGCCGGGTCGTCTCGTCCTGCACCAAGGAGGGGCAGCCGGGCAACCTGGGGCTGGGCGGATCGTTCAAGATCGGGGAGCAGGTGAGCGCCCCGCGGCCGCGCCTGCGCGGCGGCGGTCGGATGGGGGCCGGGCTGACGAAGGGCATCGTCGGCGTGCACTCGAAGAGCCGCGGGCGCGCCTTCAATACCGTGCGACGGGGCGAGGAGACCTACGACCGCTGGTACTACACGGTCGAGGACTACCGCAAGGAGATGGGGGCCCGGGCGATCCCCGGCCTCAGCCAGGTCCAGGGCCCCGGGATCGGCGGGCAGCAGCCGGGACGGCCGGGACAGCCGGGGGTGGGAGGCCGCAACCCCTTCGGCAACTCCTTCAGCGGCGGCAGCAGCCGGTTCGGCACCGGGGGCAAGCGCAGGCGTCGCTGACCGCCGGCTCAGGGGAGCAGCCCCTCGGCGAGGCGTCGCAACCAGTCGACGGCCGCGGCCAGGCGCGCGGGCACGGTCTCCCGGGGGTCCCGTCCCGGTGCGAGGAGCGGGCCGCGAAGGACCGCCGCCGGGAACGAGGCGGGGTGGGCGGCGAGCATCGTTCCGAGCCGGGCCCGGAGCGTCTCCGGGCCGGCCCCCGCCTGGAGGAGCCGCCCGGCCTCCTCGGCGACGCCGGAGAGGTCGTCCGCCAGTCCCGCGAGGGCGGTTCGCAGCCGCTCCGGGGAGGGCCGACCGGGACTCGGCGGCGCCGGCGGTGGACCGGGGGAGGCGACGGGCAGGTTCGCCGCCACGTCGGCCGGGTCCTCCTCCCGGGTTCCCGCGATCCGGGCCGCTCCCGGGCGAACCGGGTTGATCACCACCCGGCCGGCGAACTCGCGCAGCGTGGCCTCCGTGTTCGCCCGGTAGGACGCCAGGAGGGCGGTCGTCCGCACCGGGTGCCCTCCCGTTCCGGGAACCTCGAGGAAGGCTCCGTGTTCCGCGCCCGCCGGGGGGCTCGCGGCTCCCTCGGCGTGGCTCGCCCTGCCGGCCGGCCAGGCGAAGTCGAGCCCGGCGAGGATCACCGGGTCCGCGCCCCAGGCGAGGGCGAGGCGGAGCGCGGTCGTTCCGACGTTTCCCCCGGTCGGCACCGGGGCCGCCGGCGGGGATACCAGCCGCACGAACCACCCGTTCTCCGCGGCGTCGAGGCGCAGGAGGGCGCGGAAACGCGGGTCCAGGTGCGCGGGGTGCCCCTGGTGCGCGACGACCAGGAGCGTCCTCCGGGGATCCGGCGCGGCGCGGAGCTGGTCCCGGCGGTCCCGCCCCTCGATCAGCACGGCCACGTCCGCTTCGATCCCAAGGCGGGCCAGGGGAAGCAGCGCGCTCGCCGCCGCGAGGACCGTGCAGCGGGTGGCCAGCAGGGGGAGCACGGGAGCGAGGGACTCGAGGGAGGGACCGGCTCCCACCACCAGTGCCGGGCGCCCGGCGAGACGGCCGTCCAGGGAGGTGACGGAAGGGAGTTCCACGAGTCGCGGCGCGGCGGCGACGATGTTGCCCAGCCACTCGTCTCCCCGGGAAAGGAGGGTCCCGACGGTGGCCCCGTGGAGGGCCCGGGCTTCCTCGATCAGTCGTCCGAGGAGTTCCCTGCGCTCGGCCGGGGCACCCGGTGAACGGTGGACCCGGATGGGCCGGCCCGCCCCGAGGGCCGCCGCCACCCGGTGGACGAGGGTGGCGTAACCGGCGGGATCGGCGACGACCACGTCCACCCGCTCTCCGAGCCGCCGCCGCAGGTCCCGCAGGGCGGGATCCTCCGCGTCGGCCAGCACGAGCGGGGGCGGCAGCGTCATCGGGATCCTCCGGTCCGCCGCCGGCGGGCGTTCCCGGACGGTGGCGGGCAGGGGAGAACGTCGTCCCCGGGAAATCCCGCCGCAAGGTGGGGCCGGGGCTCAAGGTTTCGCCGCCCCGGCCGATACGTTCGATGGGTGGAGGCTTCCGCCCGCCGGGAGGGAGGGCCAGGAGGACGCGCCATGGAAATCAGGGCCCTTGCCAACCTGCCGAGTTCGCGCGAGATCCTGCAGCGCTCGATCGAGCAGGTCCGGCAGCTGGCGCGCCGGGCGCGGCAGCTCACGATCCGCAAGGTCGATGCCATGCCGGATCCGCGGAAGATCCAGGCGGCGACCTCGGACGGGCACGCCGGGACGCGCCTGAACGTCAGGGGCTGATTCCTCCCGCCCTCCGCCGCCGGAGGAAAGCGAGGAGGAGCCCCCCCCCGAGGGCGACGGCCACCAGTCCGGCGAGGACGAAGGCGGCCGCCGGGGGGGGCGTCTTTCGCGGTCTCACCCGCGAGGCGACCGTCCACAGTTCCAGCTTCGCGGCCAGTTCCGGGCGTTTCGCGGCCAGTTCGCGAAGGACCGGCAGGGGTGCCACGCCCTCCGCCCGCCCGAGGCCCCGCAGGAGTGCCGCCCGTTCTCCCGGGGACAGGGGCACGCGGGAAAGCAGCGCCCAGCCCCTTCCCGACAGGAGCGCCGACTCGGCGAGGAGCCAGGCGGCCGGCTCGGTTTCCGCGGACGGGACGAGGAGGCCGACGGCGACCAGGCCGGGGCCTCCCGGCGGATGGGCCCGGAGGGATTCCGGGCTGAGCCAGCCCCCCTCGACGAGGGATGCGGGCGCGAGCCATCCCGAGGACGCGGGTGCCCCGGGAGGAGCGATCCCCGCCCCGCCGAAGGCGAGCCAGGCGGGTTGCTCTTCGCGGAGGGGAGCTGCATCGGCGGACGTCGCGGCCGCGCCGGCGAGGGCCTCCACGAGTGCCCGCAGCGGGCACGCCGGGTCCGCGCCGACCGGGCGCGGGGGGCCGGGGGCCCGGGGCCGGGCGACGTCCGGCAACGCCGGGTCCCCCGGGTGCGGGAGGCGGACCAGCAACGGACCCTCCGCGGGGCCCAGCCCGGGGAGGCCCCGGGACTCCGGCGTCGCGGGCCCCGCCCAGAGGACCACCCGGGCCTCGCGGCACGGGGGCAGCGTCAGCGGGTCGACGGTCCCCGCGCGGACGGCCGGGGCGTGCCCCGTCGCCAGGGCGACGGTGATCTCACCGGGACCGGGCGGGGTCGCGAGGACCAGGCAGGCTCCCGGGGGGACCGGCGCGTCCCGTGGCTCCCGGGGCCAGGGCGACTCGATGCGGGACCATCCACGGGCCGCCCGTCCGAGGTCGTGGAAGAGCCCCGCCGCCACCCGGGGAGGAGCCATCCCCGCCGCCAGGGCGGCCCGTGCAGCGAGACCGGGCAGCACCAGGGAAGGAGACCCCCACGCCTCGAGCAGCGGAACGAGTTCCGGCGGCAGCGGCCGCGTCGTGCGCGTCGCTTCCTCGAGGTCGAGCAGGCCTTCCCGGCAGGCGCGACGCACGTCGTCCCATCGTCCGGCCGCGGCGAGGGCGGTCGCCCTTCCCGTCCGGAAGGCGGCCCGGAGCAGCCCGTGGGCCGGCGCCAGCACCAGCTCGTCCAGGTCGGCGCCCGGCGGGCCGGGCAGGAATGCCGCGATCTGCCGCGCCAGGCGGAGGTCCGGGTCGTCCCCGGGGGCCTCGTCCGGGGCCGGGAGCAGCCGACGGGCCGCAGCCAGCACCCGGAGCCGGCGGGCGCGGCGGTCGAGTCCCGCCCGGTCGAGGGCCCGGGCGAGGTCCTCCACGCGGACCGTCTCCACGGCCGCGTCCCCGGCCGCGAGCCGGGCCGCGAGGAGTTCCTCCCGGTCGGCCAGCCCGAGACCCGTCGGGCCCGGCCCCGGCGGGGGGAGGAGGCGGCGACCCCGGGGCAGCCGGAGGTTCACGAGGGCGCGGGCCGCGACGGACCGTGCCCAGGGCCGCGGGTGGAGCAGGCCCGCGTACGAGCCGTCTCCCGGGCCCGGGTAACGCTCGATCCAACCGGGGTCCCGCGGCAGGAACCGCACGAGCGCCAGGGCGCGGAGAGGATCGCCGGCCGCGAGGGCCACCTCGGCCCGGCCCAGGTCCGCCAGGGGGTCGAGGGGCGCCGTGCCCGGGGGCGAGAGCAGGGGACCGAGACCCGCGAGCACCGCCTCCGCGTCGGCGGGGCGCCCGCAGGCGGCCAGGATCCGCGCCAGGACGAGGCGCAGGGGGACCCGGGTTTCCGGGACGTCCTGCCGGGTGGCGAGGAATCCCAGCGCGACCTGCGCCATCTCGCAGGCCCTGGTCTCGCGTCCCTCCGCCCGGAACAGCTCCGCCCGCAGGGCGAGCAGGTCCGGGTGTTCCGGGTCGCGCCGGAGGCCCTCCTCGAGGAGATCCCGGGCGGCGGGAAGGCGTCCCCGCGCGAGGAGGGCCCGCGCCTCGAGTGCCCGGAATGCCGAGTCCCCGGGGATGACCGCCCGGCGCCGGGCCATCCAGGCGAGCAGGCCGTCCGGGGAGGGACTGGTCTCGAGGAGCAGCGGCACGAGAAGGGGATCGCGGCACCCGGCCGTGAGGGCGGTCAGCAGGTGCCGATGCGCCGCTGCCTTCCGTCCCCGCGCCTGCTCCAGGATCGCCATCGCCACGTTGGCGCCCACGTCGCGGGACGTGCGGCGCAGGCGGCGGCGCATCTCCCGGCGCAGGTCCCGGACCGCGGCGTCGTCCCGGGAGGCCAGGACGAGTCGCGCCAGGTCCCGGTGGACCGGCACCGAGGCGGGCGTGGCGCCCGCCAGGCGCTCGAGGATGGCGATGGCGCCCGGTGCATCGCCCTGGCGGAGGAGCTGGAGGGCCCGCAGGTAGTCGTCGCCGGGCCCGGCGTGCACGGGTGCGGCCGCCCCGGCCGGGGCGGGGGCGGCGAGGAGGGGGAGGAGGACGGCGAGGAGCAGGATCGTTCGCGTCGGCATGGGCGGGGGATTGTAGCCCCGTCCGGCGTGCCCGGAGAAGGGAAACGGTGCGACGCGACCGGGGGGAGGGAGGGGGGGATTCGGGCGTTCACGGCGGCCGCGCCGCACCGCTTCGGCAGAAAGACGGTGGCCAAGGAGCCGGCCGATCTCTCCTGCTGCCCTCGAGGATGCGGCGAGAACCTTGCACGCGGAAGGGGACGGGGGCGGTTGCTGCGGATCGTGCCCCGCGCTCAGGCGCGGTCGATCTCGACCAGGAGCCCGCTCCAGGTGAGGCCCGCACCGAATGCGACAAGGAGGCCGGTGTCCCCGGGACGTACCCGGCCCTCCTCCAGCATCTCGACCAGCGCCAGCAGCACGGACGGAGAGGCGGTGTTGCCGTAGCGCTGGAGGTTCGTCACCCACCTGTCCGCCGGGATGCCCGTGCGATCCTCCATGGCGCGGATGATCCGGAGGTTCGCCTGGTGGGGAATCACCCATGAGACGTCGGCGGGGCTCCTGCCCGCGCGCTCGAGAAGGGTCTCGACGACCCGCGCCCCCTGCTCGACGCCGAAACGGAAGATCGCCCGCCCGTTCATCACGACGGTACGGACCCCGGCGAGGGGCGTGCCGTTGATCCTGGCGGGGCCCGTACCCCCCTCGGGAACGAGGAAGTGCTCGGCCCCGGAACCGTCGGAGCCCATCCACGCGGAGCGGACCCGGAACAGGAGCCCGTCTCCCTCGCCGGGAGCGGCCAGCAGGAGGGCGGCGGCCCCGTCGCCGAAGACGAGGCGCGTCTTCGGATCGTCTTCGCGGATGTAGCGGGTCGTCAGGTCGGCCGCGACGACGAGGACGTTCCGGAACGCGCCGGTACCGAGGAGGCTCGCCCCGGTGAACAGCGAGGTCACGCCGCCCGAGCAGGCGGCGTTCACGTCGAACGTCCCGGCCCCGGTGGCGCCGAGCCGGTGGGCCAGGGTGGGACTGGTCGGGCAGAGGAGGTGGTCCGGGGTGTAGGTGGAAAGGATGACGAGGTCCAGTCGGCCGGGGTCGAGGCCGGCCCGGGAAAGGGCCTCGCGCCCGGCGATCGCGCCCAGCCCGGACGCGCTCTCCCCGTCCCGCGCGATGCGCCGCTCGACGATGCCGGTACGCGCCTCGATCGACTCGGCGGTCGTCCCGAGGGCCGCGGCGAGTTCCTCGTTGGGGAGACGCCCGTCCGGCAGGGCCTTGCCGGCCCCGCGCACGACGAATCTCGCGAGCTCGCTGCCCATCCCGACCCCTCCCATCCGCGAATCCATACGGCGGAAGGAGGAGTCCCGCCACGAAAAAATGACCCGCGGTCAGCGTTTGTCGGCGGGCGTCGCCGCGACGCGGCCGTCCTCCCAGACGCCGGCGATCGGCGTGCCGCAGGAAGGGCACGCGCCACCGCGGAGGCGGACGGCCCCGATCGACCAGCCGCGCCGCTCGACGACCACCTCCCCGCACGACGGGCACCGGGTCGCCTCGAGTTCCGGGAGGCCGCTCACGTTCCCCGGGTACACGTACCGCAGCCCCGCCTCCCGCCCGATCTCCACCGCCCGCAGCAGCGTCGAGGGCGGGGTCGGACCCCGGTCGTCCATCCGGTAGTCCGGGTGGAACGCGGTCACGTGCCAGGGCACGTCGGGCGAGAGGCCGGCGAGGAACGACGCGATGTCCCGGAGCTCGGCGGGATCATCGTTGAACCCGGGGACCACCAGGGTGACCACCTCGAGCCAGAACCCCCGGGCGAAGATGCCCTCGATGCCGGCGAGGACGTCGGCGAGACGCGCCCCGAGCCGACGGTAGCCTTCCTCCCGGAACGTCTTCAGGTCGACCTTGAAGAGGTCCATGTGCGGCCGGAGGAAATCGAGCACCTCCGGGGTCGCGTTCCCGTTGCTGACGAACCCGGTGAGGAGCCCGACCTTCCCGGCCTCGCGGAACACGTCGACGGCCCACTCGGCGGAGACCAGCGGCTCGTTGTACGTGCTGATCACGGAGCGAGCGCCGTGCCGCACCGCCAGTTCGCGGATCGTCTCCGGCGTCGTGTCGACGATCCTCGCTCCCGCGTCCGGGTCGCGGAGCGCCTGGCTCGTCAGCCAGTTCTGGCAGTACGGGCAGTGCATGTCGCAGCCGAGCATGCCGAAGGACAGGGCGCCGCTGCCCGGGAGAACGTGGTAGAAGGGCTTCTTCTCGATGGGATCGAGGGCGAGCCCCCCGGCGACCCAGCCCCACGGGACCATCAGCCGGCCGCCCCGGTTGAACCGCACGAGGCATCCGCCCCGGCGCCCGTCCGGGATCCGGCAGCGGCGGGCGCAGGCCACGCAGCGAACCTCCCCGCTCCGCTCGCCGGGACGGGCCAGCTCGTCCCGCGGCACCGCGCGGGCGTCGAGTCGTTCCCGGAGGCTCGCTCGCCGGTCCGTCGTCATCGCGGAGATTCTGCCCCGCCCCGCGGGTTCGGTGCTACCCTCGGAACAGGATTCCCCCCCGGGAGGTGCCGTTCACCGTGACGATCCGGATCGGGACGCGAGGCTCCCGGCTGGCCCTGGTCCAGGCCCGCGCCGTCGCCCGCCGCCTCGAGGCCCTCGGGTACCGGGTGGAGCTGGTCGTCGTGCGGACCGAGGGCGACCGGGACCGCACTCGCCCGTTCGTGGAGCTGGGCGCGTTCGGGCTGTTCGTCCGGGAGATCGAGCGGGCACTCCTCGACGGAAGGTGCGACCTCGCCGTCCATTCCCTCAAGGACCTGCCGACCCGCCTGCCGGAGGGCCTCGCCCTCCTGGGCGTCCCGGAACGCCGGGACGCGGCGGACGTGCTGGTGGCGCGGCCCGCCGCCTTCGTCCCGGCGGCCCCGGGGTTGCCCCTCGGTGCCGGGGCGCGGGTCGGCACCGCGTCCGCCCGGCGGCGGGCCTTCCTTGCCGCCGAGCGGCCGGACCTGGCGTTCGGCCTGCTCCGGGGGAACCTCCCGACGCGCCTCGCCCGGGTCGCCTCGGGAGAGTTCGACGCGACCGTGCTGGCCGCCGCCGGCATCGAGCGCCTGCGGGAGGCCGGGGAGGAGCTTCCCCTCGGGCAACTGGTCCTGCACCGCCTCGAGCCCGACCGGTTCGTTCCGGCTCCCGGGCAGGGAGCGATCGGGATCGAGGGGAGGGCGGACGACGCGGCGATCGCCCCCCTCGTCCGGGTCCTCGACGACCCGGTCCTGCACCGGGAGGTTCGCGCGGAGCGGTCCCTCCTCGCCCGGGTGGAGGGGGGCTGCCAGGTTCCCCTCGGGGCCCGGGCCCGCACGGTGGGGGAAGAAATCGTCCTCGTGGCGGCCCTGGGCCGGGAGGACGGCTCCGTCGCCCGGGTGGAGGCCCGGGGAACGAGCCCGGAGGCGGTCGCCGAGGCGGCGTTCGCGGGCCTGGAGGGAGGGGATCGATGAACCGCGCGGGGTGTCTTGCGGGCCGCACCGTGCTGGTCACGCGTCGCCGGGAGGATGCCGGTGCCTGGGTCCGGCGCCTCGAGGACGAGGGGGCCCGGGCCGTGGTGCTGCCCTGTCTCGAGATCGTTCCCGTGGACGATCCCGCCCTTCCGCGGCGCCTCGCCGGGGCCCTGGCCGACCCGGCGACCCGGTGGTTCGCGCTGACGTCTCCCCGGGGGGTCGACGCCGCGGCCGGCCTCCTCGCCCGGGCCGGGACGGCCCTCCCGGACGGTGTCGCGATCGCGGCCATCGGGGAGGCCACGGCGGAGCGGGCGGCGCGGGTCCTGGGGCGGGAACCCCTCCTGGTGGCGCCGGGCGGCACCGGGGCATCCCTCGCCGCTGCGCTCGCCGAGCGGGTCCCACCGGGACGATCGGTCACCGTGGTGATCGCCGCCTCGGACCGGGGTTCCCGGGATCTCGAGGAGGTGCTCGAACCCCGGGGCGTCCGCGTCGCGCGCTTCGCCGTCTACCGAACGGTTCCTGCCCCGCCGCGGCGCCCCCGGATCGACCTCGCGGCCCTCGGGGTCGACACCGTGCTGCTTGCCAGCCCCTCCGCCGTGGAGGGGCTTCTCGCCCAGGCGGACGTTCCCCCGGGAGTCCGCCTGGTGGCGATCGGCCCGGTCACCGCCCGGTCGATCCGGGCCGCGGGCCTCGAGCCCGCGGGAGTGGCCCGGAGCAGGGATATCACCGGGCTGATCGCCGCGATCCCCCCGCTGACGCTCGATGGAGGACCGGACGATGCGTGACGAGGACAGGATCCTCTCCCTTCCCGGACGGATGCGTCCCCGGCGGTTGCGCCGTACCCCCGTTCTCCGGGACCTGGTCGCCGAGACCCGG
Source organism: uncultured Acidobacteriota bacterium (assembly GCA_964420365.1). GTDB lineage: Bacteria > Acidobacteriota > Polarisedimenticolia > J045 > J045 > JAMOQA01. Next base: position 40,528 of record CAYQTA010000094.1, on the reverse strand, counting down.
CTGTTCCCGGAACGGCTGGTCCAGCCCCACTTCGTGCTCCCGGTGGAACGGGGCACGGAGCCGGTGGAGGCGATGCCGGGGATCGCCCGGGTCGGTCTCGAGGACCTGCTGCGGCAGGTCGAGGAAGACCTGGTCCTGGGCATCCGGTCGGTGCTCCTCTTCGGCGTGCCGGCCGAGGAGGACAAGGACCCGGAGGGGCGGATGGCGGCCGACCCCGAGGGGGCCGTCCCCCGGGCCGTCCGTCGGCTGAAGGACCGGTTCGGCGACGACCTCCTGGTGATCACGGACGTCTGCCTCTGCGCCTACACCGACCATGGCCACTGCGGGCTCCCCGGGGACCACGACGTGGACAACGACGCGACCCTGCCGCGCCTGGTCGAGATGGCGCTCTGCCACGCGGCTGCCGGCGCGGACCTGGTCGCCCCCTCCGACATGATGGACGGCAGGGTCGGGGCGATCCGGGACGCGCTGGACGACGCCGGGTACGAGACGACGGGAATCCTCTCCTACGCGGTCAAGTACGCGTCCGCCTACTACGGGCCATTCCGGGAAGCGGCCGGGTCGGCGCCGGGCAAGGGAGACCGGAAGGGATACCAGATGGACGTCCGCAACGCCCGGGAGGCGCTCCGGGAGGCCTGTCTCGACGAGGCGGAGGGGGCCGACATGCTGATGGTCAAGCCGGCCCTCGCCTACCTGGACGTGATCCGGGCGGTGCGGGAGGCCACGAGGCTCCCCCTGGCCGCCTACAACGTCTCGGGGGAGTACTCGCAGGTCAAGGCGGCCGCGGCGCGCGGCTTTATCGACGAGGGGGCGGTGGTGCGGGAGAACCTGCTCGCGATGGCCCGGGCCGGGGCCGACGTCCTGATCACCTACCATGCGCGGGAGGCGCTCGCCCATGGCTGGATCTGAGCGCGCGGTGCCGGGACCGGGATCCCGGGCATGGAACGACCGGGCCCGCCGCGTCATCCCCGGGGGCGTCGATTCCCCCGTCCGGGCCTACCGGGCGGTCGGGGGCGAGCCCGTCGTGATCGCGAGGGGTTCCGGCGCCCGGGTCGTGGACGTGGACGGGAACGAGTACCTGGACTTCGTCATGAGCTGGGGGCCCCTGGTTCTCGGGCACGCGCACCCGGCGGTCGTCGCGGCGGTGCGGGAGGCGGCGGGCCGTGGGCTGACCTTCGGTGCGCCGTGCCCGGCGGAGGCGGAGCTGGCCGAGCGGGTTGTCGCCGCGTACCCGGGCCTCGAGCAGGTCCGGTTCGTTTCGTCGGGGACCGAGGCGACGATGAGCGCGGTCCGCCTCGCCCGCGGCGCCACGGGCCGGGACCTGGTCGTCAAGTTCTCGGGCTGCTACCACGGCCACGCCGATCACCTGCTCGTCGCCGCGGGCTCGGGTCTCGCCACCTTCGGCCATCCCTCGAGTGCCGGCGTGCCGGAGGCGTTCGCGTCGCGGACGGCGGTCCTTCCCCTCGACGACGAGACCGCGGTTCGCGACCTGTTCGCCGCGCGGGGCGGGGAGATCGCGGCGGTGATCGTCGAGCCGGTCCCGGCGAACCACGGGCTCTTGCCCCAGCGGCGGGAGTTCCTGGCGGCGCTCCGGGAGGAGACCTCCCGCCACGGGGCGCTGCTCGTCTTCGACGAGGTGATCACCGGCTTTCGCCTCGGGCCGGGCGGGGCCGCGCAGCGACTCGGGATCGTTCCCGACCTGGCGACGTTCGGGAAGGTGATCGGCGGCGGGATGCCCGTGGGGGCCTTCGGCGGCCGCCGGGACCTCATGCGGCACCTGGCTCCCGAGGGACCGGTGTACCAGGCGGGCACCCTCTCCGGGAACCCGGTGGCGATGGCCGCCGGCCTGGCGACCCTGGCGGTCCTCGAGCGGGAAGACGGCTGGTCACGCCTCGAGGCGCTGGGGCGGGCCCTCGAGGATCGGCTCCGCCCCGTCCTCGCCGCCACCGATCCGCCGGCCCGCCTGGTGCGCGTCGGCTCGCTGTTCTGGCTCGACCTGGGCGGAAAGGACCGCGCGCCTCGCCGGGCGGAGGAGATTCCCGGGTCGGTTTCCGGGCGCTACGCCGGGATCTTCCGCCGCCTGCTCGCGCGGGGCGTGATGCTCGCGCCGTCGGCCCTCGAGGTGGGTTTCCTGTCCCTCGCGCACGACGAGGCCGACCTGGAACGGCTGGCCGAGGCGCTGGCCGGCGCCCTCGACGAACCCGGAGTTCAGAAGCGGTAGGCGATATCGAAGCTCGGGACGATCATCCCCCGGGAGCCGTTCATCACCAGGTTCGGGTGCTTCGGGCTGATCCTCCGGTAGGTGACCGCGAAACGGAAGACGAACTTCTCGCTCTTGTCGAAGAGGGCGCCGAAGCCGGCCTCGTACCAGAGGTCGATCCGGCTGTCGGAAGGCTTCGAGAAGTCGTCGGCGCGGGGATTGTCGAACGTGATGTCTCCGGCCCCGGCGTTCAGCAGGGCCAGGAGGCGGAACCCCTGCTCGCCGCTGAGGACGAAGGTCGTCCCGATGCCGTAGAAGTCGAAGTCCACGTCCCCGTGCAGGCCCAGGTCGTCCCGGGTCGAGAGGGTCTCCCACGAGAAGTTCAGCCACACCCGCGGCTTCATCCGGAGACCGAGGCGCACGTGCCAGCCCAGGTCCTGGTCCGCCTCGATCAGGCGGCTCATCAGCGGGTACTGTCCGCCCACGGCGACCTCGACGGTGCGTTCCTGGGCGACGGCAGGGGGGGCGGCCGCGAGGCCGACGAGCAGGACCAGTACCAGCGCGAACGGGACGAGACGCTTCATGACCCCTCTCCTTGCCCGCGGGCGGACCCTCCCGTGGACCCCGGCCCCGGGCGACGGGCGGGGATTCTCCCCCGGAACCGCCCGGGGGGCAACCCCCCCGGCGGAGACGCGCGGCACCCGCCCCGCGGCAGGGCCCCGGCGGCGCTCAGAGACCGTGGATGCGGGTCAGCTCCCCGACCAGGAACTCGAACGCGTCGTCCACCGTGTCCACCATCCGGAACAGGTCGAGATCCTCCCGGGAGATCACCCCCCAGCGGACCAGGGCCTCCCAGTCGACGACCTCCTTCCAGAACTCCTTGCCGAAGAGGACGATCGGCCTTGGGCTGCTCGCCTTGCCGGTCTGGACGAGGGTGAGCACCTCGAACAGCTCGTCCATCGTGCCGAAACCGCCCGGGAAGACGACGAGGGCCTTCGAAAGGTAGACGAACCAGAACTTCCGCATGAAGAAGTAGTGGAACTCGAAGGCCAGCTCGTGGGAAACCCAGGGGTTGATCCCCTGTTCCATCGGCAGGGAGATGCCGAGCCCGACGGAGAGCCCCTTCGCGCGGGAGGCCCCGCGGTTCGCCGCCTCCATGATTCCCGGCCCCCCGCCGGAGCACACGATGAACCGGTGACGGTGATTGTTCAGCGACTTGGACCAGGTGGTCATCCGGAAGGCGAGTTCCTCGGCCGCGTCGTAGTAGTCGGCCAGGTGGGCCTCGCCCTCGCGGCGCGCCCGGGCGGAGCCGAAGAAGACGATCGTGTCCTCGACGTCGTAGCGCTCGAACCGAGCCTCCGGTTCCAGGTACTCGGCGAGGATGCGGAGCGTGCGGGCCCGGTCGCTGGACAGGAACTCCATGTTGCGATACGCCTTGACCGGTCCCCGTCGGTGCCGCTGGGTCATGCGGGTCCTCCCTGCCGCCGGCGTCGCGCGGCGGGTCCAACCCTAGACGGCCCCGTCGGACGGGGCAAGAAGAGAGGAGACGCCCGTGGATCCGGGGTTCACCTGGGTGGACGAGCCGGCGGGGCTCGAGGAACTGGCGGCGCGGCTCGACCGGTACCATCGCCTGGCCCTTGACACCGAGGCGGACGGGTTTCACGCCTACCGGCCCCGGCTCTGCCTGCTCCAGCTCGGCTGGGAGGAGGGTGACGGGGTCGGGGTCGCCCTCGTCGACGTGCCGGCGCTCGGTGGCCGGCTGGGCCCGCTGGGACGCATCCTGGCCGACCCGGCGGTCGAGGTGATCGCCCACGGGGCGGACTACGACGTGCGGCTCCTCGCGCGGGACGCGGGGGTCGACCTGCGTGGCCTGTGGGACACCCAGGCGGCCGCCCGGCTCCTCGGGCTGCGGAGGACGGGCCTCGCCGCCCTGGCCGAGGAGATCGCCGGCACGTCCCTCTCGAAGGCTGCCCGGAAGGTCGACTGGAGCCGGCGGCCCCTGCCGCCGGCGGCCCTGCGGTACGCGGCGGACGACGTCCGGCCCCTCTTCGCGATCCGCGACGAGCTGGCACGCCGGCTGGCCGAGGCGGGAAGGGAAGGGTGGGCGCGGGAGGAGTTCCGCCGCCTCGAGGAGGTCCGGGCCCCGGGCGACGAGCGGGCGCCGACACCGGAGGAACTGGTCGCGCGGTTCCGCGGCGCGGGCCGGTACGACCCGCGGCGCCGGGCGATTCTCGCCGAGATCCTCGCCTGGCGGGAGGCCGAGGCCCGGCGGCGGGGCCGCCCGGCCGTGCACGTCCTGTCCCCGGAGGCGATCCGCCGGATCGTCGAGGATCCGCCCGCCTCTCTCGAGGATCTCGCGGCGCGGGGCTTGCCGGAACGGGTCTTGCGACGTTATGGAAGGGACGTGCTCGCCGCGGTTCGACGGGGGCACCGGGCGCCGCCCCTTCCCCGGCCGCGGGGACGGGCGGCGGGTCGGGCCCCGGAGGGTGTCCACCGCCTCGTCCGTCGCCTCAAGGAAGTCCGCGACCGGCGTGCCCGCGAGCTCGGGATCGAGCCGGGCGTGCTCTGTCCCGGGGCGGCGATCGAGACGGTGGTGCGCGGGGCCGCGGCTTCCGGCGACCTGCCGGGGGAGGCCGAGCTGGTGGCGGCCGGCCTCCTGCCGTGGCAGGCGCGCGAGGTCCTGGATTCCTTCCGGGAAGCGCTCGCGGAGAGCCTCCCGGGGAAAGGAGGGACGACATGAGCGATCGGGAGGCGATCCTCGCCAGGCTGCAGGAGCTGGCTCGTTTCGAGGAGGACGGGTCCCCGGTGATCAGCCTGTACCTGGACACCCTGTGGGACAGCGCCGCGAAGCGGGATGCGGTCCGCCTGTTCGTCAAGGACAAGCTCCGCCAGGTACTGGCGGTCCACGGCAAGGACCATCCCTGGCACGATGCCCTCGCCGCCGACGCGGAGCGCATTCGCCGGCGCGTCGAGGAGCTGGTCTCCCCGGTCGGTGCTCCCCCGGGACGGGGGCTCGCCATCTTCGCCGCCCATGCGCGGGACCTGTGGATCGAGATCCCGGCGCCCAGGCCGTTCGAGAACCAGCTCGTCGTCCGGACCGTGCCCCACGTCTTCCAGCTCGCCCGCCTGGTCGACGACTACCAGACGGCGATCCTCTGCCAGGTCGATTCCCGCTCCGCCCGGATCCTCGAGTTCGTCTTCGGGGGACTGGCGGGAGAGGAAAAGATCGATCACCCGGACGTGCCCGGCCGTCACCACCAGGGTGGCTGGTCCCAGATGCGCTACCAGCGCCACGTGGACTGGCACCGGGAGAAGCACGTCCGCGAGGTGGCCGACGTGTTCGTCCGGCTCGCCGACGGGGACCCGATGGCCAGGCTCTTTCTCTCCGGTCCGCCGGAGCCGCTGGCCTTCCTGAAGAACGCCCTGCCCAAGCGGATCCTGGAGCGGCAGCCGACCGAGCTCGGCCTGGAGCTCGATGCCGAGATCCCCGAGGTCATGCGGGCCGTGCTCGCGGGCATCGAGGAGCGGGAGCGGGAAGAGGAGGCGCGCCACGTGCGGGAGACGCTGGAAGAGGCCCTGTCGGGCGGGCTCGCCGCGGCGGGACCCGCCGAGGTCGTGACCGCGGCGAACCACGGCGCGGTCTCCCTGCTCCTCGTGCTCGACGGGGTCCGGGTGGAAGGATGGCGGTGTCCCACCTGCTCGTGGCTCGGTACGGGCGAGCCGCCCGCGGTCTGCCCGGCCTGTGGCGGGGACGGGACCGTTGCCTGCGACCTGGTCGAGCGGCTCGTCGAGAAGGTGCTGGCCTCCGGGGGCGACCTGGACGTGATCCACGAGAGCGAGGCCCTCGCCGAGGCCGGTGGCGTGGCGGCGAAGCTGCGGTTCCGGGCCTGACCGGCCGGCGACGGGGCGCCCCCCCGCCGCGGGCGCGGCGGGGGGGCGGCGGGTATATTGGCCGGGGGCCGTATCCCGTGCCCCGGGAGGGTTTCGCCCGATGAAGATCACGTCGTTCGTGCCTGCTCTCGCCCTGCTGGTTGCGCTCTCGTTCGCCATCGTCCCCGCCGGCGCCGCCGCGAAGGCGGTCTTCGTCGAGCCGACGTGGGACGCGGGCGAAGTGGAACTCGGCACGGTGATCGAGCACGACTTCATCGTGCGGAACGAGGGGGACCAGCCGTTCGAGATCACGGGGGTCCACCCGACCTGCGGGTGCACCGTGGCCGACTTCGACCCGGTGATCCAGCCGGGGAAGACCGGGCGGATCCATGCCCGGATCAAGACGAAGACCCTCCACACCGGGAAGCTGGCCAAGACGATCACCGTCAACACGAACGCCCCGGGCGCGGAGCGGGTGATCCTCACGGTCAAGATGGTCCTGACCACCCCGCTCGAGTTCCTTCCGAAGCCGATGGTCTACATCTCGGCGGCCCCGGGGGAGGAGAAGACACAGGAAGTCCTCGCCCGCCCGCACCGGCCCGGCATGAAGGTCGTCGGCGTCCGCTGTGACTCCCCGGTGTTCCGCGTCTCGTACGAGGCCGCGAAGCCGGTGGCGAAGGGGGAGAAGCGGCTGGCGGCGTGGCTGTTGCCCCGGGAGGGGGACTACTGGATCCGGATCACGATGCCCGCGGACACCCCCGCCGGGATCCACCGGGGCGAGGTGACGGTCCTGACCAACGATCCCGGCTACCCGGAGGCGAAGCTGCGCGTCTCCGCCGTCGTCCGCGAGAAGCGCTGAGCCACGGGGTTTCCCGGGGGTTGCCGCCCCGTCCTCGAGGGTCCACGTTTCCCTCGAGGGAGGATCCGTGGCTCTCGAGACCGCGGCGGCCGGGGCGACGGCGGCGATCGTGGCCGCCCTCCTCGCCCGCCACCCTGAGGGGTTCACGACGCCGGTGGGAGACCGGGCGGCACTCTACGCCCGGGTGCATCGCGTGCTCCTGCCGGTCTGCCGGGAGGGCCCCTGGGACGCCCTGCGGGACATCCTGCGCTGCGCCCGCCACGAGGCCCTCGGGGAACACACCCCGGTTCCCGTCCGCCACGCGGCCCTCGAGCTGCTCTCGGCAATGGAACGGCCGGAGGTGGGGGAGGAACTCGTGCGGGCCGCCGTCCGGCTCGGCTTCCTCGTCCCCGACCTGGAGGCGCTGCTCGCCGCCGCCGGCCCGTCCGCCCTGCGGGCGATCGGGGGCGTGATCCGGGACCTGCGGGGAACCCCCCTGGGCGACGAGTTCCAGGTGCTGGCGCGCCGTCTCGGCCCGGGTCCCTGGCGCACCGTCCTCGACGAGCTGCTCCGGGCGCCGGCGACGGAGGTGGCCCCGTTCCTTCCGCTGATCGCGGGCCTGCCCCTGCCCCTGGCCCGGGAGGCGGGGGAACGCCTCGTCCGGCACCCGGACCCCGAGATCCGCCGCCGGGCCCTGGCCTTCCTGCTGACCCTCCGGCCCCGCGACGTCGCCTGGCGGGGGCGCGTGGAGGCGATCCTGCGGGACCCGGACCGGGAGGTGGCCGACCTGGGGCGGGCCGTGCTCCTCGAGGATGACGACGTCGATCCCGCCCTCCTCGACCTTGCCCTGGCGACGGACGTCCCGGCCCCCGCGGAAGGAGCGATTCGCCGGCGGCTGATGGACCTGCGCGCTCGCCTCGCGCCCGGAGAGGACGGGCGATGAACGGGACGGACGCGCTCCTCGGACGTGTCGTCGGTGCTCTCGCCGGGCTGTGGCAGAGCGCGACCCTCTACCCGCCCGGCCATCCCGCCCGGGTCAACGCCGCCGACCGGCTCTCCCTCGCCCTTCGCGGGGTCCTCGATGCCCACGGCGGACTGGTCGTCGACCTGGCCGGGGGTCGGCTGCGCGTGGACGGTGCCGGGTGGACGTCCCTGGGGGACGGACACCTGGGGGGGCTCGCCGCCGCCGCCCGGGAGCGGGGCGTCCGCGAGTTCCGGGTGTCCGGCCCGGAAGAGCGCGACCTGCTGGTCGAGCTCGTCGGCGCCCTCGCGGGAGGGAGCCCGCCGCCCGCCCTCCCGGGGACACCCGGGGAGGAGAAGCGCATCCCGCGGTCCCGCGACGTCGGGCGCGTGGACGATCCCTGGCGGGGACCCCTCGAGCTCCTCGGCAGGTTGTGGGGGGAGATCGCCTCCGCCCGCCGGTTCCCCGACGAGGAGGCCGACCGCCTGGTCCGCGGGATCGCCGGGCTGCCCGGGGACGGGGTCGTCGAACCGGTGCGGCTCGCAGGGGGGCGCGCGAGCGGGCCGGGGTCGCCGTCACCCGTGGCCCACTCCCTCGACGTGGCCCGGGTGGCCTACCTGGCCGGCCGCATCCTCGGACTCGAGCCGGAGCCGCTCCGGGAGCTGACCCTGGCCGGCGCCCTCGCCGACATCGGCATGCTCCACGTGCCCCCGGAGGTGCTCTCGAGGGCGGGAGCCCTCACCCCCGCGGAGTTCGCGATCGTGCGACGGCACCCGGTGGCCGGCGCCGAGATGCTGCTGGCGACGCCGGGGGTGCCCGACCTCGCCGGGGTCGTCGCCTGGCAGCACCACCTCCGGAGGGGCGGGGGGGGCTACCCGGCGGTGGCCGGGGGCGGGCGGCTCCATCCCGCCACCCGGGTGATCCAGGTGGCCGACGTCTACACCGCGCTCCGCGCCCCCCGGGCGTTCCGCCCGGAGATCCCGGAGGCGCGGGCGCGGGCGATCCTTGCCCGCCTGGCCCGTTCCTGGCTCGACGGGGAGACCGTCACCCTCGTGCTGGAACGGGTGGCCCCCCTCGGCCTCGTGTCCGCGGAGGTCCCGGCGCTCGCCTGACCGCTTCCCCGCACCGGCGCCGTTTCCGCGGGGTAGACTCTTCCCGTGAAGCGGGAACTGGAGGTGGCGATCGAGCTGGCGCGGCGGGCGGGCCGCGTCGTTCTCGACGTGTACGCGGGTGCGTTCGAGGTCGAGCAGAAGGCCGGGGGAGAGGGGCCGGTCACCCGGGCCGACCGGGAGGCGGACGCCCTGGTCCGGGAAGGACTCGTCCGTGCCTTCCCCGGGGATGCCGTCCTCAGCGAGGAGACGCCGGACGACCTGGCGCGCCTCGCGGCCGAGCGCCTGTGGCTCGTCGATCCGCTGGATGGCACCGAGGAGTTCGTCCGCCACGAGGGTGAGTTCGCCGTGATGATCGGGTTGGCCGTGCGCGGCGAGGCGGTCCTGGGGGTGATCCACCTGCCCCTCGAGAACCGGACCGTGATCGGGGCCCGCGGCGAGGGAGCCTGGGAGATCGGTCCCGGGGATCGCCGCCGCCTGGTGATCGGTCCCCCGGTGGGCCGCTCCGGTCCCGTGGTCGCGATCAGCCGGTCTCACACCGGCCCGCGAACCCGGCGCCTCGTGGAGCTCCTGCGCCCGGAGCGGGTGATCCGTTCCGGTTCCGTCGGGCGCAAGGCGGTGCTCGTCGTCCGCGGCGATGCCGACGTCTACGTCGGGCTCGGGCGGCACTCCCGCCACTGGGATGCCTGCGCGGCCGACGCGATCGTGCGCGGGGCCGGGGGTTTTTTCGGCGACGCCCTCGGCAGGCCGATCCGGTACAACACGAGGGAGACCCGGAACCTGGACGGCCTGATGGCCGCCCGGCGGGAACTGGTGCCCGCCGTGGTCGACGCGGTGCGGCGGGCCCTGGCCGAACCGCCGGTGGGCGAGGGGTTGCCCTCGGCGCACCGGGAGGAGAGGGGATGAACATCGAGCGGTTGATCGAGGCCCTGGCGCGGCCGGGGGTGCTGCCGGGGAGCGGCGATGACGTGCCCGAGGTCGTGCAGACTCACATCAGCGCGGTCTTCCTCGCGGGGGACCGCGCCTACAAGCTGAAGAAGCCCGTCGATTTCGGGTTCCTCGACTTCTCCACCCGGGAGCGGCGGGCCCACTTCGCCCGGGAGGAGCTGCGCCTCAACCGGCGGCTTGCTCCCGATGTCTACCTGGGCCTCTCGCCGGTCCGGTTCCGGGAAGGGGGTGCCGTCGAGGTGGGGGAGCCGGTCGAGGAACCGGGCGAGGCGGACGAGCTGCTGGTCGCGATGGTGCGGTTGCCGCGGGACCGGATGATGGACCGGCTCCTCGCCGAGGGGGGGGTCGAGGCCGGGGACGTGGAGCGGATCGGCCGGCAGGTTGCGGCCTTCCATGCCCGGGCCGCAACGGGTCCCGGGGTGGACGAGCATGGCACCCGGGAGGCGGCCGGACGCCTCGCCCTCGAGAACTTCGACCAGACCGACGGGTTCCGGGGGACGTTCTTCGACCCGGACCTCCACGGGACCATGCGGCGGCGCACGGCGGGGTTCCTCGAGACCCGGGGCCGGCTCTTCGAGCACCGGGTCCGGCACGGCCGGATCCGGGACGGCCACGGCGATCTCCATTCCCCGAACATCTGTCTCCTGCCGGGCGGCCGGCCGGTGATCTACGACTGCATCGAGTTCTCCCCGGCCTATCGTTGCGGGGACGTGGCCTCCGAGGTCGCCTTCCTGGCAATGGATCTCGAGTGGCGGGGGCGACCCGACCTGGCCCGGGCGTTCGTCCGGGCGTACCTGGCGCAGGCGGAGGACCGGCACCTCGAGGCGCTCCTGCCGTTCTACCAGGCCTACCGGGCGATGGTCCGGGCCAAGGTGTCCGCCCTCACCGCGTCGGCCGACGAGGTCACCCCGGCGGTCCGGGAGGCGAGCGGGCGCGCGGCGAGGACCCTGTTCGCCCTCGCCGAGGCGAAGACGAGGGGGCTCCATCCGCCGACGCTGGTCGCCCTCGGTGGACTGACGGGGGTCGGCAAGACCCGGGTGGCCGAGGAACTCCGGCAGCGGGCGGGCCTCGTCCCCCTCGAGACGGACCGGATCCGCAAGCACCTGGCCGGGCTCGACCCGGAGCTGCCGGCGCCGGCAGCCCCGGGCGAGGGGATCTACACGCCCGAGATGACCCGGGCCACGTACATGGCCCTCGCCCGGGAGGCGGGCGAGCGCCTGGATGCCGGCGAGTCGGCCCTCGCCGTCGGGACGTTCACGGCTCGCTGGCAGCGGGAGGAACTGCGGCGGACGGCGCGGGAGTACGGAGTGCCGTTCGTGTTCGTCCGGCTGGAGGCACCGGACGACGTCGTGCTCGCACGGCTGCGCGCGCGGGAGCCCGGCGTGTCCGACGGGAACGAGGACGTCTGGCGGCGGATGCGGGAGTCGGAGGAACCCCCGGCAGAGCTGGCGGCGGACGAGCTGCTGCGCCTCGACACCAGCGGCGACCCCGGGGCCGTGGCGGAGCGCATCCTCGAGCGGCTCCGCGCGCCGTTCGAGGGAAGGGAGGACCCCTGAGGATCCGGGCCGCGATCGTCGCCGCCCTGCTGCTCGGGGCCGGGGTGCCGGCCCCGGCACAGGAGCTGCCCGCGCCCCGGCCCTGTCCCTGGCTGGTGGGTCCCCGGCCGGGCCGGGTCGCGGCGATCGAACCCCTCCGGGAAGGGATCGCGCTCCTCCGGGAGGGAAAGGCGGAGGAGGCCCGGGCGCGGTTCCTCGCGGCCCTTCGGCACGATCCCAACCTGGTTCCGGCGTGGGTCGACCTGGCCGCCGCCGACATCGAGACCTGCCGGCGGCGCCACGCGATCTTCGCGGCACTGGTCGCCCGGATCCTCGATCCGGGAGAGGTGATGGCGGCGACGAACCTGCGCCTCGCCGCGCGCCTGGACTGTCCCGACGAGCTGGACCGGCTCGGGCCCGCGGAGCGGGCCGAGGCGGAGATCCCGTCGCACCAGGACGATCCGGCGGCGTGGCGGCGGGCGGCCGCCCTCCGGCGGGAGGAAGGTGCCCCCCTCCTGGCCGCGTTCCTCGAGTTCCGGGCCCTCGAGGCGGGGGGGGACCGGGCGACCATCGTCCGACGGGCGGCGGAAGACCTGGTCTCCGCGGGGCTTCACCGGGTCGCCCGGGAGCTGCTCGCGACCCTGCAGGACGGGGCTTCCCGGGCCCGGCTCGCGGAGCTCGAGCGGCGCCTCGCGGAGGTCGCTCCCCTCGCGCGCCGGATCGCCCGGGACACGGCGCCCCGGGCCGGGCTCGCGGGCGAGGACCAGGTCGACGGGCTGGCGAGGATCGCCGAGGTCCTGCTCCTGCGGGGTGCGACGCCGGGCGTCGTTCGCCGGGAACTGCCGCGCCTGCTCGGCGCGGGGGAACGCCCGGTCGTGGAGACGCCGTTCGGCCGGGTCCCGTTGCCCCGGGACTGGATCGCCGTCCGGCCGGGGGAGGGGCCCGGGCGTCCGAGCCTCGTGCTGCGGAGGTTCCCCGGGGACACCCAGGTGGCGTTCTGGCCCTGGACGCCGCCGCCGGGGGGAGACGTCGCCGCCTCGCTGGCGACACGGCTCGCCGAGCTGGCCGCCGTTCCCCTGGGAGAGCCCGGACCCTGCCCGGGAGAGGCCGGGTCGTCCCTCCGGTGCCGGCTGGTCCGGCTGGAGGCGGACCTGGGGCCCTCCGGCCGGGACACGCTCGAGGCGAGGGTCCTGTCGCCGGGACCGGGCCGGGCAGGTCTCGTCATCCTGGTCCTTCCCGGCGACGCGGGCCTCGGACGGGAGGGACGCGCCGACGCACGCCGGGCGGTCGAGGAGCTCCTGGGAGGGCTCGAGTTCGTTCCTGCCGACCGGGTCGTGGCCTGGGCGCGCCGGGCGGACGACGGGTCGCCATGGCACTGGCCCCATCCCGCCGCCTGGCGCCCCCTCCGGCCGTTCCGGGAGGCGGAGGACCCGTGGCGGACGTTCCCTGCCGGGTCGCGACTGGTCGTCGACCTGCCCCCCGGGATCGTCGCCGGACCCGTTACCGGCGCGTTCCGTGACGAACGTTGCGGCCCCTTCACCGTGCTGTGGTTCCGCGGGCGTTTCGTCGACCTGGAGGGCCGGGCCGTCGTCCTGGGAGGACCGGGCTGGGCGGGCCACGTGGACGTGCGGCCCGGCGAGGGGGCACGGCTCGCCGCCGCCGCGGGGGAGCCGGCCCGCATGGTCCCGTCGCAGGATCCCGAGGCCCGCTTCCTCGGCTCCGCCGACCTGGGGTCGGCGCTGCGCACGGCGCGAACGGGAACGGCGGGCCGGGTGGCGCGCTTCGCCGGGGCCGCGTTCCGGGGAACCTGGTTCGTCGCGTGGGTCCGGGTGGGGAACGACCTCGTCGTGGTCGAGGAGCCCGTGGCGGAGGGCGAACGGAGTCTCTCCCTCCTGTGGATCCCGGTGACGCTCAGGCCACCCGACAACCCGGGTCCCCGGCCCCCGGTGGACGTGGCCGCCCGGTGGCGCATCCGGTTCCTGCCGACCGGCCGGAGGGACGACCGCGCGGATCCACGGGAAGGGATCCTGGTCACCGGCCCCCTCGAGGTCGCGCTGCCCCGGGGATTCCGGGCGAGCATGCGCGCGTCGTCCGCGGACGGCTTCCCGGTGATCGCCCGTGGGCGGGAGGGAGCCACGCTCCGGATCGATCGAATCGCTCCCGCCCCCGGGGCGGACGAGGTGTCCCGGCAACGCCTCGCCGAGGTCCGTCTCGGGGGAGCCCCGCCGGGAGGCTGGACCCTGGTCCGGGAGCGCCGCGGGGCCCGCGTGCTGCAGGCCACCTGGCCGGGGAGCGGGCGGGCGGCCTGGCTGGTGCTGCCCCCTGAGCCGGCGAGGGAGTCGGCGTTCCTGCTCGTGCTGGAGCAGGGAGAGCGGGTCGCCGGCTCCCTGGCCAGGGAGTGGCGGAAGCTGATCGGTTCGTCGATTCGCTGGCGTTCCCGCCGCCGCCGAGGAGCGAGGACGGAAGACGGAAATGGGGCGCGGGCCCCCGCCCGCGCCCCGGTCTCCCCCGCGCGGTGACCGGCTAGAGCCCGAGGGCCCTGCGCACCGCCTCCAGCTCGCTCCGGAGCTGGGGGGCCTCCACCCGCCGCGGCGGCATGTCCGCGGCGCTGGCCATGGAAGCGAGGATCCCGCCGCCCCCGCCGATCCCGGCGGACGCGACGCCCATGGCCTTCCCGTCACTCGCCGTCACCGGGGCCGTCGTGCCCTGGACGTGCTGCTCGCCCCCCTGGTCGGGGTCGAACGGCTGGACGATCGGCAGGTTGGGTGGCAGCGGCTTGCGGTGGAGGTCGACGGTCTCGATCACCGCGTAGTGGGCGAACCCCGCCGGCCCGAAGTCCACGTCCACGTCGAGGATGGCCGGCTGCTCGGGGGGAGGATCCGCGAGCGCCGACAGGGACGCGGCCAGGAGGGCGATCCCGAGGATCGCGAGACACCACGTGCTGCTGGTCTTCATGGCGGCCTCCTTTCAGGCTGCGGGGTGACCAGTCACCGACCAGTGAACCGCCGTTGGGACCCGATGTCAAGCCCCCGGCCAGGGGTCCGTGATCTGCCTTACCAGTTCGTCATGGTTCGGGACGATCCGGGCCCCCGGCGTGGCGACGAGCTGTTCGAGGGTGGCGCTCCCGGTGGGGACCAGGAAGTGGTCCACGCCCGCCCTCCGGGCGGACTCCACGTCGAGGGGCATGTCTCCCACGTAGACCGTCCGGTCCGCGGAGACGCCCAGGAGTTCCATCGCCCGCCGCAGCATCGGCGGTTCGGGTTTCGTCGGCACCCCGTCCTCCGGGCCGAGGACCACCGGGATCACGTCCGGCCCGAGGCCGACCGCCTCGAGGATCGGTCGGCCGAACCGGGACGGCTTGTTGGAACAGACCGCGAGCCGGAGGCCCCGGCGCGCCAGCTCGCGGGCGGCCTCCACGGCGCCCGGGATCGGGCGCATTCCCTCCCGGAAGACCCGGGCATAGGTCTCCCGGAAGACCCGAACGCCCTCCGTCACCCGATCGTCCCCCAGGTGGAGGGCGACCAGCGCCTCGAGGCCGTGGCCCACCTCGCGCCGCACCTGCTCGACGGAGACCGGGGGCAGGCCGAAGCGTTCCCGGGCCGCGTTGAGGGAGACCGTGATCGGCTCGTAGGAATCGACCAGGGTCCCGTCCAGGTCGAAGATCACCGCGTCGTACCGTGCCATGGGCCGGATGCTATCATCCGGGCCCGGCGCCGGCCCGCTGGGGCGCGCGGCGGCGAGGAGCGGCTCGTGAACGGACACGGAGGCACCACGAAGACGCCGGTCGCGGTGCTCGGCGCCACCGGTCTCGTCGGGCAGCGCCTGGTCGCGCTCCTTTCCGAGCATCCCTGGTTCGAACTGGTCGAGGTGGCGGCCTCGGCCCGGAGCGCGGGTCGGCGGTACGCCGAGGCGGTTCGCTGGCAGCTTCCCGGCCCGGTACCGGTGGGCGCGGCGGGGCTCGACGTACTCCCGGTCGATCCGCGCCGGGTGCGTGCCCCCCTGGTCTTCTCCGCCCTGGACGCCGCAGCCGCGGCGGAGGCGGAGCACCGGTTCGCCGCCGACGGACGCCTCGTGGTGAGCAACGCCCGCACGCACCGGATGGCGCCGCGGGTCCCCCTGGTCGTTCCCGAGGTCAACCCGGGCCACCTGGCCGCCCTCGAGGAACAGGGCGGGAAGGGCGGAATCGTCACGAACCCGAACTGCTCGGTGATCGCCCTCGTGCTGCCCCTCGCCCCGATCCACGAGCGCTGGGGGGTACGCCGCGTCCTGGTCACCACCCTGCAGGCCGCCTCCGGCGCCGGTTATCCCGGCGTGCCCTCCCTCGACCTGGTCGACAACGTCGTGCCGGAGATCCCGGGCGAGGAGGAGAAGATCGAGCACGAGCCGCGGAAGATCCTCGGTTCCCTCGAGGGCGGGCGTTTCCGGGAGGCCGAGCTGGTCGTGTCGGCGGCGACCCACCGGGTGCCCGTCCGCGACGGGCACCTCCTGGCGGTTTCCGTGGAGACCGTCCGCCCGGCGGAGCCCGCCGATGTGGCGGAGGCCCTGGCGGGGTTCCGGCGGGAGGGTGTGACCGGCGAGCTGCCGACGGCGCCCGACCCGCCGATCCTGGTCACCGACGTGCCGGGACGGCCCCAGCCGCGGCTCGACCGGGACGCGGGGCGGGGGATGGCGATCACCGTGGGACGGGTCCGTCCCTGCCCCGTCCTCGGCATCCGCTTCGAGGCGCTGGGTCACAACACGCTGCGCGGCGCGGCGGGAGGTACCCTCCTGCTCGCCGAGCTGCTGCGGGCCCGGGGGCTCTGCCCGTGATCGTGATGAAGTTCGGTGGAACCTCCGTCGCCGGGACGGAGGGGATGCGCCGGGTCGCCGGGATCGTCGCCGCGGCCCGGGGGAACCGGCCCGTCGTGGTCACCTCGGCCATGGCCGGCGTGACCGACGCCCTGGCCGGGCTCCTCGAGACCGCGCTGCACGGGGGGGGGATCGAGGAAGGCGTCGCCGCGCTGCGGGAGCGCCACCTCGAGGTCGCGCGGGCGGTGGCGCCCGGCGACACGGAGCTGGCGCGGCGCGTCGAGGAACTGTGCCGGGAACTGCGGGTCCTGCTCCGGGGGATGCGCCTGCTCGGAACCACGACGGCGCGGTCGGCGGACGCGGCCCTCGGGTTCGGGGAGCTGCTCGCCCAGGAGCTGCTCGCCGCGGCCCTGGCCGGGGAGGGAATCGCGGGCCGGGTCGTCGACGCCCGGGAGGTGATCGTCACCGACGACCACTTCGGGGCGGCGCGGCCGGACGTCGCCGCCACCCGGGCCCGCTGCGCGGAGCGCGTGCGCCCCCTCGTCGAGGACGGGATGGTCCCGGTGCTCGGCGGCTACCTGGGCGGGACCCCGGAAGGCGTGCCGACCACGCTGGGGAGGGGCGGATCGGACCTGTCGGCGGCGATCCTCGGCCTGGCGCTGGGCGCGGACCGGGTGGAGATCTGGACCGACGTGGACGGGCTCCTGTCGGGAGACCCCCGGGTCGTTCCCGGGGCCCGGGTGATCCCGGAGATCTCGTTCCGCGAGGCGAGCGAGCTGGCGTTCTTCGGGGCGCGGGTGCTGCACCCGGCGTCGATCGACCCGGCGATCCAGGGCGGTGTGCCGGTCCACGTGCGGAACTCCCTTGCCCCGGGCAGGCCCGGCACCGTGATCCGCCAGGAGGTCCCGGGATCCCGGGCCGCCGCCGTCGCCCTGCGCCGGGAACTCACCCTGGTCCGGCTGCGGGCGCCGGGATGGCGCCGCCGTCGCGGGTTCCTCGAGCGCCTCTCCCAGCGGATCGCCGGGCATGGCGTGGAACTCGTTCACGCCTGGCCCGGTCCCCTCGGCATCGAGCTGCTCGTCCCGGCGGGCCGCGCTGCCGAGACCCTGGAGGCGATCCTCGCCGGGGACGGGGAGTGCCGCTTCCGGGAGGACCTGGTCCTGGTGTCCCTGGTCGGCGAGGTGCTCGCCCATCGGCCGGTCCTGTGGGGGGACGCCCTGTCCCTGGCGGCCGGGCATGGCGTGCTGCGGGTCGTCCAGGGGGAGGGGGCGATCTCCCTCGGCGCGGTCGTGGGTGGGGCCCGGGCCGACGAGCTGGCCCGGGCATGGCACGGGCGGTTCGTGAACGTGGAGGAAGGTGATGAGCGCTGAGCGACTGCGGCTGGCGCTGGTGGGCTACGGCCGGATGGGCCGGGCGATCGAGGTCGTGGCGGCCGAGCGGGGCCACCGGGTCGTCGCACGGATCGACCCCGAGGCGGGGGGGGCGGACCGCGCGGCGATCACCGACGACCTGCGGGACGAGGTCGACGTCGCGATCGAGTTCTCGGTCCCGGACGCGGCACCGGGGAACGTGGCCCGCCTCCTCGAGCTCGGGATCCCCACGGTCAGCGGGACGACCGGCTGGGCGGAGCACCTCGGGGAGATGCGCGCCCTCGCCGGGCGGGTCGGCACCGGGTTCCTGTGGGCGCCGAACTACGCCCTCGGGGTCCAGGTGCTGTTCCGGCTGGTCGAGCGGGCGGCCACGTGGTTCGGGCGGGTCGGCGGGTTCGACCCCTGGGTGTTCGAGGCGCACCACGCCCGGAAGAAGGATGCCCCCTCGGGGACGGCCCGGCGTCTCGCCGAGCTCGTGGTCGCCGGGACCCCGCGCAAGGAGCGTTTCGGGTGCGCCCCGGACGACGCGCCGCCTCCGCCGGACCTGGTGCCGGTCGGCTGGGTGCGGGCCGGGGAGATCCCGGGGACCCACCGGGTGGGGTGGGACGGTCCCGGGGAGTCGATCGAGATCGTGCACGTGGCGAGAGACCGCGGCATCTTCGCGCGGGGCGCCGTCCGGGCTGCCGAGTGGCTGGCCGGGCGCAGCGGCGCCCACACGATCGGGGAGATGCTCGACGACCTCCTCGCCGGGAAGGAGGAACCATGAGCGGACCTGCGCTGCGCGGTGTCTTCACCGCCCTCGTCACCCCCTTCACGCCCACCGGCGAGATCGACCGGGAGGCGTTTCGGACCCTGGTGGAACGGCAGCTCGCGGCCGGCGTCCACGGGCTCGTGCCGTGCGGGACCACCGGCGAGACCCCCGCGATGACCCTCGAGGAATGGGAGTGGATCGTCCGCACGACGGTCGAGGTCGCCGGCGGGAAGGTCCCGGTCGTTCCGGGCACCGGATCGAACAACACGCGGCAGACGATCGAGCGGACCCGGCGGGCGAAGGAACTCGGCGCCGACGCCGCCCTGGTCGTCACCCCGTACTACAACAAGCCGAACCCCGCCGGTCTCGCCGCCCACTTCCGGGCCGTGCTCGACGAGGGAGGGTTGCCGGTCGTCTTCTACAACGTGCCCGGGCGCACCGGCCGCAACGCGCTCCCGGACGAGATCCTCGCCCTCGCCGACCACCCGGGCCTCGCGGCGGTCAAGGAGGCCTCCGGCAACCTGGGCCAGGCGATGACCCTCGTCCGCGAGCGGCGGGAAGGCCTCGCGGTCCTTTCCGGCGAGGACGAGCTGACCTGCGCGATGGTCCTGATGGGGGCGGACGGCGTGATCTCCGTTCTCTCGAACGTCGATCCCGGGGGCACCGTCCGGATGGTCGAGGCGGCCCTCGCCGGCGACGTGGGCCGGGCACGGGAAGAGCACTACCGCCTCCTGCCGCTCACGCGGGCCCTGTTCGCCGAGACGAACCCGGTCCCGGCGAAGGCGGCCCTGGCCCTGCTCGGGCTCTGCGGCGACGGGGTGCGCCCCCCCCTCGCACCCGCGTCCGAGGCGACCCGGGCGAAGCTGCGCGCGGCCCTCGCCGAGGCGGGTCTCGCGCGATGAGCCGGGTGGCTCGGGACGAGCTCGCGGCCCGGATCGAGGCCCTGGCGGCGGCGGGAGACGACCTGGACCGGGCGGCGGCCCGGGAGGCGGTGGAGGAGCTTCTCGCCGGCCTCGAGGACGGATCGATCCGGGCTGCGGAGCCCGACGGGGACGGCTGGCGGGTCCATCCCTGGGTGAAGACCGGGATCCTCCTCGGGTTCCGGGTGGCGGAGGTCGTGGACCTGCCCTCCGCCGGGCCGCTCGGGTTCCGGGACAAGGACCTGTTTCCTCCCCGGCTCCTCGATGGAATGCCGGGGGTCCGGCTCGTTCCCGGGGGAAGCGCGGTTCGGCGGGGCGCGTACCTGGCTCCCGGCACGGTCCTGATGCCCCCGTGTTACGTCAACGTCGGCGCCCGGGTGGACGAGGGGACGATGATCGACTCCCACGCCCTGGTCGGGTCCTGCGCCCAGGTCGGCCGGGGCGTCCACGTGTCGGCCGGAGCCCAGGTGGGAGGCGTCCTCGAGCCTCCCGGTGCCCTCCCGGTGATCGTGGAGGACGGTGCCTTCCTCGGGGGGCTCGTTGCCGTCCTCGAGGGCGTCCGGGTGCGGCGGGGCGCGGTCCTGGCCGCCGGGGTCGTCCTGACCCGCTCGACCCCGGTCTACGACCTCGTCCGTGAGCGCGTGATCCGGGCCGGGGAGGACGGGATCCTGGAGATCCCGGAAAACGCCGTCGTCGTGCCCGGTGTCCGCGCCGTCGGTTCCTCCTTCGCCCGGGAGCACGGCCTTTCCGCCGCGTGCGCGCTGATCGTGAAGGACCGGGACGAGGGGACCTCGGCCCGGGCCTCCCTGGAGGAAGCCCTCAGATGAAGCCCCGCCTCTCCGCCCGGGTGCGGGACCTGCGCCGCACCCTGATCCGGGAGATCTTCGAGTCCGCCCCGCCGGAGGCGCTCAACCTCGGGCTCGGCCAGCCCGACCTGGACCCGCCGGACGCCCTGCGGGAAGCCCTCGCCGGGGCCGCGAAGGACGGACCCTCCGGCTACGGACCGACCGCCGGGGACCGGGAGCTGCGGCGCCTGGTCGCGGAGGAGTACGGGGGGTTCGCGCCGGGGTTCGAGCACGTCGTGGTGACGGTGGGATGCCAGCAGGCGACGTTCGTCGTGCTCGGGTGCCTGCTCGACCCGGGAGACGAGGTGCTCGTACCGGACCCTGGCTTCCCGGGCGCGGAGCGGGCCGCCCGGGCGTGGGGGGCGGTCCCCCGTCCGTACCCCCTGCGGCCGGAGAACGGGTTCCACGTCGACCCGGACGAGGTCCTCCGCATGGTCGGCCCGCGCACCCGGGCGGTCGTCGTGATCTCCCCGTCCAACCCGACCGGCACGGTCGAGCCGTCCGGGACCCTCGAGCGGCTGCGGGAGGGGGCCCACCGGGCCGGGTTCGTGCTCGTCCTCGACGACACCTACCGGAACCTCCACTGGCTCGGAGAGGGGCCGGCCCCCGGGCCACCCTCGGAACCGGACCCGCTGGTCGTCGTCTGCGGCGGGCTCTCGAAGAGCGCCGCCCTCACCGGGTGGCGGGTCGGCTGGGCGATCACGCCGGACCCGGACCTGGTGGCGAAGGTCGTCGCCCTGCAGCAGACGGTCCTGACCTGCGCCGCGACGCCGATCCAGCGGGCGGCCCGCGCGGCATTCTCCTCCGCCGGGCGGGAGGGAATGGCGCGGATCCGGGACCGCTTTCGGCGCCGCCGGGACCTCGTCGAGGACCTGCTGGGGGACGTCGCGCCGCGGGCACCCCTCGAGGGAGCGTTCTACGCGTTCGTCGACGTCTCGCGGCAGGGAGGGGGACGGGCGTTCGCGCGGAGGCTCCTCGAGGAGGACGGGATCGTCGTCGTTCCCGGGGAGGCGTTCGGGGAGACGGCTCCCGGGTGGGTGAGGATCGGCTACGCCCAGGAGGACGTGGCGCTGGCCCGGGCCCTCGGGACGATCCGCGAGCGGCTCAGCGCGCCGGGGTAGGCTCCGCGAACTGCTCCGCCGGCGTCCACTCCGGCTTCGGCACGCGCTCGGGCCGGTAGCGGGAGACCTCGAGGGCGGCAAGGGCCCGGCGAACCCGCTCGGCCCGCTCCGGGTCGGCCTCCCCGTGTTCCTCGAGCCACGCGGAGAGGACCGAGCTGTCCTTGCCGCTCAGGACCAGGAGCCAGCCGTCGAGGATCGGGCCCCAGTCTTCCGGCCCCTTCGCCCGCTCGAGGGCCTCGCGGAGCGCGACGCCGGCGGGGGGGCCGATGGCGCGCAGGGCCCAGCGGGCGGCGGCTCGGACCTCCTCGTCCGGCGACGAGAGCTGCCGCACCACCCAGCGCGCGGCCCGGGGATCGTGGTCGATGCCGATGCCGACGAGGGCCGGGATCGTCAGCTCGGGATGCATCTCCGCGGCGTCGATCAGGGTGTTGGCGAACCGGTTGAACCGGTGGCGGGTGACGAGGAGACCGGCGGCGGCGCGGACGCGGGCGTCGTCGTCGAAGAGGCCCATCCGGGCGATCTCCGCGGCCTGGAAGTCCATCCCGGAGATCAGCAGGTCGAAGTTCCGGTCGAGGAACCGGAGCGCCTCCGCCCTGCCCGCCGGGGGCAGGTCCGGGAAGTTGCGGTAGAGCCAGGTCTTCAGGGTTCCCTTGTCCCGGAGCGCCCGTTCCATCGCCGCCGCGAGGAACTCCGCGTCCTCCGGCCGCTCCCTGAACGCGATCTCGCGGGCGATCCGCAGGCACTCGGCCGGCTCGCAGTCGGCCAGCCGCTCGCCCAGCAGCTCCTGGCCGTGGGCGGTGGTTCCCGGGGGCAGGGAAGCCCGGCCCGGCGTCGCGCAGCCCGTCCCGAGGGCCAGGCCCGCGAGCAGGACGACGCGGAAGCCGTGCATCATGCCTTCCCCTCCACGGCGAGGAGCTCCCGCGCGAGCTCGGCGTACGCCCGGGCGGCCGGGCTGTCCGGGCGGGAGATCACGGTGGGGATCCCGCGGTCCGACTCGGCGACCACCTCCGGGTCGATCGGGATCCGGGCGATCACCCGCGTCCCCAGGCGTTCCGCCGCCGCTTCCGGTCCGCCGCCGCCGAAGATCCGGTGCCGCTCGCCGCAGTTCGGGCACTCGAACCAGGCCATGTTCTCGACGATCCCCAGGATCGGGACCTCCACCTTGCGGAACATGGTGACGCCCTTGACCGCGTCGACGAGCGCGAGGTCGTTGGGCGTCGTCACGATCAGCACGCCGTCCATCTGCAGCGCCTGCGAGATCGTGAGCTGGGCGTCCCCCGTCCCCGGCGGGAAGTCGATCACCAGGTCGTCGAGCCCGTCCCAGGCGACGTCGGTGATGAGCTGCCGGACGAAGCCGGCCACGAGGGGCCCGCGCCAGATCAGGGCGGTGTCCCGCTCGAGGAAGAACCCGGCGGACATCACGTGGACGCCGTGGGCCTCGAGGGGGACGAGCCGTCCCTTCTCGTCCTGCTCCTCCGGCTTCTTTCCCTCGAGATCGAACATCAGGGGGGCGGACGGTCCGTAGATGTCCGCGTCGAGGAAACCGACCTTCCGGCCGGCCAGGGCGAGCGAGGCCGCCAGGTTCACGGCCACGGTGCTCTTGCCGACGCCGCCCTTCCCGGACGCGACCCCCAGCACCCGCTTCACCTTCGGCTGGACCGTGGGGGGCGGGCCGGGGCGGGCCGCCGGGCCCGGCTCGGCCCCCCCGGGGGTCGCTCCGCGGCCGCCGGCCGCCGGGTGGGTCCCCGCCGTCGGCAGGGGGACGGGCCCCTTCGCGACGGAGCGGAACTCGACGCGGGTGATCCCCGCCCCGGCAAGGGCCTCGCGGATCGCCCGCCGGACCTGTTCGACCACGTCCGCGCCGCGCCCCGTGGTCTCGAGGGCGATGCGGGCGGTCTCGCCGTCCACCTCCACCGACCGGACGAGCCCGAGGCTGACGATGTCCCGGGACCAGCCGGGGTAGGGGATGCGGGAGAGGAGTGCGCGGACCTCTTCGGGAGTCGGCATGACGGTGTCCTCCGAGAGGGGCCGGCGGGGGCCGGCCGGGACCCCGAATCGTAGCCCAAGGAGGTTCCCCGCGCCCGGCCCGGGGCCCCGTGCTAGGATCCCCGGCGGTGCGAAACGAGCTCCTGCTTCCCGCGACGATGCGCCGCCCCCTCGGGGTGGCCTCCGCCCTGCTGGTCCTGCTGCTGGCGGCGGGAACGATCCTCTTCCGCCTGGTCGGCGGCGAGGGGTGGACCTGGTTCGACGCCTTCTACATGACCGTGATCTCGGTGACCACGGTCGGGTACGGCGAGGTGCATCCCCTCGGGCCCGCGGGACGGATCGTCGCGATCGGGGTCATCCTGTGGGGGATCGGGATCGCGGTCTACGTCAGCGGCTCCCTCGCCGAGGTCCTGGTCGAGGGGCGGCTGCTCAAGCGGCGCCGGGTGCTGAGAAGGGCGAGGCGGATGCGCGACCACTACATCATCTGCGGCTACGGCCGGGTCGGCCGGGCGATCTGCCACGAGCTCCGCAGCCAGGGGGCTCCCTACGTGGTGATCGCCCTCGAGGAGTCGGAGGACGCGGGAGACGAGCCCCTGATCGTCGGGGACGCCACCGACGACGACGTGCTCCGGCAGGCGGGGATCGAGCGGGCGCGCGGGCTGATCACCGTTCTCGGGTCCGACGCGGAGAACATCTACACCGTCCTTGCGGCCCGCTCTCTCCGGCCTGACCTGTTCATCGTCGCCCGCTGCTCCGAGGACCGCAGCGCGGCGAAGCTGACCAAGGCGGGCGCGAACCGGGTGATCAACCCGTACGAGCGGAGCGGGCTGGTGATGGCCCGGGTCCTGCTGCGTCCCCGGGTCGTCGATTTCCTGGAGGAGGTGGCCCGGGGAGCCGGTCTCGAGGTCGTTCTCGAGGAGGTGACGGTGACCGAGGGCTCCCCCCTCGCGGGGGTCTCCCTCCGGGACAGCCCGATCCGCCGGGATCTTGATATCATCGTCACCGCCATCTTCCGGCCCGACGGGGAGAAGGTGTTCAACCCCCGGCCCGAGGAGGTCATCCAGCCGGGGTCGGTCCTGATCGTGATCGGGCGGCCCGCTTCCCTCGATCGCCTGCTCGTGCTCGCGGGCGGCGCCGAGGAGGGCGATGCCGGACGGAGCGACGCATGAACGTGACGGCGATCGGCAGGTTCTACGACCGGTTTGCGGGGGTGTACGACCACCTGTTCGACCACGTCTTCCGCGAGGGGCGCGCCGAGGCGATCCGGGCGCTCGAGCTGGCCCCCGGGAGCCGGGTGCTGGAGGTCGGGGTCGGAACCGGTCTCACGCTGCCCCTCTACCCGGCCGGGACCGAGGTGGTCGGGATCGACATCTCCCAGCCGATGCTCCGGGAGGCCCGCGAACGGGCCGACCGGGAAGACGGGGGCAAGCGGGTCGGCCTCGCCCGGATGGATGCCGCCCGCCTCGCGTTTCCCGACGACACGTTCGACGGTGTCTACGCGCCGTACGTCGTGTCGGTCGTTCCGTACCCGCGCCGGGTCGTCGAGGAGATGGCGCGGGTCTGTCGGCCGGGGGGCAAGGTGGTCATCGTCAATCACTTCGGCTCGCGGAACCGCCTCGGCGCGTTTCTCGAGAAGCGCCTGACCCCGCTCACCCACTTCGTCGGCTTCCGCCTGGACCTGCCGGTCGAGGCGATCCTCGGCATCCCGGGGCTCGAGCTCGAGGAGAACCGGAAGGTCAACATGCTGAAGCTGTGGCGGCTGCTGGTCTTCCGGAAGGTGGCCGTCGAGGGAGCCGGTGTCGGGGAGCGCGTGGCCGACGTGACCCGCATCGCCTGACGACAACGGCTGGAGCGACGTTTCAGGCCGGCGCGGTCTTCTCGCGCTCCCGCAGCGCCGCGACCCGGTCGCGGAGCTCGGCGGCACGCTCGAACTCGAGGGCCGCGGCCGCCTCGAACATCTCCCGCTCGAGGCGCTCGATCTCCGCCGCGATCTCCTCGAGGGTGCGCGGCCCTTCCTCGTCCTCGGGGGTCGTCCCCGGCAGGGTGACGTAGTCCCGCTCCCAGGCGGAGCCGAGGACGTCGTCGATCGCCTTGACGATCGTCTCCGGCGTGATCCCGTGGGCCTCGTTCCAGGCGAGCTGCTTTTCCCGGCGGCGGTTCGTCTCGGCGAGGGCCCGGCGGATCGCCTCCGTTCGGCGATCGGCGTAGAGGATCGCCGTGCCCCGGACGTTGCGCGCAGCCCGCCCGATCGTCTGGATCAGCGCCGTTTCCGATCGCAGGTAGCCCTCCTTGTCGGCGTCGAGGATCGCGACCAGGGACACCTCCGGCAGGTCCAGGCCCTCCCGGAGAAGGTTCACGCCGACCAGCACGTCGAACTTCCCGGCCCGCAGGTCCCGCAGGATCCGCACGCGCTCCAGGGTGTGGACGTCCGAGTGCAGGTACTCGACGCGGACCCCGACGTCCCGGTAGTACTCGGTCAGTTCCTCGGCCATCCGCTTGGTCAGCGTCGTGACCAGCACCCGTTCTCCCCGGGCCGCCCGCTCCCGGACCTCACGCAGCAGGTCGTCCACCTGGCCCTCGACGGGGCGAACCACGACTTCCGGGTCGACCAGGCCGGTCGGCCGGATCACCTGCTCGACGAACTCGCCCCCGGTGAGGCCCAGCTCGTACGGGCCGGGCGTGGCCGAGACGAAGATCGTCCGGGGCCGGATCTCCTCGAACTCCTCGAACGTGAGCGGGCGGTTGTCGAGGGCCGACGGCAGCCGGAAGCCCCATTCGACCAGCGTCTCCTTGCGGGACCGGTCTCCCCGGTACATCGCCTTGAGCTGGGGGATCGTCTGGTGGGACTCGTCGATGACGACGAGGGCGTCCGGCGGCAGGTAGTCCATCAGGGTCGGCGGGGGATCGCCGGGTTTCCGGCCGGTCAGGTGCCGGGAGTAGTTCTCGATGCCGTGGCAGTACCCCACCTCCTGCATCATCTCGAGGTCGAAGAGCGTCCGCTGGGCGAGTCGCTGGGCCTCGAGGACCTTCCCCTGCGCGTGCAGCTCGGCGAGGCGGTGGTCGAGCTCCTCGCGGATCGAGCGGATCGCCCGCTCGAGGGTGGTGCGCGGCGTCACGTAGTGGGAGTTGGGGAAGATCGTCACCTCGTCCAGGTCGGCGAGGGTGTTCGCCCGGAGCGGGTCGATCTCCCGCACCCGGTCGACCTCGTCCCCGAAGTACTCGATCCGCAGGGCCCGGTCGCCGTAGGCCGGCCAGACGTCCACGGTGTCCCCCCGCACCCGGAACGCGCCCGGGCGCAGCTCTCCGGCGGTACGCTCGTAGTGAATCTCGACGAGGCGCCGGAGGAGGGCGTTCCGCGGCGGCTCCTCCCCGCCGCGGACGACCTTCACCGTCATCGCCGCGTAGTCCTCCGGGGAGCCCAGGCCGTAGATGCAGGAGACCGAGGCGACGATGATCACGTCCCGGCGGGTGAGCAGGGAGCGGGTCGCCGACTGGCGCATCCGCTCGATCTCCTCGTTGATCGTCGCTTCCTTCTCGATGTAGGTGTCCGACTGGGGGATGTACGCCTCGGGCTGGTAGTAGTCGTAGTACGAGACGAAGTACTCGACGGCGTTCTCCGGGAAGAACCGGCGGAACTCCTGGTAGAGCTGGGCGGCGAGGGTCTTGTTGTGGGCGATCACCAGGGTCGGGACGGCCGCCCGGGCGATCACGTGGGCGATGGTGAACGTCTTCCCGGACCCGGTGACGCCCAGGAGCACCTGGTCCCGGCGTCCCTCGGCGAGGCCGCGGGACAGGTCCTCGATCGCCCGGGGCTGGTCGCCGGTCGGCTCGAAGTCCGAGACCAGGTGAAAGGACGGGTCCGTCATGTTCGTCGTCGTCCTCGCCGCGAGCCGGGCGCGGCCCGTGACCCGGCGTTCCCCGGCCGCCCTATGCCCGGCCCGGGGAGCCACCGGCCGCGGCGGCCTCGCGGAAGCGGGCGGCGGCCCGCTCCGGCCCGAGGGTGGCGATGAACTCCGCCGCTCGCGGGCCCCGGTCCCGCCCGAGGAGCGCCGCGTAGATCGCCTGGTAGGCGGCCCTCGTGCCGGGACCGTCCTCCGCGTTCGCCAGCTCGCGGATCACCGCGCCGATCTCCCCGGCGCCGGAGAGGGCGGGCAGCCGCTCGGCCAACCGGTCGAGGAACGCCTTCTGTCCCGGGGAGAGCTCCCGGGCCTTCTGCGGGAGCTCGTCCGGCACCTCGACCCGGACGTCCTCCGGCGCGAACCGGTCGAGCCAGCGCCGGGCCATCGCGAGCCGCTCGGCGATCGCCTCCCGGTCCAGGTCGCGGTAGCCGCCCCGGGCAAGCAGCTCCATCACCCGGTCCGGGTCGAAGCCGGCGACCTGGGCGACCAGCACGAGGTGGTGGAACGGCACGCCCACCGGGCGGAAACCGGCGGCCCGCGACAGCTCGAGGGCGCGGTCGTCCCGCCCGCGGGCGGAGGCGTCGTCCACCTCGTCGACCAGGCGCAGGAGGGGAAGGCCCGGGTCGAAGACGATCCGGCGGGAAGGACGGGCCTTGATGACGAAGTACCGGAGCACCTCCGGGGGAACCATCTCGATCAGCTCGGCGACCGAGAGGACGTTCCCCCGGGAGGACGACATGTCGCCGCCTCCCTGGAGGGCGATCCACTCGTAGATCTCGGTCTCCGGCGGGGGCCAGCCGAACACCTCGCGGGAGATCCGCCGGCCCGTGTCCCAGCTCCCGCCCCGGGAGGCGTGGTCCTTTCCGAACGGCTCCACCGTCACGCCGACCGCCTTCCAGCGGGCAGGCCAGTCCACGCGCCAGGTCAGCTTGCCTCCCTCCCGGGGTGGCTGCTCCGCCTCGGTGCCGCACGCCTCGCAGCGCGAGCGGATCGTGCCGGCCTCCCGGTCGAAGCCCAGCACCCGGCCCCGATCGAGGCGCCGGCACGCGGGGCAACGGGGGTTCCAGGGAGACCAGTCGGGGGAGACCTCCTTGCCGGTGACCTCGGCGAGGATCCCGGCGATCCGGTCACGCTGCTCGAGGGCGGTGAAGACGACATCGTCCATCCGGCCGGAGCCGTACAGCTCCGAGGCCGGCAGGACCTCGACGTCGACCCGGAGCCGCTCGAGGGCGCGCAGGAACGGGTCGAGGAAGTGCCGGTCGTAGGTTCCGTCCTCGCCGCCCGGGGCGGGCAGTTCGCAGAGGGAGCGGCCGACGAGGGGCTCGTACACGGAAGGATCGAGGAACGGGTAGACCTTCCGCAGCGGGTCCAGGTTGTCGACGATGAAGACCAGGCGCACCTCGGCGCCCCGGTCCCGGAGTGCCCGGGCGATCGCGTCGCCGGTCAGGATCTCCCGCAGGTGGCCGACGTGGAACGGCCCGGAGGGGCTGATCCCGGTGGCGACGACGTGCCGGTCGCCCCGGGCCAGGATCCGCTCCGCGGCCCGGTCGGCCCAGTGCTGGGGGGTCGTGCGTTCGTCGGTCATTCCGTCTCCCGTGGCGCCGCCCCGGCATTCGCGCGAAGGACGGGAAAACCAGGTCCCGCCGGAGGAGCTCCCGGCGGCCGCGTGCAAGAATACCCGCCGGGGTCCCGGGCCGCATCGGCCGGCGGACCCCCGGAGGAGGCCGCGATGGCAGCGCGACCGATGACCCTCATCGAGCACATCACCCGTGCCCAGCGGGACTTTCCCCGGGCCACCGGGGCGTTCACCTCGCTGATGGAGGGGATCGCCCTGGCCACGAAGATCATCTCCCGGGAGGTCAACCAGGCGGGCCTCGGCGAGCTCCTGGGCCTCGCCGGCCGGAGGAACGTCCAGGGGGAGGAGGTCGCCCGGCTCGACGACTTCGCCGACGACACGATGGTCCGGACCCTGACCAGGACCGGCTCGGTCTGCGCCCTCGCTTCCGAGGAACTGGCGGTGCCGATCCGGTTGCCGTCGTCCCCGGAACCCGGCGACTACGCGGTCGTCTTCGATCCCCTCGACGGCTCGTCCAACATCGGCGTCGCCGTGTCGGTCGGGACGATCTTCGGCGTCTACCGGCGGAGGAGCGCCCGGGACGGGCTGGGCGGCCCGGAGGACCTGCTCCAGTCGCCGGGGCAGCTCGTGGCGGCCGGGTATGCCGTCTACGGCTCGAGCACGATCTTCGCCTACACCACCGGCCGCGGCGTCCACGGGTTCACCCTGGACCCGACGCTGGGCGAGTTCCTGCTTTCCCACCCGGACATCCGGGTGCCCCGGCACGGCAGGACGATCTCGGTGAACGTCGGCAACCGCGACCGCTGGGACGAGCCGACGAGGGAGGCGGTGGACGCGTTCCTCGACGAGCCCGGCCGCTCGCTCCGGTACGTCGGGTCCCTCGTCGCCGACGCTCATCGCACGCTGCTCGAGGGCGGCCTCTTCGTCTACCCGGCGGACGAGCGGCACCCCCGGGGAAAGCTGCGCCTGCTCTACGAGGCGGGCCCCCTCGCGTTCCTCTTCGAGCAGGCCGGGGGCGCCGCGACCGACGGGACGAGGCGCATCCTCGAGCTGGAGCCGGGGGCGCTCCACGATCGCACCCCGCTCGTCCTCGGCAGCGCCGAGGACGTGGCGCGCTTCGATGCACGCGTCAAGCCTTGATCGTTCGCGGCATGTCGTGGTAAACCATGCGCAACCGTCGCACCGGTCCGCGACGTCCGCCAAGGGAAGGGCGAGGAGGAACCGAGGGGTGAAGGTCACGGATCCGCCGGGAGTGGGCACCGACTTGATGACCCTGCGCCAGGCTGCCGAGCGCACCGGCCTCTCCGCCACGACCCTTCGCCGGTACATCAAGGCGGGTCGTCTTCGGGCGCGGCTGATCCCGGGCCGTTACGGGCCCGAGTACGTCGTCGACGAGCACGACCTCAAGGCCGCGGGCCTGCAGCTCCGCGAGGAGAAGCCGGCGGCCGGGACGGCGCTCGCGCCGGCGTCCCAGGCGGCCGGTTCCATCGCCCCGCCGGGCGGGTCCCACGACATGGTCCCGGGCATCCTCTACCGGGAGCTGCTGATGAAGCACGAGCACCTGCTCGTCCAGTACGGGATGATGCGGATGAGCGGGCAGCAGCTCTACGAGATCCGCCAGGAGGCCGACCGCCGCGCCGCCGAGGCCCGGCGCGCAGCGGAAGAGCTGGCCCGTATCCGCGACCGGCACGCCCGGGAGATCGGGCAGCTCAAGGCACGCCTCCGGCAGATGGAGCTGGAGCTCCAGGAGAAGGACGACGAGATCCGGCGCCTCGAGGTCGAGCTGAAGAAGCTGCGCATCGCCGAGCGGAACGCCCGGCGGGCCCTCGAGATCGAGCAGAAGTTCTCCCGGTTCTTCCCGGGGGCGGCGCCCCCGGCGGCGGCGCCCGTTCCCCCGCCGCGTCCGCGGGGGAACGGCGAGACCCTCCGGGACCACTAGCCGCGGCTCTTTCCGGCGACGCGGCGCCCCGCGGCCCCGCCTAGCGCCCCCTCTTCCGGTAGGTTCCGACGAGCCGGGCCTCGCCGAGAACGTGTCCCTCCATCGCCCGGAGAAGGCCCGCTTTCGTCGGGTCGGCCAGCTCGCCGAGGGGAGCGTCCAGGGCGTAGAGCTTGAAGAAGTACCGGTGCCGACCGATCGGCGGGCAGGGGCCGCCCCAGCCCGGGCGCTTCCAGTCGTTCAGCCCGACGCGGGTGCCCCGGGGGAGCTTGCCGCCCGCGTTGCCGGCACCCTCGGGGAGACCCGTAGCGTCGACCGGGATGTCCCAGAGCACCCAGTGGACCCAGGTCATCCGCGGGGCGGCGGGGTCGGGCGCGTCCGGGTCGTCGACCACGAGGGCGAGGGCCCGGGTGCCCTCCGGGAGGCCCTCCCACGCGAGGGGCGGGGAGACGTCCGGGCCCTCGCAGGTGTACTTCGCCGGGATCTCCGCGCCGTCCGCGAAAGCGGGGCTGGTGATGCGGAAGCTCGCGGTCATCGTCGTTTCTCCTCCCTGCCCGGCACAGGCGAGTGCCGGGACCAGCAGGAGGACCGCGGTGGCCAGCGGGACGCGGCTTCTCATCGGGCGGCCTTCTCCTCCGCGCGGGCCGCCGGCGCCGCGTCGAGCAGCACCGCCACCCAGCGCAGGTCCTCGGTGTTCTCCAGCATGATCTTGACGATCACGGTCAGCGGAACGGAGAGCAGCATCCCCACCGGGCCCCACACCCAGCCCCAGAAGAGCAGCGAGAGGAAGACGACCAGGGTCGAGAGCCCGAGACGCCGGCCCAGCAGCCAGGGCTCGACCAGGTTGCCGAGCACGAAGTTGACGACGACGTAGCCGGCGATCACGGCGATCGTCCGGCCCAGCCCGAACTGGACGAGGGACAGCAGCACGGCGGGGATGCCGGCGAGAATCGATCCGAGGTTCGGGATGTAGTTGAACAGGAAGGCGACCAGGCCCCACAGGAGCGCGAAATCGACCCCGAGAAC
Source organism: uncultured Acidobacteriota bacterium (assembly GCA_964420365.1). Classification (GTDB taxonomy): domain Bacteria; phylum Acidobacteriota; class Polarisedimenticolia; order J045; family J045; genus JAMOQA01. Next base: position 8,849 of record CAYQTA010000094.1, on the reverse strand, counting down.
GGCCAGCCAGGCGGCGATCAGCGTACCGGTCGCGAGGCTGACGACCGTCTTCATCGCCAGGTACCGCTGGACCTCGCGGACGATCCGCTGGGTGCGTGCCGCGATGGTGGGATCCGATCCGAAGGCCGTCGTGATCTTCTCGGGGAACCCGACCGCCTCGGCCAGGATGAACGCCATCGTCAACAGGACCAGCACGGCGTTCGAGAGGAGCGAGACGATGCCGTTCAGGGTCCGGCTGATGAAGTTCATCACCATGCCGGCGTCGAAGTGCCCCGGGTCGAAGATCCGCGAGGTGTCGAGGCCGTGCCCCTGGAGCCAGGCGGCGAACCGGCCGGCCAGGGCGTTCAGCCGCTCCTGGTAGAGGGGCGCCGCGCCGACGAACTGGCCGATCGAACCGCCGATCAGGCCGGCGATCCCCCCGATCACCAGGATCGCCACCAGCATGGTCAGCAGGACGGCGAGGGGAGAGGGGAGCCGTCGCCGCCGGAACCAGGCGAGGAGCGGGAGGGAGAGGATCGAGAGGAACAGCGCGGCCAGGACGGGCAGCAGCAGGTCCGCCGCGGCCCGGAGGCCGGCGACCACGACGACGAACGACGCCGCCAGCAGCAGCGCCGGCGCGCCGCCGCCCCGCTTCCTCCCGGTGCCCGCCGGGGCGGGCCCCGCGGCCGTCCCGTCCCGCCTCGTGCCGTTCGTCATCGCCCGCATGATACACGGCGCTCGCGGGGCGCCGGGAACGGGGGCCCCGTCCCGGGGGAGACGTTCCCGGCGGGAACCCCGGGGCCGGGCGGACCGACCCCCCGTTGACACCTCCCGGGGGGAGGGGCGTAGGCTGGGCCAGGATCAGGCCGCGGTCCGGCGGCCGCGCGGTCTCCGTTCCCCGGCCTCCCACCGGAAGGAACGGGCCATGGCCACCGCGTATCGCCCGGCGCGACCCGGCGAGCGGATCGTCCTCGTCGACGTGCTCCGCGGGTTCGCGCTCCTCGGCATCCTCTTCGACAACGTGCGCTCCTTCAGCGGCTACGACTACGCGCCGCTCGGCGAGCTGGCCCTTCTCGGGACGTTCCGGCTGGACGGGATCGTCAACGGGCTGATCGAGGTCCTGGTCAAGGGAAAGTTCTACCGGATCTTCGCGATCCTCTTCGGAGCGGGCTGCTTCCTGCAGTTCAGCCGCCATGCCGGCGACGGTTCGTTCGGCGCGGTCTACCGCCGCCGGCTCCTCGTGCTGCTGGCGATCGGTGTCCTGCACAGCCTGGCCTGGTCCGGCGACATCCTGCTGATGTACGCGCTGGCCGGGTTCGTCCTGCTGGGGCTCCGACGGGTTCCGCTCCGCCGGCAGCCCTGGGTCGCCGTCGCGCTCGTGTTCTTCTTCGTCCTGACCGACGTGGCGTTCTTTCTCTGGACGGCCGGCGGGCATGCGCCGTTCGCGCGGTCGGCGGGGGTGGAGACGGCGCACGTCACCTTCCCGGACGTGGCGCCGGCCGCGGTCGTCGAGGCGTACCGGTCGAACAGCCCGTGGCGGATCTTCCGCATGAACCTCCACCACCTCGCCTGGAAGTGGCTCGCGAAGATCCCGTCGGGGTCGTTCACGACCACCGCGGGCCTGTTCCTCCTCGGCTACTGGCTCGCCGCGAAGGATTTCTTCACCCGCCGGCCGGGGTCCGCGCGCCTGCTCCTGGGCGCCCTCGCCGTCGGCGCCGCCGGCACGTTCCTCGCGCTCCGGGCGGACGGGAGCATGACGACGTTCCCGCCGGACCCCTGGAACACCTTCCGCTACAAGGTCGTCCTCGGCATCGGGCAGCTGGGGCTCGCGTTCTTCTACATGGCGGTGGTCGCGCGCCTCGTCGCCGCGGGCGGCAGCGACGGGTGGATCTCGCGGCGGCTGGCCCCGGTCGGCCGGATGGCGCTCTCGAACTACCTGGCCCAGACGGTGGCCTGCATCGTCGTCTTCTACGGGATCGGCCTCGGTCTCGACACCCGGGCCGGCCTCGCGGGCGCGGTCGCGGTGGCCGGGGCGCTGCTGGCGGTCCAGGTCGCATGGAGCCGTCCGTGGCTGCGCCGCTATCGCTTCGGCCCCGCCGAGTGGGCCTGGCGGTCACTGACCTACGGCCGCCGGCTCGAGAACCGCCGCGCCGGGGTCTCCTGATCACCGGCCGGGACGGACCTCCCAGGGAGTGCCCGGCTGCTGGTGGCCCCAGCGGGCCAGGTCCGGCAGGGGGATCGGGCACTCGCGGTAGCGCTGCCAGGTTCCCCGGTTGTCGAGGGGCGGGTTCCCCAGGCGGGCGAGAAACTCGTCGGGCGCGACGAAGACCCCGTCGAGGACGGGCTCCACGCGCTCGGGAGACTCGCCCCCGGGGCTGTAGAGCAGGGAGACCCGGGCCTCGCCGGCGAGCCCGGCGTGGACGGCCCGGAGGGCCAGCTCCCGGGCCAGCATCCCGCCCAGCCGGTCGACCTTGCGCAGGTCCTTGCCGGACCAGGCGCCGCCACCGATCGGGACGCCCGCCCCGTAGGCGTCGACCACCAGCTTCTTCCCGGAAAGGCCGTTGTCCCCGTTGGGCCCGCCGGCGAGAAACGTCCCGGCGCCGTTCAGGAGGATCTCCGGCGTCGGCATCCCCGCGGTGCATTCCTCCACCGCCCGCTCCGCGATCCGGCGGAGCAGGAGCCAGTCGCTCCTCTCGTGGTGGTGCAGGGAGATCGTGACGTGGAGGGGCGTCCAGCCGCGGGGGCCCCGCTCGACCTCGACGAGCACCTTGCCGTCGGGGCCGAGCTCCCCGGGGCCTTCCTCCTCGCGGAGCTCGTGGAGCCGCCGGGCGATCCGGCGGGCCAGGTGGACCGCCGGCGGCAGGTGCCCGGTGGTGGAATCGTCGGACGCCCATCCGACGCAGATCGCCTGGTCGTCGGCCCGGTGGCGGTTTTCCCGCTCGCCGGGCTCGAACGGCCCGAAGCAGAGGCGCGTCGCGATCCGCAGGTCGTCCGCGACCGGGCCCCAGGTGTACCCGGCGGCGTCGGTGCCGTAGCCGGCGCTCTCCCATGCCTCCCGGATGATCGCCTCGAGGTCGAGGGACTGGAGAGTCGCGGGGTCCGCCGCGATCCTGCCGGTCAGGAAGAACGAGTCGAAGATGCACGCGGCCTCGAGGCCGCACTGGCCGCCCGGGTCGGTCCGGCGGACCGCCTCGACGATCGCGTCGACGGCGGCGTCACAGATCTTGTCGGGATGGCCCGGCAACACGTGCTCGGCGCTCTCGCGGACGGTGGGAACGGACTTCATGGCGATTCCTCCACGGGGTGTGCCCCGGTTCAGGAGAGGGGTGGCAGGATGAAGGCGCGGGCGTTCAGCTGGCGGGCGAATGACGGGTCCCCCGAGGCCGTGACCACGGCGGCCAGCCGTCGCCGCCGAAGCCTCGCCCGGTGCTCCTCGGGGACGTCACCGACCCAGCCGTCGGTGACGATCACCGCGCCGTCGACCCGGTGTTCGAGCGCGTGGGCCGTGACGCAGGCGATCTCCGTGCCGCCGGTCGAGAGGAAGTCCCCGCGGCGCAGGGCCCGGAGGGGGGCCTCGTGCACCACGGTGCTGAAGAGAAACACGCGCGGCTCGAGCAGGGGGGCGAGGGGCAGGAGCGCCCGGTACAGCAGGGGCAGGACCTCGAACATGCTTCCGGAGACGTCCACGTAGACGTGGGTGCGGGAGAGCCGGGTGGAGCCCCGGGAAGCCAGGGGCGCGGTCCAGAGCGCCGGCTCCCGCCCCGCCGCCTCGAGGACGAGTCCCCGCCGGTCCCGGCGCGAGCGCCAGGGCAGGAGGGCGGACCGTTCCTCCGTCCCGGGCCGACGCGCCCGGGAGAGGGCGTCCGCTTCCCGGGCGACCGACAGGATCGCGCGGCGCAGGGTCGCGACGGCCCGGGCGGGGGCGGACGGCGCGAGCCGGATGCGATGCGCTTCTCGGGCCCCGCCCAGGTCCCGGCCCGAGCGGAGCTTCTCCCGGGGCCAGCGCGCGACGATCTCGCGGATCTCCCGGAGGACGTCGGGGGGCGGCGTGCCGGGCTCGTCCCGGTGGTTGCCGAGGAGCCGGTCCGGGTCGACGGGACGGACGTCCCCGGCGGCCCGGCCGTTGCCGCCGGCCGTCCGATCGCCCTCTTCCTGTTCCGGGCCGGCGCTCCCGTCGGGACGCGCGTCGGCGGGGGCGTCCCGCCGTTCCGGGGGCGCGCTCCCGGCGGCCTCGTCGCCGGCGAGGTACTCCTCGACGAGCCGCAGGAGTTCTCCCGTCGTCACGCCTTCCCCCTCGTAGAGCGCCCGGTGCACCTCGCCGGCCCGGCCGGGCAGGATCCACTCCGGCCTGCCCGAGCTCCAGCCGCGGGGCGGCCGGAGGAGGGCCTCGGGGAGGCGGCTCTCGTCGTAGATCTCGCGAAAGAGGGCGGTGTGCTCCGGCGACGGGAAGAGGCGGCAGAGGTCCGCGTTGATCACCGCGTCGAAGGCGATGTTCCTCGCCTGGCCGACCAGGGGGTAGAGCCGGGTGTGCCCGAGCAGGACGTGCATCAGCTCGTGGAGAACGAGCATCGCCAGGGCGGCGTCCGTCCGGCAGTGCCGCTCGACGAAGTCCGGGTTGATCCGGAGGACGGAGCGGTTGCCGAGGGTGACGGCGGCGGACGGGATCTCCCGGGTCGGCTCGATGTCGAGCAGGCCGAGGACCCGCGAGTAGATCTCGTGGGTCACCGGCAGGGCCGCGAGGACGCGCTCGCGGAGGGCGTCAGGCGTGGACATGGCGGGTCTCCATGGCGACGAAGGCCGCCGGCCGCTCGAGCAGGTGCCTTGGAGGCGCGTGGGGCCGTCGGCGGGCGACGAACAGCGCGCCGGAGAGGCGCGTGAGCAGGCAGACCGCCACCCGCGGGTCCTCCACCGGGCGGGAGTCGTCCGCCGTTCCGCGGCGGGCGAGGACGGCGACCGCCGGCAGCCCCAGCTCGACGGGGTCGAGGTGAGCGGCGGCGCGGGCGATCCGGTCGACGATCTCCTCCTCGAGGGGGCGGTGTCGACGCCGGGGGGAGGCGATTCCCGCCACGGCCTCCGCGACCAGGGCCAGCCGCTCCAGGGGGTCGGCCGACCGGCGCCATCTCCCGGCGGCCGCCCCGCGCCGGTAGATCGCCGCGAAGTCGACCGAGCCGATGGCCCGCGGCCGGGGAGGCACCGCGCGGTCCGCGGGTGGGGAGAGCGGGCGGATGACGATCGTCATCCGGGGCGGCGCCGACATGTTGTGGAGCTGCCGCGCGCCGCGCTGCTCCTCGCTCCGGGCGTTCATGCCGCGTTCCTCGCCTCGCCGCTCTCGAGGAGGTCCCGCCACTCGCGGAAGGCGGCGATCACCCGTGCGGGCTCGAACGTCTCCTCCTCGATCGCGAACAGGGCGTAGAGGAGGTTGCCCACCAGGTCGGCATCGGGGTCGCCTTCCGCCTCGAGGTCGCCGATCGCCGCGAGCACGTCGTTCCAGGTGCGGGAACGGGACGAGTTGGCCCGGACGTTGAGCTCTCGCTCCGACCCCAGCGCGGCGAGCTTCTCCATCGGCTGGGCGAGGAGCTCGAGGGTGGGCGCGTCGAGGCGCCGGACCCCGGGATGGCGCAGGAGAAGCAGCGACAGCGCCCACCGCCGCGGCTTCGGGAGGCCGGCGAGGGCGTCGCTGACCAGCCGGGAGACCGTCCCCCGGTCGAGGGCGGTCGGGGGCGCCTCGAGGGCGAGGGCGATCCGCCGGACCGGGTCCTTCTCCGCCCGGATCGCCCGGAGGAGCGAGTCGCCCGGCTCGCCGGCGACCTCGACCGCCGAGCGGTGGATCGCCCGGATCACCGCGGGGCGGATCTTCCGCCCCTGGGCCCGCTGGGGCAGGCCATGGGTGAGGGCGACCATCGCCGCGTCCGCCAGGGACGTGCGGGCGCGGAGCGTGCGACCCGCCGCGAGGGCCCAGAGGATCGAGTCCCGCAGGAAGACCGCGCGCCGGCCGGAGATCGGCAGGTTCGCCTCCCGGAGCGGATCGATCACCGCCTCGACGAGGGAGACCGCCCAGCTCCGCTCGGCCGCGCCGAGGCCGGCGAAGGCCGCGCGGGTCTCCTCCACGAGCCGGACGAGGCCGGGACCCCGCGGGGACCGCTCGCCGCCCCGCGCGATCACGTCGCGCCGGGCCGCCACCGACAGGTCGGTCAGCGAGGGAACCTCGACCACCCACGCGAAGCGGTCGGCCAGCGCCGGGTCGAGGGGAACCGACCCCAGGTACGGGTCGTCCGGGGGGGCGTCCCCGCCATCGTCGTCCTCGTCGGTGACGGGCGGGTTCATCGCGGCCCAGCGGTAGCGCAGGTCGGGAAGCTCGAGCCCCTGGACCCGGGCCTCGTGGACGATCGAGAAGAGCTTGTTCGCCGTCTCGGGGCGGCAGCGCGAGATCTCGTCGAGGAAGACCGACTGCGCGCCCCAGATCGCGGCGGGGGTCTCGAGGAACTCCATCCGGCCGGTCTCCCGGTCGGGCACCGGGTAGCCGACCAGGTCGTCGAAGCTGAGCAGGCTGGCGTTGTAGTGGCGGTGCCGGAGCCCGAGCTCCCGCGCCAGCGAGTTGAGCAGCTCGGACTTCGCCGTCCCGTGGGGGCCGACCAGCAGGAGCGGACGCTCGTCGGCGAGCGCCGCCAGGACGACGACGTCGAGGTGGTCGAGACCGTAGAGCCCGAGACGGCGCAGCAGGTGGATGCGCCCGCGAGAACGCGTTGCCATCGTGCCTCCTCCTTCCCCCGTCCGCGGCGATCAGCGGGCCCCGGGGGAAGCGGAGGCCGGCTGACGCTTTAGCAGTACTTGTGAATCGCCCTGCAAGCTGTCAGATCAAATCGGCGATGTTTCCTTCCTCCGTCCCCGGAACGCAGAAAACCCGGCGCGCGGCGCCGGGACGAGCGATTCCGGGGAGCGGATTCCGTCTCGTCGCTTTAGCCGCACTTCTAACGCGCCCGCAAGCTGACGATCAAATCGGCGCACCACTAATGATACGACATTTTCCGCCGGGGTCAAGCCCCCGGCAGGGGAGAAGCCGCCCTTTTTCTCCGCCGCCGGCGAAGGGAGAACCCGGTCCCGGGAAGCCTGCGCGGAGCGTTCCGGGGGGCCGGTTCCCCCCTGCCCGTCAGGGCTTCCAGGCCTGCCAGACCCTGCCGACGAGGTCGGGGCCGGGGACGAGGGTCGGCCGGCCCGGCTCCCAGCCGGAGGGCGTCACCTCCCCGGTGGCGACGACGTGCCGGAACGCCTTCACCTGCCGCAGCAGCTCCACCGGGTTGCGCCCGACCTCCGGCGTCAGGATCTCCGACGCCCGGATCACGAAGTCCGGGTCGATGATGAAGCGCCCGCGGATGTCGACGCCGGCCGCCTCGTCGTACACGCCGTAGGCGCGACCGATCCGGCCGCCCGCGTCGGACAGCATCGGGAAGGGGACGCCCCCGTCGACCATCTTCGAGAGCTCCTCCTCCTGCCAGATCTTGTGAACGAAGTGGCTGTCGACGCTGACCGCGAGCACCTGGACGTCGAGGGCCGTCAACTGGTCATGAATGGCGGCGACCGCCGCCAGCTCGGTCGGTCAGACGAAGGTGAAGTCGCCCGGGTAGAAGCAGAGGACGATCCACCTGCCCCGGTAGTCGGAGAGTTTCACCGTGCGGAACCCCTCGCCCTCCACGTACGCGTTCGCCTCGAAGTCGATGGCCTCGCGCCCGACCCTTGCCGTCACCATCGCCGCCTCCTCCGCCGCGCCCGCGCGCGCGGCCTCGTCTCCGCCGGCCCCGCCGGCCTCCGCGTTGTCGCCGGCCCCGGGCCCCACCAGCGGCCCCTTCGCCGGCTGCACGCATCCCTGCTTCTTGCTCTCTTCGCCCATCACCGCGTCCTCCATCGCCGCGACGCTCGCCCCCAGTTGTACCACGGCATGGTGGTTTCCCTCCGATCCCCGATTTCCTCGACCGGGACGTCGAGTGCAAGCCCGTCCGGCGGAGGCCGGGTAGACCCGGGAGCACGGCGCCGAGTGCTCGTTGATGTTGATTCGGTGGTGGGTTGTGGCGCGAGGAAAACTGGAGCCAGAGGCCGGGATCGAACCGGCGACCTGCTGATTACGAATCAGCTGCTCTGCCGCTGAGCTACTCTGGCTCCCGGGCCGGTCCCGGACGACCGGCGGCGGGATTCTAGCGGGCGCCGGCCGGGATGCCAACCCGGCCCGTGGTGTAGCGAAGCTTTCAGGCAGCCTCGCCAACCGCGTCGGCGACGGGTGCCCCGAGCGGCACCGCAACCCGTTTCGAACTTTTTCGCATGATCCTGGACAGTTGGCTTTCGGCGCGCGTTTGCCTCCTGAAAGCTTCGCTACACCATGAAAGGTACCGGAGGGCGCAGGTCGTCCGCGCGGCGGGCCCGGGTCGGCCACCTGGGGCCCCGGGTCGTCCGCGTGTGAGCCCCGTCGGCCAGGCACGGGGTTGGACGGTGGGGCGCTCGCCGCTCGTCCGATCTCGTCGCACCGGGAGCGTAGCCTGCCGCTGGTCCTTCGCGCTGACCCCGAACGATTGCAGCGACCACGTCCCGGGAAGCATCACCTGCCGCCGCCAGTTCGCGCCGAGCCTGAACGGCTGGTGCGGTCTCGCGCACGGGGAAGCATCGCCTGTCTCCGGTCCTTCCCACCGAACCGGAGTGGCTGCTGCGACCTCGTCGCACTGAGAAGCATCGAGACGCCCCTGGTGCAAGCCGGCCGAGTCGTGGGCCGCCTGGTGCAAGGAAAGCGCGGTCCAGGGCCCGAGAATGCAAGTCTCGGGGCCGGCGGGGCCGGATTCCTTGCACTGGGGGACCCTGGCTGTGGGGGCCTTGCAGATTCAGCCCCT